>NZ_NIGY01000008.1:0-376464 GCF_003123985.1 Vibrio sp. T9
CGTGACGGTAACGCTGGAATTCGATAAAGATCTGCAATCCGCAGCGGCGGCGTTAGGTGGTACGACGGTCACCTCATTAGTGGCAACCGCGGACCCAAGCGTTTGGACTGGTGATGTGGTGGTACCAGGCTCGTCAGAACTCAATGTGGCGTTACTGGTTCGTGACTACCAAGACTTGTCAGGGAATACCGGTAGCCAGAACACGGCTTACTCCATGCCAATTACACCAACAATACATCTAGATGCTATCAACGATGTTGCTGGAGTGGAAAGCGTGACAGTAAGTGGTAGCAGTGAACGGTTTGAAGATGGTGAGTATATAGATATCAAAGCAGTCGACGCTGATGGTACAGAAGCCACAGGCATGGCAACCGTGCTTTCAGACTCATGGACAACTGATTTAGATCTTTCAGGACTGAAGGACGGAGCCGTAACGATTTATGTGAATGGTACCAACAAGCTGTCTGCCTCTGCCGAAGAGGTCCAAGCAACATTGAACTATGATCGTTTCGCAAGTACAGCCTCCTTAGGTGCTGTCTACAACCGATATTTTAGTGAGAACAAAACTTTAAAAAATGCGGCATAAATAAAGCGAGCGTTTAGCTCGCTTTATTTATTTGGGACTTTTTGTGATATTTATCAAAATAATTGCCTTTATTGATAAGTTACTCGAATTAATGAATCGTCTTAATACAAGGCTGAATAACTATAATAACTAGGCCAATGTTGCTTTTAGGTGTGTATGACGTGATTGTGATGGTCGCTCGGTAGATGCTGTGGTGAATGTGTCGCGTTGAAAATCTTTTTAAATATTATATATTTACGCTCGTTTCTATACTCAGAGTATAGTGTTCTGCATGAGGTCGATGGGTAATACCTCGCCTCTTTAACTCGCGATGAAGCAAATTTAATCCTAGCAAGCTTCAGAGCAGTTACTTTTGTGAGTGCGTAATGCGCTCACCTTTTTATTTAAACTTCCTCAGTAGCAGTCAATTTGTTGTTTGTTGCTGAGGAGGGCACCTCATAAACTTCTGAATTTCCTCGAGCTTACCTGAAGCGCACGTTACTACGATTTTTGTTAACTTCAGTCCATAAATTAAATTTTTTTAGAGAGTAAGATTTTACCATTTTGACAGAGTGGGTGATGTTACTGGCTTTTATAGTGGTCAAATCGCATGTTTTGATAGTAAAAATTACCATTTTTTTGGTGTTTTTTGATTTCGGGCGATTTTTCTATCTCGTTGAAAATAAATGGCTAAGTAAGTAGGATACGCAGACCAAATCGTACTTGTAAGCCTTATCAGCTTAATTGTCACCGCAGCCATATTTACGATGTTGGTTGTGGAGAATTCAAATGCATTTAGTTTGCAAATTTATACCTAGCTCGAAGCTATCCTCCAACGAGCTATCTTATGTTCTTACACCGGACGAGTGTATAGGACAGCTTTCGCGTTTGCGAAATTCAGATGACATCCTTAGAAACCTCCCTAAAGAATTGGCGCAAAAGATTTCCATCTCTGCCAAAAAAACGACCAGCGCATTGCTAGCTGCTATAAGAATCGAATTGGGAAAAGGCAATTGGGTGTCATTATCTACCGTTGCTCGTCGGTCGCCATTGACGGACTCTCAGCTGCAAAGCTTCCCTAGACTTAAAACACTCGTTGACTCTGTATCTGCTTCGAATGAAAGCAAAGCTTTTAAAGCAGGATACAAGCAGGTTACCGAAGATGTTGCTTTAGTTCGTAGTTACACGCATGTCCCCTCTGAGCCAAGTCCAGAGCAAAAAATCGTTGTCGAGTTTGCAGGGCAGTGGTCTAGCAACGCGGCATGTTTGATGTTGGGAAAAACCGAAGCTCAAAAAGAAAAAGTTACTGTAGGCAAGGCCGATACAGAAAATAAACACCGCAGCCTCGCGACATTTAAAGATCTCGAGGCTGAGGGCAAAACGCTTTATATCAAAATCCCATGTACTGACCAGCCTCAGCCAATCCTGCTTAAACTCGCAGAAGACCTGCAACCCGTTGATAAAGACACTCAGATGGATGAGTGGGATAACGTGCTGGTGCCTGTGAGACCATTGGCTTACTTAGATGGTAGCAACGACAAAGCAAAAGCTTCTGATCTGCGTGGTGGTTTTCTTTATGTCTTTTGGAAAGGAAAGCTTTGGCGCGAGATGGCCATAAACGAGAAAGGTTACTACCAAGATGTTGACGTCGAGTATTACCGTACCCTAGAGCAAGAAGAAAAGAAAAAAGACACACCTCAGGTAATACAAAGAAGCGCAAGCGGTTTTGCTATGGCGCACTTCTGGGCACCTTACAAAATATCGGGTGAGATCCAACAGGGGGAAAATGGACTCAAGATCATTTTCTCACCAAAGCAAAAGCGCTTTGCTCAAATTGAAGCATTAGAATCGGATGCTGCTTTGCTAGAGAAATCCAGCACACCATTAGATGAATTAAGCAGTTACAGTGACGGGCAGTCATTCAGTGCACAAGAATTCACCTCCGATGTAGACAGTGCCGCCATCCACAAAGTTACCGAGGATGACATGCCATGGCTGAGTGACCAGCAAGCCATAGTACGTAGTTATGACCAGAGTAATACGGTCATCGCTTATGTGGATGGAAAAAACAGTGGCCTATTATTCCGGGTGGATGTTGGTACGTCTGGCATCACCGCTTTGAATTCACTCTATGTAATCGATCACAATAGCGATTATAAAGACGTCTTTGATTTAGAGTTTTATGAAGGGGAAGACCACGACTGGCAGCAAGCGCTGTTAAGTGGGCTACCATCGGACGGGGTCTTTACTATGTCCCTGGTACATGACCAAGACCCAGACAGTCGTCACGTACTTTTTGATCGGGTCGCTTACAACGATTTATTTGTTGAACCTGAGAGCGCTACTGAACGTTCGCCCGAAGCTCAGCCAAACGATAAGCCTAAAGATATGACTGCAGCAGAAAAACAACTCTTTGAGTCATTAGTGCTGGATTGGTCGTTGTAACCTAAATAGAAAATGGATTAAGAATGAAAAAGAAAATATTACTCGGCTTGGGTTTGACGACTGTTGTTGTCGCGGGTGTTGGTTACATTATTGCTAAGCCGTATTTTGATGAGAAAGCTCGAATAGAGAGCATGGCAGACCGCCTAGATTTGTACAAAGGTAAAACGGATACTTGGCTTTACCAGTACGATTTTGAAATACCGGATAACCCAAATGTTGCAGATTGGAATACTGAAAATGTGACACTCCCTCAGGTCCTGTTTACTATCGAAAACCGAGAAGATAAATCCAAGGTCAGTTACTGGGTATTAAATATTGATGGTACTAACCCTCAATTGCTGATCCCTGAAGGGATATTGCCTCCCCCGCCTAATACTGGGATTGATTATGCTAAATATATGTCACGATCGCCAAACGGCCGCTATCTTGTTGTCCCTCAGAAAGATAGTACCGTGCTGTATGATCTAGATAATGGCGAAATAACTAACATTAGTGAGGAGTCTGGCTCAACTCGTCACGACATCATGTGGGATACAGACAGCACACAAGTTGTTGTGAAAAAAAGAGATGAGCTTCTTCTGGTTAAGCTAGACACCAAAGAGGTAGTGAAATTTACTGATGTAAATGGTTCATACGCACGTTACATGACCTCTTTTGCCAAGCCTTATATGAGCCAGTCAGAGCAAGCGATCTATTTGAGTTTTAATTCGAGTTTGGCGGGGTTTGGCTGTGGGTGGGAGAATGACGAATACCTTGAAACTTTTGGGGAGAGCGATGTACCCAAATGCGGTAATACATTCGTGTTTGATGCAAAAACCTTAAAACTGGTCGATCGCGGTGACTTTACTCCGGATAGCTACGATTGTAATGTCTGGGGCGGAAAGTATGGAGATGGTTTTTATTGCCTTGGAGGTGCGGCATACCGCTCGGGAAGGCCCTCTGAAAAAATAGGCGATTTCCCTGCTACAGTGGATTTGTTGGCTTTTAACGGTAGTGATATGTGGTTCGTCCCTGTTCACGGTCGAAACATAACCCGCGTATTACACCAGCCCACCGATAATAGCCCTACTACAGAAATGATATATGGGTTCGTAGGTTTTAGAGATGGAGAACGAGTTAAAAAATCCGCCTATGGCTTTGGCTTTAGCCGTAATGTGATTGAGCATAAAGAAGCGGATAATTGGAGCGAGTCACTCTATCCGCTACCAAGTTATGCTGACATCGAAAAAGCAAGAACCGTTCTAGAGGAGCGTAATCATGGCTAGGGCTAAGATTGAACAGCACTCTCTCTACTTGATGGGACAATTGGTCGGACCAGGCGGGGAGGCCATTACTGGCAACGGGCTCTATCCATTGCCCGGTTTTGCGTTAGCCCTTCCAGAGTTAACAGTTGGTCAAGCTGTGGATGGTAGCAATAGTAAGAATGCGTCACCACTATACTTCAGTGATTCATCAGGTCGGCTACAAGGTTGGAATACCAAGGTTCAATCAGTTAAAGAGCTTGATGGGAATAAGCTTTCTTCTTCTTCGCCACTAACGATTTCTAGCACGACAGATAAGCTAAAACCCGTCTATATCCCACCTTACTTAATTCCCGCTGCGGTTATGTCTGAAGATACTGCTTGGACGGAACGCTTAGCAGCCTTGGCCAAGGATGTTGTAAGTTCTAGTGATGAAAGCATTGAAGTTGGCGTAGTAACTAACAGAGATATTGAACAGGACCAAAAGCTAAGCAAAGACCCTGCCGAGAGGCGATTTTTAGCGCCCGAATTAGCCGAGTTTTTTATCCATAAAGCTGAAGCAGCAGAGGCGCAGTTTGGGCAAAATAAAGGCGCGTATAAACGCCTGTATGAAAAAATTTATAGCAAAAACTATAATCATAATTTTTATTATCTGCGTATTCCTCAAGTTTGGACCATCAATTTATTCTTCTCTGCCGACTATTTTGAGGGGGCAGAAGTTACTTTGTCCGGACAACCAGAAAACTTGATCATCCAAGGGGATGCTAAGGATATAGGCAATAAAATCACTAGCCGAGTAAGGCCGGTTACATACTTTGATATTGCTAATCAGGCCAGTGACTCTGACGTTGCAAAGGAAGTAACCCAATATGTCGCCACATTTTGGATAACTGGCGGTCATCTGGATGAGGATGATCAAATCAAGCAATTAGTCCGCTTTGATATAGATTTAGAGGGAATTAAGCGATATTGGGATGCATTACTTAAACCTTCAGATAGCCAGATGGCTCAGGTTGCTAAGTTAAATATCCCAAACAATTGTTACTCATTATCTGAGCAAGTCTTACACCTGCCTATTTATTCAATAGCAGGGCGCAGCATCATCCTTTCTGGTGATCCCATCTCTGTTGAGGAGTCACTGTTCCAACATGCGCCAGAAACATTTAAAGGCTGGCTCGATTGGAGTAAAAATCTCCCCTATACAAGCGAAAACAAACCTGCTACTGGTGTGCAACCGTCGATTAATATTCTAAATTCCATCGGTAACTATAAAGCCGTTATCGAGGCTTCAGCGTCTGGCGTGATGGATCCATTCAGTATGACGACGGTTCATAAAGCATTTAGCGCAGGTTTGAATCGAGAGCAAGCTGAAGATAAGCTCTTAAATGCTTTAAAACTCGCGGTCGGTATTGATGCAAAAGCAAAGGGTTTCTTAGATTTTGCGCAAAAGCTGAAGCCACCGGCTCAAGATACGCTTGGATCTGTTGAAGATTTAGCAAAAGCACTTAACTGGTCAAATCACTTTGGGAGCGCGTTACCGAGCGTTTATACAATTCCACCAGCGTTACAGCATTTTTGGCATAAGGTGGACGATAAGATCGTAACTCCTTTAAAGCCCGCCGTTCGGGCTATTGAATATGCACTTGATAAGCCTTTTGGCTTTGCTGAGTTTGTTTCTAGCGGTCTTGAAATTCCGAAAGGTATCGAGAATTCCGAGGCGGCGTTTAATGCCTATATTGATAAGTCGAAGGAATATGGCCAGAAAACACAATCGGTAATATCAACACTTTTATTGAGCGATGAAAAAGATCGTCAGGCACTGCTTGAGTCTGAAGCGGAACATAAAAAAGCGCTCCTTGAAGCATTCTCTGATAAAAGTGTAAGTCATAAAGTGCTGTTAAATGGTAGGCCGCTGTTAGAGAAAAAACGGGCAAAAGAAGGTGAGGCAAGCTATCTCACGCTGTTTTTTGAATTTGATAGCGCAAATGATGAACTTACCAATTCTGATAAGAAGCTCGTTTCTAAAGTGGCTGAATATCTGCGTAATACAGAATCAGAAATGTTGCTGAACATTGAAGGATATACGTGTGATATTGGCTCGGTGGAATACAACACTAAACTGTCGAAAAAACGTGCTTCGGCGCTGAAATCATCAATTTTAGAAGATCTTGGCACTGATGCTATTAAGTGGGACCATCGAATATCTGCGCTTGGTAAAGGCGTTTATGCCGATAATGATACGAGTAATAGGCGCTTAAGTCGTCGAGCGGAGATGAAGTTCTACCTCAACTCTGCTTTTGAATATCCTGCTTGTAGAAGTTGGCTGCTAGCTCTGGAGAAAAATCGACAGAAAGCGGTTTTAGCAGAGATGAAAGTCCATGAGGAAATTTGGAAATTTTCCGGCCAAGCCTTTGATATTGCATTAGGCTTTGCTGCGCCAATGCTTGGTCCAGGTGCTGCGTTAGCATATGGGTTGTATTGGTCAGGTGAAACCTTGGTTTCTACTTTGGATGGTGCAGCCAAAATTCTTAATAAAGAATTAGAAGAATACAAAGAGAAGCAGAAACGTTTTTCTGAATTTGATGTGGTAGGACAGGCGTTACTGTATCGAGGTTTACCTGCGTTCGATGAACTGAGTGTTGTTGGCAAGGCATATATAAAACGCGCTATAGCGCTCAATGGGCTGCTGCGATTGCTTCTACTTGAATCTCAAATAAAAGAAGAGAATAAAACAACTAATTACGTTTCGGAATATTACGCGGTTAATCACTTGACGTCTGGGCAAAGAGATCTTGATATTGAAGGCTATATAAAGACCTATCTTTTAAGTGATGAATGGGATTTGGGGGGAACTTGGCTTCCTTCTTTCCACCTTGATGAAGCGTGGCTAGAAACAAAGAATATTTACCGTAGTGCTTCGGAAAGTGTGCTGAGTTTTGCTGCAATGACGAGTTACGTAACATACCGAGCGAAGCAATCTCAGACCGGGATAAAAGCGCTTGAACAATCGCAGGTATATCAAAAATTCTGTCCTATACATACTATTGCTGACCCTAGTTTAACTAAGCTTAGATCTCTATTAAAAGCTCCAGATTTATCTAAGCTCGATGACTCCATGTTTGCTGGGCATATGGTTTCCGTAAAAGTCAATGACGAGTGGCTCCCACTCGAAGACAGGGTTAATAGCGGTGAAGCTATTACGCCGACTATGCCAATTAGAGTACTTATTATTCTTGATATGAAGGACGAAACGCTGACCAAGTTCAAAGAAGAAGGTTTGCTTAATCTTGTGCCTGTCGGTGTTAGACCTGTGAGGCAAAATAGGTTCTTTGACGATTTTGGCTCTTACACTACTGAATATGTTCGTGAAATTGCACTGGAATCACTAGTTGAAACTGAGAGGGCGTATTTAACAGAGAAGCAAATGTTAGAGACAGATACGACACTATACGGTGTTGTTGTAAGTCCTACTTATTACTTTGGATGCAACATCATGAGTGGCATCAAGCCTATTGCAGATGACTACGGTAGCAAAGAATGGAAGTCGGTGTTTGGTCAGGTAGATGAACAACACTCAGCGGCTTATGTGATGCGTTACCTTTTAGAAGTTGGTGTGCCTAACGTTGCTAAAACAGAAACAAAGCTAACATATAAAAGAGAGCTCGTATTTAAAACACAAGATGGTGAGGAGCTAACTTCTAGTACGAATAAGGCTTCCATCTTTAATTTAACAATGTCGAAAGAGCATGAATTCTTATATGAGAAAACCTTCTTAGCAAGAGCAGGGAAAAAAGCAGTAGAGTATCCAGAATTATTCTCAGATGCTAAGGCAAACTTGTACATTTATGATGCTAGCGTTAAGAGCCTCATTCCCGGAAGTGAGCATGACGACATAATGGAAGCGCTCGGCTGGACAAAAAAACAGCCATCCTATGATCCTTCGGCTCAAGCCTCCAAGCTGCTACTTATTGTCAGCACTAAATCGGTTGCTAATGTGGAGATAACTCTTGAGCAAGGGGGGTTTGACACTCACCGTTTACCAGTGGATATTCGTTTGAAAGCAAACGACGCAAGAGGTCGCTACAGTTTTGAGCATCAAGATGTCGATCTGTATCCACTAGGAAAGGTCGAAGTGAATCTCGTGAAAAAAGAGGTCTTATTCAAACCTAAGTCGGTTCCGCAAAACTTGACTGACATTTCGAAGCATCTTTCGAGCAATATAAGTAAGCTTGTAAACGACATGGTAGTCAAGGAAGGAGGGCTATTCGATTTATCACCAGACTTTGTTGACACTGATCTCTATGCAGTCGAGATTTCACTGAAGTACACTAATGCAACTGGGAAAGAGATGGCTGGCTTGCGCCCGTTTATCCCTAGTGAAAACGAAAAGCCATATATCATGCTCGATATCGATGGGAAAGCAGGCTTATCTTTAAACGCTTCATCACAGAAGCTTCCAGTACGAGCTATAAATACAACGGCGCCAACCTTGTTCAACTCGCGAGAGATCCACTACAACCCAAAGTGGTATGAGATGAGTAAAAAGGAGTTTAAAGCTATTTCTGAATATACTGCGGGAACGACTGACGATGCTGATTCCAATTTGGCAAATTCAACTCGTAGCAAGATGTCCCACAAAGCTACTCCGTTGAGTGTTTGGATGAATGCAGAGCCTGTAATGAAAGACTACTCTGTCGCTAGGGATCTTCCATTATCTGCGCAACGAGAGCAAATACTTAAAAAGTGGTTACTTGATGGAAAATAAAAAACCGCCTTCGGGCGGTTTTTCTTTTCTTATGACTTCATACTGAATTTAGAATTTTCTTTTTAAGCCCCATCAACCCGCTGCAGAAATGTCGTATTTCTTCATCTTATGGTTGAGAGTGCTCATTGGCAGCGCCAATTGCTCAGCGGCCTTCTTGGTGTGCCAATTGCAGGCATTTAAGCAATCGATGATCACAGTACGCTCGTATTGGCTAACGACGTCCTTAAGGCTCTTTGAAGCGTCTTCTAAATCCGCTTGTGCCTGCCGCTCGTAAGCAGGTTGGTCTGGGGTAGGTGAGGCTGCTTTCATGTCGATATTTGGCACATCTTCTGGGATTTGTTCGCCAAACTCAATGTGAGTAATGGTTTCAAAATCGGACAGTAGCACCGAGCGCTCAATGATGTTCTTAAGCTCACGCACGTTACCTGGGTATTGATAGGCAAGGAGCTGTTTACGTACATTGGCACTTAACCCTGGCGCTTGCGGCAAACCTAGCGTGTTAGTCGTGTGTTGCACGAAATGCTCAGCAAGGGGAATAATGTCCGACTTGCGTGCTCTCAGTGGTGGTAATGTAATAGGGAAGACATTCAAGCGATAGAACAAGTCGGCACGAAATCCGCCATCTTTGATTTGCTGCATGAGGTTACAGTGCGTTGCCGCGATAACGCGAACGTCCACTTCAATCTCTTTGCTGGTGCCGATTGGGCGAACTTTACGTTCTTGTAGCACACGTAGCAACTTTGCCTGCAGTAGCATTGGCATATCGCCAATCTCATCCAAGAAAAGCGTACCGCCGTTGGCTGCTTCAAACAAACCGACTTTGTCTTTGTCCGCGCCAGTGAATGAGCCTTTCTTATGGCCAAAGAGTTCCGACTCTAATAACTGCTCTGGGATTGCGGCACAGTTCTGTACGATCAAAGGTTGTTCTGAACGATTAGAGTTTTCGTGAATGTATTTCGCGATCACCTCTTTACCAGCGCCCGTTTCACCACGCAACAGCACATCGACAGGAAGAGATAGCACCTTATCAAGACGATTCAAGACATTGAGCATTTCTTCGCTCTCTGCAATAGGACCTTGATAGGCTTTCTGGGTACGTTTTTTGAGCTGAGTGTTCTCGCGTACTAGGGCTTGATTGTCGGCATTGAGATTTTTTATTACTTGCCCGTATTGCTCTAACCAAACGGCTTGGCGAATATTACTCGCAGCCATACGACAAAACTCAGTCAATGCAGCTTCATTGTCGATAACACTTAAATCGAGTAAGACTAACAGCCCAATGGTTTTGCTTTCGCTATCAATCAAAGGCCAAGCCAGTAAGTTCTCGCTTTTTAATCCCAGTGTCTGTTCTGTTTGATAAATGCTTTCGCAGTCATAGCCGTTGTACTTATACAACTCGTTAATCAACACCACTTCACCATTACGAATAGCAAAGTTAAATGGGTCGTTCTCACTGGCTGAGTCTAACTGTAATGCTTCCCAAGGGTGGGAAACAATCGTTTTATCGTTATGGTGAGCGGTACTTGGAATCAACGCCTGGCCAGTCTGGTCCAAAACATAAATGATGCCATGTTTTGCGAGGGTCATTTGTCTCGCAGCGGTCAACACAGCATCCAATGTTTGCGTAAGCTGGCTGCGATCAGCCAAAGACTGACTGATCGCAAGTAGGGCGTTACTAAGTTCGCTATGGTTAGCTGAACGCATAGGTTAGTGTTCCTTGCTCATCGACAGACACTTCGATTTGCGTATGTGAATCATCCTTGTCATGCACCAATAGCTGAGTCGATAGTTGCGGCAGCAACTGACGGTTGATGACCGCGTCGATATTACGCGCGCCTGTTTCAGCAAGGCGACAGTTACCTAGTACGAACTCAACCAAGCTTTCTTCGTAGCTTAGCGACAACTTGTGATGGCTCTGTAGACGCTGAGAAACTTTGTTCAGCTTGTGGTGAATAATTTCTGTCATTGCTTCATCAGACAGTGGAACAAATGGCAGTACCGACATACGTGCCAACAGCGCCGGTTTGAAGTGTTGGTTCAAAGTAGGGCGGATAGCTTCTGCGATGATGTTTGCATCGATGTCTTTGGATTGATGAACTAAAGATTCAATCTCGTGCGTTGCAAGGTTACTGGTCATGATGATCAGCGTGTTCTTGAAGTCGATGGTGCGGCCTTCGCCGTCGTTCAGCGTACCTTTGTCGAACACTTGGTAGAACAGGTTCAACACTTCTGGATCGGCTTTTTCTACTTCATCAAGAAGTACAACAGAATATGGACGCTGACGTACCGCTTCTGTCAGCATGCCGCCTTCACCGTAACCTACGTAACCCGGAGGTGAACCAATTAGGCGAGATACGGTATGCTTCTCTTGGAACTCAGACATGTTAATGGTCGTCATAAAGCGCTCACCGCCAAACATTTGATCAGCAATCGCACGAGCTGTCTCGGTTTTACCCACACCACTTGGGCCAACCAGAAGGAATACGCCTGTCGGTGCGTCTGGATTACCTAAGCCAGCTTTCGCGGTTTGAATGCCTTCAGACAGTGCATCGATAGCGTATTCTTGGCCTTTGATGCTTTGTGTTAGGCTTTCTTTCAGTTTTAGCGTGGTCTCTGCTTCGTCTTGAAGCATCTTACCCATTGGAATACCGGTCCAGTCCGAGATGACGTGGCTGACTTCATCTGGACCCACTTCAAAGTGAACCAGTGGGTTGCCATTGCGGATTGCATCTAGCTGTTCTTGGCAGGCCGAAATTGCAATGCGAACGGCTTCTTCATCCATTTCTGCATATGGAGAAACGTCTTGCTCTTGTTCTGAATCTTCTTCTGCAACAAGCTCCTCTTCATTTGTTTCGCCAAAGACCAGTTCATGCAAGCGAGAGCGTAGAGCAATCATCTCTTGGATCTGCTCTTTTTCTTTGTGCCATTGCGCTTCTTGTTCTGCTAGCTCTTCTTTCGTTGTTTCCATTGCCAGTTTTAGGTCTGGAATGTTAGCAAGGCTGTGCTTGTCGCCAGTTTGCTGCAGAGCATCACGCTCAAGTGCTTCAAGCTCGCGCTGTTGAGCTGCAAGTTCTTGCTGCAGAGTCTCAACAGAAGCAGGAATGGCATTAAGGCTGATGTTCACTCGTGCACACGCCGTATCTAGTACATCGATCGCTTTGTCTGGCAGTTGACGGCCAGAGATGTAACGAGCAGAAAGCGCTGCCGCAGCAGTGATGGCGTCATCACGCACGTAAACGTTGTGTGACTTCTCGTACGCTGGGCGCAGACCACGAATGATCAATGCTGCTTGTTCAGGAGACGGTTCGTCGAGTTTCACCAATTGGAAACGACGCGCAAGAGCAGGATCTTTCTCGAAGTACTTCTTGTATTCCGACCATGTTGTCGCAGCGATGGTTTTCACTTCGCCACGCGCTAGGGCTGGTTTTAGCAAGTTTGCCGCGTCGCTGCCGCCTGCTTGGTTACCACCGCCAACAAGGGTGTGTGCTTCATCGATGAAAAGAATGATAGGGGTTGGCGAGTTTTTCACTTCATCCAATACCGCGTTTAGGCGTTTTTCGAATTCACCTTTTACGCTTGCACCAGCTTGCAGAAGACCCATATCTAGCCCGTAAAGCTCAACACCTTTAAGGTTGTCTGGTACGTCACCTTGTACAATCTTAAGTGCCAAGCCTTCTACTACTGCTGTTTTACCAACGCCCGGTTCACCAACTGCGATAGGATTGTTTTTACGGCGACGAGCAAGAATGTCTACGATTTGGCGAATTTCTTGGTCGCGGCAGAAAACAGGATCGATTTCGCCTTTGCGTGCTTTACCAGTGAAGTCGGTTGTGAACTTGCTCAGTGCTGAACCATCTTCACGAGCTTGTGTTTTCTCTGAAGTCGCGACTTGCGCCTCAATAGAGTGGCTTGTTAGCTCTGCAAAGTTACGCTTAAGGCTGTCAGGGTTTACCGCTTCAAGGATAGAGGCGTAACCATGTTGGCCGTAACGGAGAGGGTTGCTAACAAGAGTAAGGAGTAGGGCGCCAGAGCGGATTTGTGTTTCGGATAGATCTAAAGAAGAAACCAGCCAGCTTTCTTGCAACCATTCGATTAATAAAGCAGAAAAAACAGGTTTGCTGCCATTTCCTTTGGCGTTGGTGTCGAGCGTGGATCGAACCGATTGTCTTAATAAGTTCTCAGAACAATCAAAATGACTTAATAAGACGTCAAAATCACTATTTGGCCTTTCTAATAGACTCAGTAAATAATGCTCAATTTGAACTTCGTTTGCTTTTTCAGAGACTGCAAGTGCAGCGGCGTCTTCTAATGCTACTTTTGCAATAGGGTGTAGACGCTGAATTAATGAAGAAAGGTTTATATTTATCATAGCCATTTTATTCTTTAGAGGAAAAGAGTAGCGGCTATTATACTAAAAGTGATTGCGTTCTTTTTTTATCAAGATATTTTGACTATCGTTTGTTGGTTATTTTTAATGATTATTGTGACATTAATGTTTGTGGTTGTTTTAATGACGTTGTTATTCTAAATTAATTGATAGTAAAAGTGTCGGATTTATTAGTTTTAATGACTTTATTTACACAGTTTTATATGGTTATTTTCACTTTTTAAAATTAGAACAATTTATTATTATCTTAATCCAACTTTTTGTTTTTTTATCCAATAAATTGTACTCAAGATATTAGTGAATAATGTCTTAATTTTTTTAAATCGTTGTTTTTGTTGTGTTTTTAGAGTTGGCATGGACTTTGATTATACCAAGTAGTCGCGGTGATAAGCGATTTGGTGATTTAAACAAAACAGATTTTAGAAAAGGAAATAGCGATGCCAACTCCAGCATATATGTCTATCCAAGGTGAGACTCAAGGCCATATTACTAAAGATACTTACTCTGCAGATTCAGTAGGTAACACATGGCAAGAAGCTCACGTTGATGAGTTCCTAGTACAAGAACTTGATCACGTGCTAACTGTTCCACGTGATCCACAAAGTGGTCAGCCAACTGGTCAACGTGTACACCGTCCACTTGTTGTAACTAAAGTTCAAGATCGCTCATCTCCACTACTATTCAACGCACTAGTATCTGGCGAAAAACTTCCTGAGTGTGTGATCCGCTTCTACCGTACTTCAGTTCAAGGTAAACAAGAGCACTACTACTCAATCAAATTGATTGATGCGCTACTTGTCGATATCCAAACTCGTATGAACCACTGTCAAGACGCAGCAACAGCTGACCGCGTGACAGAAGAAGTGCTTAAGTTCACTTACCGTGCGATCGAAGTAACTCACGAAAACTGTGGTACTGCGGGTAACGACGACTGGCGTGCTCCACGCGAAGCTTAATTGCTCGTCGCGTAAAGATTCAGGGCCAACGATTGTTGGCCCTAATTCGATTATTTGTATCAGGTAAAAGATATGGTGAATGACGTAGAATTTAAATTTGAAGTGCCTGGATGTGGGCATGAATTTCGGGTTGAGAGCTTTCATGTTCATGAAGAGTTATCTAAGCCTTTCCACATCAATCTCTCATTACTTTCACTTGATCCAGATATCTCGTTTGATGAGTTAATACGTAAAGCAGGAACATTGACACTTTACGGACAAGGTGTTGGGGCTGCGCGTGTGTTCAACGGCGTGGTGAATGAAGTTCGTTACTTAGGGACTGGACGTCGTTTTTCTCGTTATCAATTAGTCTTGGTTCCTCAAGCTTGGTTCTTATCTCAGCGCCAAGATTGTCGTATTTTCCAGCAAAAGTCAGCGCAAGACATCATCACAGAAGTACTCGATGACGGGGCTGTCACCGATTACCGATTTGAAGTGTCGGGTACTTACCCTCCAAAAGAATACGTTCTGCAATACCGTGAGTCTGACTTGCACTTCGTGCAGCGTATGATGGCTGAACACGGTATGTGGTATTACTTTGACCATAGCGATTCAAATCATACGATGGTCATTGTCGACAGTAATGACGCGATTGCACCTTTGATAAGCTCACCACTAAATGCTTCATACATTGGGCCGATTGTTTATCATGCCGATGGTGGCGGTGTTGCCGATCGCGAACATATCTCTGATCTCGAGTTAGTTAACCGCGTTAGAACGGGACAGGTTACGTACACAGATTACAACTACGAACACCCTAAAATTCCACAAGAGATGACACAGGCTGGCGAGCTCGACCAAGATCTCAAGCAGTTTGATTATCCTGGACGATACGTTGACCCGCTGATGGGCCAAGTGAGAACCACGGAGTGGATGTCGGAACACATAGTCGATAATCAACAAGTGGAAGCAACGAGTGACGTAATGCGCTTAGCATCTGGTTACAGCTTTAACGTCAGTGACCATCCGCGCTCTGAGATCAACCGCGATTACCTTATGTTGTCTGTAATGCACACAGGGCAAGATCCGCAAGTGCATGAAGATGAAGCGAGTGGTATGCCAACCACTTACTACAACCAGTTCTCATGTATTCCACGTGATGTGGTATTTAAAGCGCCTAAACTAGCGGCACCAGTAGTGGATGGCCCGCAAACAGCGGTTGTTGTAGGACCAGAAGGTGAAGAGATTTACACCGACAAACTTGGTCGAGTGAAAGTACAGTTCCATTGGGATCGCTATGGCGATAACGATGAACACTCAAGTTGCTGGATCCGCGTAAGCCAATCAATGGCGGCGCCAACTTGGGGCGCAGTGTACTTGCCGCGTATTGGCCATGAAGTCGTAGTGACTTTCCTTGAGGGGGATCCAGATCGTCCGTTAGTTACGGGCGCAGTTTACAACGGTTTACATTTTCCTCCGTACTCTTTACCTGAAAACAAAACTCGCACCACGTTCCGCACGCAAACGCACAAAGGAACAGGTTACAACGAGTTGAGTTTTGAAGACGAAGCGAACCAAGAAGAAGTCTATATTCACGCTCAAAAAGACATGTCGACCAAGGTGCTCAACAACCGTTACCGTGATATCGGTCAAGATGAATTCTTGAAGGTTGCACGTCACCAAACGAATGAAGTTCATGGTGACCATAAAGAAACCATTCATGGGCATAAAACGACACAAGTAAACAGTACGTTTACCGAGACAGTCGAGCAAGACGTTACCGTCACATACAACGCGAATGAAGCTCAGTATGTGAAAAACAATTCTGACTTAGAAATTGGTGATAACCGTACGACTAAGATCGGCAAAAATGATGACTTAGATATTGGTGAAAACAGTAACCTTACTATCGGTGCGTCTAAGAGTTCAGACATTGGTGCTGATGATAACCAGACGGTTGGTGGCAACTTAACGGTATCAGTGAAAGGGAACACCGCTTATAAAGCCGATGGTGCGACGCAAATTATCAGTGGCGACAAGATTGTATTGAAAACGGGTGGTTCCTCTTTAGTGATGAACAGTGATGGTTCAATAAAGTTATCAGGCTCGGCTATTACGATCGAAGGCAGTGACAAAGTCGTCGTGAAAGGTGGCAACGTAGTGGTTAACTAACAATGGAAAAACAACCTCTTACAACAGAAGTAATATCAGAGCAGCAAGCCGAATCAACGGCTTGCTTTTCGCGTTTTGGAATAATAGTGGCTATCAATGAGTCTACGGGCAGTGTGCGAGTTGATTTTGATGGTAACCCATTTAAGCAGCCACTCACTGCGAGACTAGGACGTGGCTTTCGTCGTTCTGAACTGCAAATGGCTATCGATAATCGATTAAGTTGTCGAATTGAGTTTTTGAACGACGACTTAAGCTTGCCTCTTGTGACGGACATTTTTTTCTCCATTCTGGATGACTCTGATGAGTTTGTATTGCGAGCGAAGAAGATGGTTATCGAGACAGAACAAGAGTTGGTAGTCAAAAGTGGTGAGACAGAAACTCGCTATAGCGGGCGCGATGGACGAATTACCACTAAAGCGAAGTACGTCACTTCTCAAGCAGAAAAAGCACAAAAAATTCAAGGCGGAACGATCGCAATTAACTAGTTACATCGCGTTAGCTAATGGTTTTGTGTTAACAAGTCACGCCGAGTGAGCTAATTACTTCGAGTTAACTAATTGCAATCGCGTTATGGCACGCTAATAACGGACAACTAGATGCGACAAAGAATCGGTGCCGAGCACCTAAAGGCACCCATAACCAATCAAGAAGTCGAAGGCGCGTTAGCAAAAGCTGAGCGCGCTGTGAATGACCTTTCCCAGTTGCCAGTAACATGGCTGGATTTCTGTAATGAAAAGCTGTCCATTGCTTCTGAAAGTATCGGGTTTTTAATCAGGCAGCGAGTTCAAATTCACAAAAGGGGTTATCCAAGTCGTGAGTTGGAGTATCTCAAACTGATCGAACGCCAAATTGAAGAACTGAAGCAGGTGTACTTGTCGTTTTATCGATTAGCGCCGGGGTTGATTCATCAATTAAGAGACCAGGAGCCAGAAATCTATATCTGGCTCATGTTACAAGGAGAGCTAGGTTCAGATCTTGATAACCTTTTGTGTGGATTGAGTTTACTCGAAGAGTTAGATGCTAAAACTGCAATGGTCATTGCCGTACAATCTCCGGTTGAATCTATGGATAGCACGCTTTCGGAGCTTATTGAGGGTAATGCGACATCCGGTGCGTTTTACTTTGAATGCTTACGTGTCCGCCAGACATTAAGTGTTTCTCTCATCAAGCGCTGGCACAAAGCCAGCATCATTAGCTCTCATGTTGCTTTGCCACTACTCGCTTTACAAGACGTGAAAGAGGGGATTGATTGGCTCAATGACAATGCAGGCAGCGAACAATATCTATTTGAACGTTTGATTACCAAACGTGACAGAGGTACTTGGTTCCGTCAGAGCTTTGGCATCGAACCAAATGGATTACCATCAGCGCAAGTGCTCACTTATGCCAAGTTGCTTGAGTTAAAAGAGTTTGAGGCGTTTGATATCTCTTCTCCATTAGCACCTGTTGATTTTGCTCTGAGTGGTGATTGGAAGTTGATGCCCCAAATCATCGAGCACTTGGAAAGCCTAGAGGAAGCAGAGGGTGAAATTTGGCTTCAAGCCTTGTATGTCGTCTACGGAAAACTTCTTCCTCTGGCTCCGCAAGATGTTGGTGTCGAGTATGAATGGGAAGAGATCGTCGATCTTCTCAATGAGTGGGTGGAAGATGAAAAATATATCCAAAATCTACCAAGCCGCTTGGGTTACGCATTGAGCTTCGAGTCTACGTTAGCTGCGATGCAAGATGCTAACGTTGATGTGCTGTTCCGCGATTGGCTATGGCGTCAACTCTGTATTCAATCCAGAGCCTACGTGCCTTGGGATATGGCAATGCCGATTCATCAACAAGACTGGAACTTTAACAATTTAAAGGCCGCACCTTCTGCGAGCGAACGATTCAACTTAAGGAATAGCAATGCAGTTATGGGATATTGAGGTGCACCCTGAGCTATCACTTAAAGGTCGTTTTCAACGTGACGAAAACGGCGATGAAGTGTGGGTTGTGGTCGCCAAACGCACATGGCAATTCGATGGTGTGGTTTGGCACGAATTAGGTGAAAGTGAAATCTTCGATGATCCCCAATATTTGGGCGAAGAAGGTTTCTCTGCGATGAAAGTTGACCACGAATTCGCTTATACCAAAGACAACACAGACGTACTTGTTTACGGCAAAGCGCGCAGCTACGCGAAAAAGCCGGTGACATACCAAGAATGCCGCGTGTTGATTGATGGTCATATCGATAAGACTCTCGCTATTCACGGGGAACGCGTATGGGTTGAGCATGCTGGCAGTATCACGCTGAGTAATCCAATCCCATTTATTGAAAAAGACATTGATTACACTTGCGCGGTAGGCGGTGATTTACGTAACCGAATAGGTGGTGGGGTTGCCGACTCCAACAAAGAATTGCTTGAACAGAAAGTACCCTCGGTTTTTTATCCTCGAGAGGACTGGAGTGCCGCCGCGAAAAAACTACGCGTTGCGGGGTTCGGGCCAGTCCCTCCGTTCTTTGAGTCGCGCCAGAAGCTGGCCGGCACGTTCGATGACGATTGGATTGAGAACCGCAAGCCAATGTTGCCACTCGATTTTGATAAGCGGTTCTTCCAAAGCGCGCCTATTGATCAGCAGTGCAAAGGCTTTCTTCGTGGGGGGGAGCGTTTGATGATGAGTGGCTTTTGTCATGATGACACGCTTTCATTCCGCATTCCTAAAGAGAAATATCGAGCAACTGCCATTTTTAATAACGATATCTATCAAGTTGATATGGCGATGTACACCTTATTCGTTGATGCTGAAAAGAAAGCCATATCAATTAGTTACACCGCTGCGTTTCCTTGTCAGGGGAAAGAACACTTGCTGCTGTCTACATCTATCACTAAGTCGGAAGAGGTAAGCGAGCATGCATAATTCAACAGGTCGCTATGTGTTGGGTATGGAAGTGATGACACCAACTGGTATGAACTTAGATATTGCCAGTGCAGTTTCGTATGCTGATTTAGGAAGATTCGACCAATGTGTAGGGGATGATGGTATCGAGCGGTTTACTTACGCAAAAATCGAATACACCAAAGAAATTGAGCAGTTTGAGAAAACGTGTGAGTTAATAACCCACTTGCTTGATTCATTGTTGGAACAATTGCCGCGTTCTTTAAGGCCGATTCCGTTACTTATAGCGGTGCCTGCGTCTATTTCACTAGTAAAAGTACAAGAATGGCTTGGTGAAAGTCACTACGCTGACTTTCTCTCTGTGGTGAATGCAGTTCATGCCAGTGGGCCTAGTTTCGTTCTCCAGGCCATGAAATCATTGGATAAATACGATGCCATGATGTGTATCAGTGTCGATTCCTTGGTGAGTTCGATGCAAACACTTATCGACGATGCGATGGTAATGAGTACGAATAATCCATGGGGCGTTATTCCGAGCGAGGGTGGGGCAGGTTTAATTCTTTGTCGCAGAAATACCATAGAGACATTGAAACTTAAGCCTCAAGCGCAACTTGGCTATATTGATACGGAATTAAATACTTCAGACCGAAGAGGTATGTTTCGACTTGTTCAACGTGCGAGTAAAAAGCTCGATTCATTTGGTGAAGTGTATTCCGATATGACGAACCTTCGCATGCACACGGAAGATTACGGCTTTGCTCTGGGAGCTAAAGCGGAACGGTTCACGAATCCAGAACAACCGCAGCTTATTAACGAATTGTGGGGCACGTTGGGCAGTTGCTCTTCTCTAGCCTTAATCGCCTTTGCGGTCAGAGATCACCATTTTAGACAACCAACCACGTTGTTAATGTTTGACTTTCATGGTGACAAGGGGATTCTCCAGTTGCTGCAATGTTAGTAGGCACTCATCGATCAAATGGCAATGAAAATACACTCATATTATTAGGTTTACGTTTGTATCATGAAAAAGCGTATAACTGATGCAGTGAAAGCGTAAGTAAAAAACTCTAATAAGTTAGTAATAATAACTAAAATAATAGGCTTACTGTTTGTTTTAAATACTAGCCTTGATACAAGTATGTTCAAGAAAATATTATTCAACTCTAATAATATTTATTCTATGAAAGAGTACTAAGTGTCTAATAATCAGAGTACAGCCAAAGGATATATCGATCAGTTGGTTGTGAAAGCTATTGAGAAAAAGAAACTGAATGAGCAAAGGCTAGCAGAAAAAAATAAGCCAAAGCTTGAGTACGTGCTTTTTTCACAATTTGATGTATTAGACAAGCTTCCCTCTAAAAATGGTAAAACAACCGTTTATCATCTCGCAAAAAAAGGGCAGCCAGAAAAGCAGATCTGTTGCAAAGTTATCAATGATGACTCGCCAGAATTTGCGAGTAAAATGTTGGTTAACGAAGCGAGTCGATTAGAGCTTTCCCAACATCCTAGCGTGGCTAACTTCATAAAAATCGGCAACGAATTCGAACGCCCATATTTGATGTACGAGTGGATCCAAGGTGAATCACTGGCAGAAAAGATGGAGCGTCACTCTTCTAAAGGTTTCCGCCACGACCATATCGCTTGGTTGGTATATCAACTCGCTGGTGCCTTAGAGTTTATGCACACAAGAGGCATCTGCCATCTTGATATTAAGCCATCCAACGTGCTAGTGAGTGAAGGCGATTACGTTAAACTCATCGATTTCGGTGCTGCTCGTTATATTGGAGAAACGGAACCTTACGCAGAAGCAAGCTTGAACTACGCTTCACCTCTTTATATCGAAACTGGCATCGCGGAACCGCAAGATGATGTTTACTCCCTTGCTTTGCTCGCTGGACATTTATTTTTGGGTTCAATATTTGGTGATACTTGGAATAAACAATTAAAAGACCGAAAGCGTCCTGCATTGATCCCGGCTCATATTTGGAAGTTGTTGAAACAAGTCATCAATAAACCAAGAGGGCATGGCTATACCGCTATTTCTTTCGCCCAGCAGTTAGCACGAATCGATACTCAATCGATTAACTCAAATTCTAACGCACCAATTTTCAGTAGCTTGCGTAATGCGGATCTTCTGCTTACACACTGTAAGTCGAATGATAAAACAGCGTACGGACGCTTCAAACTATTGGAGGCGAGTTTAGTGTTGAGTGTGGTGGCAATGACAGGAAGTTATTTGTATCAGCAAAATTCGGATGCATTGGATGCTATTTTTGCCAAAGAAACGACACCTTTAAGTCACACAATCACGCCCACAGATACTGCTTCTTTTTTGGCTGAGCCGCCATGGAAAATCAAAGAAGTATTAGCAAAAACTGAGCAGAGCGTTGATACAACTAAAGCCTACCGAGAAGCGTATCGAGTTCAGCAATTAAGCCTTTCGGGTTTATATAATGAAAAACAGACTCTGTTGAAGTCTTATCAAGCTTTAGCTGATGGACTACCACAGACATTAGTGGATTTACGCAAGGAGCTTGTCACGTTACGAGAGGAACTCGTTCGTGATGGTGCATTGTTTCCCTATGCGGACGAAACACTGACTAAAGTGATGTCGGGTTTGAATGTCGCCTCTGTTGATTCCATGAAAGTATCTGCCATTGCTGGCAGTCGTGATAAGCAGATTGCTCACTTAATTTTAGATGGTGAAGCTAAGCTCGCAGAAGAAGAAATGAAAGAGGCGTGGTTATTAAACCAGTCACAGGCATATTTCTATAGCCAAATTTTACCAAAGAGAGTGATGGAAAATATTAATGACTCCATTGATAAACATGCAGAAGCGCACTTTTATACCAAAGCGATTGAAGAAGCTAAATTAGCCAAAGACTACTTCGGTAATACGCCAGAACTAGAAAAAAAAATAACAGACTTAATCATCGCAAGAAGCGAATTTATTTTGTTTAGTACGGTGATGGAGCAATCCATTTTCGACAAACAGAAATTGCATGAGTCCCTTGCTGATTTAGAACGAAATGCGCCAAGAAAATTTACAGAGATCACAAAAATTCTAGATAGCATGGCGTCGGATGCGATTAATCAGAGTCATCAGTTTTCTAAGCCTGCAAATGGTGCCATCGCCGTAGCTCGTGCATTGAGAGACTACTTGACTGAAGGAGATGCGAATTTTGTCCAACATTGATACTGATCACCTTCTTAAACCGATTTCTGATGAATCTCCTGCGGGTAACGATGCTCGTTACGAGTTTTGCTATGAAATGATGGAAGCCGAGGTAAAAAAGTTCGGCTCACTATTTGGCGAAACGGTCGACTGGAATGTAGTAAAAACCAATGCGATGGAAGTGCTCGAGCATCATAGTAAAGATTTAAAAGCACTTTGCTATTTAGTACGAGCGCTTGCAGAGGAATCCGGGATCAAAGGTTTTGAACAAGGTCTGAAACTGCTTAATGAGGCGTTAGCTTGCTTCGGTAGTGATCTTTATCCGACACGGAAACGCGGTAGAGACGGAGCGGTGGAGTGGTTGAATCATCAATTTAAATTGATGAGCACTAAGCTTGCGGACAGTGCGCAATCTTGGGAATTAGTTTCAGGCTGTATTTCGGCGATTGAAGAAGTGCAGCGTCAGTACGACGATGTTTACCAAGACTCCGAAGCTGACTTCTTTGAGATTCGCACGCAGCTCAATGTTTTATCTCAACAAGCAGCTGCCGATGACCAGAGCGATGACTCAGTCGCTACCATCGAACAAGCGGCACCAGCTACGCAGCCTGCCGCGGTAGAAACGCCAGCACAGAACGACGTTCAAACCGCTTCAGCGAAGACGGTTCCGCCGGCCCCTAAACCTGCGCCAGTTAAGAAAGCCGTAGCAAAAGAAGTCGATGTCGATACAGATTTCTCATCGCCTACGGCTTCAAAACGCACGTTAAAAAAAGTCGCGGAAGTCATGCTTCATGCAAATCCAAGTGATCCGCTGGCTTACCGAATTTATCGTCATCTGACTTGGGATGATATTGATGGTCTACCTGACCACCAAAACGATCAAACGCCATTGAGCTTGGCGGTATCGTCCGATCAACAAGCGGAATACCGCGACAAAGCCAATCAGGAAAGTGACATCGACACGATTAAACGTTTGGAGCGCACGCTAACTGACGCGCCATTTTGGCTCACAGGCCACCATTTCGTGTATTTGATGCTTACTAACTTAGGTTTTGATGACGCAGCACTTGCCGTGAAACAAGAAGTAAAGCGGTTTGTTGAGTCACTGGAGGGCATCGAACGCCTCTCTTTTAAGAATTCTATACCATTTGCAGATGAAGCAACATTGAGTTGGTTGTCTACTCAAGATGCTACTTCATCGGCAGCACAAACTGTTGTACAGACGGTTGTGATCGCTGAAGAAGATTCATTGCTGGTGGAGGATATCACTCTAGAAAATCTAGGGGAATATGCCGCAGAACTCGCCCGCAAACTTGAGCTGGATGGCTCAGGGCGTGGACAGTTCATGCTGTATTTACAATTGATAGCAGCTTACCAGTCTGTTGGATTATACCCGTTGTGTTTGCCGTATCTTGAGAAGGGGTGGGAAGTACAAAATGCGTTTAATCTCGCGAGCTGGGAACCCCACTTATCGTCGCAGTTAGAAGACCTGATTCGAAAAACACTCCATCAGTTATTCAGAAGTAAGGATCTTTTACCTGAGAAGTATGAAGAGTGGAAAGCAATTTATGACTAATTAAAGAGTTAGATAAGGAACGAATTATGTCACGTGACGGCTCGGTGGCTCCTAAAGAGCGAATTAATATCCGTTATGTTCCAGCAACTGGCGATACGCAAGAAGACGTAGAACTGCCGCTAAGCATGATGGTGGTTGGCGACTTTACTGCACGTGCAGATGAGACGCCAATTGAAGAACGCACTCCAATCAATATCGATAAAGACAACTTTAACGAAGTGCTAGAAGGCATGTCTCCAAACGTTAAAGTGAACGTTGAAAACCGTCTTTCTGATGAAGAAGGCGGCCAAATCGGTGTTGATCTAACGTTCCAAAACATGAAGGACTTCTCTCCAGAAGCGATCGCGAAAAGCGTGCCTGAACTAAACAGCCTGCTTGAACTTCGCGAAGCCTTGGTGGCGCTGAAAGGCCCTCTAGGTAATGTTCCTGCGTTCCGCAAGAAGATCGCATCAGTACTTCAAGATGAAGACGCGAGAAAGAAACTGTTGGATGAACTAAGCATTGGTAACGACCAAGACGCGAAAGAAGAGTAAGGGATATCATGTCTGCAGAAGCACAAGCGCCAGAACAAGAAGCAGCCTTAGTTGAATCAGGCTCACTTCTGGATAGCATTCTTAACGAAACTCGTTTAAAGCCAAGTGATGAAGGTTTTGATGTTGCAAAACGCGGCGTAGAAGCATTCATCAGTGAGCTACTAAGCAGCTCGAACACAGAGAAAGTGGATCAGTCTTTAGTTGATCTGATGATCTCAGAAATTGACCAAAAACTGTCTAAGCAAGTTGATGCAATTCTTCACAACGAAGAAGTTCAAGCGATTGAATCAACTTGGCGTGGCCTTAAGTACCTGGTTGACCACACTGACTTCCGTGAGAACATTCAAATTGAATTGATCTCTGCGAAGAAAGATGAAGTTCTTGATGACTTCGAAGACGCGCCAGAAGTGGTGAAGTCTGGTTTGTACAAACAAATCTATACGCGTGAATATGGCCAATTTGGTGGTAAACCTGTTGGCGCAGTCATTTGTGACTACGATATGTCGGCTTCGTCTCCAGACATCAAACTGATGGAGTACATGGCAAACGTGGGTGCAATGTCTCATGCTCCATTTATTACATCGGCGTCTGCGAAGTTCTTTGGTCTAGATAGCTATGAAGAGCTACCGAATCTAAAAGATCTTAAGTCAGTATTTGAAGGCCCACAATACACTAAATGGCGTAGTCTACGTGAACACGAAGATGCACGTTACCTAGGTCTATGTACGTCTCGCTTTATGCTACGTACACCTTACTCTGTAGAAGATAACCCAATTAAGGCGTTTGACTACGATGAGCAAGTAACAGACAGCCATGACAACTACCTATGGGGTAACTCTGCGTACGCGATGGCATCAAAAATTAGTGAGTCTTTCGCTAAGTACCGTTGGTGTCCAAACATCATTGGTCCTCAAAGCGGTGGTACTGTGCATGACTTACCGGTTTACAACTTTGAAGCCATGGGTCAAATCGAAACTAAGATCCCAACTGAGATTCTTGTTTCTGACCGTCGCGAGTACGAGCTAGCAGAAGAAGGCTTCATTGCGCTAACCATGCGTAAAGGTTCTGACAACGCGGCGTTCTTCTCTGCAAACTCTGTTCAAAAACCGAAAGTGTTTGCGAACACGCCAGAAGGCAAACAAGCAGAGATGAACTACAAGCTAGGTACTCAGCTTCCTTACATGTTCATCATCAACCGTCTAGCACACTACATCAAAGTGCTACAGCGTGAGCAAATTGGTTCTTGGAAAGAGCGTTCTGACCTAGAAATCGAACTGAACAAGTGGATTCGTCAATACGTTTCTGACCAGGAAAACCCGCCAGCGGAAGTTCGTGGTCGCCGTCCGCTTCGTGCTGCTAAGGTTGAAGTATCAGACGTAGAAGGCGACCCAGGTTGGTACAAAGTATCAATGTCTGTACGTCCTCACTTCAAGTACATGGGTGCAAGCTTCGACTTGTCTCTAGTTGGTAAGTTAGACCAATAACCCATTGCTGAAACCATAAAGCAGCCAGTACAGACTGGCTGCTTTTTTCGTAGGAGTGAAGATGGAAAAAGGTTATCGCCTTTTAGAGCGGATTGAGCTTGGTGAACCCAAAAGCTGTTACGAGAAAGT
The DNA here is from genome assembly GCF_003123985.1 of Vibrio sp. T9. Classification (NCBI taxonomy): domain Bacteria; kingdom Pseudomonadati; phylum Pseudomonadota; class Gammaproteobacteria; order Vibrionales; family Vibrionaceae; genus Vibrio; species Vibrio sp. T9. Next base: position 26,276 of record NZ_NIGY01000008.1, read on the forward strand.
CGTTTCTCACAAGCATTTGATTGAATCTATTCATTCTCATCTCGCAGACTTGCTGAATACCCATTCTGGGAATGCAATGATCGACAATGAGTATGGTTTACCCGATTTTAATGACGTACTTTCTAACAACACGAACCTAGTTCGCCACATTCAAAAAAACATCACGTCAACCATAGAGCGCTTTGAACCGCGACTGTTGAATGTCGAGGTTAATTACCGTGAAGATCACCATAACCCGCTACAACTCGGCTTTGGTATTCGCGGCGAAGTTTCCCATAACGGCGGTAAAGTCCCAATGTCGATAGACGTCTACATGGGAACCGACGGCCAATTTAACGTTTAGTAGGTGCCACTTGAGTAACAGTAAATACTTTCAAGATGAACTCACGTATTTGCGTGAGTCGGGTAGTGAGTTTGCCAAATATCATCCGAAGTTAACTCACTTTCTCTCTGAGGGAACCTTTGACCCAGATGTCGAACGACTTCTCGAAGGTTTTGCCTTTCTGACAGGTCGAATCCGCGAAAAGATTGATGATGAACTGCCTGAGCTGACGCAATCTCTGATGACTTTGCTGTGGCCACATTACATGCGTTCGATTCCGTCTTTGTGCATTAGCGAACTAAAACCGCATACCGGAAGTGTTACTGAGAAAACCGTGGTGAAACGTGGCGCAGAAATGGCGAGTGAACAGGTAGAGGGCACGCAATGTTTGTTCCGTACTTGTTACGACGTCAATCTATACCCAATTACGATCACTAACATCGAACAGACCAACAGCCGCACCAGTTCGATGATTGATGTGACTTTATCGACGGAGCATGGCCTTGAACTGTCTCGGATCGGTTTAGACACGCTGCGATTACACCTGCATGGCGAGATTCATATTACTCGAACTGTCTTTTTATGGCTGTTCCGTTACCTAGATTATGTCGAATTAGATGTTGGTGGTGGTTACAAACATCGCTTAGGGCCAGAATACGTTAAGCCAGTTGGGCATGAAGAGGACGAAGCGCTCCTGCCTTACAGCAAAAATTCATTTGCAGGTTACCGTTTGCTGCAAGAATTCTTCTCTTTGCCAGATAAGTTCATGTTCTTCGATATTAAGGGCTTAGAGTGGTTAAAAGGCATTCCGCAACGCAGCACAGTCAAAATCAAATTCCACTTTAAGCGTGCTTTGCCTTCAGAAGTGGTGCTTAAAGATAAACACTTAAGGTTGCACTGCACACCTGCCGTTAACTTGTTTGAAAAAGACGGCGATCCAATCCGTTTAGAACATCGACGAAACGAGTACAAGGTGCGTCCACAAAGTAACACTCAGGAGCATTACGAGGTTTATTCCATTGATCAAGTGGAGAGTTGGAGTAAGGACGAACGCCGTCGTAAACCATTAATCGAATTTGAGTCGTTTGAGCACCAAATCAACCAACGTGATAAGCGAGAGTTCTACAAATCTAAAGTCGCTGAGCGTGTAAGCGGTAGAGGCCTTGAACGCTACATATCATTTCATACTCATAATGGGGACATTGCGGAACTGGGAACAGAAACGGTACTCATGAAACTGCAATGTAGTAACGCAGATTTGGCGGAACGTTTGTCAGTGGGGGACATCACTTACGCGACTCATAAATCACCGACCTATGCGACGTTTAGGAATATTACCAAGCCCACTCAATCGGTCAGTCCGCAAGTGAATGGTGAGCTTCAGTGGCAGTTAATTGCGAATATGTCACTCAACTACTTATCGCTGGCAAATATTGATGTACTTAAAGTGCTTCTCTCTACCTATGATTTCCACTCTCGTGTTGACAGACAAGCGCACCGCGCATCCATTCATCGACTTGATGGGGTTATCTCTTCGGAAATGAAACCAATAGACCGTGTGTTTCGTGGCGTTTCGGTACGCGGCAATCAGTTTAAGTTGGTCACCAATTCCAAATTTTTTGTCAATGAAGGCGACATGTTCTTGATGGCGACGGTGCTTAACGAATTCATCCGTTTGTACTCGAGTGTGAACTCCTTTACCGAACTGGAAGTGTTTGATGAAGCGACAGGCGAGGTTTATAACTGGGCAAGTCTTATCGGACAGCAGACGATACTATGATTAATACACTTTCTGATAAGTCGAATGAGTTTAGTTTCTATCAAGCAGTCTTGCTGCTAGAGAAGCATTATCAACTAGAGCCGAACTCTAACTTTGTCGCCGTCGGTGAGAACAAGTACTTCCACCAAGAACGTATTGAGTTCAGCGTTTCGCCAAACTTATCTTTTCCAAAGAGCGATATGGACTTTATTGCTCATATGGAGAGAAATGGCCAGCAGTATTCTAGAGTCGAAACTAACTTTCTTGGCTTGCATGGTTCAAGCTCACCACTTCCTGCTTCTTATACTGAGAAACTAGCAGGGCGAGATCCTGAAGACAATCCGGTAAAAGATTTCTTTGATTTTTTCCATAATCGGTACACCAGTTTGTTGTACCGGGTTTGGAAGAAATACCGATATCACGTGCAGTACCAAAGCGGGGCAAGTGATGCCTTCTCTGGACGTATTCTGCACTTGGCGGGCCTATCTAGCGTAATGCAAGATAGTAAGGTCGCAGAGTTAGATCGAGCGAAAATACTGTCTTATGTAAACCAACTTTCTACGCGTACGCGTTCGCCGAAGCTGATTTCCGGTATTGTTTCGCATTACTTCTCGTTGCCTAGCGTGCGCATTGAAGAGTGGGTATATCGCCGCGTAGAAATCGCAGAAAGCCAACGGAATAAACTCAACCGTGCTAATTGCATATTAGGGCAAAATTTGCACTTAGGACAAAGCATTGCGGACTTAAACGGCAAATTTAATCTCTGCATCGACAGCATCGATTTTGAAACATTTAAGCAGTTTTCCTACGATGGTGAGTTACACAAAACACTGGTTGGCCTGATGCGTTTCATTTTGCGTGACCCGATGTCGTGGGACTTAAAGTTGACAGTTAACTTAGATAGTATTCCAGAGAATAAGCTAGGTAATGGGGAAGGGAACCACTTAGGACAAACATTCTGGTTAGGTAACCCAAGTGATAAAGATGCCAAAATCCGAGTTATCGGAAGCATATAAGAAAGCCGCTCTACGAGCGGCTTTTTATGTTGTCATCAAAAAGGTCAGAAAAGCTTAACGGCTGATCGGCTGGTGAAGTACGACGGTAGTATCAAGCCTTTGAATCCCGTTAAATGACTCAATTTCGTTACAAAGATGATGAATAGACTGCAGATCGGGCGCTTCAATTAGGGCAATAATATCAAAGTTGCCACCAACAACGCTTGTTAAGCGAACCTCAGGGATTTCTTTAAGCGCATTTGTTACATCATTTTTCTTACCCTTTTCACAAGATATCAATAGATAGCTTGCGGCTTTGCGCCCTTCGTTTTCTACACGAATTTGTGCGGTATAGCCTTTGATAATACCGGTCTTTTCTAAACGATTAATCCTTTCTGCTACTGCTGTACGAGACAAACCAATGTTTCGAGATAGATTCGCAATAGACTCACGCCCGTTTGACAATAGACTTGAAAGTATTTTTCGATCTAATTTATCTAAACCTTGTAAAGTCATGTTTGAAATCATGTGTTCTGCCTATTTTGTTTTTATATTGTTATTTAATCGACTCTGGGAGCGTAAAGTTATATAGCTCAGCAAGAGTGAATGGGTTTTTCTGCGTCAATGGAGTGATGCGTAAGCTTAAGTCCCTCCCTGACACTTTTATGTCACTGACAAAGCTGCCGTTATGAGTGTTTGTCAAGGTCGAGTCACCTAGCAATCTGTATATCGCCCATTGACCACTCTTATTTAAAACGTGCTGTCTACCTTCGTCGGTTACATCCTGGAGTGTGATACTAATATTGAAGTCACCATTTTGCGGTGGCCAGGCCATTTCACGAATTCGGCTTGGACCGTGGTAGTAACTCATATTGGTATCCGCAATTTTTAAACTGGCTCTAATTGCACTAGAGTCAAGGTCGAGTACTCTTGCACTAAACGGAATATGAACTCGGTTGGTGCTTTTATTAATTAATGTATCTCGAATGACATTATAGTTGCGTAGTTGCACTAGCAGAGCTGGAGAGATTGGCATCGTCTCACCATCTACCTGCTTTGGCGTCCACAAGTTCGTATCGTAGAACGGTGCAAAGTTTTTCTGAATAAATGTGTCTAACAAACCACCTGAAGCAAATAGCAATTCGAAATCTTCAATTGAGATTTCCTCGGTCGCTGTTAGGTCAAATGGATATTTCCCCAATCCAATCTCTTTAAACTTGGTATAAATTTCACTGTACCACTGAGTTTGGATGCCTTTTGCGGACTCTGTAATCATTACTGACCAGCTTTGCTGAACCACATCTAGTAACCAGCTGCGAACGGGTTCTGGTGATTTTTGTGCAATCTGTTTAAGCTTGATTAATGGGTCCGCCTCAGTACTGTTCATTCGATGCTGTGCTGCTGCTAGCGCCGCCATTTGTGGATCTGGCGCGTCGGCGATGTCTTTCATGTAGGTGCGAACACGACTCAACGCTGCAACGGTCTCATCCCAAGGAGTAGGGGAGTTTGGTGTCTCACTCACTTGAAGCTGGTTTAATAGGTGAAAGGCTTGCTCAACACGTTGCATTAGCAAGTAATCAGGCTTTACCACTTCTTCTACAGCATCTGATGCCGAATCTGCTGCTGCCGCGAGTTTCGGGTCAAGTTTTGAAATTAGAGCGCTTTTTTCGCCAACGGGTGAAAATTGTGTGTTGGCATAGACCTGCTTCAATACCGTTGTCATTGGTGAAGAAGGGCCAGAGATTAAGTCTATCGCGTTGGTCAGGTCACCAACGTTGTCATAGTTTTGGACTTTGAGCTCACTCAGCGCATTACGCCAGTTATTGATGTAGTCATCAGTATATTTTTTTCGCACTTCTTCTTTAAAGGCTTCTTGCTCTTCGTTGGTAGGGATGACATGTTGCGATAGACCTAGAACCCAGTTGTCGCTGATTACTCGTTGTGACATTAAGTCCACGCGTGGTCGATAAAAGGTGCTAAAACCAGTGGAGGTATAGATCTTATCGACGATTAAGCGTTCGCTATCGATTGGTGTATTAAATACATTGCTAAACTCAAAACCGACGGCTCGTTGCAGATCTAATGTTCCTAAATCAATAGAGCTTGCTTCGTTTAAAATGCCTGCATACACGAGGTCGACATTCGAATTTGCAAGTAATGAGCGACGTGTTGCGCGAACAAGATCCATGTTGATATCGATTGGAGCAAATTGTGTGCGAAAGTAGGCGTCTAAGTAGCGCATGGCCTGATCAACGACGTCACTTTGGTTACTCAAATCACTCATCATTTGGAGTGTTTGATGACGTAAAAAACGGATATCACGCTTAGATGGATCGTTAAGCATTAAATACCCCTTCAATAGAGGTAAAGCGCGCGTGAAAGCGTTTTGATTTTGTGCCAATTGTAGACGGTAACCTTTCTCAATCAGAGGTATTAGCTGCTGAGCGACTTCCTTAAGTAACGCTTCGTAGGCAATGCGAGTGCTTTGATCCAAACGGCTAATATTGAGTGGTAATATTTCCTCATCTAAAGCCTTAGAACCTTTAAGCCATGCCCCATAAGACGGTTCTATCGCTTTGGTTGCATTTTCTAAAAGCTCACTAAATCTTGCATCGTGCTCTGCTTGTGATTTGTCATCAATACTTAGTAGTTGATTCATCACATGTAAATTACTGTCTAACGTAGTTGCAAAAAAGTAACCACCGCCAGCAAGCAGAATAATGGAGCCGAGTATGGCTAAACGGCTTTGTCTCTGAATTAGACGAAGATACGTCTTGTTTTCTCCCGCAAAATCGCTTTCAGGCAATATTTGCGAATCAATCAGAAAGCGAGAAAAATACGGTGTTTCCGTCAACTGGGTATGCTCAGAGGCGATAATTGGTAAGTTGAAGTAGTTACTACAACTTTTTGCTAGTAAATTGTATTTACGACCGCCTTGTAAACTTGAGCTAAAGAAAATTTCACGGATATCTAGCGAATAAACACCGTTGTTAACATCACACAGACGCTCTAGAACATAGCTGACTTCAGACTGACATAGCTCAAACTGCTTAGGGAAAGCGAGAATTGCCTGTTTCTCGTCGATATCTGTTGAGTTAGCTGATGCATCTAGCGCGTTACTTTCAAGCACTTTAACTAGATTTCGGTAGCTATCACGGTAGTATTCTGAAAAAACACCTTTGGCCTCTTTCAGCGGGATAGAAAGGAACTCTACACGTGTCTTAAGAGAGCTAAAGTGCATGTATTCTTTAAATCCATCTAACTTGTCTAGCTTCGACATAATTAGATAAATGGGTAATGCTGACGACGTTTTAGAGTTGATAGTGCTCAAGCGCCCCAATAACGACGAAATAGTGTACTCTTTTTGTTCTGGCTCAGAGACGATCATGAACTCGAAGTCGATGAAGAATAAACAGCCAGAAAATGGTTTTCTAGGTCGGTGGCGAATCACTTCTTCGATGAATGTATTCCATAAAGAAGCATCACTGCTTGATATTTCTTGAAACACTAAGCGTTGGTCAGGTTTGATGTATACAGCGCTGTCAGATTCGTACCATTCAAAAAAATCATTCTTAGCGGTTCTCGTGCGATCCATTGGTTTAATTGCACTAGAATTAAATAAAAATTGACGTCGCCCTGACCCTTTATTGCCAAGCATCAGATAAATTGGTTTCTTCCCTGAGTTAGCAAGAAGAGGTTGGATAACCATAGAAAGAGCTTCTTCCTCAGTTTCCAAATTTTGAGCTTTAGCGCTGTTCTTTTTTTTCAACCATAGTGTGAATTGAAAAGTGACGTAGAAAATGGCGATAACACCAAGGCTCAGCCAAAGATACAGTTTATCTGCATCTTTTAGAAAAAGAAGATAAATAGCGGTAATGGTTATCGCCACTAAAAGCGTTAATATAGTAGAAATCACAACTGGATTTCTAAACAGTTTTTGTTTGAACATAAGCCTAAAACTTCTTTAATTGTATTGTTATTTATTGTCAGTTTTTTCAGCTTGTAGCTGACTCAATTTATATAGGTAGATGTTCAGTAAAAGGGTTGCGCGGTCAATTTCCTTTTGCTGTGAATACTTTTCAGCGTATTCAATACGACCTAGAAGCGGGAATAGTGAGTTACTATATTCGTACGCCGTTTTAGAGTTCTTATCTACATTCTGTCTAGCTACGTTGGCAAACACCGTTCTTGCGTCTGAAAATCGCTTATACACATCCATAAACTGGTCTTCTAAATGGGCGCTCTGTGTCAAAAAGTTTTGACGTAACTGCTGGGCAGAAGATGAATCTGGATAGATTGCGATTAATTCATTGGTCAAGCTATCGAGCTCGCTGACGTTACTTACTTTGGCCGAGTCTAAAAACCAGTTATTCATCATAATATCTACGCGATTAATAGTTGGTGTTTTCAGTGACTGGGCATATTTTTTATTTTCGTAATCTAACGAGGCGACCAACTTTACAAGTTCATTAAGTGAAGCTTGACTAATTTTTTGCTCCAGCGTTCGATAGCGTTGTTGTTCGTACACAAAATGTGAACATATCGCCGTAACAATCAAGCCAATGATGAAGTAGATCATAAATCGGCCGGACTTTGTTGGGGTCGTTTTTTCACTGTTATTGAGGTGGGATGGCGAGTCCGGGGCAGGAGAGGGAGATACATTCACTTTAATTTCAGGTGTTGCCTGTGCGGAAGCAGCAGCGTTAGTATTTGCTTGTTTTTTCTCGCGTAACTCTATGGCATGTTGTTGTTCTTTTATCTGTTCAGCCCATTGATTTAAGATACGACGAATGCGACCAAATGAAGGCGCTTGAATACCGTAATGAAGGCGAAGCTCTTCCTCTATTCTTAAACACAACTGGTGCGCAGCTTCAATCAGTGGAAGTTCTTCCGGCAACGCACGGTGCTTATTAATACGTTTTTCAGTATGCTCCACCATCCATTCAATTGCGCTCATTCGTGCTTTTGACTTTGAATGTTCAGGGTATGCGGTGTTCCAATAGACGACACACACATCAAGCAATGAATTTAACCCTTCAACAAGGCCTCTTAGACCATCGTTATATGTTGATGCGACCGTGAAGTAGCAGCAACAACGTAAGTCTTTTGCGTGAGTGCTCAAGATTTTTTTTGAGAGTGTTTGAACCGTTTTCCAAGAGACTCTTCCGGTGACTTTATTAAGATTATTTATTTGACGTTTTATTTCGTCAAAGTCTTCAGAGCCATTAGGGTTAGAGCCGCTTGGGTTATTTTCATCGATTGGTCTTCGAGCGAAGTCGCTAAAAAACATAAGGCAAATTCCAACTGATCATATAGAAGTATTAAGGTATATAGGACTCCACTGCTGTTATATTAAATTGTAAGCAGTGCATTACCGAAGTGATTCTATAGATAAAAGAAGTTGTTTAGATAATAAAAACACTTAAAAAATAAATTAAATTATCCTTAGTGTGATCTTTGTTCATAATATTAATGTCAATAGTTCGATTTGTTTTTAAGGAGAGCCTTATATATGACGAAGTCGATCTTTTGAGTTAATAAATGTGACTAAATTGTTAACTTTGTCTGTTTTTTGTTCGCCTGTGTTCTTTAAATTAGCCCTCTTAAATTGGTGGTAGAGCCTTCTTAATTTTTATTTAATTAAATAGGTTTACAGGCTCATTGCTTTAACTCAGTTCGGTCCATTAGTTTTTGTTTGTAGGTAAAATAACCAACCCTATAGTTGAAATGTATTAAGTTATAGGTGTTTTTTTAGGCTTATTGAAAAAGAGAATATAATTGATATCTTTCGCCTCTAAGTAGAATATCGGTTTTCCTAGAGGGACGAAATGCTAAAACCAAGTCAAATCGGGCTGATTTCAGCCATGTGTCTATTTTCTTCTTTTGCAGTAGCAAAGGGAGAGCGTTATGGACTCTCTGCCAGTATGTTGACTATCGATAGCATTAATTACGAAGAAGGTAACAGTGGTGAACAAGACACTCTAAGGTTTGGCTTGGTTCATTCTCGCCCTATTGATGAAAATAATAACCGTTGGCGCTGGTGGTTAGGGCTTAACTACCTAGCAGAAGATATCGAAGCGCCAGCTAGCGGTCTATATCAAGAAGTAACTAACTATGAACTTCGTGTTGTACCGCAATATGCGCTGGCTTCTTGGAGCGTTTTCACACCGTACGTAGGTGCTGGTTTATCTGCAGGTTACTCACAATATTCAAACCGTTGGCAAGTTGACCCAGAAGGTTACCGCTATAAGAGTGTCGAGGACATCGATCAGTTCGAGCTGGGTGCAGTTATCGCCGTTGGTACAGTCATTAAGCTAGGTAGTAACCCAGATGCTCATATACAAATCATTCCTCAAGCCTCTTATATTCTCCCAGTTATCAATGATGGGATAGGTGGGCTTGAACTGTCTGTTTCTATGCTATTTTGAGGTATATAGATGCACTCAAATCAGCTAGTTCTATTTATTTCTAAATGCCCAGAGGAATACACAGGTGTCAAGCACATTGAAATGCCCGAGAGTGGTGGTTCAATAGGGCGTTCACCAAGTTGTAGTGTGTCTTTAACCGATCACAACCGCTTTATATCAGGCACTCATTGCCTGATCAGTGTGTATGGAGATACCTACTATATTAGTGACGTATCCACTAATGGCACTATGGTTAACGGAAACAAAATACTCAAAAATCAACCTGTTGCGATAGTCGATGGCGATATTATTTCTTTAGGACAATATGAAATTGGCGTTTCTCTGGAGCATGTTACCTCGACACAAGACATTGCCGCTGATATAGCCCCTGAGAGAGTATCCAATGATCCTTTGGTTAGCCTCGGAGACGCAGTTGTCGAAGAAGAAGAAAAAGTAGGCGCTTTAGAAGATTTGTTTATGGAGACTAAACAGGATGACATTGATTGTCATGATCCTGTTGCGCACCTTAACTTTTCAATGCAGCGAGATGATGATTATTTGATTCGTGACGATGAGCATCCAGAACCTGAACAACCTAAAACGGTGGAAAGCACACGTCAGGTGGTCGATGACAGTTTCAGCATATACTCCGAGTTCGATCAGCCAAGCCTCATCCCTGAAGATTGGATGGCTACGGAGACCAAGAGTAACGCATCAATAAAGGGTTCGTTAGGGGTAGAGAACGGTACGCCATATAGAGAAGATATTGTCTCAGAAGAGACGGTTCAACCCCAAACGACGATTCTAGATAGGGCAGTTCAAAGACAACATCGTGCACCTAACTCCACAGAGACGATCGTCGAGCATACTGCTAAAGGTTCAAAATGGGAAGAGATGACACAGTCATTTACTCCTTCTTCTCAAACTAATCAGCCACTTCAAATGCCTGCGGTAGAACCTACGATAAACAGTACGACTAAAGAGCAAGCGGGTATCGAAGCAACCGCCTGTTCTCAAGATATAGCACAAGCGTTTTTTGATGGTTTGGGTATAAGAAATCCTGAGCTAATGACGAATGAAGCTCAGTTGTTCAAACAAATGGGCACTTGTTTGCGCTTATGTATTGATAACCTACAGAAAGAATTACACGAAGTAGAGTCCTTGAAAGAAGAGCAGAGTACGAGTGAGTCTAACTCTAACATTGCAGAGCTGATGCTGACTCTCAATAGCCAACATCTACTGGCTCCAAATGAACTGGTAGAACAAATGCTTGATGAGTTGAATGACCACCAAGTCATGTTTAACAAAGCGCTGAATGAGCTTATTTTAGAACAATCAGAGACGAACGATCCCGTTGCATTTGCTAACAAAGTGGCGAGTCAATCTTTGTTCTCAACGAAGTCAAAACTGTGGGGCGAATATTTAGATTTCTACTCTAATAATCGTCGCCTGCTCAACGAAACATCCTTAAAAGGGCTGATTAAGAAAAACTATAACAAAGTGATTAAGGGAAACCATGCGTAGTATCGCCGTATTACTCGGATTTGCCATGTTGTCCGGTTGTTCCATGTGGGATCAATTTAAAGAGTCCACGGGTATCACACCAGAAACTTCGTCCATTGAATTGGTTATTGAGGCGTCACCTGTACTCAATGTGAGAGATGGGGGGCAGTCATCTCCGGTCATTCTCCGTCTTCACGAATTAAATTCGCCAGTTTTATTCCGAAGCTTAGATTTTTTTGCGCTGTTTGAAAACGATAAAGCGTCGTTGGGTGATGAGTACATCAAACGTTATGAATATCAAATACAGCCAGGTGGAAAAGTTCATGAAATGCTAACGCTAGACCCTGACACTCGTGCCGTCGGTTTTTCTGTGGCCTTTCGTGATATTGATGGTTCGTCATGGCGTAAAGTTGAAGTCATTGAAGAGAAGAGCGAGTACTACATCAAGCTCAAGTTAGAAGGCAGTGAGTTAATTTCTGATAATACTCGCGGCATTGAACAGGTTTACTTTTAAGGGATAGAAACATGTCTTTATACAATCCAGTTGTTTGGCAAGATGGAATGTTCATGAAGCCGCAGCATTTTCAACAACTCGATCGTTCGCAAAGTAAACTGTCGAGCATGTTGAGCAACAACGCATCTCCTTTACATTGGGGGATTAAGCGTTTGGAAATAAATTCACAACTGCTAGCCCTCGGTAAAATTGGTATTACGCGTGCAGAAGGCATCCTACAGGACCGCACGCCATTTGAGCTTCCACTGCTCGCTGAACTACCAGAAGTGAAAGATGTGGATCCTTCGATTGCCGATAAAGTGGTTTATTTGTGCTGTCCGTTACCATCGGAACGTTCTGAGTTATTTGGCACTAAAAAAGACGGTGCACGTTATACGATGGAATCTCAAGAAGCGGTTGATGCTTGTTATGATTCGGAAGACATGGCAAATATCGTCGTCGGTAAGCTTAACTTTTGCTTAATGTACGACCATGAAGATAAAAGTGCTTACACGTCTATTCCGATCCTCAAGATCTCGGAAGTGAAGCCAGATGGCAGCGTGATCTTAGATGATAGTTTCATTCCTACCTGTATTGATATTCACGCATCTACGGTACTTAATAAGTTCGCGACGGAGTTTGCTTCTATGCTCAAGCACCGCGCAGAATCCATAGTTCAGCGACTGGGAGTGGTGGATCAACAAGGCGTATCATCAGTTTCTGACTTTATGCTATTGCAAGCGCTCAATAGATACGAACCCTTGTTTTGGCATTTTGCAAACACAGAAGCTGTACACCCTGAGTCTTTGTATCGAATTCTTCTTCAGGCAGAAGGCGAGCTTTCGACGCTGTGCTCGACGACACGCCGACCTATTGAGTTTACTAAATACAATCATGGTGATCTTACTAGCTGTCTTTCTCGCGTTCTAGACAGTGCGAAAATGACATTGAGCGTGATGTCTGAACAAAGAGCAATTCCACTGACCTTAAAAGATCAGAACTATGGCATCAGAACGGCAGCGATCCCTGACAATAAGATCATTGATACGACGACCTTTATTCTTGCAGTTAAAGCCGACGTTACCTTGGATGTCCTGCATACGCAGTTTGTCAGCCAAACGAAGATCGGTTCAATCGATAACATTCGCGACTTGATTAACCTTCAACTGCCAGGGATTGAGATCAAACCAATGCCAGTTGTGCCACGCGCGCTGCCGTATCACGCTGGCTATACCTATTTCGAGCTCGATAAAACGGGTGAAGAGTGGATGGCATTGAAGAACACTGCTGCGATTGCGATTCACGTTGCGGGCGATTTCGCTAACTTATCATTGCAACTTTGGGCCGTTCGTCTATGAGTTACGCAGAAACAGACGTCACCGTAGTCTTATTCCAACCAGAGCCTGGCAAACCAATGGAGGTAATGCCAGCGCCTGACTTATCGAGAAACATCGCAGTACAAGATCTATCTATCGACAACATGGGTATTAACCCGCTGGTGGATCAATTCTCATGGTTGATCGCCAGTCTGTCTTGTATGTCTTCGATCCCTTGGCTTGATGACCCGATGCCATTTCGTGAACAAGTGGCACGTGAGATTCGAAAAGGTGAACGAAAACTTAATGAAATGGAGCTCGATCGTGCTTCGGTTCTTGTTATTCGTTACTGCTTGTGTGCGGCGATTGATGAATCTGTTTGTCGGCAAGAATGGGGGGCAAATAGTCACTGGAGCCAGAACAGCTTACTGTCTGAATTCCATAACGAAACCTCTGGTGGTGACAAGTTTTTCGTTATTCTCGACCGCTTAAAAGCCGACCCTCGCAAATACCGTCACGTTATAGAGTTTCTCTATTTATTGCTTCAACTTGGTTTCCAAGGCAAGTACGGCCGTGAAGAGCGTGGTAACGAAAAGTTAGCGGAAATTGGCAGCACCATTTATCGATTAGTGCGAGATGACCGCCTAGCAGAACAAGAAAAAGTTTCTTTAATTAACCTTAAAGCTAAATACCTAAAGAAGCCGTTAAAAAGGGTAATTTCACCCAAGCTGATCTTGAGTCTTAGTGCGATTACGTTTGCGCTTATGTATGCGGCAACCTACATCGTCATAGACTTAAAATTCCAGCAACTGCTTGAAGTGTATAGATAACCAGAAATCTAAAAATGAGATCTTCTGCCAGTTTTAAGGTTTGCTGTGAATATCACTGGTCTTTTAGTGAAATTCACTAGTCATTTAGAGAGATTGCAATGTGCGATCTCTTTTATCATTCAATCAATAAAATTCAAATGGATTGGTTATGGGCGTAACAGTTGGTGCGAATGGACTTTCGATAGTTCATAAAGGCTCAGGTGGTGAAGCGAATGCAACGCTCCCAGATGTTTGTTTAACTAAGGTCGGCAAGCCAGTCGTTCCTATCCCTTATGGCAACAATGCTAAATCAGCAGACCTTGCAGGTGGGACTACGACGGTCTCTATGGATGGCGGTAACAGTGTCGCTATCAAGGGCAGTACGTTCTCAAAAAGTACTGGCGATGCGGGCGGTGACAGAAAAGGCGTTGCCTCAGGCACGATAGAAGCCGAAGCAAAATTCATTTCAGCTTCACCAACGGTTAAGTTTGAAGGTAAGGGCGTATGTCGCCTGTCCGATCAAATGACCATGAACAAAGCCAACACCATGTGTTTGGGTGGGGCACAAAACCCATCGGTTTCTGTTACGGAAGATCAGGAAGGGACGTATACGCTGGATATAGAATGCAAATATCCAAATGGGCTCCCTTACTCTAATGCACAATTTTCTTTAGTCGAACCTTCAGGTGCTGTCATTGGGAGTGGAGTGCTGGATTCTAGCGGAAAAGCATCTGTTAATGGTCTCGCTCTAAAAGAATGCAAGTTAGTGCTCAGCGAAACTCAAGACTCATACACCCCGACCCAATCTTTAGCTGAAAATATTGTGACGGAAACTTACCCTGATCCGAATGATTTTTGTATGTTTGTCGCAGGTCGCCGCTCGCCATTTTGGGAAGATCGTGTTGGGGTTGCTAATGACTGGGGGATATTGATGTCCCCATCCTTCAGTGATGATGACTTTAAAGATATTGTGTTAGAGCAAAGCCGTATATCGTCTCCTTATGCGATTAGTCAAAATCACTCTAAAGACTTTTCTGATGCTTATGTTTCGGCACTTTATCACATCCAAACTGATACTACTGCGCTAGAGAAATATGAACCTTTAGTTGAACTGCTCTTGGAGCAAGTGCACGAAAATGGCGATATATTGAGAGTCTTATATCAAGCCGATGTGTTTGAGCCTCCCTATGAATTATTGGCGAAGCTTCGCTTTTTAGGGACTGGGAATACTGTGAAGTATTTGCAGTTTGTTTTATGGACGTTGATAAACAATCAAATCTGTTCATACATCGATGAGCTAAACAGTGAAATCATCGGTCGTTTAGATTTCATACAAAGCCAAGCTTCTGCAAGATCGTTGAGTTCTGTTGAAGAGGGTATAAACGGTTATAAAAAAGCACTTAACCACTTCAAACAAGCACTTCCTGACGTCATTAGCCAAATTTTCGAGACCAAAAATGACACCCTAATCTCTATATCGGCAATGGCCCTTGGGAGTACCGTTAACATAGCGAGCCAATCTAGCTTTGCTACTAATTTAGGTAGGGTTAATGCGGTGGTGTACACGAAGTCAAACAATTTGAACCGCCCATCATTTGTCACTTTTGACGATAACTTTTCTGACTAGGACATTTAAATCATGGATGCAGTTTTTCCGATAGCGCAACGAGAAGGTGACGCTTACTACACGCTCAGTGATTTTACGAAATTGTTTGCTCAAGCTAAGAGTGGTCGTTATTTAATAGGACAAGGATATGGTTGGCATAGTGGTGTTCACTTAACATCAAAAATGTTACCGTGGGGGAAAGGGCTCAGACCTATTCAAGCGATGCTTGATGGAAAAATAGTGGCATTTCGCATAAATCCTGATTACCTAACATCAACGTACCAAGAGCAAGAGTTTAAATACAGTAATAACTTTGTGCTTATCGAGCATGAGGCTGTAAACCCCGAAGATAGTGAAGATGTATTTAAATTCTATACACTTTATATGCACCTTGCGCCACCTTCAGATATTGGCGCTAATTCATCAATAAACACGCGTTATCGCTTACAAGAAAGGCGTAATGTACGCATTTTCGAACATAGTGATGTGCCTACTAACTCTAGCGTAAAAGTAAAAAAACGGTCGATGTCTAAAGGGACATTACTTGAATACTTGTATGCTGAAGAGAAGGAAACCCACCCATACCAGATCGGCAAAAATACCTACAAAATGATAAAGTGCCGTGTGGTAGAGAATGGTGAATCGGCAAGTGGTAGCGAAAAAGCACTGCTAAACAAGATTGTTTGGTTTGCTTCGGGTCTCAATAGTGACTTTGACATTTTAGAAGATTCCTCTGCTGTCCTATCAGAACCAGTTTCAGAACCTAAATGGATGTCGGACAACGCGGCAATGATTAGGGACGGTAGTGTGGTTTGTTTACTCCCGATCTTATTTAGAGAGGAAATAAAAGTTTCAGCTGGGGAAGATATCGGCTACATGGGACTGCACGAGTACAGCAACGATGCAATAGGAACTAAGAAAGACGATAATCGCGTGCATATCGAGATGTTTTCTTTTGAGGAGCCGCCCGAATTTTTCAAAAAACAGATTTCTCCCAAAAATGCGGAAGAAAATCCACTGGTCGTTCTCGATGGATCCGATAGTAGTGGTGCCGTTGATATGAGTAATTCGTTTATTCAGCAGTTACTTGAATCTGTGACAGAAGATCAAGTAACGGATTTTTCCTCGTTCACTGCTCGTGATGCCAAAGTATACTTAGATGGTAAGCGTAAACACTTTGAGCGATTTATAGTGAAACATCCTACAGATTGGCATACAGAATCGTCACAAAGTCTTTATGAATCAATCCATCAGACCGCTAAGGAAGCTCTAGATATTAAGTGCTCCGCTGGTTTTGTGACTGAAGAAGACTACCGCAACTCCCCATGGCGCGATCAAGTGATGGATAGCTTTGATCTTTTCTCGCAATTCGAACTGGAAAGAGCAGATAAGTTCTCATGGATGCAGGATTTACAAGGTGATTTGCAACTAAGCGGTGACAAGAGTCTTTGGCATTATTGGCCTTTTGTTAATTCTTTTGTTTCGGGTTACTACGTGACTCAAAAGCAAATGAATCTGATGTTTCCAGATTCTTCCCTCAGTAAAAGAGAAGAAGTGCGTGACTTATTTAATAAATATGCCAGTAGCTTTGAAATAAATACCAATGAACGAGCAGCACAATTTTTTGCTCAGATAAGAGCTGAAGTTGGTTCGAAACTAGAAGGTAATGAAGAGGACTTATGGTATTCTGTCGATAGGTTAAAAGAAATGTTTAAGCGTTACTTCAATAAATACCCTGAAGAAGCAGCTAGTCTTGGCTACATACGAATTGATGAAAGTGAATACAAAGCACTTTCACAGGCGGATAAGAAAAAGTATGTGAGAAGAAGAAGCTATTATTATAGCCAGCTTCCTCAGGAAGATGAGATAGCGAAACGTGTTTATTCTTGTGACTCACCAGATGGCCATTTTGTACTCGTCAAGGGAGGAGACGTTTCTGGATTGAGGTATAAGGGGAAGGGGTTTATACAGTTAACTTGGAAATATAACTATGACGCTGTTCAAACTAGATTGGAAAATAAAATTCAAGACTTGGGTTTTAATATTTCAGATGACCCTTACTCGGTTTTGAAAACCAAAGAAGGGTTTTTAGCTGCTCTTGGCTTTTGGGATGTTAATAATTTGAATGAGAAAGTGTCCGGAAGTATAGCTAGTACAAATAGTATCACTAATGTTGTTAACTCACGCCTTCCACGTTCTCACAAAGAAAAAAGAACAAAGTATTTTTTGGATATATATGAGGTTTTATGTAATGAATAAATTTTTAGTAAGGTTGATCGTGTTTATATCCTCAGCTTTATTGAGCTTTAGTTCTTTTTCTCAAGTTGAAGATTTATTTTTAATAGATCTTAAAAATAAAAAAGTTGAAATTGAGGTAAATAAAATTGATGGAGATTATTACTTTTCAAAATCTGAGCAACGTTTTTTAGGTCAAGATATATTGCTTGGTGATAATCAAATATCAACGATTTCAGGCAATGAGAGTAATTATCCTGATGTGTTAGAAAATGATATTAATTACAAATTGATTATATCAAATACTCTAGTGAAGAAATTGGGTTATTCATCCAACCAAAATGTTGGAAATAATATTATATTAACAACAACACAGGAAGATAATTCTAATTATAGTTTTATTTTGGTTTATTCTTACAAAAATAATAAAATTGTTCTAACCGATGTTTTATATCTCGAAGAGAATTTTGATAAAAGAGAAGGTGAAAACACGATATATAAAGTCAATGTACAGTCTCCAGAGAGTATTATTAATTTGGAAAATTATGATAGAAGAGCACTCTCTGATTTTATAGTTAACAATTTATATAAATCTGTACAAGATATGACGATCGACATTAACTTATGAACAGTATAGAAGACTAGAGTAGATGTTGATGAATGTTTCATTTTTGGAATGTCCGATGTATATTCGCGATCTCTATTTTGACAAGGCTCTGTATTGTCTTTATTTTTAAATCCAGTCGATACACTTAAGTTTAATATGGTTTATAAATTTATTAAGGTAGTGAGTTTTTTATTTATTTTGCCATTACCATTTTTTGTAAATGCATGCTGCGAACAAGACTCTGTTGTATTTACATGTGATTTGGAAAATCAAGGTGGTGGCTTGAAAGCTTGTTTTAATCAAGCCGAGAATTCGATGTACTTCGTTGTTGACGAAAATGGGTTGAAAACAGTTTATGCCCCACGACAAGGGAAGAGTTTAGATAGCTATAAATGGGTAGATATTTCTCTTAAAGAACCTGAATACATTCCTTTGAAATTTGAAGTAAATGAAAACAAGAATGCGTACTTTTCATTGACAAGAGGTGGTGGACGGTTGAGTGTCGTTGCTAACTCCGTTGACATGATTGAAGATGAAAATGCTGTTGAGTACTACTATGAATTGGAAACTGAAACAGCTCTGGCTCCTAGCGTTAGATTAAAAATAAAACACGTAAAGCCCAATGAGTTTGAAGCTTGGGATTAAATAGCAATAGATTCCAGTGAGAGCCTAAATAAAATTCATTGTAATAAAGAGTTAGCTTTTCTAGAAAATTTACTCGAGACGTTTGGATAAGAAATGTTCAGATAAAAAGCGCCGAAAGGCGCTTTTTATTTTCTTTAAAATAAAGTATGGTCTCCCTCCTTTTAAAATGATAAGTGTTGAATAATTCTACAGTGGTTAGGTAAATGAATAAAATAACTAAACTCGCTTTGGCTTTGTCCGTATTGACATCTGTTGTTGGGTGTCAACTGGTGTCAAATACGCCGATGCAATCGACAGCAACGAAGGAAATAATTGAAAAAGCAAAGGCAGAGTTTGATGGACAACGTTTTTATAAGTTGAATGAATATGATCAAGAAATCAACGTTTCAGATGACGGGGTCATTACCTTCAAGTCTTACTTACCACGCAGCGGCGGCTATGAATGGGTACCAATTGTGATACGCGATACTAGTTTTCGTGTTTCTTGCGATTATTTCAGTGAATATGTTGAAGCTGGAATGGTTGTTCAGGTTCAGTTTGTAGGTAAACGCGGGCGCATTGAAAATTACGACAAGCAACGTTGTGAAGAGTTTGGTGAGCCAACATGGCAATAAGAGCTATAGATAATTAAAGCGCCGACAGGCGCTTTTTATTTACGCCTTAATTAACGTTAGAAGAGGTTTAGACCAATCTTCGGAAGATTAGGCAAGCAATGCGTAGTATCTGGTTAACGAAAAAATACGAAAGTTGCAACAATGTACGTGTCAGTAAAGTAGGAGCGATAAAGCCTCCGCGTACTGTACTCATCGTGTGTTACGTTAATTAGGAGTGCCTACCATGAAAAGCCAGAACGACAATCAAGCAAGTTACCAAGATGAACCTGATGAAGGTCGTCGCAATATGATGAAAATGACGGGTGCCAGCGTGGTTGCTATGGGAGTCGGATCGCTCTCAACGAGTTCCGTTCAAGCTGAGACGCAAATAAATCTTGGTGACACCTGGGATAAAACATTTACGAAAAGTAACCAAGTTCAACATCGCAAAGTGAGTTTTAAAAACCGTTATGGCATCACGTTGGCAGCGGATCTTTATCAACCTAAAAATAAAAGTGGCAAGCTTGCGGCTATCGTCATTAGTGGTCCATTTGGCGCTGTGAAAGAGCAGTCTTCAGGGTTATATGCTCAAACATTAGCCGAGCGAGGCTTCATTACTTTGGCGTTTGATCCGTCGTATACCGGAGAGAGTGGTGGTGAACCAAGAAACGTTGCATCACCTGATATCAATACAGAGGACTTTAGCGCAGCTGTGGACTTTATTGGCCTACAGAAAGACGTTGATCGTCAGAAAATTGGTGTGATAGGCATATGTGGTTGGGGCGGCATGGCGTTAAACGCAGTTGCTACAGATAAACGCGTCAAAGCAGTCGCAACCAGTACGATGTATGATATGACCCGTGTAATGTCTAAAGGCTATAACGACAGTATGACGTTTGAACAGCGCACGCAAACGTTAGAGCAGCTAAGCCTGCAACGATGGGAAGATGCCGAAAATGGAACGCCTACTTACGGGCCAGTATCGCTTGAGTTAGTTGGAGGTGAGCCCCAATTTGTTGTTGAGTATGCAGCCTATTACAAGTCTCCTGAACGAGGCTTTCATCCACGAGCGATTAACTCAAATGCAGCATGGACACTCACAACGCCGCTGTCGTTTATGAATATGCCAATTCTGACCTACATTGAAGAGATATCTCCACGCCCAGTGTTGTTCATTCATGGCGAAAAGGCGCACTCTCGCTATTTCAGTGAAACGGCGTATGAAGCGGCGGCAGAGCCTAAAGAATTGATGGTCATTCCAAATGCGAATCATACGGATCTATACGATCAATTGGATGTGATCCCATTTGATAAATTAGAGAGCTTCTTTAAGGTTAATTTAGTTTAGATCGCACTCTAGAAGACAACTGAGGAGCGGTTACTATTGTGCTCCTCAGTTCCTATTGATTGAAAAATTCTCTAGATTCTCGGTGAACCATTACGGAGAGTATTTCATTATTGTCACAAGTCGGTATGAACTTGTTTTGTAGAAAACGCCAATAAAATTGCTAAACAGCTACATGCTAGTAGAACGACACCTAAGTTTTGTGCTGTTCCAGCCATCGCTAATCCCGTCCCGATCATGATGTAGTACATGAGCCCAAATAAAGCGCCTGCGCTACCTACCTGTTGTTTATAATCAACGAGTGCGTCACTGAGTATATTGGGTATCGCAATCCCATACGACATGACGACTAACATCATTGGAGCAACAAACCAGATTGATTGGCTCAGAATCAACACACCGACTGATCCCAAACTAAGCAATACTGCTGAGAGCCAAAGTAGTTGGCTTTTTCGAACATTTTTAGACACTAGGGATTTGTTTAAATAACTCCCAAGCAGAGTGCCTAACCCCAGTACCATGCCACTGTATCCAAATTGTTCGGAGTTATACCCAAGTGCTGAGAAAGTAAATGCGCCAAGCTGGTAATAAGAAAATAGAGCAATGTTATACAAAGCAACCAGTAATCCTGAGCGCCAAATTCGCGCGTCTCTTACCATTTTCCAGCTAAGTTGATGCAACCGCACTGGTGTGTGTCCCTTCTGTGTTTCAGGAAGCTTAATAACGTTATAAGCGAGCAATACTAGCGCGATTAAAAATAAGGCAAAAAACACATAACGATATCCACCAAGCCCTGTAAGCTGTCCGCCTAATAGCATGCCTACTACCGGGCTGATTGATATACCCATCCCCATTAAGCTGAAGACTTTACTCAGTTCTTGACCGTCAAACGCGTCACGAAGCATGGTCTGTGTGACAACGGAACCTACCGCGATACCAAATGCGCTCAGGGCTCGCGCAGCCATGACAACAGCAAAACTCTCGGTTTGAGTTGCGAGTAAAGACGCAAAACCATAGATAAAGAGCCCAATTAACATGGTAGGCCTTCTTCCCAGTTTATCTGCGAGCACTCCCCAAACAACGACGCCAATGGCAAACGCTAGGAAGTAAATCGACAGTGTTTGTGCTGCTTGTGCGTGGTTTACATCAAATGATAGAGCGATTGAGCTCAACGCTGGGCTATAGATGGTTTCTACAATTTGCGGAAACATCAACATAACCAGCATGAGCCATAAAGAGGGCTTAGTATTCATATTGTTACCCATTGTTAATGAAGTTGGCGGGCAGTATAAATGAGGCTATGATTGAGCCAATAACAACATAAAAACCAAATACATCAATATTCGGACAAAATGGCACTTATTGACGAAGAAACACAGTTTGACGCAGACAAAATTTCTAATTGTGTAGTGGGAATTGCTGCGGATATTGGCAAGCACGACTCGGGTATGCATCAGCACAAGAAAGGGCAATTGTTGTACGCACCTCAAGGTTGTATGAGTTTTGCTCTGAAGGACTCGATTTGTATTCTGCCCCCGACAAAGGCGGTTTGGATCCCACCTAATACGCCGCATCGCGCACTGATGACGAATGTGGTTGCGTATCGATCTTTGTATTTTGATTGTGAGGTGTTTGCGTGTCCGAGTAAGATCACGATGATAGAAGTGAATAATTTACTCCAAGCCCTCATTGATAAAATGTCATTTTGGGAGTGGGATAAGCCTAACAGCGAGATGCTAAATACGACAGCACTCTTCTGGGAGGAGTTTTATGCTGCGAAACGTTATTCGTTTCAGTTGCCTTTGCCATCACATCGGCGCTTAACAACATTTCGCAGGGAGTTGGTTGAACCTTCATTTCTCGCTCCTTCGCTTACTACTCTTGCAAGCAAAGTGGGGGCAAGTACCAAGACGGTAACACGATTATTTAAGTCGGAAACGGGTATGAATTATCAAGATTGGCGTCAACAGTGGAGGCTCTTAAAAGCAGTTGAATTGTTATCTACGGGAATGCAAGTCAGCGCCGTTGCTGATTGGCTGGAGTTTTCGTCAGACAGTGCTTTTATTGCATTTTTCAAAAAGCAAACTGGGCAAACACCGCTAATGTTTATGAAAACTAGACCTTAAAACATCACGATGCTTACGTATTTCTTTAGTACAAATTTGGGCTCTATAGATTCCGTATATATTGGTTCACATAGGGAAATTCTATCGAGCACTTTACTTGTGCTTACTCGGCAGTTGACGAAAATATTGAGTAGCAAAATCAACAAAGGCTCGGATGCGTTTTGGTTGATGTCGGTCGTGATGGTAAAGGAGTGAAAACTCCACACTCGGAATGCTCCAGTCGGTAAACACTTCTTTTAGCTTGCCTGTCTGGAGTTCTTGTTGGCAATAAAGTGCTGGTACACGGATGATACCATTTCCCGCCAACGCTGCTTTTATCATTACTCTGCCACTCTTACATCGTAACTGTCCACGTATCTGGTGTTCCGTTGACTGCTTTGTATTTGTGTTCTCGAATGCCCAGCGTGTCACACTACCTGTCAAACAAATGTGTTTTTCTAAGTCTTTTGGATGCGAAGGATAGCCATGTGTTTCTAAATAACTTGGGCTTGCGTACGTCCCCATTTCCACATCAATCAGTTTGCGAGCGATAAAGTTGGAGTCGTCTAACTTTCCCATTCGAAAAGCGATGTCGAATTCATCCGCGATTAAATCGACACGATGGCTGCTAAAATCTAAGTTAATGTTCACTTGTGGGTGTTGGATTAGAAACTGAGCAACGATATCTGCGACAACGTCTTCCCCTAAATACCCCCCCACGCAGTTGATACGAATTTCGCCTCTTAATTCTTCTACATCATCAACCACTGCCATAACAGCTTGATCAATATTGTGAAGGGCGGTTTCACACTGTTTATACAGAACCTTGCCTGCTTCGGTGACCTTCAGTGTTCGAGTGGTTCTTTGTAGCAAAGTGGCACCAATCTGTTGTTCCAGATTTGTTATTTGACGTGAAACGTGTGAGCGAGAAACGCCAAGTTGCTCTGCTGCTTTCGTGAAGTTTCCTAGTTGAGCGATTAGGACGAAAGAGCGGATATCCGCAAGGTTGATGTGTGTTTGCATGATGACTTCTGCGTAATTCAAAAAAGTATTGTTGCAGTATAACAACAGTGTTTCAACTAGGTCGGTATATATCAACAAACTAAGTTTTCTTAAACTTATCGCCATTGAGGTAAACCGTTCTATTAAGGATTCAAAATGAAAAAGTTAATTGTTATTACAGGCGCTAGTTCAGGCATTGGTGAAGCGATTGCACGTCATTTCAGCGAACAGGGCCATGCTCTTCTTTTGTTAGCAAGACGTGTAGAACGTTTAGAAGCATTAAACTTGCCAAATGCGCTTTGTGAAAAGGTAGATGTGATCGATAAAGCTTCTTTTGAAGCGGCAATTGAGAAAGCTGAAGCGTTGTATGGTCCGGTAGATGCACTTGTAAATAACGCAGGCGTTATGCTTCTAGGCCAGATAGATACTCAGGACGCATCGGAGTGGAAGCGCATGTTTGATGTGAACGTACTTGGCTTGCTAAATGGCATGCAGTCCGTTTTAGCACCGATGAAAGCGCGTAACAGTGGTACGATCATTAATATCAGCTCTATTGCGGGCAAGAAAACATTTCCTGATCATGCCGCTTACTGTGGTACCAAATTTGCGGTTCATGCGATTTCTGAAAACGTACGTGAAGAAGTCGCATCATCGAATGTTCGTGTTACGACTATTGCACCTGGCGCAGTGGAAACTGAATTACTTTCACATACTACGTCTCAAGATATTAAAGATGGCTATGATGCTTGGAAAGAGGATATGGGGGGCGTGTTGGCAGCCGACGATATTGCACGAGCAGTGCTGTTTGCTTATCAGCAACCGCAAGGTGTATGTGTTCGCGAAATTGCTTTGGCACCAACAAAACAGCAACCTTAACATTAATTTACAGCGACTTCTGGATCATTAGGGCTGTGAATATTTGCACACTGATTCGTGATTGATATGGCATCTTTCAACTAAGTCGTATGAAAATTTAGGTTACCCATTTAAGTCCGTAGCCTAAGTGTGTTATTGCTTATACCCAAGTTACTCAAGGTGAGAAAAAACTTTGAGTAATTTGGGTTTTTATTTGGTCTCAATTTTTAGTATGTAGCTCTATTGGGGTCAGCGGGCCACAGTCGTAAAGAAAAGGAGAAGGTGACGTAAAGCAAAATGAAGCAATATCCATAGCTTAATGAGAATTGATTTCATCAACGTCACAAGCCGTTACAATTATCCGTTAGGTATTATACTTTGTGGGTGGTTAATATTTAACCAAACAAGGAGGTGTGTATGAAACGATTCGCGAACATACTTTTTGCAACACAAGGATTGCCTGGTCATAGTGAGGCGCTCGAACAAGCGATGAGGATCGCATCCAGCAACAAAGTGCCTGTTTCAGGGCTAATTGCGTGCCCCGACTTCCCCGCGGATATGCTCCAGTATCAGCAAAGTTATGAGCAATCGCTACAAGACTCCCTCAAACAAAGCATTCAGGAATACAGACAGAAGCTCGATCTTTCTGAAGATGATCTGGCATTTCCTCTTACTGTGAAAAGCAGTGAAAAACCCGCTGTCTGTATTATTAAAGAAGCATTAGCTGACAACAAAGATCTTATCATCAAAGAAGCTGAACCACTCGGTGAAGGCGCTGAAGGCTTCAAAGCCATTGATATGACACTGTTACGCAAATGTCCTTGTCCATTATGGTTACACCGACCGATTGATAAGCCGAGAGACAAACGCCGTGTGGCTGTTGCTATAGATCCGTTAACGGCGAGCGATGAACAGCACTCATTAGCGGTGCGTTTACTTGAATTATCTCGTTCAATAGCCGACACCTGTGACAGTCGTTTACATGTGATTTCTTGCTGGGAATATTACTTAGAGAATTACCTACATGACAATGCTTGGATTCAAGTCGACGATGCTGAGTTGAAACATGAACTCGACAAAGCAAAAGCCGATCATAAACAAGCTCTACAACAACTGCTGGAAGAGTCGGGGATTACGGGTGAAATTGTGATTCATCATTTACACGGAAAGCCTGATGAAAAAATCCCGGATTACGTAGAAAGCATAGAAGTGGACGTTCTAGTCATGGGTACCTTAGCGAGAACTGGGATATCTGGCTACGTCATTGGTAATACGGCTGAAAACATTTTGCAATCTATAAACTGTAGTTTGGTCGCTCTTAAGCCCGATGGTTTTGTATCGCCGATTCAGTAATTGGTGTGTAACAAACCTAGGTTTAAGTGGTTGTTTTAGGTAAAGGAGGGAGACGGAGTTCTAGAACATGGAATTATCAGTGTATCAATAAGTTATCAGAGGAGAGTGACATGAAAAACCTATGCCCGAAATGCCACACAGAAATGATAGAACGTTCGAACGTTTATGTTTGTCCGAGAAATGATATCGGTGACTGCACCTACGATGCGTTCGAGTTAACTGATGACGATAATCCATACACATTCAGTCGAGAACACGTAAGTAGTGATCTACGTTCTTACACCGTAGCGGACAGCAAGTAGCTGTTTGTATTAACGTTCCTTTAAGTAGCATTCAGTGATTGCTGTTTGCTACTTATCCCTTGGTTTTATGATCTTTTTTGAAATACTTGGGCTAAAACAATCAAGTGGAGCTTTTTATCTTTGCGCCAAATAGGGCGAACTTTCTTATAAAAATGAATGGGCTGCGATGTTGAATAGCATAACGGGTAAAGAAAACCTGCCGAAAAATCCCGATAATCAGTTGGTCTTACTGATTTTCCCTGTGCTGCCAATTTTAATCTTCTCTTTTCTTTTTTACATCTACACACCCGCAGGCGTAAGCTGGAATGCGGAATGGATACCTGGCCTCGATATTAACTTCAGCTTTAGGTTAGATGGTCTGTCATTCCTTTTTGCCGGGCTGATCAGCGGGATTGGCGCACTGATCCAAATATACGCTTTGGCTTACTTACGAGAGAGTGATAGCCGATTTTCCTTTCATTTATACCTAACCCTATTCATGCTTGCCATGCTAGGGATTGTGATGAGCGATAACATCCTATTGTTGTTCGTTTTCTGGGAACTCACCACCATCACTTCTTACTTACTGATTGGTTTTAATCACGAAAACAAAACGTCACGAAAAAATGCACTGCAGTCGTTGATCGTTACAGGTGCTGGTGGATTAGCGTTGTTAGCTGGCCTTATCTTGTTGGGAGCGATGGCAGGGAGTTATGAGCTACATACGATCATCGCTCAGGCGGACACTATTGCGCAGCATGAATGGTTTATCCCATCTCTAGTGCTCATACTACTTGGTGCATTTACTAAATCTGCGCAGTTCCCGTTTCATTTTTGGCTACCTAACGCGATGGCAGCGCCCACTCCAGTCAGTGCGTATTTACACTCGGCAACAATGGTAAAGGCGGGCATTTACTTGTTAGCGCGTTTATCGCCAGTTTATGCTCATAGCGAGGTTTGGTTTTATGCCCTAGTGATCACAGGGAGTATCACCGCCGTTTGGTGCACGTTTGTCGCATTAAAACAAACTGACTTGAAGCTGATGCTAGCCTACAGCACGAATGTTGCTTTGGGTAAATTAACATTATTACTAGGTATGGGCACAGATTTGGCCGTGAGTGCAGTATTGATGTTTATTCTCGCTCACTCTTTCTATAAAGCAGCGCTGTTTATGGTGGTGGGCAATATCGACAAAGCGACAGGAACACGAGATATTGATCAACTGTACGGCTTGAAGTCAGTGCTCGTCATCAGCATGGTTGCGGGGAGTTTGGCTGCATTGTCTAAAGCGGGATTCCCGCCGTTGTTAGGCTTTTTGAGCAAAGAATACATGTACAAATCCGCAGTAGAGCTCAATAACTGGATCGCCTTTGTACTTTTAATGGTCAATATATTGATGGTTGCGCTAACCATTATGCTTATTGCGAGACCATTCTTTGCTCGCCGTGATCTCGTGCCAATTGAAACGAAGCCAGTTGAGACAAAAAAAGCCATGTGGATCTCGCCTTTGCTCCTGGCACTTGGCAGTCTCATCGTTCCGTTAGTCGGTTTAAATTGGTTAGATCACCACATCATCTTTCCTGGCTCTGCTGACATTCTGCCTGCAGCCGATATTAAAGTGACATCATTATGGCATGGTGTGAATGTACCGCTGGTCCTAAGCGTTGTCACGCTAGTATTGGGGTATGTGGTGTACCGTGTTTATCCTACTGTGTCTGCATTTTTTCAGCGGTTACATCTATTCGTCCCCAAAGCGGAGAATGTTTTTGAACGACTATTAGATGACATGATGACACTGGCGCAGTGGCAAACGGCGCTGTTGCAGCAAAAGAAGTTGAGTCGTTATGTCCTGCTATTTTTCGCGGTACTCGCCGTCGCTTTACTTGGTCAGGTAGCATTTATTCCTCTGCCTTTGTTTGAACAGCTTTCAAACGTGGCTTTCTATGAGATTGGCATTGCCCTATTGCTGATTGGTGCAGCGATCGTATGTACGTTGTCTCACTCAAGGCTTCTTGCGATTTCTGCGCTAGGTATGATTGGTTTTATGACCACGCTTGTTTTTATGATCTACAGTGCTCCGGACGTCGCGAAGACTTTACTGTTAGTGGAAACATTAATGGTGGTCTTTTTAGCATTGTTAATGCGTCATATGCCGCGTTTAACCACCGTGCCCAAGCATTCAATAAAACGCAAATTGGCGAATGTTTGTATAGCGGGCGTGATAGGTGTTTCGATTACTTTCCTCTTGTTAGGAATCACGTCCCAGCCGATGGATTCATCGGTGTCTGAATTCTTTGCGGAAAATAGTGTCCCAGGCGGGCATGGTCGCAATATTGTCAACGTCATTCTCGTCGACTTTCGTGCGTTTGATACATTGGGAGAGGTTGTCGTCGTTGTCATTGCTGGGATTGCAGCAGTGAGCTTGCTTAAGACAAGAGCGAAAAAGCAAAACCGTATTCAATCATTAATTTTTGCAACCACGGCACATATCGTCGCGGCGCTCATGCTCGTGTTCTCAGTGTATCTGTTATTACGTGGTCATAACGAACCGGGTGGTGGCTTCATTGGTGCATTGATTGCCGTTATTGGCTTATCGCTTCTCATGTTCGCGGAATCACCGAAATACGTTCGTTCTAGATTGTATTTCAAGCCGTTTTTCATTGCGTTATTTGGCATCGCATTGAGCTTGATATCAGGAGCTTTGAGCTTTGCGTTTGATAAACCGTTTTTAACCGGGTTGTGGTGGAAAGATGTGATACCACTAGGTACGCCGTTGGTTTTTGATGTTGGTGTTTATCTTGCCGTTATAGGTGGCGTGATGGGGATGCTGCTTCGTATTAATGAGGAGCTAGAGTGATGGAAATAGTCTGGAGTGTTGTCGTTGGAGTATTTGTCGCCGCAGGCATTTACTTAATGCTAGAAAAACATATCTTGCGTCTTTTGTTCGGTATCATGTTACTCAGCAGTGCGGTTAACCTTGCTATTTTTACCGCGGGAAGGCTGACTCCTGGAGAGCCGCCACTGATTGGCGATAATGCTCTTTTGCCACCAGATGGCGCAGCAAACCCATTACCTCAAGCGCTAATTTTAACCGCGATAGTCATCGGTTTTGGGCTACTTATTTTTGCTTTAATGTTGTTCTATCGAGCTTATAAAGACTCTGGAACCGCAGACGTCGACGAAATGCAACGTTCTGAGGAGGGTCAATGAGTTCGATTTTGCTGACGCTACCTGTTGTTCTTTCATTGAGTACGGCGCTGACCATTTTCTTTGTACGTCGCTCAACAAAAAGTGCTGAGTGGTTAAGTGGCGCGAGTGCGATTTTGAACCTTGTTGTCACAGGCCTTCTCACAGAAAACATCATAAGTAATGGTATTCAAGCCGTTGCTTTTGGCCAGTGGCAAGCACCGTTTGGTATCGTCTTTGTCGCAGATTACTTCAGCGTTGCCATGGTGATGATTACGGCAGTGATTGGTGCGATATGTGTTTTCTATGCCATGGCGGACCTTCACCGAAAACCTTCCTATAGCAATTACCATGCGTTGACGCACGTGTTGCTTGCTGGTGTTTATGGCGCGTTCCTCACCGGAGATATTTTTAATCTGTATGTTTGGTTCGAGGTCATGCTCATCGCGTCATTTGGTTTAATGATATTAGATGCAACGAAAACTCAAATTGATGGGGCAGTGAAGTATGTGATGTTGAACCTGATTTCGACGCTAGTGTTCTTACTTGCCATCGGTTTGTTGTATGGCGCAACGGGCACCTTGAACTTGGCCGATCTCTATACCAAAGCGGGAGAGAGCGAACTGAGCATCAACATGATGTTGTCCGCCTTGTTTTTGTTTGCCTTTTCTATCAAAGCGGCACTCTTTCCTTTATTTGCTTGGTTGCCAGCTTCTTATCATACCTTACCAAGTGGTGTGGTTGCGCTGTTTGCTGCGTTGCTTACTAAAGTCGGCGTATACGCGTTAATACGAGTCTTCACATTAGTATTTCCGCTCGCCGAGAGTGGTTGGCAGCCGACGTTGATTTGGATTGCTGGCCTCACCATGTTAACGGGCGTTTTGGGGGCGGCAAGTCAATTCGACATTAAGAAAATTCTTTCTTTTCACATTATTAGCCAAATAGGCTACATGATAATGGGGTTGGCGATTTACACTCCTTTAGCTTTGGCTGGCGCTATTTTCTACATTGTTCATCACATCATTGTAAAAGCAAATTTGTTCTTAATCGGTGGCTTTATTGAGCGCAAATATGGCTCTAGTCAACTTGAACATTTGGGCGGGGTATATAAAGCAATGCCTTGGTTAGCGTTCTTGTTTCTTGTCCCTGCGTTTTCTCTGGCAGGATTTCCGCCGCTCTCTGGTTTCTGGGGCAAATTCTTGGTGATCAAATCGAGTTTACAGGCTGAATATTACTGGTTAGCCGGTACCGCGCTATTGGTTGGGCTGCTTACCGTCTACTCGATGACGAAAATTTGGAGTGAGGCATTCTGGAAAAAGCCGGTTAGGGAGAAAACAGAACAGACTCTGCAAGTCAAAGTACATTGGTTGTATTTCGTTCCAATTGCCGTATTGACCATGTTCACGTTGATCATAGGCTTGGTGGCGGAGCCTTTTTATCAGTTTTCTGTTCAAGCCGCTGAACAACTGTTAAATCCGAATGAATACATTCGAGCGGTATTGGGAGGAAATTTATGATCTATCTATTCCTCAATCTTTTCTTAGCATTAGCATGGATGATGTTAAACGGCAGTTATTCGAGTTTGAATTTTATTGTCGGATTTACGGTCGGTTTTTTTGCCTTACGGTTGAGCCAACCATTTGGATTAAAAACCAGCTACTTTCGACGTTTTGCGTCGGCATTAAAGTTACTGGTGTACTTCGCTTATGAAATGATCATATCGGTTGCAAGAGTCGTGTGGGATGTTGTGACGCCAACGCATTTGAGCCAGCCAGATATCGTCTGTGTCCCTTTGGACGTCGATTCCGACCTTGAAATCACCTTACTTGCGAATATGGTTTCGTTAACACCGGGCACACTCAGTTTGGACGTTACGCCTGATAAAAAGCATCTTATCGTTCATGCCATGTTTGCTCCTGAGCATGAAGAAGTTATTCGTGGAATTAAAAACGGATTAGAGCATCGAATTTTGGAGGTGACGCGTGGATAGTTGGCTGCAAATAAGTGTCACTTTTGCCTATGCAGGGCTATTACTCAGTTTTGTTATGGCTTTCTTCCGTTTAATTTTAGGACCAACGCTGGCTGACCGAGTTGTGGCGTTAGATTTGATTTCATTTATCACCATCGGTTTTATTACGGTTTACACCTTAGACAGTGGTGAGGATGCCTTGTTAGATATCGCCATTACATTAGGTTTGGTCGCATTTCTTGGCACAATCGCATTTGCGCGTTTGATCGTTAAAAGGAAGGAGAAAGAATAATGGATGTGTTGATTGGGCTGTTTTTATGTTTAGGGACGTTATTGATTCTAAGCGCTAGTTTAGGTGTGTTGCGGTTGCCAGATTTATATACCCGAATGCATGCCGCAACCAAAGCCGGTACCGTCGGAGTTAGTTGCTTACTACTAGCAGTTGCCTTCTCAATTCCTGAAGTCACCGTGATCTCCCGAGTTATCGGTACGATGTTGTTTATCGTTCTCACGGCACCAATCGCCTCCCACCTGCTCGGAAGAGCAATGCGAGAGGTCGGCTACAAAATTTGGCGTAATGATTAAGTTTTTCTTGTTTAACCAATTGTCACTATTGATTAAGCTGGCTAATTTCTTCCAGCACTTCTGGGTTAGCAATGGCACCAATATTTTTTACAGCTTGCCCGTTCACCAATTGTTTCACGGCTAGTTCAACGAGTTTGCCTGATCGCGTTTTAGGAATATCACTGATAGCAAAAATTTGGCGTGGCACATGGCGTGGTGAACATTTTGTTTTTAGTGTTTCGCGAATTGAATCGGTGAGTTGTTGGGTTAACTCGACCTCGTGAGCGAGTTTTACTAGTAACCAGATTTCTTCAGACTGCTGGTTTAACTTGCCGACAGCGATGGAGTCTTCAACCTCGGGTAACGTGTTCACTTGCTGATAGATCTCGGCGGTGCCGATTCGTACGCCGCCTGGATTTAAGGTTGCGTCACTACGGCCATAAAAAATAAAGCCGCCATGTTCGGTTTGCATCACATCGTCGCCGTGGTGCCAGATATCGGTAAACTTGCTCCAATAAGCGTTGTGATAGCGTTCGCCGTTGTCGTGCCAAAACCCAATAGGGAAGTTAGGTAGTGAGTTATTGCAAGTCAGTTCGCCGCGTTGCTGTGTAATGGTTTTTCCCTCGTCGTCCAAAACACGCACGTCGATTCCAAGCCCTGAACCTTGGCATTCACCTTTGTAAACTAGTGAGATAGGGTTTCCAAGTACAAAGCATCCGCAAATATCCGTGCCGCCAGCGATAGAAGCGAGATGCAAGTCCTGCTTGATGTGCTGATAGACATAATTAAATTGTTCTGGGTAAAGCACCGAACCAGTTGAGCACAGAGTTTTGAGTGACTTCAGGTCATGTTCTGACTTGGGAGAGTAGCTCGCATGCTCCAGTGCCTCTAAGTATTTCGCTGACGTACCAAACAGTGACACGTTATGTTCTTCCGCTAATCGCCATAAGACGGAGTGATCAGGGTAAACCGGACTACCATCGTAAATCACTAAGGTAGCACCACTCGCAAGTGCTGAAACATGCCAGTTCCACATCATCCAGCCACATGTTGTGTAGTAGAAAACCTTGTCTTGTGGTTTGATATCGCAATGTAGTTGGTGTTCTTTGAGGTGATTGAGCAGGGTTCCGCCCACGGAATGAACAATACACTTTGGTTGCCCCGTTGTGCCAGAAGAATACAAAATGAATAACGGGTCATTAAACAGTGTTGATTGATATTGAACTGGTTTTGGAGAAAAGTGGTGAGTAATATCAGACCAATACACAAAGTCAGAAGTGCTAGCACTCTTAGCGTTTTGTATATATTCGATTTGGCATACGCTAATTGAAGGGCTTTCTGGTACGTTGCTTAACTTGCTGCTAAGAGTGATGTTTTTCTCTGCCATATCGAAAGCTTTGCCTCCGAACTGGTAGCCATCACAGCAAAAAAGAACTTTCGGCTTGACCTGGCCAAAACGCTCTACGACGCTATCGATACCAAAATCAGGCGAGGTTGAAGTCCAAATGGCACCAAGACTGGTGGTGGCCAGCATGGCAATAACGGTTTCTGGAAGGTAGGGCAAATAACCCGCAACGACATCGCCTTTGCCAACACCACAATTGAGTAGCCATTGCTGAACGACAGACACTTGTTCGAGCAACTGTGTACCAGTGAGCTGCCTGTGTTCACCGCGTTCATTAGTAAAAACGATAAACTCACGCTCAGGTGTTTGTTCGGCCTGAGATAGGAGGTTCTCTGCGTAGTTAAGCGTGGCGTCAGCAAACCATACAGTGTCCCTATTTACATGGCTCTGAGTAGAATCTGTCTGTGTCCACTTGGGAGCTCCAAGGCTTTTGACTTGCGAGCCAATATTTCCAATGACGTTACAGAAATGCCAGGTATGTCGCCAAAATTCGTCATTGTGGTCAATGGACCACTGGTGTAAAGACGTGTAATTATTGATTGAGATATCTTCGGTTTGGTGCGCATTAACCGTCTCGATAAATCGTAGCAAGTTGCTATTGCTGATGCGCTCAGCAGATGGTGACCAAATAGGTGCAGAATTTTGCATAGGTCCCTCTAATTTCAATTCTTTTTGAATATGACCAAAACAAAATAAAGGGGCGAATATAGCAGTGTTCGCCCCTTATCTGATTGTTTAAAGTTGTTCGGCAAGCTGAGGTAGTACCTCAAATAAATCACCAACCAATCCATAGTCGGCAACTTCAAAGATAGGAGATTCAGGATCTTTGTTGATCGCGACAATCACTTTGGACTCTTTCATTCCTGCAAGGTGTTGGATTGCTCCGGAGATCCCGACCGCAATATAAAGCTTAGGCGCAACGATTTTACCGGTTTGACCCACTTGTAAATCGTTGGCAACAAACCCGGCATCAACCGCCGCGCGAGAAGCGCCAATGGCAGCACCTAGTTTATCGGCAACTTGTTCGATCAACGCGAAGTTCTCTTTGCTACCGACCCCGCGTCCACCTGACACAACCACCTCTGCCGCGCTTAATTCAGGACGCTCTGACACGGTTTTATCGACAGAAACCAATTCAACCATTGGCTCTGAGATAGTGACCTGCTGATGCTCTCTATCAGCTTGATTGTGACAAGCAACCGGCTCAAACGCAGATGCTCGCACGGTGACGACGCGGACCTTGTCGCTGGTGGTCACTTTTGCAAATGCGTTTCCTGCGTAAATAGGGCGGATAAAAGTGTTTTCATCGATAACTTGGACAATATCGGAGATTTGCCCAACGCCGAACTTCGCTGCTATTCGCGGTGCAAGATCCTTCCCTTTTGATGATGAGCTAGCCCAGATTGCGTCAAAACCTTCAGCAATACTCACTACAATAGGTGCGATACTCTCGGCAAATTGATGCTTAAGTTGTTCATCATCGACACAAATTACATTTGATATACCATCAACCCGACAGGCTTGCTGAGCGACTTCTTCACACTGGTGGCCCACTACGATCAAAACATTGTCTTGGCTGACTTGTCTTGCTGCATTAACCACTTTGAGTGTGTCTGCATGTAATTGGTTATTGTCATGTTCCGCTATGATTAAGTTCTTCATGAAATCACCTTCGCTTCGTTACGCAGCTTATCGAGAAGCTCTGAGACAGATTCAACCTTGATGCCACCTTTTCTCTGCGCTGGTGGTGTGACTTCTTGAATAGTTTGGCTAAATACCACTTCAACACCCAGACTGTCAGGTGTGATTGTATCTAACGGCTTGCGCTTGGCTTTCATGATATTAGGCAAAGAGGCAAAACGCGGTTCATTCAGGCGTAAGTCAGTACTGATCACAGCAGGTAAGTTCATCGCGACCGTCATCAAGCCGCCATCCACTTCTCTCACGACCTGAACTTTTTGATCTTCTATCTTAACGTCGGAAGCGAAAGTTGCTTGAGGCCAGTCAAGTAGGGCTGCAAGCATCTGAGCCACTTGGTTGTTGTCCGTATCAATGGATTGTTTACCCGTAATCACAAGCTGTGCTTGTTCTTGCTCAACCAGAGCTTTGAGCAGCTTAGCGACGACCAATGGCTCTATTTTGTCTTCAGTATCGACATGAATAGCGCGATCAGCACCTAACGCAAGCGCAGTACGTAGTTGCTCCTGACATTGGCTACCGCCAGCACTGACAACGATGACTTCATCTGCAATACCTTGCTCTTTTAGTCGTACGGCTTCTTCAACGGCTATTTCGCAAAATGGATTAATCGTCATCTTGACGTTATTGGTTTCAACATCGCTATGGTCCGCTTTCACACGAACTTTAACGTAGGGATCAATGACCCTTTTGATTGGCACTAGTATTTTCACGTTAGATTCCTTTTTACAGTGAAGACTATGTGTTTACAGTGAAGACGATGTGATGACGTCTTTAAAATGATGTTAATTTACCTTTACGTTTGCGTCAACTTTAAATATATTGTTGCTTAACAAGTTGGCAACATGCAAAGAAAAAGGAATGCAATCATGGAAAGAGACTGCATGGAATTTGATGTTCTGATTGTAGGCGCTGGTCCCGCAGGTTTGTCTGCGGCATGCCGAATCAAACAATTAGCAGCAGAAAAAGAACAAGACCTCTCTGTTTGCGTGGTAGAAAAAGGCTCTGAAGTTGGAGCGCATATTTTATCGGGTGCGGTGTTTGAAACGCGCAGTTTGGATGAACTGTTTCCCGACTGGGAAGAGAAGGGCGCACCGCTCAATACCAAAGTAAACCAAGATAAAACCTACTATCTAGGCAATGAAATCAATGGTCATGAACTACCTTCTTGGGCGGTGCCTAATACGTTACATAACAAAGGTAATTACATAATAAGTTTGGGCAGTCTATGCCGATGGATGGCGTTGCAGGCTGAGAACTTAGGGGTGGAGATCTACCCAGGTTTTACCGCCAGTCAAGCGATCATCGGTGAAGATAGTCGTGTTTGTGGTGTGGTCACGGGAGACATGGGGTTAGACAAAAATGGTGAACAAAAAGGAAATTTCGAACCTGGTATTGAACTGCGCGCGAAGTTTACTTTATTTGCTGAAGGCGCGCGGGGTCATATTGGTAAGCAGTTGATTAACCGATTTAATCTTGATGAAGAGAAAACGCCTCAACATTACGCTATCGGTTTTAAAGAGCTGTGGGAAATCCCATCAGAGCAGCATCAGCAAGGTTTAGTAGTGCACGGATTAGGTTGGCCGTTATCAAACGAAGCCACAGGTGGCAGTTACCTCTACCATTTAGAGGGAAACCAAGTTGCCGTCGG
This sequence comes from Vibrio sp. T9, assembly GCF_003123985.1. Lineage (NCBI taxonomy): Bacteria > Pseudomonadati > Pseudomonadota > Gammaproteobacteria > Vibrionales > Vibrionaceae > Vibrio > Vibrio sp. T9. Next base: position 62,980 of record NZ_NIGY01000008.1, read on the forward strand.
GTTGATTGTTGACTTGAATTATAAGAATCCGCACTTGAGTCCATTCGATGAATTTCAGCGTTTTAAACATCACCCGTTGATTGAGCAATACCTCAAAAATGGTAAACGCATTAGTTATGGCGCAAGAGCGATCACCAAGGGCGGTTTCCATTCGCTTCCCACGCAACAGTTTGCTGGTGGCTTGTTGATTGGCTGTGATGCAGGAACGATTAACGGCGCTAAAATCAAAGGCACGCACACCGCAATGAAATCTGGCATGCTTGCCGCTGAAGCAGTATGTGAAGCCCTTGAGAGTCAGTCTGTTACTGCTGATTATCAAAAGCATTTCAAACAGTCTTGGCTGTATGAAGAGCTTTATCAAGCACGTAACTTCTCAAGTGGCATTCACCGCTTTGGATCCTGGCTGGGCGGTGGCTTAGCGCTGCTGGAACATAACGTGTTAAAAGGTAAAGCTAAGTGGCATATCCGCTGTAATAAGCCCGATCACCAGTCTCTGTTATTGGCGGAAAACAGTGATGAAATTGTCTATCCGAAGCCTGATGGCGTGTTAAGTTTCGATCGCCTTTCTTCTGTTTATCTATCCAATATCTTCCATGAGGAAGATCAGCCGTGCCACTTACGTTTGGCGAACCAGCGCATTCCCATCGAGCAGAATCTTGAGTTATATGCAGAGCCAGCACAGCGCTATTGCCCGGCTGGCGTTTATGAAATCGTACAGGGGGATCAGCAGCCAGAGCTGCAAATAAATGCGGCGAACTGTATCCACTGTAAGACCTGCGACATCAAAGATCCAAGTCAAAATATTACCTGGACACCGCCGGAAGGTGGTGGTGGCCCTAACTATCCGAATATGTAGTCGTCTGAGAATAATTTTTATTAACAATTTATTTACTTAAAGTTTGCGTTAGTTCAAATCTTTCTCGATGAACTCGATTGCAACTTAATCTTTCAAGCACTATTCTGATTTTAAATTGACGTTTACGTAAACTGAATACAAAGTTGATGCATAGGTGTAAAAGCGGTTACCAGTATCAAAGTTAGGTTTGATCAAATAGTGCTCAATGGAACGCACTTAAATAACGAAAGGGAGATCAACTATGGTATCGGAATCGCCTCTGTTGCAGGTAAACGATATTTCATTGGCTTTTGGTGGGGTGAAAGCTCTAACTGACGTGAGCTTCCATGTGAATGAAAAGGAAATCTTTTCAATCATTGGTCCAAACGGTGCAGGTAAAACCTCAATGCTCAATTGCATCTCTGGTCGATACACACCAAACAAAGGCTCTGTAATCTTCGCTGGAGATGATGTAACCAAACGAACACCTAGCCAACGAGCTGAGTTAGGGTTGGGAAGAACCTTCCAAAACTTAGCGCTCTTTTCTCATATGTCGGTACTCGACAACATTATGGTTGGCCGACATCACCTACTAAAAAACAACTTCGTCACGGGGCCACTGTATTGGTTCTCTAACGCACAGAAAGAAGAGATGGCGCACCGCAAGTACGTGGAAGACGTGATCGATTTTCTAGAAATCCAGCACATTCGCAAAGCCACCGCTGGCACACTTTCTTACGGTTTACGTAAACGTGTAGAACTTGCTCGTGCCATTGCCTTAAAACCTAAGTTGTTGCTGCTTGATGAACCGATGGCAGGCATGAACTTGGAAGAAAAGGAAGACATGGCGCGTTACATCATGGATTTAAACGAAGAGTTAGACATCACCATCATCATGATCGAGCACGATATGGGCGTGGTGATGGATATCTCTAACCGCGTATTGGTGTTGGATTTTGGTAAACACATTGCTATGGGCGAGCCAGAAGAAGTGATGGCCAACCCGCATGTGAAACAAGCGTACTTAGGCGAAGAGCTACCGACATTAGAGGAGAGTGCATAATGGCACAGCAACATAATGATTGGGCAGATATAACCCGCTTAGATACCTTTCCAAAAGTATTGCAGCACAACGCCAAGCACTGGCCCGAGCAAGTCGCAATGCGTGAAAAGGAGTTTGGTATTTGGCGAGAGTTCACTTGGCAAGATTATGAAAACCGAGTGAAGTGGATGGCGCTCGCACTCAAAGACTTAGGTGTTGGTGAGCAAGACGTTGTTGGTTTGCTGGGTGATAACCGCCCGGAATGGGTATGGGGCGAGTTGGCTGCCCATGCGATTAAAGGCTTCTCGCTGGGCATCTATCAAGATTCCATGCACGAAGAAGTGGCGTACCTCATCAATTATGCCAAAGCAAAAGTCGTGGTTGCGGAAGATGAGGAGCAATGCGATAAGCTACTTGAGCTCGGTGATGAGATCCCAAGCGTAGAATTCATTATCTATTGTGACCCGCGTGGAATGCGCAAGTACGACGACCCACGACTGATTGATGTTGAGCAGGTCTATAAAAAAGGTCAACTGATCGACAAAGCGGATCCCGATAAATATCTCAATATGGTTGAGACAACCAAAGGCAGCGATCTTTCGATTCTTTGTACCACGTCGGGTACGACTTCCAAACCAAAGTTGGCTCAGCTACACAGCGGCACTTTCTTAGATCACTGTGCGGCTTATCTGCGTGCCGACCCGCGCTCCCCAGGCGACAATTATGTTTCTGTTCTGCCTTTGCCTTGGATTATGGAGCAGGTGTATGTGGTTGGTCAGGCGTTGATTTCGCGTCAAATCGTCAACTTCGTGGAAGAACAAGAAACCATGATGTCTGACTTGCGCGAAATTGGCCCGAACTTCGTGCTGCTTGCGCCGCGAGTGTGGGAAAACATTGTGGCAGACGTGTCTGCACGAATGATGGATTCCACACCGTTTAAGCAGAAGATGTACAAACTGGGCATGAGCTTAGCGAATAAAGCGTTGGAGCAGGGTAAACGTTCAAAACTCGCTGAATGGATTTTGCTACGTGCTCTGCGTGACCGCTTAGGTTTCTCGAATCTAGCATCTGCTGCGACGGGTGGTGCGGCGATGGGACCGGATACTTTCCGTTATCTGCAAGCGATCGGCGTACCACTCAAGCAGCTTTACGGTCAAACCGAAATGTGTGGCGCATACACTGTGCACCAAGCGGATGATGTGGATTACGATTCCGTTGGTGTTGCGTTTGATAATGCAGATGTGAAAGTCATCAACCCGGACAGCAATGGCGTTGGTGAAATCATCGCGAAAAGTACAGGCATGTTTACTGGCTACTTAAACAACCAAGCAGCATATGATGAAGATGTTCAAGATGGTTGGATGCACACAGGCGATGCGGGCTATTTTAAAGACTCTGGCCACTTGGTGGTGATTGATCGTCTGAAAGATATGTCGGAAACCAGCCATGGCGACCGCTACTCTCCGCAGTTCATTGAAAACAAACTCAAGTTCTCGCCGTTTATTGCAGAAGCCGTAGTGGTGGGCAAAGGTCGACCTTGGCTATCCGCCATCATCTGTATTCGCTACGCGATTGTTGCGAAGTGGGCAGAGCAGCGAGGCTTAGCATTCACTAACTACACCAACTTATCTGCTCAACCAGAAGTGTATCAAGCCATTCGTGAAGAAGTACTGAAAGTGAACGAATCCCTACCTGATGCACAGAAGATCAGCAAATTCATTTTACTTTACAAAGAGCTAGATGCCGACGATGGAGAGCTAACTCGCACACGTAAAGTACGCCGTGGTGTGGTTGCAGAGAAATACGGAGACATCATCGAAACCATCTACAGCGACGATCCAAAAGTCGATGTCGATACAGTGATCACTTATCAGGATGGCACCAAAACACGCATTCAAACGTCGCTAGTTATTGAAACGCTTATTGAACATGAGCCAACACTGGTGGATAGCGAACAACGGAGGATCGCATAGTGAATACGGATTTATTACTGCAACTCGTCATTAATGGCGTGATCGTTGGCATGTTGTATGGCGTGGTCGCCATGTGCTTTGTACTGATATACAAATCGACCCAGGTGGTCAACTTCGCTCAGGGTGAGTTCTTGCTGATTGGCGCGTGGGTATGTTGGGCGGCGCTTGTTCATCTGCAACTGCCATTTTTTATCGGCTTTTTACTCACGCTCGCGTTCATGATGGTGTTCGGTATTGCGGTGCAAACCATTGTGCTCAGGCCGTTAATTGGTGAACCGATTATCTCTGTGATCATGGTGACCATCGGTCTGTCTATGTTCTTCCAAGCATTGATGAAATGGATATTTGGTGTCTCAGCTGTGTCGTATCCGCAAGTGTTCGAAACAAATGTGGTGAATATCGGTGGTTTGAACGTTGAGTTCGCTTACATTCTGAGTTTGATCTTCTCGATGCTCATCATGGGCGCGTTCTACTGGTTCTTCAAATTCAGCAAAATGGGTCTGGCAATGCGCGCAACGGCATTTAACCAGCAAGTAGCCCAGAGTCTTGGCATTTCCATCAAGAAAGTGTTCGCCATTAGTTGGGCTATTTCGGCAATGGTATCTGCAACAGCAGGGATTGTTATCGGGATCGTAAACGGCGTATCTGACGCGCTATCCATCATCGGTATCAAAGTCTTCCCAGCCGTTATTTTAGGTGGCTTAGATTCTGTAGTCGGCGCAATTGTCGGTGGTATCACCATCGGGGTGCTAGAAAACTTGGCTGAGTTTTTTGATAGCCAATACCTGCAAGTGGGTAACTTATACAACATCGCACCATTCTATGTGCTGTTAATCATTCTTGCCTTCAAGCCATACGGCCTGTTTGGTACCAAAGATATCGAGCGTATTTAAGGAGAAATAACATGGCTCAACTTAGCATGCGCCCATGTGGGGATTTTCGAACCACATACAAAAGTGATACGCCAATTTTTGAAACCAAAACCATTAGAAGCCTAGCGATTGCAGGTGTGATCGCCATGTTGGCTGCGCCTTTGGTATTGGATATCTATTTTCTTAACCTGTTTATTCAGATTGCGTATCTCGGTATCGCGGCGCTGGGTTTAAACATTCTGGTTGGTTTTACCGGACAAATTTCCCTAGGTCACGGTGCGTTCTTTGGCTTTGGCGCCTTTGCATCGGCTTGGCTAAATAACCAGTTCAACATTCCAGTCGTGTTTGCGATTCCGCTTGCGGGTTACTTAACCATGATTGTCGGGATGCTGTTTGGTCTGCCAGCTGCGCGAATTAAAGGCTTATATCTCGCGATTGCGACTTTGGCTGCGCAGTTTATTTTAGAGGACTTCTTTGCTCGTGCAGACTGGTTCAGTGGCGGCTCATATGGTGCTGGTGCAAACCCTATCAATCTGTTTGGCTTTGAGTTTACGACCGATGAAAGCTTCTTCTACATTGCTCTGTTTGCGTTGATCTTTATGTACATGTGGGCATCGAACTTGATCCGTTCTCGTGATGGTCGCGCGTTTGTCTCGGTACGAGATCACTACCTGTCGGCAGAAATCATGGGCATCAACCTAACCAAATATCGTCTGCTCTCATTTGGTGTGTGTGCGTTCTATGCAGGGATCGGGGGCGCACTCTACGGCCATTATCTAGGTTTTGTATCAGCAGAAGGTTTCACCATCATGATGTCTATCCAGTTCTTGGCAATGATCATCATTGGTGGCTTGGGTTCAGTCAAAGGCACATTGATGGGCACGATATTTATCGTATTACTGCCAGAAGTATTGGAGTTTGGCGTGACGGGGTTGGCTGCGTTTAGCAATAACACTTCGTTCGTTGACGGGCTTGCTTACTTCAAAGAAATGGCGATCGGCTTGGTCATCATGCTGTTCCTTATTTTCGAACCTCAAGGGTTATCGCATCGCTGGCAACAGATTCGAGCATATTGGAAACACTATCCGTTCTCATATTAACGTGGAATTAAGTGGAATATACCTCAATAACAAGGACAACGAGTTATGAACAAAGGACATTTAGCGACAACGTTGGTGCTATCTTCGGCACTGTTTACTACCGCAACTTGGGCAAAAGACTCTGTATTCGTCGGGCAATTGGTCGACTTTTCTGGACCAACAGCCTACGTGAGTAAGCCTTATGGTTCTGGCGTGCGAGACGCATTACGCTGGATCAACCAAAACGGTGGCATTAACGGTACTGAGCTCGAATTTGAAACGGTAGACATGGCGTATAAAGTGCCAGTAGCCATTTCCAACTACAAACGTTGGGTGGCGCGTAAAGACATGGTTGCGCTACAAGGTTGGGGCACGGCAGATACCGAAGCACTCATCTCGTTTGTGACCAAAGACAAAGTGCCAGTGTTCTCTGCCTCTTATTCAGGTCACTTAACGGACCCAACCGGCAAGAACCCAAAAACCGCGAAACCAGCGCCTTATAACTTCTTCTATGGTGCGTCGTACTCAGATGCGTGTCGTGCACTAGTGAAGTGGGCGAAAGAAGATTGGGAATCAAAGGGCAACCAAGGTGCGCCGAAATTTACCCATATTGGCGATAACCACCCATTCCCGAATGCGCCAAAAGAAGCGTGTGCAGAATATGCTGAAGAGCTTGGTTTTGAGGTACAAAACCCAGTCGTTGTGTCACTCAAACCGGGTGATTTCAAAGCACAATGTCTGTCACTCAAAGAGTCTGGCACCAACTACGGTTACATTGCCAATATCGGTAGCTCGGTAATCTCACTCGTGAAGTCTTGTAATACGGTTGGTACAGAGTTCCAGTACATGGCGAACATTTGGGGCGGTGACAAACCAGTACTTGAAGCGGCGGGCGATGGCCTTAAAGATTATGTTTTTCCTGGCATGACGGCGTTTTGGGGAGACGATAACGAAGGCATGAAACTGGTTCGTGAGATTTCTAAGCAGTCTGAATCAGAGCCTGGCGAGTTTAGAACTCACCACTACATTCGCGGCATTTGTTCTGCGTTCTACATGAAAGAAGCGATGGAGTGGGCGAAAGACAACGGTGGCATCACGGGTGAAAACATCAAGAAGGGCATGTATGTCCATGACAACTGGGTCCCACAAGGCTTAGAAGGTGTTTGTGTACCTGCGAACTGGAAACCGGAAGATCACCGTGGCACAACAACCGTGAACGTGTTTATGGGTAACAACAACGGCGGCGCAGTAGATATAAAGAAAGTGTCTCAAGTGACATTGTCACGTCGTGACGATTGGCTAGGTTACTAATCGACGACTTATTAATAACAAAGCTTACTGAAAATAAGGATGGGTGAGAGGACACTCTCACCCTAGCAAGGAGTAGCTTGATGGCTGAATTAGCAACGAATATCGAACCGGCAGAAATACTGCTTTCAGTGAACAACATTGAAGTCGTCTACGACGAAGTAATACTAGTACTTCGCGGTGTGAGCTTAGAAGTTCCAAAAGGGCAGATTGTGACCTTACTGGGCGCCAACGGTGCGGGTAAATCCACGACGTTAAAAGCTATTTCTGGTTTGTTGAAAACCGAAGATGGTGAAGTGACGCGCGGTGAAATCAACTTCATGGGCGAGCGCATAGACAACAAAAGCCCGGAAGAGATCGTCCGTTCGGGCATCTTCCAAGTTATGGAAGGGCGCCGAATTGTTGAAGACATGACGGTAATAGAAAATCTTCGCTTAGGGGCTTACACGCGTACGGACAACGAAGTCGAGCAAGACATCGAAATGGTGTTTGATTATTTCCCTCGCCTTAAAGAGCGCACCGGTCTAGCGGGTTATTTGTCAGGTGGTGAGCAGCAAATGCTAGCGATTGGTCGTGCACTGATGGCTCGTCCAAAAATGATCTTGTTGGATGAACCTTCGATGGGGCTTTCGCCGCTGTTGGTGAAGGAGGTGTTCAGCATTATTAACAAGATTAATAAAGATCAAGGCATTACCATGCTTTTGGTTGAGCAGAATGCCAACTTTGCCCTTCAAGCGGCCGATTACGGTTACATCATGGAATCAGGCAAAATCGTACTGGATGGCAGCAAGCACGAACTGCTAAACAATGAAGATGTGAAAGAGTTCTACCTTGGCGGCGGCGATGAAGATCGCAAGAGCTTCAAGAATCTGAAATCTTACAAACGTCGTAAGCGTTGGTTATAAGGAGCAAGGATGAACGAACTATTTGATGCGAAAGAGTCTTTGTCTCCGCAGGCACGAGAAGAATCGCTGTTTCAACGTCTGCCAACGTTGATTGAAAATGCAAAAGCCAACAGCGAACATTATGCGACGCATTTTGCTGAGTTAGATCCTACATTGGCGAATAATCGTGAAGGGCTTACCCAGTTTCCAATTACGCGCAAATTCAATATGCCAAACCAGCAGCAACTTAAACCGCCGTTTGGTGGTTTAAATAGTGTTGCGATTGGTCAGATGGCGCGTGTATTCCAATCACCGGGGCCGTTGTATGAGGCACAAACGGATGAGATGGATTTCTGGCGTATGGGGCGCGCGTTTCACGCGGCTGGATTTAGTGCGGGCGATTTAGTGCATAACACGCTCTCTTATCATTTCTCGCCTGGTGGATTTATTATGGATGGTGGCGCAAGAGCTTGTGGCTGCGCGGTATTTCCGGCGGGTGTCGGGAATACCGAGGCACAAATTGAAGCGATTAAACAGCTTCAGCCAACGGGTTATACGGGCACGCCTTCTTACTTGCTGACGTTGTTACAAAAGTACCAAGAACAATACGGTGAGTCGCCGAGTTTTACCAAAGCGCTGGTCTCTGGTGAAGCGGTCACCGCAGACATGCAACAGATGTTTGAGGACAAAGGCATTGCAGTCTCTCAAGCCTACGCAAGTGCTGAGCTTGGTTTGATTGCTTATCAAGTGTCTGGTGAGCAAGGCTTGGTGATTGCCGAAGATATTATCGTTGAAATCGTTAATCCTGATGGCATTCCTGTACAACCGGGAGAAGTCGGCGAAGTGGTCGTGACATCGCTCGATGAGAAGTTTCCGCTGATTCGCTACGCAACGGGAGATTTATCGGCATACCTAGAAACGGGCTCGGATTCGCCACGCACGAATGCGCGAATTAAAGGCTGGATGGGGCGTGCGGACTCAGCGGTGAAAGTGAAAGGCCTGTTTGTTTATCCGCATCAGATCCAAGAAGTCTGTCGTCGCCACGATATTAAAGGCTCCTTGAAAATTGAGCGTGATCTCTTCAACGATACCATTACTTTCTGCTGTCATGATGCTCACGTATCGGCAGAGGACATTCAAGCGACACTCCAGTCTGTCACCAAACTGAAAGGCAATATCCAGTTCGTGCCGAACCAGGCTGAGCAGCCGTTAATTAATGACCTGCGCAGTTAATCCGTCATTGTAAACCGCAGTTATAAAAAGCTAACAACGTAAAAATCAAAGGCTAGGAGAGGGGATACCACATTGTGCTGCGTATCCCTTTCTTTTTGTGCCAGTACAATCAAGAGGGCGATAAATGAAGCAGGCACCGACCATCAATCAACAGTTTTGGGATAATTTGTTTACCCAAGGCACCATGCCGTGGGATGCCAAAACCACACCTCAAGAGCTAAAAGCTTACCTAGAAAACGCGCTTCATAGCGGTCAGTCTGTATTTATCCCTGGCTGTGGTGCTGCTTATGAACTCAGCTCTTTTATTCAATATGGGCATGATGTGATCGCGATGGATTACAGCCAACAAGCAGTAAAAATGGCGCAATCGATGTTAGGCAAGCACAAAGATAAAGTCGTGCTGGGGGATGTATTTAACGCTGACTCTACGCATTCATTTGATGTGATTTACGAGCGTGCCTTTCTCGCTGCACTACCGAGAGACCAGTGGCCAGATTACTTTGCTATGGTGGATAAATTACTGCCAAGAGGCGGTTTGTTAATTGGTTATTTCGTTATAGATGATGATTACCACTCTCGCTTCCCTCCATTTTGTTTGCGAAGTGGGGAGTTGGCGCAATATTTTGAACCAACGTTTACACTTATTGAATCTTCAACCGTTACAAATAGTGTGGATGTATTTAAAGGTAAGGAGTATTGGATGGTGTGGCAGAAGTGTTAGTCGCTTTTAATCTTTTTGAAGAAGTATTCGCGGAAACTTTCTGGCTCTTTTTTAATCGCTGAAAAGTAAGTCACAAATGTATGATATTTGGTCGATGCCATGAGCCAGAGAGCGGTAATAGGAAAAAGTACAAAACTAACAAAAAAAAGTTTATGTTCATCTTCAAGAAGGAATAGGCCAAGAGCGTAAACAAGGAACTGAAAGTAAATATTGATTAAGTTGATTTCTGCCGCTTTAGGTTTGCCTCTAACAATCATCATGTTTGGGATAACAAGCAGTAGAGTCATGACCCCAGCAAAAGAAAAGTTTAGAGCCAAGAAAGCATCAGTTGTTAAGTGCTCAGACGACTGGTCAATCAATATTGCCAGCAACGTTACTGCCATGCCGCCTCCCATCATAATCAAGGTAATGACTGCCACGCCAACAAGAAAAACCCAAATAGAAAGGTAATGGTTGTCAAAAAACTCTTCTGCCTTCAATCTCTTAAACCTCATCGATACGTACTATGAAATAACAGAGGTTACTTCACTCTATTCCTGTAGAGGGGATGCTCACATAGAAAGAATACGTATGTAAAATATCAATAAGCGTTAGTTTTAAAGGCGGGAGCTACCCCCATAATAGGTCGAAAGGTATTTCAGAATGGCTTCGCGATCATCACCCGGCAGTTCATCCATCCCTTGCTCTTCAATCATCCAATCTAAGGTTTCATCCCATCGTTGGCGGCTTAGTCCTTGTTGTGTGACCATGTGTAACGAATGACAGGCTGAGCAGACTGCCGCGACGAGCTCCATATTCTCTCCCGGCCTTAATATCCCATCACCTGGCGATTTAACCTCTAATCCTGATGACGTCATATTCCAATTGGGTGGTGTCGGGTTTTTCGTTGCAAGCCATGCAATGATAGCCGCGCGCGCACCGGGATCTGTTACGCTAGGGAAGGTCATGTTGGTCCCTGGCGCGAAGTCATTCGGAGCGGATAAAAATGCGTCCAACTTTTCTGCGTCCCATTTTCCTTGATGTTGTCTAATTCCGTTGCTGTAATTGAAGCCCTCAAAACTGGCGATATTGCGCTCTGCTAGCCCCCATAAGGGCGGGCCAACCACCGTTACGCCATTCGGCTCAAACTGATGGCAAGCTTTACAAACCATGGCTTGCTGCTCGCCTGCTGCAATCAACTCGTCGTTACTCGCAAGGACAGGGTCGCTCAACTAAGCCAAAAGGGTGAAAGCGAGCGGGAGTACCCGCTCTGATGGTTGTTTTGTTCTCACCTTGTTATGTCCCCTAAGTTCTCACTATTCTGCTACTGACTCTTTAGCTTCGTACAATCAATGCGATGCGGTGGAAAGTGTTGTGAGGTAACCTTTCGGATTCCATGCGATGGCAAAAGGCTGGCTGACACCTTGATCGTCAGTTGCTTTCGCCCACACTTCGTAGTAACCCGCTTGAGGGAACTTCACCTTAGCATTGAACGTTTTCCAAGCACCGTCATTGGCAGGAGCTGCGAGGTCGGCATCCATCCATGTTGCGCCAAAATCAATCCTTTCTCGCTGCACTACCGAGAGACCAGTGGCCAGATTACTTTGCTATGGTGGATAAATTGCTGCCAAGAGGCGGTTTGTTAATTGGTTATTTCGTTATAGATGATGATTACCACTCTCGCTTCCCTCCATTTTGTTTGCGAAGTGGGGAGTTGAAGGGTTATCTAGAACCGACGTTTAAGCTTGTGGAATCCTCAGTGGTGGCAAACAGTGTTGAGGTTTTTAAAGGTAGAGAGCGCTGGATGGTGTGGCAGAAAAGTTGCCGTATTTAAACGCTATGGCATCAAATAATGAATACAAAATCAGCGTCACATAATGCATATTTTAAAGACAATTATTCTTGTGGTAACGATAAGTGTTGTGAATTGGCGAAGTTGTGAGAAATGTAGATCATGTCCTTTGAAAACATAAGGATATATAATATGGATAAATCATTTTCTCTCATCGATAAGCCTACCTTCTTAGGCTCACTCTTTCTTTTACTCAGCGTCGTTATACCTTTAATTTTATTTCCCACACAAGGTGCGGATTGGATAGCTTCGGCCAAATTTTTCATGACCGATAAGCTTGGTGTGTTATACCTCGCACTGGGTATCGCAGCAATGTGTTTTATGATTTACACCGTGTTCAGCGATCTTGGCCAAATCAAACTTGGTGAAGCCGACGAGCAACCAGAATTTGGTAACGCCTCATGGGCTGCAATGCTATTTTGTGGAGGTATTGGCGCAAGTATTCTGTATTGGGGGTGTATCGAGTGGGCATACTACTATCAATCACCACCATTTCAGTTGGAAGCAGGCAGTGAAGAAGCCATTCGCTGGGCCGCGACTTATGGTCTGTTTCACTGGGGACCGATCGCTTGGTCAATTTACCTTATTCCTGCTCTGCCTATTGCTTACTTCTTTTATGTACGCAAACAACCTGTTTTGAAAATCTCTAGTGCGTTAATGCCTGTATTAGGAGAAAAGCGCGCAAACGGCGGTATTGGTAAGTTTATTGATGTGCTGTTTATTTTTGGTATGTTGGGTGGCGCGGCGACTACGCTTGGCTTAGCTGCGCCTCTTATCAACGGTGGTCTACATCATATCTTCGGTCTTCCAAACAATACCTTCAGCCAAGTGGCTGTATTACTTCTCTGTACTGCGATTTTTGGTTACTCCGCGTATGCAGGGCTTGAGAAGGGGATCAAATTCCTTAGTAACATTAACTTCTGGGGTGCGATGGGCTTGTTACTCTTTGTACTCGCCGTTGGGCCAACCGTGTTCATGTTAGAAACAGGCTTAGATTCTATTGGTCGTATGTTGTCTAACTTCTTTGTTATGGCTACCTGGGCGGAGCCGTTTGGTGGTTATGGTGAGTTTACAGATACACACTTCCCGCAAGACTGGACTATTTTCTACTGGGCATGGTGGTTAGTCTTTGCTCCTTGTATGGGATTGTTTGTTGCGCGTATCTCGCGTGGAAGAACGATCAAACAGATGGTCGTAGGTTCTATATTTTACGGTTCTTTAGGTTGTTTCTTATTCTTCATTGTTTTAGGTAACTATGGTTTATCGTTGCAATTGACGGGTGAGCTTGATGTCATCGCAATCCTCAACGAATCGGGCGCACCGGCGGCAATTTTTGCAACGTTAGATACACTGCCGTTAGGGCCAATCGTTATTGGTGTTTTTACACTGTTGTGTATCATTTTTACGGCGACGTCGTTTGACTCTATCTCGTACATTCTTGCGTCTGTGGTTCAAAATGATGTGACGGAAGAACCGATGCGCTGGAACCGTTTGTTCTGGGCGTTTACTTTGTCTTTTCTGCCAACCGTCCTAATGTTCATGGGAGGTTTATCGACATTACAAACCGCTGCGATCGTGGGCGGTTTACCGTTGTTAGTTATCTCGGTGATGTTGATGGTGTCCTTTGTTCGCGCTGCGAGCCTAGATATTAAACATCAAGCAGAATACGAAGAGCCAACCATTAACATTGAAGAACTGCCGGAAATTGACCCTTGGTCAACAGAGGGAATGGCTTTGGCGAAATTTGAGCGCTTTAAAGACTTAGCTCAACAGGCGGCTGAAGAAGAGCGCGAAGCAATGGCAGCCCTGATGAGCATGCGTAAGAGAATTCGCGCATTTGCCTTAGAACATAGCTGTGAATCTGGGTTTTCGGACCATCATTTACCAGAAGAGATGCAAGCAGAGCTACAGCAACTAACCGAAGCGCTTGAGTTGGCTCAACAGAAGAAGCAAGAACTGTCTGAACAAGCCCAAGAATCTCGAATGGAATTTAATCATGTGTTATTAGGCGGCGCGTCGGCAGGTTTAGCAACGTCGCAGGCTTAAGAACAGACACACAAGAGCCGAGTACAAACTCGGCTCTTTTTTGGCGTGGATACCTTACAGTTAAAAATTCTGCTCAGTCAGTGTTAATGCTTATACTATTTTAGGTTGACCATCTGATGCGGTGGCACCGCCGTCTACAGGTAGGTTTACGCCATTAATGAAAGATGCGTCATCACTTGCCAAGAAAGTCACGACGGACGCAATTTCTTCAGGTTCGGCGGCTCGGCCGAGCGCAATGCGCTCATTGAATTTATCGCGGATTTCCTGCGGCCAGCCGTTCGTCATGTTGGTTTTTACTAAGCTGGGGCATACGGCGTTAATTCTTACCCCATCCGCACCATGGTCCAATGCCATCGCTCTAGTCAGATTGACCACAGCGCCTTTACTCGCACAATAGAATGCGGCACCCCAGTCACCACCCAAACCGGAAACGGACGCGGTATTCACCATACAACCTTTCGTTTTTAAGAGTTCAGGTAACGCAAACTTCGCGCAATAAACGACGCCGTCAATGTTTACACCAGAGATCTTCTTCCAGTCTTCCACACTACCTTCAATCACGGATCCTGGGACATGTACGCCAGCATTGTTTACTAAAATATCCAGTTTACCGAAACGGGTAACAACATCAGAAATCAGTGCTGCGACTTTGTCTGGATCAGAAACATCAATGGAATGCGCAGACACGCGCTGTTTATCAAAGCCCTCAACAGCGTTTGCCAACTGCTCTTCATTCCAATCGGCAAGAGCGACGTTTGCGCCTTCTTCATACAAACGTTTTGCGATGGCCAAACCAATACCATTGGCAGAACCAGTGACGAGTGCGACTTTATTTTTTAATCCTCTCATGCGATTTCTCCTTCGAAACTTACAAAAACGGGATCTTGATTTTTCTCTGTGCGCGGCAACATCAGTTTGTCGTTGTCGCTGTAATCTACGGGGATAGCCACCACTGCTGGTCCTTCAACGTCCATGGCTTTATTCAATGCCGGTAGCAATTCGTGTTGACTAGTCACTGCGAAGCCTTTCGCGCCAAATGATTCGGCGTACGCCTTGAAATCAATTGGTCCAAATTTCACACCAGAGCAGCGCTGATATTTGTTGATCTCTTGCATTTCTACCATGTTGTAGGCGTTATCAACCCACACAATATGGACGATATTGCAGTTCAGTCTAACCGCGGTTTCTAACTCCATGCTCGATTGCATAAAACCGCCGTCTCCCGATATCGATACCACTTTACTACCAGGTTTTAGTAGGCTGGCACCAATGGCCCATGGCAGTGCAACGCCCATCGTTTGTTGGCCGTTAGACACCAGCATTTGGCGAGCTCGAAAACAACTTAAGTAACGAGCGATCCAGATGTGGAAGCTCCCCATATCAAGACATAGCGTGGTATCTGGTGTGATGATAGATTGCATGGCTTTAATCAGTGCCAGTGGATGAAATCCTTGCTTGTTATAGACATTGGGATAGGTTTTGATCACTTGCCGTTGCAGTGCTACCTCTTCCAGTACTGAAAGTGCCGTTGGGGAAAGGCGCGCATATTCAGAGATATAGCTGCCCATCTTGTCTAATGACTGCGCAATATTTCCGACGATTTCAACACAAGGCTGATAATTAAGTTGGTATTCTGCTGGTTCAATATCGAGGTGAATCACTGGGTTGCGGTGGCTGTTCCAAAGCTCAGGGTCATACTCTATTGGGCTAAAGCCGATGGTGAGAATTAAATCGGCATCACGCAGTAAAACATCGCCGGGTTGGTTGTTAAATAAACCAACACGACCAGCAAAGTGGTGATAGTAGTTGATGTCTACCGTGCCGGCGGCTTGGTAAGTGCCGACAACGGGTAGCTGCGTATTTTGAAGAAATCGGGCGATAGCAGCAGCGTTTTGGCTGCGGCTCGCGTGAAGGCCAAGTAAAACCACACAGCGCTTTGCTTTACTGATTCGACTGACCGCTTCTTCGATTGCTGCGATGTCTGCGCAACCAGGCTGTGTGTAAGGCGAGGGGACAATAATGTCCGTTTGGGTTTGCTCGGATAAAACATCTTGGGGGAGACTCAAAAAGCAAGCCCCAGGACGACCTGACTCTGCGATACGAAATGCGTTCGCCATGATCTCGCTTGCGGCGTCCACATGCTGCACTTCAGCACTGAACTTGGTTATAGAGCGAAAAATACTGACGGTATCCATGCTCTGGTGTGTTTGTTTTTGCTGGTCAGTTCGTTTCACCGCACCACCGATAGCAATCAGCGGATCGCCTTCGGAGTTTGCTGTTGCCACCCCCGTAACTAGATTTCCACAGCCAGGGCCTGACGTAACCATTGTGACGCCTGCTTTGCCGGTTAGTCTTCCCATAACGCCCGCCATAAATGCGCCGTTAGCCTCGTGACGTACAGGAATCATTTGGATGTTAGTGTCTTCAATCGCATCGAACAGTCGATCGATTTTTGCACCGGGAATACCGAAAATGTACTTAATGCCGAGAGACTCTAGCTGTTGAGCGATCAACTGAGCTCCATTTTTATTTGAAGGTTTGGATTGCATTTGTTGTCCTTATTATTTGCCTGACTTTGTTACTTTTCCGCCTTTTCTATAGCGGTATTTATATCTTCCGGAGCCAAATTGGCGTTGAGAAAGTCTGTCGATACTGGTGTATCAATCACTAGCCGCGAGACTTTGCCAATCTGGAGAAATCCTGACGAAATGCTGTAATCCTGAATATGACCACCTCCTTGGCGGTCATCGGTAATAAAGTGTTCGTGATAGCCGGGTACATTGATGCCAGTCGTATATTTAGGACTACGAAAGCCAGCGACCACGCCTTGCTTATGCGTGAAGCGGAATGTTGGTTGTTCTTTGACCACTTCAAGCATTGGCCGATAAGGGCGTGTTTGTTTAGGTACGGTGCGAGTACGAACTGAATCGAAAACGCCATCAATGCGCACTGCGCAAAATAGGTTGTCACTTGGAACCATGTCGTCTATGAGGCTATGGACTTCATGACGTGACATGCGCGATGTCAGTGGCAGCTCGATATCAGGCTTAAAAAAAGTCATGACAGCAAAGGGCGTTTTTTGCGCTAGGTCTGCCGGGTTTGCGGAGCCATCCGACTTGAGTTGAAAAACTTCCTTATCAAAAGCAATCAACTCACCATCCAATTCATTGAACGTACCTAAACCAAAATCCCCATGTTTCAGCAGTTCTTCTATGGTTGTTGAGCCTTCGTAAACACCAGCGATCAAAGCACTCATTAACGAAGTCTGATAAATCTCACCATCTCCGGTAACGTGATGGTATTCAGAAAATTCTTTCGCTACTTCAAGCGAACAAGCACATAGAGGGTTATAAAATCCACGCATGAGTAAGACCAGTTATGCAATGAAGAGTATATTTAGATTGACTTCTACACGGTGCTAAATCCAATATAAAAAAGATTTATTTTGATATGGAAAATATATGGAATTTCGCTACCTGAAGTATTTTGTCGCGGTCGCCGAGACTCGTCACTTTACCCGAGCCGCTGAACAGTTAGGGATTGCGCAACCTCCTTTAAGTCAACAAATCAAAAAGTTAGAGCACGAGCTTGGTGTGGACCTATTTAAGCGCTTGTCTAGAGGGGTAGAACTGACCCATGCTGGCCAAGTCTTTTATACTGATGCGGTAAATATTCTTGCTGATGTGGAACGCGCTAAAGCAAAAGCTCGACAGATTGCCCGTGGTGAAAATACGCAGGTTAAAATCGGGTTCGCAACGTCAACATCAACCTGCATTAAGGTATTAGAGAGGGTGGGGCGAATTCAAGAGGATGGAGTTCACTTACAGACGGCGGAACTGTCAATGCCAGAGCTTGCCGCTCAGTTAAAAAGCAAACAACTTGATCTCGCAATCATGCGCCTGCCCTGTTATGCCAGTGAGCCTTTTGAGCACAAGGTGTTGTTTAACGACCCGTTTGTCGCTGTGATTCCGGCGGGGCACGAGCTGGCAAAGTATCCCTGTATCCAGATGAAACAGTTGAGAGGCCATAAAATTTTACTGTTTCCACGAGAGACTGGACCCGCATTGTTTGATGGCATGAGCACACTTTTTGCCGACGCAGGAGTAAGACTCGAATCACAGTTTGCAGCACCGCAACTTCGTACGACGATTGCCATGGCGCAGGCTGGGTTAGGTATTGCTCTCGTTCCGCGTTCACTGGCTGAACATCTCGATGATTCTGCGACAGTCGCCGAGATTGATGATATCCCTCTCACTAGTCGTGTTGTTGTTGCTTGGGAGGCATCTAATCTCAATAAACAAGCGTTGAAAGTAGCCATGAACATCGGTCATGTTGAGGTTTAAAGATGAGTCATCGAACAGGCTCTGATAGCCACAGGCAAATGTGATACTCTCCCTCGTTATATGCAAAGCTATGCTTTGCTTTGGTTGAACAGACAAACCTTACTCAACGAATAGAACTTACTGAGGATGTACCAATGATATACGCTGCGGTCTTTGATATGGACGGGTTGCTGATTGATTCAGAACCTTTGTGGAAGGAAGCGGAAAGGCAGGTGTTTTCATCAGTTGGCGTTCAAGTGACCGAAGTATTATCAAAGCAGACTGCGACGATGACGACAGGTGAAGTAACAAGGTTTTGGTATGAACGTAATCCTTGGCAAGAAAAGAGCCTAGACGAAGTAGAGAATGCTGTTGTGGATAAAGTGGAGGCATTAATAGTTGAAAAAGGATGCGAATTAGAGGGTGTTACAGAAACACTCAAATTGCTTAAGGAAAAAGGGTTTAAGATAGGGCTGTCTACTAATTCACCTTATCAACTCATTCCCACCATTTTGAACAAACTCGGTATTGCCAGTTACTTTGACGCGATATCATCGTCAGACGATGTAGAGCAGGGTAAGCCAGAGCCAGATGTCTACCTTTCAACAATCAATAAACTAGGTGTAGATTCAAGTAACTGTATTGCCTTTGAAGACTCTTATTCGGGTATGCTTGCGGCAACACGAGCAAACATAAAAACAGTCATTATACCTCAACCTGATAAGTTCTATCAAGAGTTTAATGAAGCCAGTCTAAAGCTGCAAAAGCTATCAGAGTTTAATGAAAGCCATTTAGTGGATTTAATAGGATAAAGCTATTCATTACGATTGGTAATATTTATGACAGATGTCATACCATATGGAGAACTTTGATGAGATGTTAGTTGCTTATGTGTAGGAGTGGTGAGGGATGAAATGAAGCTTAATGTCGTTGCATATTTGATCAAAGAAGGCTACGAAGAGGCCGATATAATCAACCCTAAGAAACAAGAAGAAAGGTGAAGTGCACTTGCCATTTTTTTCAAAAGTAAACCTGCGTCATCACAGTAGACGGTTACAAAACATGGGTTTTACGGTTGAACTAGCCAAGATAGATGCATAACGGCGTTAAACCGCAAGGATGGTGGATGATTAAAGCGCAAATATATGATGTATTTTGTGATGAGTTGGCTCAAGGTAACCCTTGTGGTGTTGTCGAACTAAATCACTGGCTGAGTGATTCTGAGTTACTTCAAATCACTCATCAGGTCGCTCAACCTGTCACATCATTTGTGGTTCAGTCTGGCAGCGACTACCACATTCGCTGGTTTAGCCTAGAAGGAGAGATCAACCTATGCGGACACGGAAGTTTGGGCGCAGGCGCTGCAATCATTTCCAACTATCATAAGAACGAGGTCATTCTACAAAGTCAGTATGGTCATGTTACCGTTACTGAACTGGATGGAATGTACAAGATCGTGATGCCAAGTTGGCAAGCTAAGCCTCATTCCATCCCCTTGGATATTTCAGGCTTCTCAAATCGCCCCGTAGATGCTTTTACAACGCGTGATTTGGTTGTTGTTCTCGAATCCGAAGATGATGTTGCTCACTATAAGCCTAACTTTGATGAGCTGATTAAAATTGATGAGTTTCATGCAGTCATCGTGACGGCTCAAAGCTCTGATAGTGGCTATGTGCTGCGTTACTTTGCACCTAAAATCGGTATTTCAGAAGATCTTGCCACAGGTTCGGCTCAGTGCTCATTGGCACCTTATTGGTTTGAAAAGCTGGGCAAAGAAAAACTGATGGCTCGCCAGCTATCTCGCGCTGGTGGCTATTTTGAAGTGGCTCGCGGTTCTGAATCTACTATCGTATTGTCTGCACACGTGAAAATTCGGACTTGAATGTAAACGCCTCTAGCTCTTACACAAGATCTAGAGGCATCCATTTTTTATTGACTAAAAAGTGCCGAGCTAAGATTTTAACCCTGCAGCGGTCATCATGACGCGAAACAGCATTGATACGAACCCCAGAGCGAGTACACTGGCCGCCCAGATCCCAACCATCCACGCCCACTGGCGACACCAATTTTTGATTTTCATACTGACTCCTTGCCAACTCGTTAATGGTACGCTACGTCTTCTTTCACTTTTCCGGAGAAGACGTAATAACTCCAAAAGGTGTAAGCCAGAATGATCGGGATGATGATCACCGCTCCAACGAGCATAAAGCGCTGACTGCTTGCAGGAGCCGCTGCTTCCCATATTGATATGCTAGGAGGAATGATATTTGGCCAGATACTGATGCCAAGCCCAGCGAACCCGAGAATCACGATCACCAATGCCATCACGAAAGGGCTGCGCTCTTTTCGCTTTTTAACGGAGTCGGCAATCTTCAAACATACCAGCCCAGTAATGACAGGTACGGGCAATAAGTAGAACAAATTAGGCAGAGAAAACCACCTTTCCGCAATGGAAGGGTAAGCAAGTGGGGTCCAAGCGCTCACAATGACTAATGCGGAGATCATCGCCAGTAGTGTTTTGTTAGTGAAGCGGTACATCGTGTTTTGCAGTGCACCTTCCGTTTTCATGATGAGCCATGTGCTACCAAGCAGCGCGTACGTTGCGACTAAACCCAAACCACAAAAGATGGGAAAAGGGGTGAGCCAGTCTAGTTGGCTACCTACGAAAACGCGGTTTTCCACCGCAAAGCCCTGAATTACCGCGCCGACAACGATGCCTTGGAAAAACGTGGTTAAAATAGAGCCGACCATAAAAGAGCGGTCCCAGAACTTTAAGTGGTTTTCCAATGCTTTAAAGCGAAACTCAAATGCTACGCCACGAAAGATCAAAGCAATCAACATCAACGTCAAAGGGATGGTTAGCGCTTCAATAATTACCGCGTAAGCCATCGGAAAAGCGCCAAATAGAGATGCGCCTCCAAGTACAATCCAAGTTTCGTTACCGTCCCAAACAGGCGCGACACTGTTGACCATGACGTCTTTTTGTTTTTCATCCTTGATGAAGGGCATCAGTATTCCAATACCTAAATCGAAGCCATCCATGATGATGTACATCAAAGTGGCAAAAACGATGATCGCGAACCAAATCACGGATAAATCAAAATGCATATTATCTACCTTAACTTTGTGACAAATTCTAGATGCGGCCCGAAACGGTCGTCATGTCGTGCTCATCGTGTTCGATTGCATCGGGGCCTTTCTTGATTTGGTGGATCATGTAGTAATAACCAAAACCAAATACCAAGCTGTATACAACAAGGAAACACAGCAGGCTGATGCTCATTTGTAGGTCTCCGTGTGCAGAAACCGCATCACGCGTTTTTTGTACGCCATACACGACCCAAGGTTGCCGACCAACCTCTGTCGTAAACCAGCCAGCGAGTATTGCGATAAGACCAGATGGCCCCATAAATAATGAAAACTTGAGGAACCAACGCGAGGTATAAAGCGTGTTCTTTTTTCGTAACCACATGCTGTAGAAGCTTTGAAAAATCATCAGAAGTCCTAGCCCGACCATGATTCGAAATGACCAAAAGACGATAGGTGAGTTCGGTCGTTCCTCTTTCGGGAAGTCTTTCAGCGCTGGGATTGGCTCAGTTAAACTGTGGCGTAGGATCAAACTTCCTAGAACAGGAATTTCTAAGGCATAGTCTGTGCGTTCTTGTTCCATGTTTGGCATGCCGAACAATATCAATGGGGTTGGTTTGCCATCTCTGTTATCCCAATGTCCTTCGATGGCAGCGATTTTGGCGGGCTGGTGTTCGAGAGTGTTTAACCCGTGTACATCGCCAATCACGGCTTGGAGTGGCGCAAGGAACACTAAGATCCCGAGCGACATCGAAAACATCGTTTTTACCGCAGTCGATTGATTGTCTCTCAATAAATGCCAAGCGGCTGACGCGCCTACAAAGAGTGCTGAACTGACGAAAGCCGCGACGCTCATGTGCGCCAAACGATAAGGAAATGAAGGATTGAAAACGATAGCAAACCAGTCGGTTGGCACCACGCGTCCGTCAACAATTTCATAACCTTGTGGCGTTTGCATCCAACTGTTGGAGGCGAGAATCCAGAAGGTCGAAATGATCGTGCCTAACGCCACCATCGAGGTTGCAAAAAAGTGCAGCTTTTCGCCGACGCGACGCCAACCAAACAGCATCACGCCAAGAAATCCAGCTTCGAGAAAGAAAGCCGTTAACACTTCATAAGTCAGTAATGGGCCAGTGATAGAACCAGCGAAGTCGGAGAAACCACTCCAGTTGGTGCCGAATTGATAGGCCATGACAAGGCCAGATACAACGCCCATCCCAAAGTTAACCGCAAAAATTTTCGACCAGAAGTGATAGAGCTTTTGGTAATCGGGATTACGTGTTTTTAGCCATAAGCCTTCCAGCACGGCGAGATAGGTGGCCAGACCTATGGTGATAGCGGGGAAAATAATATGAAAGGATACCGTAAAGGCGAACTGTATCCGTGCAAGCATAAATGCGTCGAGGCCAAACATTAAACTTCCTTTGATCTTTTAAGTTTTATGAGAGAGCTATTTTAAAAGGAGCGGAATGAGGGAAGTAGGTACAGACAGTGACTATAAACCTATAACAGATTAAATATTGAAGTGTTATTATTTTGAATTCAGCTTTATGGAGGGGGATTCGCGTGTGGCGAAGTATCAAGAGTTAGTGGAACAGCTTAAAAGGCAGATAAAATCGGGGATATGGCATCCGGGTGACAAGCTGCCTTCGCTGCGTCGCCAATCTGAACACTCGGGTTTAAGTTTGATGACGGTGTTGCATGCCTATCAAATTCTGGAATCTCAAGGCTGGGTGACGTCAGAGCCGCGCTCTGGTTATCGAGTCGCTCCCAATATTAAGAGTTCAAATGAACCCCAAGCGCCAGCCGCGGTTTCGTGGACAGAGCAGGTAGACATCAATGAGTTTATCTTTGATGTTCTGCAGGCGAGTAAAAATCCATCCATGATCAATTTTGGCTTTGCCTATCCAGACCCAAGTTTGTATCCACGCTATCACGTGAACCGGGCGATGAGCGCAGCCGCTCGCAATATGCCGATTTCCACCACCTTTGATAACTTACCGCCGGGAAACGAACAATTACGCACCATCATCGCGAAGCGTTATGCTGCGAAAGGCATTGAAATTTCACCCGATGAAATTGTCATTACGGCAGGCGCGCTGGAGGCGTTAACGCTCAGTTTGCAAGCCTGCACAAGACCGGGAGATTGGGTGGTTGTGGAGTCGCCTGCATTCTATGGCGCATTGCAATCCTTAGAGCGGTTAGGTTTGAAAGCGCTCTCAGTAAGAACAGACCCAGTCACGGGTATTGACCTAGATTCATTGGAACGAGCGCTGCAAACACACGATGTGAAAGCATGTTGGCTGATGTCGAACTTCCAAAATCCTCTGGGTTTTACGCTCTCCAACGAGAAAAAACAAAAGCTGATTGAGCTGACACAGCGATATAACGTGCCAGTGATTGAAGATGATGTGTACAGCGAACTGCATGCAGGGAATGACTTGGTCTACCCACTAAGAATGTTTGATGACATGGGCAATACCATGTTGTGCTCCTCGTTTTCAAAATCATTAATCGCAGGGCTACGTATTGGGTGGGTTGCGGCGGGAAAGCGGGCGCTAGAGGTACAAAAGTTACAGCTAATGAGTACATTAGCGACGAGTGCACCAGTGCAAATGACATTGGTGCACTATTTAACAAGCCGCAATTATGAATCGCATTTGAAGCAGTTACGGAAAAAGCTGTTTGAACGCAAAAGTAAGATGACGGATCAGCTTAGTGAGCTGTTACCTGAAGAAGTCAAAGTGTTAAGCCAAAGCGGCGGGTACTTTATTTGGTTAGAGCTTCCCAAGCATATCGACGCCTTGCAGATATATCGAGAAGCGCTAAAAGATAATATCAGCATCGCACCGGGAAAGATGTTCAGCCTGACAGAACAATACGATCACTGTATTCGTCTTAACGCTTCTTTTGAGCTTAATGACAAATACGTCCATGCTCTCAAGCTGCTTGCCAACATTATTCGCTGTCATTTGGCGAAATAGCGACTTTCTTCAGTTTTTTGGTTTAATGGAGCGCGCCGGATTTCCGGCAACTCGATCGCCCGGCGCAACGTCTTTGGTTATGACAGAGCCAGCGCCGACGACGGCCTCATCGCCAATGCTCACGCCTGGCAGTATGATTGCGCCCCCACCAATCCAAACGTTATTGCCAATTTTTACCGGTTTGGCGATCTCATCTCCGGCTAAGCGTCTTTGTGTATCCAGTGAATGAGCGGCTGTGTAAATTTGCACTCTAGGCCCAATCATGACGTTCGCGCCAATCTCAACCTGCCCATTGTCCAGAATAATGACATCCCAGTTGATGTAGGTGTTTTCCCCGATGGACAAGTGACAACCGTAGGTAAGTTGAAGCGGTGGCTCCATACAGGCGCTGTTTTCTAATTGGACGCCCATTTCCGCCAATAGTTGCCTACGGATACCTGGGTTTGGCTCGTGGTTAAATTGGAAGACAAGCTGCGCAGTTTTGGCGCGCATTAGCTTTAGTTCTTCATCCAGGCAATTATAAGTTTCTCCAGAGCGCATCCGAGTCAGTTCTGACATAACAATCATTCCATTAATGGTTTGCAGTTGAGGCCACAATGATAAGTGAGTGTTTCAGTCAATAGGAGATTTTTATTATGAAATCAGATGTTTATCACTGATTTATATTCAATAGGTTAGTTTTGAGTAAGCACTCGTTAAGAGTCATTCAAATAGAGAAGTGAAGTGAATTGGGTAAGTTCCTTTTAGCAGGGGAGGAAAGTATAGATTGGATGTTGCTTTCCTCTCCACAGCTTGATTTGGAGCATTTATTGGCTGTCCCACATCACTTCACACTCTTCTTTAATAGCCGATTTTAAAAGCTCAATAAGTGGAAATGCTCTGCGTCCTAAACTGACCGTTTGTTCCTCTTGCTCCTCATCTTCTTCCATTGCTTGACTGTTGTTCTTCTCTATCGCTTCTTGTGCTGCGAGAGCGGAGGTCAATCTAGATAGAGCATCAGGGATGTCTTGAGCGGAAATTGACCCTGGTACTGAGCCACTATGCCCCATCATTTTGATCATCTTTATCGCAATATCGCCAAACATAGTGACGTTCGAGTGGCTATGGCAACGAAATGTAATAAGCATTTACCTGCTCCTGTTTTAGGTGTTCATTTGAGTATAAATGGTATCTGAGACACGAGGCAATTTAATCCGATAATTCGCAATCTTTCAGATAGCTATCTATCTTTAACGAAAGACAAACATAAGGAGATGATTTTGTTGAACTCCCAATTAAAGACGTTGATTTGGCGGCTTCACAAGCGAATATTTACGTTGCTTACGGTGTTATGCATATGGTCACCTTCTGTCGTTGCTCAACCTTCCATTGTTTTTGGTGTCGTACCGCAACAGTCGGCGACCAAACTAGTGCAACAATGGCAGCCATTACTGCAACGCTGGGGAGATCTTGCTGGCGTTGAGATTAAGTTTGCCACGGCACGTGATATTCCCACATTCGAAGCTCGCTTGATGGCTGGAGCCTACGACATTGCATACATGAACCCATATCACTTTACGTTGGTGAATCAAAACCCAGGTTATACGGCGTTAGCAAGAGCGAAAAATAAGCGGATCACAGGCATTATTGTAGCAAGGCGAGGGAAGTCGGTTTCCCTTGATGAGCTGCAAGAAAAGACCATCGCTTTTCCTGCTCCACGAGCATTTGCTGCTTCTATCATCACACAATCAGAGTTGGCGCAGAAAGGCATCAAGTTTACGCCTAAATACGTCGGTTCGCACGACTCAGTCTATTTGGGGGTACTTAAAGGTTTGTACATTGCTGGTGGTGGCGTGAAGCGTACCTTTGAGAGCTTACCGAGTGAAATAAAAGACCAACTTAGCATCATTTATACAACTGCTGGTTATACGCCTCATGCTATTGCGGTTTCAAATAATGTCGATGAAGAGATTACTCTTGCCTTACGAAAGGCAATTTCGCAACTTAATGATGATCCAAAAGCACAGGAGAGTTTTACTTTACTCAACATTGACGGGTTACAGCTTGCACAAGACCAAGATTGGCAAGATGTTGTTCAATTGGGAATCTCAAGATAAATGGTTGCCCTATGACGCTGCGTTCGAAAACGATACTTGGCATTGCTCTTATTGAGGCCCTTGCGCTCGGTGTACTCATCATTAGTGGGCTTAATTGGTTGGAAAGTTCCAACGAGACTAGCCTCGAGGTTGGGAGCCAACACTTGGTGAGTGTATTTGCTCAGGCGTCGAGAGATGCGGTGATTGCGACGGACTTAGCCTATCTAGACAGTTTTGCTCGCTCTGTCGTGAGTGAGCGCGAGCTGGCTTATATTCGTATTGTTAACCAAGATGGCGTCGAGCTGACGCTACAGGGGGATTACAGCGGTGTTGATACTGGTGTGAGACCGTTTGATGTGACCGATGGAGTTTACGATGTTGCGCAAGAGATTACTCTTGGAGAGCAGACTTTCGGTAAGGTTGAAATGGGTGTGAATGTTGAACATGTACATCAAGTTCTTTCATTTGCGACTCAAGCAAGTTTGGTTATCGCCTTTATTGAAATGTCGCTGGTGGCCATGTTTTCGTATGCTCTCGGTAGCTATTTGATGAAGCGGCTCGAGCTTCTTCGTACTGGGGTAATCAAGGTTTCACAGCAAGGTCCGGGTTCGCAAATTTCGATTTCAGGCAATGACGAAGTTACACGTGTTGGCGAAGCGTTTAACCAAATGTCACGCTCTTTAGCGCAAGCGCAAACTAAACTTCAGCAAGAGCATCAAACCCAGCAACAGTTATCGGCCAAAATATCGCAGCTTGCTGAGGTTGCTGAACATGCGCGTGATACCATCATCATTACTCACCCTGACGGCACTATTGCATGGGTAAACCCTGCGTTTGAACAGCTAACCGAATATACGTTGGAAGAAGTTATTGGCAAATCGCCGGGCGAGTTACTCCAAGGGCCAGACACAGACCCAAATACGGTAGCATTGCTCTCAAAAAGTGTCCGTAATCACTCTCCTATTAGGGTTGAAATACTCAACTATACCAAGTCGAAGCACCCATATTGGGTCGAGTTGGAGCTCTCTCCTGTGTTTGATGAAGATGGCGGGCTGTTACGTTTTATTGCGGTAGAGCGTGACATCACCGACAGGCGCAGGATGGAGAGGCGTCTGTCGTCTGCTTTAGATAAATCGAAAAAGGCGATGCAAGCCAAATCGGAATTTTTGGCGAACATGAGCCATGAGATTCGCACCCCAATGAACGCGATCATGGGGATCAGCGAGATATTGCTTGAGAACGAAAACCGTCGAGAGCCAAGGGAGTTATTACTCTTGCTGCACAAATCTGCCAACAACCTTGTGACCATCATTAATGACATCCTCGACTACAGCAAAGTAGAAGCAGGCAAGTTGACGTTAGTTGAAGAGGAGTTTGACTTGCGTTCACTCGTCGAGAGCTGCACCGCTTTGTGTGCCTATCAGGCGGATAAAAAGAACCTCAAGTTGTTGGTTGATATGCCATTGGCCATGAATACGGTCGTGGTCGGTGATAAAGGTCGGATTAATCAAATCTTGCTTAACTTGATCGGTAATGCGGTGAAATTCACGGATGAAGGCCATGTGCTACTCAAAGTCAGAGAAAGTGAGCACGGTTTTGATTTTTCCGTGAGTGATACGGGCATTGGTATTCCCGAAGATCGATTGGCTCATATTATGGATAAGTTTGAGCAGGTCGATACCTCCGCGACAAGACGCCATGAAGGTACAGGCTTGGGGTTGGCAATCTCAAAGCGTTTGATCAGCATGTACAACGGCGAGCTTTGTGTGCATTCGGATTTTGGCAAAGGGTCGTGTTTTAGCTTTAGTTTGCAGTTGCCTAAGCAAAGTCAGTTTCTTGCCGATCCGATAGAGCTGAGTGCAAATCGACTATTGTTGATTGATGATTATCAACCGCGCGTGCAACACTTGATACATTTAGCTCAAGAGATTGGCATTGAAGTTACTCATGCCAACGATTGGTCAACTGCGCAGTCTTTGGGTAAAAAATTGGATGGTTTTGATCGTATCCTCGCGAGTGTAAACAATGCTCAAGATAGAGATGCGCTCTATGAGCTTGATGCGACAGAATCCGCCGCCAAACGGGTACTGTTCCTTGCACCTTGCGTGATGGAGGAAGGGCAGGCATGGTCGTGCGAGCGGGATCGTTTATTGCCGCAACCGGTCACGCAGCATAAACTGCAAGCTCTGTTTTCTACTAAGACACAAAAGCGTCGAGAACTTTCCTCAGATGAGAACCCTGACTTTTCTAGCCTGCACCTATTAGTCGCAGAAGACAGCCATATCAATCGAATATTGATTGAAAAAATGTTGCAAGACACAGGTGTTAAACTGACGTTGGCGGAAGATGGTGTTGAAGCCGTTGAACTTTATAAACAGATTTCTCCGGACTTGGTGATTACCGATATTTCTATGCCAAACAAAGATGGTTTTGGCGTGACAAAAGACATTCGTGAGTTACAGGAAAGTGGTGCGTTTCCTTGGTGTCCAATCGTCGCGTTTTCTGCACATGCGATGCAAGAGCAGCAACAAAAAAGTATCGCATTAGGTATGGATGATTACCTGACAAAACCAGTTCAGAAAAGTGATTTGCTTAATATGATCGCGAAGTGGGGGTGCCACACCCTTGCAGAGGAAAAGCACGCTTCTGTTTAGTGTTTCGGTTAGATTAAATCGGCTCAAAGAAAACGAGCATGTTATTAAACATGCTCGTTTGTAGTTGTTTATCGCGGGTTGAGCAATTTACAAGCTGTTTGGGTCACCCAAAGCGAGTGCTACTTTGGAAGACGGACGTTTACCTAATGCATGGCAAATTTGCCAACCCGCTTCATTGATGATGTTGAGATCAATCCCCGTTTCAATCCCAAGTTGCTCACAAAGATAAAGCACATCTTCCGTTGCAACATTGCCACTGGCACCTTTGGCGTAAGGGCAGCCGCCCAAACCAGCAACCGCACTATCAATGGTGTTGATGCCCATTAACAAGGCTTGGTAAATATTGGCCAAAGCTTGTCCATAGGTGTCATGAAAATGTACCGCGAGCGCGTCTTTTGGCAGTTGCGTTAACAGCGAATCCAGCATGGTGATAACGCGATTAGGCGTTGCTTTACCGACAGTATCGCCCAGAGATATTTCATAGCATCCCATATCAAACAGCGCATTCGCGACCTTGGTAGCTTGCTCTGGTTTTATTTCTCCCTCGTAGGGACAAACCATAGTGCAAGACAAGTACCCGCGCACAGGAATGTTGTGCTGGTTCGCCAATTCGATAACGGGCTCAAAACGAGAGAGGCTTTCGGCAATGCTGCAGTTAATGTTCTTTTGGCTAAACGCTTCAGAAGCGGAGCCAAAGACTGCAATTTGCTTTACACCACTTTCCAGCGCACGTTCTAACCCTGCTAGGTTGGGAGTAAGCGCGCTGTAAACAACATCTGGCTTTTGCGTGATACCAGCAAACACCTGAGCAGAGTCGGCCATTTGTGGCACCCATTTAGGTGAGACGAAAGAACCCGCTTCAATATGTTTTAAACCACTGTTGCTTAGCTGATTGATAAAACGGATTTTATCGACCAGCGTCACTGCCGTTTCATTTTGTAAGCCATCGCGAGCACCGACTTCGACGATATTAACCTTCGCTGGTAGCATATTCGCGCTCCTTATCGGCACAACCACTTTCTGGCGTAGAAGCCAAATGCAGCAGGATGGAACCGTGTTGTACTTGGTCTCCGTGCTGATAAAACACTTCATCAACGGTTGCTGCTACCGGAGCGGTAATGGTGTATTCCATCTTCATCGCTTCGAGCACTAACAACGGATCACCAGCCGCTACTTTGTCTCCCTTATTTACCATGACCGCCGATATCACACCGTTCAGTGGCGCGGTTGGGCTAAGTTCATCGTCTTGACCTTTTGCGGATTCAAAACTTGGTTGATGAGCGAAAGTGCGTTGCTGACCAAGATAAAACAGCGTTGTCTTTTGTTCGTCGCTAAGCGCATTAAAGGTGTAACGCTCATTATCAATATCGACGATAAACTGGTTGCCACTTTCAAGCAGGATGACCTGATGCAACTCCTCGCCGCATCGGACATTGAGGTGATTAAGATGCTGAAATCCTGTATCTTGCGATGAGTGTTGCAAACGTACCTGATGGTTGGCATTGGCATCCGTGAAGTTAAATCGATAAACGTTGTCAACCGACAGTCTAAAACCTTGTTTGGTTGGCGCGGGTAACGTTGAGCTGTCTGATTTTGAAATGAGATCATTCCAGCGAGCGACCGCTGCCAACGCTAGCCAGATAGAATCTGACACATTTTGCTGCGCGCTAATGCCTTGCTGATGTTTAACCAGGAAGTCGGTATCAAGTTCGATATTGGCAAAGGCTGGCTGCGAAATAATGCTGTGCAGATAACCAATGTTTGTCGTTACTCCACGTACGTGATATTGAGTTAACGCCTGTTTAAGCTGTTTTAGCGCGATATCACGTGTTTGGCCCCAGACGATCAGTTTGCTGATCATCGGATCGTAGTATTCGCTGATGGTATCGCCTTGAGCAACACCACTATCAACACGTACACAAGCTAGGTGCACATCCTTGTCTGATAATGGTTCTTTTAAGTAATCAATGCGGCCCGTCGACGGCATAAAGTCGTTGTCTGCATCTTCGGCGTAAATTCGTAGCTCGATTGAATGACCGTTGTGGGTGATTTCAGATTGCGAGATCGGTAAATGCTCACCTGCTGCGACTTTTAATTGCCACTCCACCAAATCAACGCCGGTGATCAATTCAGTGACAGGGTGTTCAACTTGCAGACGGGTATTCATCTCCATGAAGTAGAACTCACCGCGGCTATCGAGCAAAAACTCAACCGTGCCAGCGCCAACATAGTCGATCGCTTGAGCGGCCTGAACCGCGGCTTTACCCATTTGTTTACGCAGTTCATCACTAAGACCGGGAGCTGGCGCTTCTTCGACTACTTTTTGATGACGACGCTGAATGGAACAATCACGATCAGAAAGATAGACACAGTTGCCATGCTGGTCAGCAAATACCTGAACTTCCACGTGGCGAGGCTGCAATATGCATTTTTCGATTAGAAGCTGCTTATCGCCAAAGCTTGAAAGTGCTTCACGCTGCGCACCGTCGATGGCCAAGAGCATTTCGGCTGCGCTATTGACCACTCGCATGCCTTTACCGCCGCCCCCTTGGGTTGCTTTAAGCATCACTGGATAACCGATTTTCTCTGCTTCAGCCAATAAGTGCTCAACGCTGTTGTCTGTGCCGTGATAGCCGGGAACCAAGGGCACGTTCGCCTCAGACATGATGGCTTTGGCTTGCGACTTCGAACCCATTGCTTCAATTGCGCTGGTGGAAGGGCCAATAAAAACAATGCCATTTTCGCTGCACGCTTTGGCTAGTTTTGGGTTCTCGGAAAGAAAACCATACCCGGGGTGGATAGCATCGGCTTGCCATTTTTTTGCAGTGCCGATAATCGCATCGATATCAAGATACGATTCACTCGCCGGAGCCGGCCCAATAAACTCGGCAAAATCCGCCTGTTTTACATGTAAGCTGCTGCGATCCGCTTCGGAATAAACAGCAACCGTTTCGATAGCCATGTGTTTTGCGGTTTTAATGATTCGGCAGGCAATTTCACCGCGGTTTGCGATCAGTATTCTTTTAAACATGATTCCTCCAATTGGCGGCGCGCTTTTCAAAAAATGCACTTAGTCCTTCTTGTCCTTCGCTGGACACGCGGGCGGTTGCAATGGCTTGGCTGGTGTATTCAATTAATGAGTGGTCGATAGGTTGGTTATCACAACGCAAACAAAGTGCTTTCGCCGCCTGCATGGCTTGTGGGCCATTATTAAGCAGGTGTTCAACCATACGATTGACCGCCTCTTTTGGCTGGGGATCGATTTGATGAACAATGTTCATCGAAAGCGCAGTCTCGGCATCAATCAGTTCCGCGGTTAAAAAGTAGCGTCGGCTTTGTCGTTGTCCAATCGCTCGAATCACATAGGGGCCGATGGTCGCGGGCAATAAGCCGAGTTTCACTTCACTCAAACAGAAGCGGCTTTCAGGCGTACCGATGGCGATATCACAGCAGCAGATAAGCCCGAGTGCGCCGCCAAATACTGCGCCATGTACCATGGCAATGGTTGGCTTGCTAAAGGTATCCAGTTTATGCAGGAGCATCGCCAATTGCTGTGCATCTTGAAGGTTTTCACTCTCGGTTTTGGTGGCCATTGACTGCATCCAGCCAAGATCCGCACCCGCAGAAAAGTGTTTTCCCTGTGCAGTTAACACCAGTGCACGGAGAGAATCTTCCTTTTCGAGTTGTTCTAGTGTCTCAATCAGTGAGGCAATCAATTCGTCATTAAACGCGTTGTGTTTTTCTGGTCGATTCAGGCTCAACCAGGCAACGCCATTGCTGTCTTTTTCAAGCAGTAGTCCGGTCATGTGACTTCCTTTGTCTGACATTTCAGTCTGATATTCCAATACTCGCTAACCAGTACTCGGATAAACATCGGTGGATAGCGAGGAGTTAAGGCTTGCCTTGCATCTGACTACATACGGAAGATGCCAAATTTGCTGTCTGGTATCGGCGCATTAAGCGCAGCAGACAGAGCAATACCCACAACATCACGGGTTTTTGCAGGATCAATAATGCCGTCGTCCCACAGGCGAGCACTGGCGTAATACGCATGGCTTTGAGTCTGATATTGCTCCGCAATTGGACGTTTGAACGCTTCTTCTTCCTCCTCGCTCCAGCTTTCGCCTTTGCGAGTTTTGATATCGCGGGTCACTTGCGCCATCACGCCAGCCGCTTGCTCTCCACCCATTACGGAAATACGTGCGTTTGGCCACATCCACATCATGGTTGGATCATAAGCGCGGCCACACATGCCGTAGTTTCCTGCGCCATACGATCCACCAATAACCACGGTAAACTTCGGCACGTCTGCACACGCAACAGCAGTTACCATTTTCGCGCCATGTTTAGCGATGCCTTCGGCTTCGTACTTTTGGCCGACCATAAAGCCAGTGATGTTCTGCAAGAAAAGCAGAGGAATTTTACGCTGTGCGCACAGCTCAATAAAATGCGCACCTTTCTGCGCCGATTCCGAAAATAGAATACCGTTGTTAGCGACAATGCCAATCGGCATTCCGTGAATATGAGCAAAGCCACAGACCAAGGTTTCACCGAACAAGGCTTTAAATTCATCAAATTGTGAATCATCAACAATTCGGGCAATGACCTCTTTGACATCAAACGGCTTTTTAAGATCGGTTCCGACGATGCCGTACAGCTCTTGCGCAGTAAAGCGTGGTTCCTGTGGTGCTTTTTGCTTGAGTTGAACGGGTTTCAAGTGGTTGATTTGAGAGACAGCTTGTCTTGTCAGTTCTAACGCGTGGTGATCATTTTCAGCATAGTAATCGGCTACGCCAGACGTACGGCAGTGAACGTCTGCGCCACCAAGATCTTCCGCGCTGACTTCTTCGCCTGTTGCTGCTTTTACCAGAGGAGGGCCAGCTAAGAAGATCGTACCTTGTTCTTTGACGATGATGGAAACGTCACACATGGCAGGAACGTAAGCACCGCCAGCGGTACATAGCCCCATGACCACCGCAATTTGCGGAATACCCTTGGCTGACATTCGAGCTTGGTTATAGAAAATACGGCCAAAATGGTCTTTGTCTGGAAATACTTCATCTTGGCGGGGTAGGTTAGCGCCGCCAGAGTCGACTAAGTAAACACACGGCAGTTGGCATTTTTCTGCAATTTCCTGTGCTCTTAAGTGCTTTTTTACGGTAAGTGGGTAGTAACTGCCGCCTTTTACCGTCACGTCGTTGGCTACGATCATGCACTCGGTGCCATCAATTACACCCACACCCGCGACCACACCAGCACATGGAACGTAATCAGGATACACATCCCAGCCAGCAAACTGACCAATTTCTAGAAAGGACGAACCAGGGTCGAGTAGGGCAAGAATGCGCTCACGTACCGGAAGTTTGCCTTTCTTCTGCTGATGTTCTCTAGCTTTCTCACCGCCACCATCTTCTATTTGGGCAGTCACGGTATAAAGTTGATCTACAAGCGACGCCATAGAGCGGTAGTTTTCCTGATACTGCTCTGAATGGGTATTAATTTTGGTCGTCAAACAAGCCATAAATAGCCGATCTCCATTCGGTAGACGGGTGACACCACCCGTCTTTATCTATGTTGAATAAGATTTAGGTTGAATAAGGAAGTTATTTAGAGTCAGAGCGCCTAGGTATGATGATTAGGCGCTTTCGTTAAACAATTCGCGACCAATAAGCATGCGGCGAATTTCTGAAGTGCCCGCACCAATTTCATACAGCTTGGCATCACGCAACAAACGACCAGTATCAAACTCGTTGATGTAGCCGTTACCGCCAAGTAGTTGAATCGCATCCAGTGCCATCTTGGTTGCCAGCTCTGCGCTGTAGAGGATCGCGCCAGCAGAATCTTTACGGGTGGTTTCACCGCGATCACAAGCGGCAGCGACGGCGTAAACATACGCTTTAGCGGCATTCATTTGTGTGTACATATCCGCAATTTTTGCTTGAACTAGCTGGAATTCACCGATGGATTTGCCAAACTGTTTACGGTCGTGAATGTAAGGCACAACGATATCCATACACGCCTGCATAATGCCAAGCGGGCCACCGGCAAGCACCACGCGTTCGTAGTCCAAACCTTTCATCAACACTTTCACGCCTTGGTTTTCTTTGCCGAGAATATTGTCCGCAGGGACTTCGCAGTTTTGGAAGACCAGCTCACACGTATTCGAGCCGCGCATGCCCAACTTGTCGAGTTTTTGTGCTTGAGTAAATCCAGGGAATCCGCGTTCTACGATAAAGGCCGTGATGCCTTTGGAGTGCTGGCTTGGGTCGGTTTTGGCGTAGACAACATAGGTGTGCGCATCTGGGCCGTTGGTGATCCACATTTTGTTGCCGTTTAGCAGGAATATATCGCCTTTACGTTCCGCTTTAAGCTGCATAGAGACCACATCTGAGCCTGCACCGGGTTCACTCATGGCAAGGGCACCGATATGTTCACCGGAGATGAGTTTTGGTAGGTATTTTTCTTTTTGTGCTTGTGTGCCGTTGCGGTGGATTTGGTTGACACAAAGATTGGAGTGAGCGCCGTAACTTAACGCAACCGAAGCGGATGCTCGACTGATTTCTTCCATAGCGATAACGTGGGCGAGATAACCCATGTTCGCACCACCAAACTCTTCGCTGGTGGTCACACCTAAAAGACCCATGTCACCCAGTTTGGACCAAAGATGGTTTGGAAAGTCGTTAGATTGGTCGATAGATTGCGCTAGCGGCGCAATTTCTCTTGCAGCAAAACTATTGATTTGCTCGCGAAGCAAATCGGTATTTTCGTCATAAACAAAGTTCAGGGAAGAGTAGGTAGATTTCATTGCGTGTCCTTGCCTTTACGTCACCTACATCCCAGAGTTGAGGTGTTAGGTGACTTTTTCGCCTTTCATGGATCTCAGTGTGTTTTGGCATCGCAACTGCGCAGCATTTAACTCCATCATTACCGCTTGAATGTCGTTTGCTTGCTGTTGCAATGCTGCCTTCTTCTCTTCGATCAACCGAATCATATAGTTCAACTGCTCAGTACTTTGATCGGTATCGTAGAGTTCAAATAACTCTTTGATATCTGCAAGAGAAAAGCCCAATCGCTTACCTCGCAAAATCAGTTTTAGTCGAATTCGATCGCGACCATTGTAGATTCGTGTGTTGCCTTTACGTTCCGGAGTTAGGAGACCTAAATCTTCGTAGAAGCGAATACTTCGGGTAGTAATGTCGAACTCTTTCGCGAGCTCGCTGATCTTAAATGTGTTCATTCCTTAACCTTACGACTTTCGTATAACATTCATACGAATATACAATTCGTTAACGTTAAAGTAAATAAACAACATCCACTCTTGAGCCTTGATATCACTCGCATTTACTCGAAATAAAAGAATCACTCGAACAAACAATAACCGCAAACTTGACGTTAACGTAAATGTTAGTATAGTTATGACGTAAACGTCAACAAAAGGTTAATGGAATGAAAAATGAAACATGGATTGTTGCCGCCAAGCGAACGCCTATCGGCTCTTTTCAAGGTGCATTAGCTTCAACAGATGTCACGGAACTCGGTGCGAAGGCCATCCAAGGGGCACTAGCCGAAAGCCAACTCGATGTGCAAAAAATAGACGAAGTGTTAATGGGATGCGTTTTACCTGCTGGCGTGGGGCAAGCGCCAGCAAGACAAGCAAGTCTTAAAGCAGAAATGCCACAATCGATCGGTTGTACGACACTGAATAAAGTCTGTGGTTCGGGTATGAAAACCGTCATGCTGGCACATGATCTTATTCAATCTGGTAACGCGCACGCGGTTATCGCTGGCGGTATGGAAAACATGTCCTCTTCTCCTTATCTACTTAAGAAAGCGCGTGATGGTTTCCGCTTAGGCCATGAGCAAGTGCTTGATCATATGTTTTATGACGGTTTGCAGGATGCCTACCAAGGCGAATTGATGGGTGTCTTTGCCGAACAAACCGCGCAAAAGTATCAGTTCAGCCGTGAAAGTATGGATATCTGGGCGCAGCAGTCGGTGACTCGTGCGCAGCAAGCGATTGAGCAAGGTTTGTTCAAAGAAGAGATCGTGCCTGTTAACGTAAAAAGTCGACGCGACGAAACCTTGGTGGTAGACGATGAGCAACCGAGCAAACTCGACGTCAATAAAATTCCCACCTTACGACCTGCGTTTGCCAAAGATGGCGGCGTAACGGCAGCAAATTCCAGTTCTATTTCTGATGGTGCATCGGCAATGGTATTGGTTGATAGTGAATTTGGCCGTCAGGAAAACCTTCAACCTCTAGCCAAAATTGTCGCGTACAGCACGCATGCAAGACAGCCTGATGAGTTCACCATCGCACCCGTATTCGCGATTGAAACGCTGCTGGAAAAAACGGGCTGGGACAAATCAGACGTGGACCTTTGGGAAATCAATGAAGCCTTTTCCGTTGTCGCTCAATACGCGGTGAAAGCACTCGAATTGGACGAGAGCAAAGTGAACCCTCGCGGCGGCGCTTGTGCGCTGGGGCATCCAATAGGCGCAAGTGGCAATCGAATCCTTGTCACTTTGATTCATGCGCTAAAACAAACTGGTGGTAAACGTGGCGTTGCATCGCTTTGTATTGGTGGCGGCGAGGCTACCGCCATCGCGATTGAAATCTGCTAATTCATTCTCAACAAAGTTTCACTTACATAACAGTAGTCAGTAACAAGCTGAAAAATACAAGGATGTCATCATGACAGAACAAGTAAAGCAGTATATCGGTGGTGAATTCGCCATCTCCGACTCAAAACAATGGCTAGATGTAACCAACCCGGCAACCAACGAAGTGATTGCGCAAGTGCCTTGTGCCACCGAATCGGAAATGAATGCGGCGATCGCCTGCGCAACAGAGACGTTTAGGCGTTGGAAAGAAGTTGCCGCTCCGGAGCGTGCGAGATTGATGCTGCGCTACCAACACTTGCTAAAAGAGCAACACGATGATTTGGCGATACTGCTTTCAAGTGAGACAGGCAAAACTCTTGCGGATGCAAAGGGTGACATTTGGCGCGGGATTGAAGTCGTAGAACAAGCGGCGAACATTTGTAGCTCAATGATGGGCGAAACGGTTGAGAATGTCGCGACCAATATTGATGGTTACTCTTACATTCAACCGCTCGGTGTTTGTGCTGGCTTCACTCCGTTTAACTTTCCTGCGATGATTCCATTGTGGATGTTCCCAATGGCGATCGCTTGCGGCAACACCTTTATTTTGAAGCCGTCGGAACAAGTTCCGCTGACTGCAATGAAATTGGCGGAGCTGTTTGAACAGGCTGGCGCACCAAAAGGCGTGTTGCAAATTGTCCACGGCACCAAAGAGCAAGTCGACCGTATTCTGACTGATCCAGTCGTTCGTGCGATCTCTTTTGTCGGCTCAGTGCCAGTTGGTGAGTACATCTACAAAACGGGTACGGACAACCTAAAGCGCGTGCAGTCATTTGCGGGTGCGAAGAACCACATGGTCATCATGCCAGATGCAAACAAACAGCAAGTCATCAATAACCTAGTTGGCGCGTCAGTCGGTGCCGCAGGCCAACGCTGTATGGCGATTTCGGTGGCGGTATTTGTCGGCGAAACCAAAGAATGGATTCCAGAGCTTAAAGAGGCGTTAGCTCAGGTTCAACCTGGCGCGTGGGACGATGAAACCGCAGGTTATGGCCCACTGATTAGCCCTCAAGCGAAGCAGCGAGTGGTGAATCTGATTAATGAAGGCAAAGCGTCAGGCGCGAATTGTGTTCTGGACGGGACAGATTGCCAAGTACCTGGCTTCCCGAACGGTAACTGGGTGGGGCCAACACTGTTTACCAACGTGACCACAGACATGTCGATTTATCAGGAAGAAATTTTCGGGCCTGTACTGTTAACTATGGAAGTGGATGACCTAGATGAAGCGATTGAACTGATCAATGCAAACCGCTTTGGTAATGGTACGTCTATTTTCACGGCGAACGGCGCTGCCGCGAGAAAGTATCAACACAATATCGAAGTAGGTAACGTAGGCATCAACGTGCCGATTCCGGTGCCATTGCCGTTCTTCTCATTTACGGGGTGGAAAGGCAGCTTCTACGGCGACCTGCATGCTTACGGTAAACAAGCGGTTCGCTTCTACACCGAGACGAAAACTGTCACTGCGCGTTGGTTTGAAGATGACATTCCAAGCGGTCCAAACATGACCATTCAATTGAGCTAGTCACAGAAGTAGCGACACCTCTAGTCAAGCCCTTCATCCTTTTAGAGGGCTTGGCTCGGATATAAATGCAACGAATTAGACCTTAGGACTTCAAGATGGATTTTGAATTAAACGAAGATCAACTCGCGTTTGCCGAAGTAGCAAAGCAGTTTGCAGACCAAATGTTAGCGCCTCATGCGGCTGAGTGGGATGAAAACCATCATTTCCCTAAAGACGTACTGCGTCAAGCAGGTGAACTTGGTTTTCTGAGTATCTATACGCCGCCAGAGCATGGTGGTTTGGGATTGTCTCGTTTGGATGCGGCGATCATTTTCGAGCAGTTGGCTATGGGTTGTACCGCGACTACTGCGTTTATGACCATTCACAACATGGCGACGTGGATGATCACCAGCTTTGCGAAAGCCGAAGTGGCGCAGCAATTTAGCGCGGATCTAATTTCGGGTGAAAAGCTCGCTTCCTACTGTTTAACCGAACCTAATGCCGGCTCTGACGCCGCTTCTCTAACTACTAGCGCAGTGCGTGATGGTGATGAGTTTGTCTTGAATGGCGCAAAAGTGTTTATCTCGGGCGCGGGTGATACAGATGTTCTCGTCGTGATGGCGCGTTCGTGTGGTGAAGGAGCGGGTGGCGTTTCTGCATTCGTTGTTCCTGCTGATTGCGAAGGCATTAGCTACGGTAAAAAAGAAGCCAAAATGGGTTGGAACTGCCAGCCAACTCGCATGATTACCTTCGAAAATGTCCGCATTCCGGCTGACTATCTGTTGGGTGAAGAGGGAGAAGGCTTTAAGTTCGCCATGCTTGGCCTTGATGGTGGTCGAATCAATATCGCTACTTGTTCCGTCGGTACTGCGCAACAAGCACTGAACGAAGCAAAGCAATACATGAACGAACGCAAACAGTTCGGCCGTTCACTGGCGCAATTTCAAGCGTTGCAGTTCAAGCTTGCTGATATGGCGACTGAGCTGGTCGCTGCGCGTCAAATGGTGCGACTCGCCGCCGCCAAACTGGACGCGAAACACGCAGAAAAAAGCGCCTACTGCGCAATGGCGAAACGCTTTGCAACGGATGTGGGTTTTAAGGTGTGTGATCAGGCGCTGCAAATCCATGGCGGCTATGGCTACATCAAAGAATATCCTGTTGAGCGCCATTTCCGAGACGTTCGTGTTCACCAAATTCTTGAAGGCACCAACGAAATCATGCGTCTGATCGTCGCAAGACGATTACTAACGGAAGGCGTTGAACTGCTCTAGAAAGCGAGACACAGCCTTACCTAAAGAAATTAAAAAGGACTGAAAGATTATGACGGCACAAATCAAATTGGAGCGCGAAGCGCATATCGCCAAACTCACGATTAGTAATCCGCCAGCGAACACTTGGACGCTTGAATCCCTAAATCAGCTCAAAGAGTTGGCGACTGAACTCAGTAATGATCGCTCTATTTATGCGTTGGTACTGACGGGCGAAGGCGAGAAATTCTTTTCTGCTGGAGCGGATCTCAACAACTTTGCATCGGGTGATAAATCACAAGCAGCAGATATGGCGTTGGCATTTGGTGAAACGTTTGAAGCGCTGTCTGCATTCGATGGGGTTTCTATCGCAGCGATTAATGGCTATGCGATGGGTGGCGGTCTGGAAGTGGCGATGGCGTGTGACATTCGTATCGTAGAAGAACAAGTACAAATGGCACTTCCGGAAGCATCGGTCGGCTTGTTGCCTTGCGCAGGTGGGACGCAAAACCTGACCGCGTTGGTAGGTGAAGGTTGGGCGAAGCGTATGATCCTGTGTGGTGAACGTGTAACGGCCGAGCGAGCGGAAAAAATTGGTTTAGTCGAAGAAGTGGTTGCAAAAGGCAAAGCACTGGAAGCGGCTATGGAACTTGCACAGCGCGTCGCAGGTCAATCGCCGAAATCCGTGTCTGCATGCAAAACGCTTATTCAAGGTCGACGCAGCCAAACTCACGCGGCCGGATTGGTCTTGGAGCGTGAACTGTTCTTACAGCTGTTTAATACACAAGATCAGACTGAGGGTGTGAACGCCTTCTTGCAAAAGCGTAAGCCACAATGGACAAACAGCTAGTGGAGGCCAAATGACAGGTACAGTAAATGTTTCAAAACTGGAGTGCGCGGATGGCTCTGTTATTGGTGTGCTGGAGCTTGATAATCCAGCCGCCCTCAACGCGCTGAGTTACGTGATGATTGAGCAGTTGTACAAACAGCTTAATGAATGGCAAATGGACGACAGTATCGTCGCGGTCTTTTTGCATGCCAAGGGTGAAAAAGCGTTTTGTGCTGGCGGCGATATTCAAGCGATCTACCGTGCACTTGAAAACAAAGAGCAAGATTTTGATTCTGCGTTTTCAGCCATGGAGACCTTCTTTGACCTCGAATATCGCTGTGATCATCTTATTCACACTTATCCAAAACCGATCATCGCGTGGGGGCATGGTTATCTGATGGGCGGCGGTGTGGGCTTATTTATGGGCGCAAGTCATCGCGTAGCAGAAACCACCACACGCTTTGCGATGCCAGAGATTAAAATCGGCCTTTACCCAGACGTAGGCGCGACGTACTTCCTAAATCAGTTACCAAAACATTTGGCACTTTTCTTAAGTTTGACGGCTTGCCAAATTAACGCGACAGACATGAAAGCGTTGGGATTAAGCCAATGGATTGCAAAGCCAGAAAGCAAACAAGCACTGTTGGATCTGCTTACATCCATAAGTTGGAAAGGTGAAGCGAACATCAACGAAAAAATCGCCAATACGCTGCGTTCGGTACAAGTGGACGAGCCAAGCGAAGGGATGTTGATGCCATATGCGGGATTGATTGAGCAGCTTTGTTCGGGGGATTTAGATTCGATTGTTCGCGCAATCAGCAGTGCTGACGTTGATAACAAGTGGCTCGTCAATGCGCAAAAAGCATTGAACTATGGCAGTCCGTTGTCGATCAATATTACCTATCAGCAGTTAACGCAGTATCAAAACCTCTCTTTGAAAGCGTGTTTTGATATGGAATTTAACCTAACACTACGTTGTGGTTTAGAAGGTGATTTTAGAGAAGGGGTTCGCGCGTTGATTATTGATAAAACCAATCAACCGACTTGGCAATATCGCACGGTTTCTGACGTAACGCCACAAGTTTTGGAACGCTTCTTCGCGCCAATTGATTCAGCAGAATACCCACTGACCGCATCCTCGGTTGCCACTGTGGCACTTTAGACAAGGAAGAAATACGACATGGATAAAATTGCATTTATTGGCCTTGGCAACATGGGTGCGCCTATGGCTAAGAACCTACTCACAGCGGGCTTGAACGTCGAAGTGTTTGATTTGAATCCAAACGCTGTGGCAGAACTTACCGCGCTTGGTGCGTCGAGTGCAGATTCGGTAAAACAAGCCGTTCAAGGTGCGAGCGTGGTGGTCACCATGCTACCTGCTAGCCAACACGTTCAAAGTGTTTATCTTGGTCAAGGCGGGATCTTAGATAGCGTAGATTCTGGAACGCTGCTAATCGACTCTTCGACCATCGATCCAGCGACCGCTCGTTTGGTTGGCGAAAAGGCGCTGCATCTTGGCATCAGCTTTGTTGATGCACCGGTATCTGGTGGCGTTGCGGGCGCAGCGGCAGGTACGTTGACTTTCATTGTTGGCGGCTCACAAGAGAACTTTGTTCAAGCCAAGGTGGTGCTTAGCCACATGGGCAAAAACATTTTCCATGCAGGTGATGCCGGAGCCGGTCAGGTGGCGAAGATCTGCAATAACATGATGTTGGGCATTTTGATGAGCGGCACTTGTGAAGCACTCAATTTAGGCATGGAAAACGGACTTGATCCCAAAGTGTTGTCAGACATCATGCTGCAAAGTTCAGGCCGTAACTGGGCGCTAGAGCTTTACAACCCGTGCCCGGGTGTGATGGAAAATACGCCTGCAAGCAACGGTTATCAGGGCGGCTTTATGAGCCAGTTAATGGCGAAAGATCTCGGTCTTGCGATGGAAGCGGCGGTTGCCAGTCAAACATCAACGCCAATGGGCAGCTTAGCTCGTAACCTGTTTAATTTTCACAACGGTCAGGGCAACGGACAAAAAGATTTTTCAAGCTTGTTTGAGTTCTACCAAAAGCAAAATCAGGCCTAAGGAGTGCTTATGGATCTAGCAAATAAGGTTATTGCGATCACGGGGGCCGGGCAGGGGCTTGGTAAACAAATGGCGCTGTCGCTAGCGGAAAGCGGTGTTCACCTTGCGCTTATCGACCTCAATTCAGACCAACTGGCTGAAACGAAAGCGGAGTGTGAATCTTTCGGCGTCACCACTCGTTTTTATGTAGCGAACGTGACGGAAGAACAAGAAGTGTGCGCTGCTTTTGAGCAAATTGAAGCGGATTTCAAACAGCTCAATGGCGTGATCAATAACGCAGGCGTTATGCGCGATGGCATGTTCATCAAAGTTAAAGATGGTCAGGTTAATGCGATGTCGCTGGAACAATTTCAGTCTGTTATGGATGTGAATGTGACAGGTACTTTTCTGTGTGGCCGCGAAGCGAGCAAGGTAATGCTGAACACCGATAGCAAAGGCGTTCTGATCAACATATCTAGCGTCGCGCGTGCGGGGAATATTGGTCAAACTA
Organism: Vibrio sp. T9; assembly: GCF_003123985.1. Classification (NCBI taxonomy): domain Bacteria; kingdom Pseudomonadati; phylum Pseudomonadota; class Gammaproteobacteria; order Vibrionales; family Vibrionaceae; genus Vibrio; species Vibrio sp. T9. The sequence continues at coordinate 106,737 of NZ_NIGY01000008.1, forward strand.
ACTATTCTGCATCCAAGGCGGCGGTAGCCACCATGGCGACGGTGTGGGCGAAAGAGTTAGGGCGTTTCGGAATTCGCTCAGTAGCGATTGCTCCGGGTGTCATCAAGACTGCCATGACGGACCAAATAAAACCTGAAGCGATGGAGCGTTTAGTGAAAATGATTCCTGTGGGACGCTTAGGGCTTGCGGACGAAATTTCATCGACCATCAAATATGTGTTAACCAACGAGTTCGTGACTGGAAGAGTATTCGAAGTCGATGGCGGAATGCGAATGTAGCCCCTCCTCATATTAAAAAGGGGAGCGAGCTTGATTGTCCGCTTCCTTCCTCCTTTCTTATATTGTTTCTATCGATAATTATTAATGGATGTTTTAGTAACGGCTGCTGTACCGATTACATTTACAACTCTTTTGTATTTTTGGTGTGAATAAGTGCTCTCGTGTTAATTTTTATGTAAATGCATTAATTCACAATCAAGACAATTTTTTGTCTCATCGATGAGATTTTGCTTCTTGGGGTATGAAAAATACTCTTATTGATTATATTGTGACCGAAAACCATTTCGACATCTAAAGATGGTGATTTATTATTCAGCGCAAAATACATGGGAATATGAGGCTGGCTGAATAACCTTCAGCTACCTTAATAATAAAATAACCAGAATTCTCTATTACACTGAAGTAACTACCCATTAGGGAAGAGCAATAATGTCACTATTTCATTCGCTTAGGACGATGCCACTACTATTGGGGTGTCTGTGTCTTTCTATTCAGGCATCCGCAGAAAAGGTTGAACAAGAAGGTAAGTTTTTACAGTCGCTAGAAGGCATTGAAAATCAAATTTACGCATTACCTCAGAGCTCTTTAGCTTTGATTGAGGCGTTAGAAGAAGACTCTCTACTACAAAATCAACCAACAGAGCTACTGGTACGTTATTGGCTTGCAAAGTCCACGGTTCTAGAGCTACTTGGGCGCGCGGAAGAGAGCCAAAACGTCGCACAAAAAGGGTTGGAACTTGTGCGTCCACAAAGCCATGAGTATCTCTTGTTTAAGTTGATTCTGATGCGAACTATGGTCGGAAAGAGCGATATCGATACCGCGCTGTCTTCGTTGGATAGCTTGTTGGAAACATCGCGTGAAAATGGCGATAAGCAGCTCGAGTCGGAGATCCTGTTGCTAAAAGGACGTTACTACGATGAGCAGGGCGAGTTTAAAAAATCCTATGCCGCAATTATGTCGTCAATGGATGCGGCTGAGTCCTCTGGCGTTCAAGGATTGGTCGAACGGGCGGCGCTAGAACTTGGTGACGTACTGGTCAAAATTCAGGGCTATGACCGTTCAGAAGCATTGTTGGAACAAGCGTACCGTTATTTTAGGGATAGACGCATGTCGTTCAATGAGCTGCTGAGCGTCTTAACGATAGCAAAGCTTCATAAGGCACAGTTCCAATACGAAGAGGCGATTGTATCGTATCAGAGAGCGCTAAAGCTCGCGCAAATCATCGGTGACGGGCGCTTTAGGTTTCGAGTTAACCTCGAGCTTGCTGCTTTATACCGTGAGACGAACCAAGAAAATAAGATGGTTCGCCACTTAAAGCTGGCGGAGAACTTACAATATAGAGAAACCTCTAGCGCCTACTTAGCGACATTTAAGCTGTTGCAAGCCGAATATATGCTAGAACAGAAGCAGTTTGAGACACTTCTAGCGATGATCGCGCCTATGTTGCCGGAAATTATCGAGAGCCGATATGTTAAGCAACAGCAAATGGAACTACTCAAAGTGGCTGCCATGGCCTACGCGGGAAGCAATGACTTTAAATTAGCGTATAAAACTTACGGCAACTATCACGATAAATTCATCCAATTTAGCAACCAAAGAGAAGTTGAAAATCTTGAGCGCCAGCAGACGTTATTTGAGTTGGAACGACTTGAATATGAGAACGAAGATCTCAACTGGAACAACGTGTTGCAGCGTATGGAACTGGAAAATAACCGTCGTACCTTTTATCTATTGGGTGAAGCGCTACTAGCACTCATTGGTGTTCTCTTTATGATGGCAGTGGTATTCCTTGTTGTGAATCGATCACGTTTAAGAATGCGCCGCCTAGCAAAGACAGATACGTTGACAGGGTTATTCAATCGCCGTTTTTTAGAAGATTGGTTCACTAAACCCGTAGAGACGAAACGTGAACGCAAAGAAAAGCCGACGCCTCAATCTAAGCAAGAAAAGGTGCAGCATTTTGTGTCTGAGCAAGTCGAGCAAGTTAAGTACGGCTACCTAGCTTTAAACAAATGGGTGGATAGCAAACTCGATAAACAGAAAATGGTGCCAAAGAAGCCGCAGTCGGGGCCGGTAAGTTTAGCGCTAATCGATGTAGATTATTTTAAACAGGTAAATGATACCTATGGACATGTGTTCGGTGATGCCGTACTAACAGGCGTTGCCAAAGTGCTAGAAGAGACGGTGCGTGAAAATGACATTGTTGCACGTTTTGGTGGTGAGGAGTTTGTTGTTGTGATGCCCAATACCGATCATGAAGACTCTCTCATTACCGCTGAACGATTACGTAGCGCTTTATCCTTACATGGGTTCGTCACGGAACAGAATGAAGAAGTGAGAGTGACCTGTAGTTTTGGTGTTGTGACGACTGAAGATAGTGAGATGAATTTTAAATCACTCTGTGATCAGGCAGATAAATTACTTTATCAAGCTAAAGCGGATGGACGTAACTGCGTGAAAGGGCGCAAGCTGACCTAATAAAATCAAGAATGCAGGCTCATCAAACGGTGAGCCTGAACTCATCCTTCCTACTGATTACTTCAAAATCGCTTAAGAGTATCGAATTACATACTCATAGCGTTCAGTATTATCTACTCATTTTATCTCCCACATTTTCAAAGTACTAATGTCACTTGTGTATACGAAGCTATAACACACGAGTGTGTCTATTTTTTATACAAACAAAGCCGATACAGGTGAAATGATTAGTGGTCGATGTAAAATTTTTCTGGTGTGGATTTTTGTGGCACGAAAAACAATTCTCTGAAAGGTGTGTTAAAAATTGACACTTAAATAAGCTATTGGTTTGTTTGTGTTTTTATTTGGATTTTTAAACGCATCTTTGACTTTTACGACAAGTTATCGCATAGAAATTTTGCGTACACCATCAACTTTCCTTCCTTTGTTAATAACCTTTTTCTTAAAAAATGATTTGAGTTCGAACTAATTTTAAGGCATTTTATATTTAACTAACCGTTCAATTAAAAATAACAAGGACGCAAAATGCCAAAGGTGGGGATGCCTGAAATCAGAAAACCACAGCTGGTGAAAGCGACAATGTCAGTGATTGATAGAGTCGGTTTACACGCTGCGAGTATTTCGTTAATCAGCAAAGAAGCCGGAGTATCAACGGGGATTATCAACCACTATTTCGGTGGTAAGCACGGATTGCTGGAGGAAACGATGCGCGAAATCTTGCGTCAGCTTTCGTCCACCATCACGCAGAAGTTACGTGAGCTGCCAAGTGATGCTCATCACCAAAGAATTAATGCCATCATTGACGGTAACTTTGTCGGCTATCAGGCAGAAAACCAAGTTGCTAAGACTTGGCTAGCGTTCTGGTCGTACTCAATGCATGACGAGCAGCTTAAGCGTTTGCAGCGTGTCAATGAACGACGTTTATTGTCCCACCTAAGAAAAGAACTCAAAGCATTATTAAATGCAGAGCAGGCCGAACTGGTTGCTCATGGTATTGCGTCACTTATTGATGGTATTTGGCTGCGCGGAACGCTCAACCCGAAAGGCATTGATGCAGAAAGAGCGAGAATCATCATCAACGACTATCTCGACAAACAACTTACGTTTTATTCTGAAAAAATATAAAAGTCACAGGTCTTCAAAATGGAAATGAAAGCACACTATATCAATGGTGCGATGTACAACGGGTGTTCAGATGAGCACTTCACCACTTACAATCCGGCGAATGGTGAGCCATTGGCCAACATTAAACAAGCGAACCAAGACGATCTCGAAGCGGCGATTGAGTCGGCAAAGAAAGGTTTTGCTGCATGGTCAGCAATGACTGCGATCGAGCGCAGCCGTATTTTACACAAAGCCGTTGCCATTTTACGTGAGCGTAATGACGAGCTGGCTGCATTAGAAGTGGCAGATACTGGTAAGCCAATTCAAGAAGCTATCGCGGTTGATATAACAACAGGTGCCGATGTTCTTGAGTACTATGCGGGTCTTGCTCCAAGCTTGCAAGGTGAACAGCAGCCACTCAGCGAAGACCAGTTTTTCTACACACGTCGCGAGCCATTGGGCATTTGCGCAGGTATTGGCGCTTGGAATTATCCAATCCAAATAGCGATGTGGAAATCGGCGCCAGCACTGGCTGCGGGCAACGCTATGATCTTCAAACCATCAGAAGAAACACCATTAACAGCGCTTAAGCTAGCAGAAATTTATTCAGAAGCGGGCATGCCAGATGGCGTATTTAATGTCGTACAAGGGGATTACCGAGTAGGGCAGATGCTAACGGCGCATCCTGACATCGCAAAAGTATCGTTCACGGGCGAATCAGGCACCGGTAAAGTCGTCATGAGTGACAGCGCTAAGACACTAAAACAAGTAACGATGGAGCTGGGTGGTAAGTCTCCACTGATTATTTTTGATGATGCAAAGTTAAACGATGCCGTTTCTGCGGCCATGGTGGCGAACTTCTACACGCAAGGTGAAGTTTGTACGCACGGTACACGCGTGTTTGTTCATGAAGGTATTTATGATGACTTCATCGCACAACTTAAAGCTCGCACTGAGTTGTTAGTTGTCGGCGATCCGCTTGATGAGAACACGCAAATTGGCGCGCTGATCTCTAAAGATCATGAATCGAAAGTACTAGGAGCGATTGAAGCCGCGAAAGCGAGTGGCGCGACGTTACTGACTGGTGGCAACAAAGTAACAGAGAATGGCTTAGCTAATGGTAACTTTGTTGCTCCAACCGTATTTGTCGATTGCGATGATGACATGAGCCACGTTCAGCAAGAAATCTTTGGCCCGGTAATGTCAGTTCTGAAATTCCGCGATGAGTCGGAAGTGATTGCGCGTGCAAATGGCACAGATTATGGCTTAGCGGCAGGTGTATTTACTCAAAACCTATCTCGTGCGCACCGTGTGATCCATCAAATTCAAGCGGGTATTTGTTGGGTGAACACATGGGGTGACTCACCTGCGGAAATGCCAGTTGGCGGCTACAAGCAATCAGGTGTTGGCCGTGAAAACGGAGTCGAAACCCTTAAGCATTACACACAAACGAAGAGTGTTCTGGTTCAGCTAAGCGACTTCGAAAGCCCTTACAAATGATACCAATCGTAGTAGATAACTGACCACTTTAGCTTGTTAAAATGCTCGATAACTGCGTTGTCAATTTTGATTGTAGGCTAACTACTTATCGAAAATTTCCGCCTTGTTCTCAAGCATTTTTCCTACGCTAATTTCGTTCACTTATCTACTGTGATTGGTATTAACTCCTAGGAGAATCAAATGCAACAACACTACGATTATATCATCGTCGGTGCGGGTTCGGCCGGCTGTGTGTTAGCGGATCGCTTAAGTGAAAGTGGTCAATATTCGGTCCTATTACTCGAAGCGGGTGGGTCGGATAAAAGTATTTTTATCCAAATGCCGACGGCGCTTTCTTACCCGATGAACACTGAAAAATACGCGTGGCAGTTTGAGACAGTTGAAGAGCAAGGATTGGATGGTCGTCAACTTCATTGTCCTCGCGGGAAAGTTCTGGGCGGTAGTTCGTCGATCAACGGCATGGTTTACGTTCGTGGACACGCTTGTGACTTTGACCAGTGGGAAGAGGAAGGAGCTAAAGGCTGGAATTATCAATCGTGTTTGCCTTATTTCCGTAAAGCAGAGTCTTGGGTCGGTGGCGCAGATGAATACCGAGGCGATAATGGCCCAGTCGGCACATGTAACGGCAACGATATGAAGCTCAATCCGCTGTACCAAGCTTTTATTGATGCAGGTAAAGAAGCGGGATACCCAGAAACAAAAGATTACAACGGTTATCAGCAAGAGGGCTTTGGCCCAATGCATATGACCGTTGACAAAGGTGTACGCGCTTCAACTTCTAATGCATACTTAAGCCGTGCTAAAAAACGCAAAAACTTCACCCTAATGAAGCGAGTGACGGTTCATCGCGTTTTACTAGAAGAAACAGGCGCAGAAGGCAAGAAAGCGGTTGGTGTTGAATTCGAAAAGTCAGGTTCAGTTCAGCAATGTTTTGCGAACCATGAAGTGGTTTCGAGTGCTGGCTCGGTAGGCTCGGTGCAGCTACTACAACTTTCAGGCATTGGCCCTAAAGCAGTATTAGAAAAAGCGGGCATTGAGGTGAAACATCCGTTGGAAGGGGTAGGTAAAAACCTGCAAGATCACTTAGAAGTGTACTTCCAATATCACTGTAAGCAACCTATCACGCTCAACAGCAAATTAGGTTTGGTGAGCAAGGGCTTGATTGGCACTGAGTGGATATTAACTCGCAAAGGCCTTGGGGCTACTAACCACTTTGAATCATGTGCGTTTATCCGTTCTCGTGAGGGACTAAAGTGGCCAAATATTCAATATCACTTTTTGCCAGCGGCAATGCGTTATGACGGACAAGCTGCTTTTGACGGTCATGGTTTCCAAGTGCATGTTGGACCTAACAAGCCCGAAAGTCGCGGCTCGGTCGAAGTTGTATCTGCGAATCCGAATGATAAGCCGAAGATTGAGTTTAACTACATTTCCACTGAACAAGATAAGCAGGATTGGCGTGATTGTATTCGCCTTACTCGCGAGATCCTCAATCAGCCAGCCATGGATGAGTTTCGTGGTGATGAGATCCAGCCGGGTCTGAATATCACAACGGATGAGCAAATTGATGAATGGGTGAAGCAGAATGTCGAGAGTGCTTACCATCCATCTTGTACCTGCAAAATGGGCGCAGACAATGACCCATTAGCGGTTTTGAATGAGCGATGCCAAGTACGCGGTATTCAAGGCTTACGTGTGGTGGACTCTTCTATTTTCCCAACCATTCCGAACGGTAATTTAAATGCGCCAACTATTATGGTGGCAGAACGCGCCGCGGACATGATTTTGGATAACGCCTTGGAAACGTCGAACAACGCACCAGTTTGGATTGCACCGAACTGGCAAGAGATGCAACGAATGCATCCGCCAAAAAGAGATCTCGATTCGATCTCATAAAAACGAAAAAAGTCAGTAATCATTACAAGGAATTCAATATGTCTAAGATGACAAAAATCTTCTCAACAATCGCACTAAGTACTTTAGCAACAGGCGCTTATGCCAACCAATGTGAAACGGTACGTTTTGCAGATGTAGGTTGGACCGACATTACGGCGACCACCGCCGTGACATCTGAGCTGCTAAAAGGGTTGGGGTACAAAACGAAGACCGATCTACTATCGGTACCCGTTACTTACTCTTCTATGGCCAATGGCGATATCGACATTTTCCTAGGTAACTGGATGCCAACAATGGAAGGTGACATCGCGAAATACCGTGATGCAGGTACCGTTGAAACCGTACGAGCGAACCTCGTCGGCGCAAAATACACACTCGCGGTTCCAAAGTACGTTTATGACGCAGGCGTGACCAACTTCGCTGACCTAGTAAAACATGCCGACAAATTTAAAGACCGCATTTACGGCATTGAACCAGGTAACGATGGTAACCGCTTAATTCAATCAATGATTGATAGCAACGCATTCGGCCTAAAAGACTTCAGCCTAGTTGAATCCAGTGAAGCTGGCATGGTGTCTCAAGTATCACGTGCTGCGCGCCGCAACCAATGGATTGTGTACCTAGGTTGGGCCCCGCACCCAATGAACAGCAACGTTGAAATGGAATACCTAGCGGGTGGTGACGACTTCTTCGGCCCTAACTACGGCGGCGCGAATGTGTACACAAACGTACGTAAAAACTACCTTGCTGAGTGTCCAAATGTAGGTCAGCTAGTGAAAAACCTAGAATTCAACCTAGAAATGGAAAACGAATTGATGGAAGCGATTCTCAACCAGAAGCAGAAACCGTCGAAAGCAGCGCAAGCATGGTTGAACGCAAACCAAGAACAAATTGAAGCGTGGCTAGAAGGCGTTAAGACGGTGGATGGTCAAGACGCAGTAACAGCAATTACAAACTATTTAAAAACTAACGCTTAATTAAGCAGTTTTTAAGCGCGTTTTTTTGAAAAAGAAAGTGGGCAGTCATGCCCGCTTCATTAACACAAAGGTTTTATTTTGAATTTTATTACGGACAACAAACTACCGTTGGGCCAATGGATGGAAACTGGCGTCGATTGGTTAACCATCAATGCATCGGGTTTCTTCGATGCAATCTCTATTACACTTGAAACGATCATTCTTTTCGTGGTGGACATTTTTAAATGGATGCCACCTGCAGCGCCAATCATTATGACGGCGGCAATTGCTTGGTTCTTACACCGCAGCATTCCGCTTGTTGTATTCATCGTGTTGGCCTTGCTCGCAATTCTCAACCTTGGTTACTGGCAAGAAATGCTGGAAACCTTTGTCCTTGTGTTTGCAGCGACAACGATTTCCGTATTAATTGGCGTGCCGTTGGGCATTATGGCGGCACACCGTCCTTGGTTATACACCTTGTTGCGACCAATCCTCGATTTGATGCAGACCGTACCGACATTCGTTTACCTAATTCCAACCTTGGTTCTGTTTGGCTTAGGTATTGTCCCTGGCCTAATCTCGACCATCATTTTCGCTATCGCTGCGCCAATTCGATTGACGTACCTCGGTATTATTAAAGTGCCGGAGGAGTTACTTGAAGCGGGCAAAGCATTTGGTGCAAGCCGCATGAAGTTGCTGTTTAAGGTAGAGTTACCTGCGGCATTACCAAGTATTATGGCCGGTGTTACACAATGTATTATGTTGTCTCTTTCTATGGTAGTTATTGCGGCTCTTGTTGGTGCTGATGGACTTGGTAAGCCAGTCGTACGTGCACTGAATACCGTAAACATCTCGCAAGGTTTTGAAGCGGGTTTAGCGATTGTACTCGTCGCCATCATTCTTGACCGCTTGTGTAAAGCACCAAACCAGAAGGAGGCTTAATCATGGACGCAATTACTATTCAAAATCTTGATGTGGTTTTTGGTCAGCAGCAGTCACAAGCGTTAGCACTGCTAGACCAAGGCAAGTCTCGACAAGAAATCATCGACGAAACTGGCCAAGTGGTTGGGGTTGATAATGTTTCGCTGAACGTGAAACAGGGTGAGATCTGTGTTTTGATGGGGCTTTCAGGCTCGGGTAAATCAAGTTTGCTGCGAACAGTTAACGGGTTGAACGAAATTTCTCGTGGTTCTCTGAAAATTAAAGACGGCGACGATATGGTTGAGCTCTCTAACTGTGACGAACAGAAGCTGCGTCACCTTCGTACTCACCGCGTATCCATGGTGTTTCAGAAGTTTGCATTGATGCCATGGTTGACGGTATTAGATAACGTTGCGTTTGGTCTAGAAATGCAAGGCATTGGCAAAGCAGAGCGCCGTAAAAAAGCGCGTGAACAGCTCGAAATGGTCGGTTTGTCTGAGTGGGAAACGAAATTCCCACACGAGCTCTCTGGTGGTATGCAGCAGCGTGTTGGCCTAGCGCGAGCGTTCGCGATGGACACAGATATCTTGTTAATGGATGAGCCGTTTTCAGCGCTTGACCCATTGATTCGTGCTCAGCTTCAAGATGAATTGATTCTGCTTCAAGAAAAGTTAAACAAAACCATTCTTTTTGTGAGCCACGACTTGGATGAAGCGCTAAAAATCGGTAATAACATCGCCATTATGGAATCAGGAAAGTTGATTCAACACGGCAAGCCCGAGCAGATCATTCTTGCTCCAGAAAACGATTATGTGGCTGACTTTGTAGCCCACACTAATCCATTGAACGTACTTAAGGGACGCTCTTTGATGCGTGACGACTTAGTTCGTGAAGATGAGCGTGTACTGATTTGCCCTGACAAAGATATTTGGGTGACCCAAGAGAGCAAAGGCTTAAGCTTAGCGGATACAGATAAGTCGTTGGTTCAATGGAAGAGCGATTCTTCGAACCTTGATGAGGTAAACGAAAATTCTCTGGTTCAGGTTAGCCCGGAAATCAGTATGCGAGAAGCGATTGAGCTTAAGCAGCGCAGCAATCAGCCTCTGCTTATGGTGGAGGACAATCAGTTAGTTGGTGTGTTAAGCGACAACGAGCTTTACGATGCATTGCTTGGTAATTTTAAGTCCGAGCAAGTGGCATAAAGTTAGAATAGAGTTGAAGCCTAGCTAAAAAAGAGCCGCACATTAGTGCGGCTCTTTTGGTTTTAAACAATGAGTTAAGTAGTTAAGCTAAGGAAACGGTCGACTATAGAGTCGTAATTACATCATCCATCGCAAGGCGAGCTTTTGGTAGGCCATGATTATAATCTTCCCCGTCTTTGTGGTAGCCAATCGCCAGTGCAACTTCACAGACATGGCCTTCTAATTCTTCTTTGAATACTTCTCCAATCAGTGTTGGATCTACACCTTCCATCGGCGTTGAGTCAATACCCAGACGAGCCAAGGTGTGTAGTAGATTGCCTAGCGCTAAATAGACTTGTGCTTTTGTCCAGTTTCCGTTAAAGCCATTTTCATCCGTATTTGCATCGGCAAAAGCGTAGGCGCCCATAAAGTTGTTGTACATTTCCGCCGGTAGGTGGCCAGACGTTACTTCGGCATCCACACGTTTCGCGAACTTCTCTTTGGTGAAGTTTGGATCGTACGCAAACAGAATCGTATGTGACGCGGCTTTAGCATGTGGCTGGTTAAATTGGTGCATATTTGCAAATGTATCGTGGAAACGTTGCTTGGCCTCATCACTTTCAATCACGATGAATTTCCAAGGTTGCGAGTTAATCGAAGACGCTGAAAGACGGAGTGCTTCTTTGATGATTGCCATATCTTCTTGAGAAACGCGTTTAGTTTCGTCGTATTTTTTAGCAGTGTAGCGGCTGTTTAGATCAGTAATGATTTGATGAGACACGTTTGTATCCTTTTTATTTTTGTGACAAATGAGGATGCGCTTAGCATCGACAACCATGCGTACCTCGAATATGGATTCATAATACGGGATATTTTTTCATTGATAAGAGGGCGTTTATTTGAATCACTTTTTACTTTTTATTGAAAATTGGCGTGCTTCATAGGGTTAGGCATCATCATTTAGATGCTTTTGATGATTATTAAATTACACTCATATTAAGAGGGTGATGGAGAGCAACATGAACGTGATTCAAGTTTTCAACGATAGTTATGAACGTTGTATCGCGAACCAAGGCTTTTTCGACTTGTTTTACAGGAATTTATGGTCAAAAAGTACAAGCTTCAGACAAAAGTTTGATGGTGTCGACATGCACCAACAGGTGCGAATGCTTAGAGGATCTATCGTGTTTTTTATGATGGCCGATACCTCTAACGAGGCGCACAAGATGGTGGAGAAATATGGTAAGAAGCATGCGAGTTCCGATATTGGCATTGAACCACAGGATATTGATGTTTGGTTTGAAAGCCTTATCGAAACGGTTCAAGAGTGTGATTTTGAATACGACGATGATGTCGAAACAGCGTGGAGAGCTTGTTTTAACACAGGTTTGTCGGTAATGAAGCGGGAGTGCTCCAAACACTAAAAGAGAAACTAAATGCTCTTCGAAAACAAGCAAGTTAAAGCAAGGAAGTAACGTGTAAACAGCTTACTTCCTTGAGTATGGCTTTTATTTGTCTTGTGTCTCGTTATTCTTTTTTACCGCTTCGGCGATATCACTGACGGCTTCGACAAGGTTGATCGGCATAGGGAAGATAATAGTCGATGTTTTGTCTGTCGTGATTTCCGTGAGTGTCTGCATGTAACGCAATTGCAGCGCATTCGGCGCTTCGTTGAGCATTTGAGCTGCCTCTTTTAATTTATTAGAAGCTTCTAACTCACCGGTAGCGTGAATGATTTTCGCACGACGGTTACGTTCTGCCTCAGCCTGACGCGCTAGCGCTCTGACCATGCTGTCATTTAAATCAACATGTTTGACTTCAACCGTGGCAATCTTGATGCCCCAGTCATCAGTCTGTTGATCGAGGATGGATTGTAAATCCTTATTGAGACGCTCGCGCTCTGATAGTAATTCATCCAGTTCATGTTGTCCTAATACTGATCGCAGCGTGGTTTGCGCTAACTGGCTGGTGGCATCGCTGTAACTTTCGATGTTGTTAATTGCCATTTGAGGATCGACTACGCGAAAATAAACAACCGCATTGACGCGCACAGACACGTTATCTTTGGTTATCAAGTCTTGTGTCGGCACATCCAAAACGACAGTACGTAAATCCACCCGTACCATTTGTTGGATAAATGGGATAAGAATGATTAAGCCAGGGCCTTTTACTTCTTGAAAGCGACCAAGAAAGAATACAACCCCACGTTCATATTCTCTCAAAACCTTAAACATTTGGGTCGCAAGTGCGAACAACAGCACCACGATCACCGCAACAGTATAGAGCATCATAAAGCGCCTCCTATTTATTTTGGCGGTCATCAGGCATCACGGTTAAGGTCAGCCCTTTCACATTCACAATGGTGACATGATCACCTTGTTTGAGTTGTTGATGGTCTTTGGTTTTGGCTCTCCATAGCGCACCATCGAGTTGAACGCGTCCTTCGCCATCGATAAAGTCATCGCTCACGACAGCGATTTTCCCAGGGTAAGTTTCTAAACCTGTTGTCACACGTCGTCGGCGTATTTTGAGCAGCAGGCCGACCGTCAACACGATCAGCGCGACAGAAAAGATAGAAATACCGAAAATTAAAGGAAGGGCGATCTGAAATCCTGGCAACTCACTGTCCATTAGGAATATGGAACCGAGCACAAAGGCGACAACACCACCTAAGCCCAAAATGCCAAAGCTCGGACTGAATGCTTCCGCGATCATCAGTGCAATTCCGAGTAACAGCAGACCAAGCCCAGCGTAGTTCACAGGCATCATTTGTAAGGCATACATGGCGAGGAGCAAACAAATACCACCCAACACGCCGGGTAAGCCAATGCCTGGGTTGTAAAACTCAAGAAGCAAACCGTAGATACCAATGAGCATCAGGATGTAGGCGATGTTTGGGTTTGTGATAACGGCTAGCATTTCTGCTCGCCAATCGGGTGTTCTTTCAATCCATACGGGATTTTCCAGTGGCAATGTCACATCGCGATTATTAACTTTAACAGTTTGTCCATCAATGGCTTTGACTAAATCCTCTGGTGAGTTGGCTATATAATCAATAACGTTTAATTCCAATGCCTCTGTGGCGTCCAAACTCGCTGCTTCGCTCACTGCTTTCTCTGCCCACTCTGCATTTCGGCCATGAAGCTTTGCTAAGCCTTTAATATAGGCTCTAGCATCATTAATCACCTTTTTCTCCATCGCGGTTTTCGCAGGAACTTTCTCTGAACTTTCGTTGGTTCCTTCTGACGTTTCTTCCGCGTTTTGATCTTTGCCATCATCCGATGAAGGGGGCTGAGGGGCACCACCTAACGCGACGGGTGTTGCCGCGCCAAGGTTAGTGGCTTCAGCCATGGCAGCAACGTGGCTGGCGAGTAAAATGTACGTCCCTGCGCTAGCCGCTCTAGATCCTGACGGGCCAACCCAAGTTGCAATTGGAGTGGAGGAGGTGGTAATTGCGTGAATAATATCTCTCATTGCGCTGTCTAAGCCGCCAGGAGTGTCCATCTCTAAGATCACTAAACTGACACCGTTGAGTTGTGCCTCTTCTATCTCACGAGACAAATAGTCGCTGGTAGCAGGACCTATAGCGCCTTTGACGGGAACAATCCAGACAGTATTGGCCAGTGCTTGACTAGCAAACAAAAGTAAAGGTAAGACCCATATCCATAGTCGTTTCATGCAGTCCTCCTTGTGCGGTCACAGGGACTTTTTGAAAACCTAATTCAAGTATATACGCAGTAATACTAGTGCAAATAAGTAATTGATCACTCGAATTAGTCATATCAGCATTTATCATGGCATATCTGAGGCTACGGGCCTTAATATGAATATCGGTAGTCACGAATCGTGGGGCGTCTGGTGTGAAAAGGTTCAACAAAAAGGCAAAGTGACGGTAATCACTTTGCCTTCCTAATGTGTCTTAGAGGAGAGAGACTAACTGTTTACGTGGCGAGAAAATTGAACGAGTGCTTGCTCGGCAGGCATCGGTTTGTGGAAGTAAAACCCTTGCAACTCATCAATATTCCAAACTTTAAGCTTGCGTACTTGGCTCGCGGTTTCAACACCTTCGGCGACAATCGTTAACCCTAATTCTTGAGACATGTTGGCAATGTTTCTTACCAGTGTTTTCGCTCTGTCATTGGTTTCAATCTCGTCGATATAAGATTTATCCAGCTTCACAATATCCAATGGGAAATTACATACGCTACTGAATGATGCGTATCCAGTACCAAAATCATCCAAAGCGAGTCCAACACCAAGTCGCTTGATGTCTTGAATGCTTTGGATTGATTCTATTTCTCCGCCCATCAACATACTTTCGGTAATTTCAAGCACAAGCTGGCCCGCAGAGAGGTTGTATTGAGCCATCACTTTTTTTAGGTAGGGCATCAGTCCTGAATGATAAAAGTGCTGCGCGCTTAAGTTCACATGCACGCTTAACATCGACAGACCTTGCGCATGACGAACTCCATTGAGCCGACTGATAAATTCGCACGATTGTTTGAGAATGGACTCTCCCAATTCGACGATAAGTTTTCCTTGTTCTGCCATCGGAATAAATACTTCTGGTGAAATCATCCCTAATGTTGGATGTTGCCAACGAGCAAGTGCCTCAAAGCTAATGACTTCAGTGGTTTTAGCATCCACGATAGGCTGGAAAAAAGGTTTAATCGCATCTTGTCTAATGGCATTTTCTAAATCGCGATTGATCACCATAGACGTTTCCGCTTGCTCTGATAGTTCTTCATCAATGACTAATACTTCGTGAGAGTGACGACCCTTAGCGGATTGTGATGAGAAACGTGCTGCAAGCAGCAAATGCTCGACAGATTGGTGAGTAATGTTTAGGTCCATCATCACCGCTTTACTGTCTAATGACATCATGATCCCAGAGAGCTGGACCTTATGTGACAAATGATTCAGTAATCGATTGGTAGCATCTATCGCTTTTTGGTGGTGCTCGATATCTGGAATCAAAACGATAAATTCATGCTCACTAATTCGGCCTATTTGGAATGCCCCTAATTGCTCGCGTATTGCGGATGCGATGTATTGAATCACTTCATCAAAAATGAGGTGACCGTATACCCCTGCAATTTGCTTGAGAGTCTTACTGTTAATGTACACAAACGAAAAATGGTTTGGCCGTGTCTCTACGAGCTCGTGCAGTGCATTGAGAATGACAGGACGATTACAGAAACCGGATACCGGATCAAAGTCGGTGAGTTTTTGGATCATTTCTGCTTGCTGTTTTGTCTCTCTCATATCCTGAAGCAACAACATCAGTGCACTCTGACCATGATGTTGAATGAGCGTGGCTTCTATCAAACAGTCGATTTCTTCGGTATTGCTATCGAGCACTTGAGCTTCGAATTGTGTTTTACCGTTTTTCAGCTCTCTGAACATTGCGTCAACTCGACATTCATCGTCCTCCGATGGGCACAAGGTGTCTAGAGGACGATCTATCAATTGCGATTTGCTGTAGCTCAACAGATCTAACGCTCGTTGGTTTACATCGACAATTTTACGATCAATAACAATTAGCATGCCTAGTGAGGAGCTATGGTACAGAGCACCAAACTTTTCCATCGAGTCTTTCAATTGCAGTTGGGTTAACGATGTATTTTCAGAGAGCTTTTGTACCAGTTTTGTCGCTAACTCTAATTCGTCTACTTTTACAGAATGCAGCCCTTCAAGTTGGTATTGAGAGGCGATTTCGCTTATTCCTTCAGCAAAATGATTAAAGCGAGTGGCGACCTTATTTTTAAACGTGATGTAGGTGCCGGCAGCGATGATTGATGCTACAACGCCAACCGTTGCAAACAGATACATGAATAGCGTATTACCTTTGGCATAATGCTCTCGCTGTGTTTTCGTTTTTAGCCATGCGATCGGTTCACCAGATAAATCAGAGAGTGAGGCCCATTTTGTTATTGACCGCGAGGTCTTCTCTATATCCCGCATCTGACTACTGTCTGATTCACTTACCATCTGTGTCTCTAATGAGTTTTCCGCAGTTAAAATGGATTTAAAGTCTCCAGGAAAGCGCAAAGATAGGTTTCTTCCCCAAAGCATCCATCCGTTAGAAGGGCGGTCGCCTTCACTATTTCTAACTGGGCTGAGGCTAAGACCCCAAATAGTATCGTTGATTTTAAACAACCCTGAGATGCTCTCTCTATGGATATCAAGCTTGTGATTCATGGACTTGATGTAATCTTGAAGAGTAGGTTGATTCGCCATTTTAGCGGTGAGTTCTGAAGAAGTGTCGGGGTTATCTTCACGAGTCAAGGAGAGCAGGGTTTGTCCATTAGTCGTGATAAACGCCATCATATCGAGGTTTAACGCATCAATGCTTTCTGTGTAAAGGTTTCGCTCGGTATATTTCGCAATATCACGATCAACAAACAGATCGTATGTTTCGTCCCAGTACGCCCAATCGTATGAGGCGCTCTCTTGCTGGCTCACCATCATGTCGATGACAGCGAGTGCTTGCTGATTCGCATGGTTAATTTCCATGTCTTCGAGCTCATCTAAGCTATACAGGAAAAAATAACGGCTAATAAAAAGGAAGCTGATGACCATGCCCAGCAGTCCTAATGAAAAGTATAAGGCGGTTTTATAGCGAAGATTCAAGTTAAACAAGCGAAGTGTTTTCATTAAAAAATAGTTATAGATGTTAATTCACTGAAAGTGTACGACATGTTCTAACAGAAATTGTTGATATAGATTCAAATTATAGAGATAAAATGAAGGATTTGCTGAGCTGATATGGTAAGTGAAACGTTTGCTCTAATTACCAGATTTTCGTGTTTGCAATTAAAATGCTCAATAAAGTACCGCGCGCTCAAATTACGGTTTAATCGTGCAGCTAGCTAAGGTGTAAATCTTTTTATAAAACAGTCTATTAGTGTAACTAGTGTTTTTCTTCTGTATCTAAACTTCTTTTGTAATAGTAAACTGCGAAAAAATGATGGGTAATTATGATGTTTATTGTTCAACGCTTGGTCAAACTGGCCATTATCTGTGCCATTTTCTTTACTATCTTCGATCTCATCTCCTATGGTGAGATTACTTGGGTTCAAAGGTTGCTGGCTTCTATAAGCTAAATCTAGAATTCAATATGCACACATAACTCCACGAAGCGAGTCAATTCTTCGTTACTCGCCTTCGTCATTTGCTCCTTATCTGAGCTTTAAATAAAAGTCCCTCCACGTGCAGCTCTGGTAACCGTTTTCCATTAATGGAAAAAACCTAAAAATGCAACTAACTTCATACTAATGGCAAGTGTAAGGTATGCAGTTGATGAGGCAATTCAGCATAATCACATTAGTTGTTGTGACACTCATTTTGAGCCAAGCAACAATCGCAAGAAATGCTAAGGTGCTAGGTGATATTTCGTTAGTTCAGCCGATAGAAGGTGACCCTGTCGTAGATATTAAGCTGGCGAGAATTGGCTGGCATCTCTTTCGTGATCCTCAGCTATCTTCAAACGGTAGCATCAGTTGTGCGACGTGCCACAACTTGCAAACCAATGGCGCTGAAAATACCCCCGTCTCTACAGGAGTGAAAGGTGATGGAACTCGAAATTCCATCACAGTGTTTAATGCAGCGTTAAATTATCGTTTTTTATGGGATGGTACCGAAAACACTTTGATGGCTCAGATTGATGGGCCAATCCACAATCCAATAGAAATGGACTCAAACTGGCAAACAATAGAGCAGTACGTGAAAGGAAGCGAACGTTATCAAGCACTATTTAGTCGTGATGGTGAGCTACCGATTAATATTAACAATATTAAGTCCGCCATTGTGGAGTTTGTCGAAGGGCTCCAAACTCCAGGTGCTCCATTCGATGCCTACTTACTGGGTTACACCCATGTCCTCAGTGAGCAGCAAATTAGGGGGTGGAAAACATTTCAGTCTTCAGGTTGCGTACAGTGTCATCAGGGCAAAAATATTGGCGGAGCGATGATACAAAGGTTCGCCTATTTCAAAGATAAGCCAGTAGTAGAGGATTCGGGACGGCACCTGATTACGACGGAAAGTGAAGAACAATTCTATTTTAGAGTCGCCAGTTTACGTAATGTCGCCCTAACAAGCCCTTATTTTCATAACGGACGAGTTGACCAGTTATCCGAGGCGATACAGATTATGGCGAAAACGCAGCTCGGAATTACGATGAGCGATGAAAGTGTCGCTGATATTGAAGCGTTCTTACAGTCTTTGACAGCACCCAGACCCGTGATTTTAGAGGTGTTGGAAAATGAGTAAATTCAAACTGGTTAATCTCTGCTTTTTTATTGCCATGCTGACGTGTTGTGTATTGGCGTACATGTCACATGTGAATTCAAAAAGTGCACAAGAATTCCACGCGGAGTTGACGGATATTGGGCACAAGTTGATTGAAGAGCGCGATGTTATCGTGAATCGATATGCGGTTGAAGATAGGAAGAACTATGAACTGACGACATCTTTAGTGGATATAGAAGTCGCTGCAGAGAAATTGCTAAATTCATCAAGGGAGTCAGTTTGGTTCCTTGTTACGCCCAATCATAAAAAAGTTGAGGATACGCTCAATCTATTCAAAAACCGTGTGCTTGATACAACGCTGAAGCTCGATATGTTGATTGGCGTTCAGGTAGAGAATCAATACGCGTTATTAATGCTATTCAACTTATATCAGCAAGATATTTCTACCGATACCGGAAAGACGTTGAGTGGGCATCACTATTTTGAGTTTCTCAACCAACTGCTTTTGACACAAAACGTAGTTGAGAGTGAAAGTGAAGCCAATTTCTTAGATCGGCTTCAAGCGAGCGATAAAAGGATAGAACTACTCACGAATGAACTGCTTGATCATGGATACTTTGTTTTTATCGAGGATGCGGAGCATCGGCTACTCAATATTGCCCAAAGTGAAGCGCGTTTCACTTGGTTGTTTGTTTTTATTGCCGTGATGTTGTTAGTCAGTGCATTTTTGTATCAGTCGCAATATCGAATGTACAACTTGAAACAATTGAACCTCGAAATCGAGGAGGCTCGAAATAAAGCCGAGCGAGCAGCAAAAGCCAAATCAAGTTTTCTCGCCGCAATGAGTCACGAATTAAGAACGCCGATGAATGGTGTATTAGGCCTTTCTCAAATGATTGCAGAGGAAACCAAAGAGCCGACGACTAAAGAGTACGTGAAAGTCATTCTTGATTCTGGCCAACACTTGATGACGATTCTTAACGATATTTTGGATTTCTCTAAAGTTGAAGAAAACAAACTGGAATTTGAGCAGGCTAAGTTCAATTTAGACCAAGTCATTTCTCCTGTGTGTAGCGCAATAAAACCGCTCATCGATGAAAAAAATATCGAATTGATCGTGGAAAATGAAGTGCCTGAATACATTGAATTTACCGGAGACTGCGCACGTTTACGACAGATTTTGTTTAATCTTGCTGGCAACGCGGTGAAGTTTACCAGTGAAGGGCATGTGTTAATCAGAACGGAACTTGATAAGGTAAATCATTGCTTGGTGATGATTGTGAGTGATACTGGTATTGGTATCGCGCTAGACAAGCAAGAACATGTTTTCAACTCGTTTGAGCAAGCCGATTCTTCAACTACCCGAAAATTTGGAGGTACAGGGCTTGGTTTGGCAATAGTTAAAAAATTAACTGGCTTGATGGATGGCAAGATTACCTTGAAAAGTGTGGAGGGCGTCGGAAGTCAATTCATCGTCGAACTGCCCATTCCTTGGGTTGAATGCGAACTTCCAAAGGCACAAGAGCCCCCCAAAACGCGCAAGAAAACACACAATTTGCAGATATTGCTTGCTGAAGATAATCGAGTGAACGCCATTGTGGCGAAAGGGTTTTGCGAAAAGTTGGGACATGAGGTCGATGTTGCTGAAAACGGATTGGTGGCGGTTAAAAAGGCGAGAGATAACGAATATGATCTGATTTTGATGGACAATCACATGCCTGAGATGAATGGTGTTGAAGCGACGCGTGTGATTCGACAAGAGTTAGGTATCAAAACATTACTCTTTGCGTATACGGCAGATGTCTTTCGTGAGGCGCATGATAGCTTTATTCAAGCCGGAGCGGATCATGTGCTTACAAAACCGCTACAACAAGAGAGCTTTTCGGACGCTCTTAAACAGTTTGCGACGAGGCTCGAACCAAAAGAGAATTTACCATTAACGAATGACAACAACGTTCTCCAGTTGCAGCGCAAGCCAATAGAGAAGCTACGGCTGACAGAAGAAGAGTTATCCAGTTCAGAGATGCTCATTTCTTTGCAAGAAGCGCCGGAAGCGATAGATGAGCTACTAAAAAGTATTATTGTCGATTTTGAATCATCGGTTGATGAACTTATTGATTATTTTATGGCTGAAGATTTCGCGTCTCTAGAAGACACGTTGCATAAAACAAAAGGTGTGGCATTGAACCTTGGTTTGCCGATTTTAGCTGGACAAACGGAGGCGCTAGAAAACACGCTCAAAGCGAAGCAAACTCCTGAAATTGAGCGGTTACAGATGCTAATCAACCGATTACAAGTCAACATCCATCAGGCTAATCGACTTCTGGATGACATACAGAAAAAAAACGTCGATCCTCAACAAATTTTGTAACCTCTCTGAGTTCATACGTTCCTTACCTTGTTTCGTTATGGTTTACTATGACGTGAATGGATGTGTTGATTCGTCAATGAGAAAATTAGGGAGTTAGAATGAGTAAGCATTCCGCTTTAATCGAATGGCATCGCGAAGCTGACGAAGTATTCAGTGATAACCAGTATAGTCGGGCGCACATTTGGAAGTTTGATGGCGGGTTGCAAGTCCCTGCGTCACCATCTCCACACGTAGTGCCGTTGCCGCTATCTGTCGAAGAAAACGTTGACCCGGAGGAAGCATTTGTTGCGGCACTTTCCAGTTGTCACATGCTTGTTTTTCTCTCTATTGCGGCGAAACGACGTTACGTTGTGGATCGCTACCTAGATGAAGCAGTAGGGGAGCTGAAAAAAGGTGAAAATGGAAAAGAATGGGTGTCTAAGGTAACACTAAACCCTAAAATAACATTTGCTGGTGATGATAAACCGACACGATCTCAATTAGAAAAAATGCACCACATGGCTCATGAGAATTGTTTTATCGCCAATTCGGTTAAAACTGAAGTGACGACGCTTATTGCGGATTAAATGAAACTCTGTGTCAAAGCGAAGTATATCGCCGAATAGTGTTAAGCCAGCAGTCCGGCTGCTGGCTATTGTGAACTAAACGATGCCTTGCTCGATCATCGCATCAGCGACTCTTCTAAAGCCGGCAATGTTTGCGCCTAAAACTAAATTACCAGGCTGACCAAACTCTCGACTGGTTTCGTTTGCATTAATAAAGATGTTTTTCATGATGGCCTGCAACTGGCTATCGACTTGCTCGAAGGTCCAGTTTTGCATGCTGGCATTTTGTGCCATTTCAAGTTGACTGGTTGCAACGCCGCCTGCATTGGCTGCTTTCGCTGGCCCATAAGCCATTTCGGAATCCACGATGATATTGGCCGCATCACGAGTGGTTGGCATGTTTGCGCCTTCACTAATCAAAACACACCCATTATCGATAAGAGCAAGAGCATCGTTTGACGTTAGTTCATTTTGGGTCGCGCAAGGGAATGCGGCGTCAGCTTGATATCGCCATACAGCATGCCCTTCATTAGGATAGTCACCCAACGGCGTATACTCTGCTTCAGGGTAAGTGTCTAAATACTCTTCTAAACTTGCTCTTTTCACTTCTTTAAGTTGCTTGAGGAGCTGCAGGTCAATACCGTGCTCATGATAGATCGTGCCTCTAGAATCGCTGCATGTTACTGGGGTTGCTCCCATGTGGTATAGCTTTTCAATTGCATAGATAGCGACGTTACCTGCGCCAGAAACGAGGCAAGTTTTGCCTTTGAGTGAATCATTACGGTCATTGAGCATGCATTCCGCAAAATATACGGTTCCATATCCCGTTGCTTCTTTCCTAACAAGTGAGCCCCCCCAAAGAAGGCTCTTGCCTGTAAGTACCCCTTCGTAGCGGCCCGTCAATCGCTTATATTGACCAAACATATAACCAATTTCACGCGCACCGACGCCGATATCGCCAGCAGGAACATCGGTAACAGGACCAATGTGGCGGTATAACTCGTTCATAAATGATTGGCAAAATCGCATGATTTCACCGTCAGATTTTCCTTTAGGATCGAAATTTGAACCGCCTTTTCCGCCACCAATTGGAAGGCCAGTAAGCGCGTTTTTAAAAATCTGTTCAAAGCCGAGGAACTTTATGATGCTCGCGTTCACTGAATGATGGAACCTCAGTCCGCCTTTGTATGGACCTAACGCGGAGTTAAACTCGACGCGGTAGCCTTTGTTTACTTGCACATTCCCTGCGTCATCGACCCAAGGAACTCGAAACATGATTTGACGTTCTGGTTCTACGATTCTTTGGATAATCGCTTGTTCTTTATATTTATTATTGCTTTCTATGACTGGAGCGAGAGAAGTTAATACTTCTTCTACGGCTTGGTAAAACTCTTTTTGAGCCGGGCTACTGTGTTGCAACGCAACAATAGTATCGTGTATGTGTGACATAGATCTCTTCCTTGATATGAATAAGCAATCAGTTTATATGAATTTATTCCCATTAAATAGTGATTTTGACCAATTCTCAATGGCTATAATGGTCTTTCCTGCGGATGAGAACGCTCAATTTCCTATTGATGAGGAAGATTAAGTGAGTGACATGATTGGATGGTTGAGTGATCGGTTTCACATATAGCGAGCAGAAGCCAAATTAGTCGATATTGTTGTGCTGTCACGCAAATTGTTTTTGTTAACGTAGTGTTAACATCTGAGCGTGTTGACTCGAAAAAGATAAAAATATGCATGAGCTTAAGACTCTGGACTCGTTTATTCAGCAAAACGGTCTACCAGTGTTTGGCCATCTTGATGGGATTCCCACATCTTTACAGTTAGATAAGTTTACCTACCTTGATGAGATGGATAAGCCAGCGTCTAAGTGGCGCCGTTACTGTGATTATAAGCAGTTTCAGTTCGTTAATTTGGTCACACCTAACTACGTGATTGGGGTTGCGATTGCGGATATTAGGTATTTAGCATCTGGTTTTTGCTATCTGTTTGATATTCAAAATAATGAGTTAGTGGAGCAGCAGTGGTTAAAGCCTTTTAATATTGATTATCAAACTCAGCCTTCCAGTTGGTCTAGTCATGCCCATCTTGCTGACAAAAGTATTCAGTTTTCTATTCAGAATGGTATTTGGCACGTCCACTTTGTGACGAAATCTGTCAATGCTGATCTCTACTTACGTCCAGAAAGTATGAGTTTGCCATTAATGTTATGTACGCCAACCGGTTATGCGGGTTGGACTTATACGCAGAAACATAATGCGTTAACGGTAGATGGCAATTTATTCATATTAGGAAAGGAACAAGATCTCTCAGAAGTGGCTGCTGGTTACGACTTTTCCGCTGGGTACATGCGACGGGAGACAAGCTGGCGCTGGGCGAGTATTAATTGCTTTGAAAGCGGCAGACGATTGGGGCTGAACTTAGCTGCGGGTGTCAATGAAACGGGCTACTGTGAAAATGTATTCTGGATTAATGGTGAACGGCATTTTTTACAGTCTGTTCAGTTTCAATTTTCACGAAATGATGAAGGACAAAGATGGTATATAACGTCGGAAGACAAACGGATTGACCTAGTGTTCACGCCTTTAAACCGACGTTCAGAAAAGAAGAACTTTTGGTTTCTCAAAAGCAATTTTCGTCAATATATCGGCTATTTCTCTGGCTACATCGTTGATGGGAATGGTATCAAACATCAGTTAGAAGAAGTCATAGGT
This sequence comes from Vibrio sp. T9, assembly GCF_003123985.1. Classification (NCBI taxonomy): domain Bacteria; kingdom Pseudomonadati; phylum Pseudomonadota; class Gammaproteobacteria; order Vibrionales; family Vibrionaceae; genus Vibrio; species Vibrio sp. T9. Next base: position 130,937 of record NZ_NIGY01000008.1, read on the forward strand.
CTGACTGAAGATCACTATGCAAAATGGTAGAAACACAATGGATTGGACACAGTTGATGGAACGCCCTGAATTACTTCTGATGATTTTGGCGCCTGTTTTCTTTTTATGTATGGTTGCAGAGTACTGGTTTGGACAACGAAGGGGACGTTTGCCTGAAAGCGCGATGTATTATATTCCGGAAGTTGTATGTAATTTTGTGCTTGCGGGCTTACACCAAGCGACAGACATACTCACGGGTTTACTGATTGCTCAGTTATATTTGTGGTGGTTTGATTGGCGATTGTTTGATATCGAAATGAGCGTTTCAGCGTTTTTGCTACTTGTCGTTCTGCAAGACTTTTTCTATTACTGGTTTCATCGAGCTAGCCACCGTATTCGTTGGATGTGGGCTGCGCACGTGGTCCATCACAGCTCGGAGAGAATGAATTTCAGCACCGCGTTTCGTCAAAGCTTGATGTATCCGTTAGCGGGAATGTGGATTTTCTGGTTGCCTTTGGTGATTGTTGGCTTTGATCCTAAGTGGGTCGTCTTCGTTGTGCTGTTTAATCTGGGCTTACAGTTTTTTGTTCATACTCAATCAATTCGCTCGCTTGGACCGCTAGAGTGGGTATTTAACACGCCATCTCATCATCGTGTTCATCATGGTATAAACCGTCAGTACATCGACAAAAATTACGCGGGAGTGTTGATTATCTGGGATCGGATGTTTGGAACGTTTGAACCAGAAGTGGAAACCGTTAGGTATGGAATTTCTAAACCTGTAAACAGCTTTAATCCCATTCGTGTGACGTTTGCAGAATGGAAAGATATGTTTTATGACGTAACACGACCAAATTTAACGTGGAAACAACGTTGGCGCTGTCTATTTGCTCCGCCATCGGATTCTTTTGAGTAGATTGAGATAAAAGAGATTGGAGCGGGCAGCGGGAATCGAACCCGCATCATCAGCTTGGAAGGCTGAGGTAATAGCCATTATACGATGCCCGCGCATCGATAGGACTCAGGTAATATGCCACACTGAACGAAAAAGAAAAGTCTTTTCTCATCAATTGTTTGTCAGATGCCTAAAAAAGTAGCACCTTGGTGTTAAAGTGTCCATTGTCTCTGTTTTTCAGGAGGGTCAGCGATTCCGCTTCTAAAATCGATGGCTGCTAATTAGGGGCAAACACACTGTCTACTAGCGTTTAGGCATTGATGAGATTCAAGATTGTCAGTGTAAAGGTTAATCGCGTTTATTGAACAGTCACGTTTCATGGTCAAGACTAGATATTGAAATGATTACTTTTTACTGCTGAAGCGTATGTATAGCACTAGCGTAATTCCGCTGAAACAGTCAGCTTAACCAAAGGAGATTTAACATGTGGAAAGGTTTGATATTAGGGGCGGTGATGATGCTCGTGTCTGCTTGTACAACCGTAACGACGGATGTTGATAAGCAAGCCGATTTTTCAGCTTACAGAACGTTTGATTTCGGTGCCCAAGCAGAAGCCCCTACGAGTATTGATGGTCGACGTATTGAACAAGGATTGGCTGAACAGCTTGAAGACAAGGGCCTAATTAAAGTGAATAGTGGAGGGGACCTTTACGTTCATCATGATATCGTCGAAGAGTCCGAGCTTGTCTCTTCTGGGTCTTCGGTGAGTTTCGGTTATGGTTGGAATAGCTTTGGCGTGATCACTTCAAGCCCGGAAAGATACAAAGAACGTAAGTATGGCAAACTGGTGGTAGAGCTTGTTGATGCAAAGGCTAATCAGGTTGTGTGGAAAGGTGTTTCAAGCAGGAAACTATCTGAATCTATGAGCTCTGAGAAAAGAGAGTCTCTGATTGAAGAAGAAATTGCGAAAATGTTTGAAAACTACCCTTACGGTGAAAAATAATTAGTATTCTTAACGATTAAGAATACTAATTGCCAATCGTTACGCACAGGGTTAAAAGAACTTATTATTTTGGTTTTGGTTACCTTTGTGCGTACGACTCTGATTGCTTTACTCGGACTACTTTTCTGCTTGTTGGCTCCGAGCATGAGTATGGCGCACTCATACCCAAATTTTCTTTCATTTCATAACCAGAATATTGCTGTTGACGCTAAGTCGAAGCACTTTTCAGAACACCCTGCCTCTCCAATACAACAAGACTATCCGAGTTTAAACAGCCGGAATATATTGAGGGTTAGCCATTCTAAGGAAACGAGCTCGAACGACGATGTAGAACTCGAATGGTTTGAAACGCTTGCTGTAGTTTGGTGGACACATCGTTCGGCAATTCACTCGATGGGGCTACTAAAACGCATCGGCAATGAGGCTTTAGGTCGTTGTGTTGAAAGTATTTTTACTCATTCTAAATACAGAATCGGTGCGAGGAAAGAATCGAATCTCATATACCGCTTTATACATGCTCGCTAACACATTCCATGTTTTTACAATTTTTGGTTAGTTATGCTTAGGAGCGGTTTATGTTTGATTCGATAATTCAGGTCTTGAGTGCCTTTTGGCATCAAGATTTTACGGCGTTAATGGCGCCAGGCGGTGCAGGATTGGTTTATTTTGTTGTTGCTGCGCTTATCTTTTTGGAAAGTGGTTTTATTCCTGCTGCGCCATTCCCATGCGACAGTGTCGTCGTATTATCCGGTACGCTGGCGGCGGTTGGTGTCCTTGATCCAATAATGATCATGTTGGTGATAGCTGTTAGTGCGGGATTGGGAAGTTGGGCGGCTTACTTACAAGGCAAGTGGCTAAATCGCTTACCTAAGGTCCAAGGCTGGGTGAGCGCGGTTCCTCAAAAGCGTTTGGAACAGGTCGACGTATTACTCAGTAAACATGGATTGATCGCGCTTTTTTGTGCGCGGTTTATTCCGGTTGTTCGTTCCCTATTGCCATTAATGATGGGGTTGCGAGTGAAAGGTATTAGTAAATTCCATTACTTTGCGTGGCTGAGTGCGATTTTATGGACGCTGATATTATGCGGTTTTGGTTTATTACTTCCCTTGTTACCAGAGAATATAAGCAAAACGATCACAATGCTATTAATGGCGGCCCCAATAATTACTCTTGTGATTGGGGTGCTTAGTTTCTTGTTTGTTAAAGCACGTCGAGCGTTCTGTAAATCCAAGGATGTGTCAGAGTTTTCTCAGTAAGTTTACTTTGATTTGCACTTTTAAGCTTGTATACAGATTAGACATCTAATCGGCTGGTTTTTATCAGTAAAAAGAAAGGCGCAATGTATGCGCCTTTCTTTTTGAGTGTCGTTAGGGTTTCGAGTTTAATAGCCAATGCTATATAGGTACTCGCCAACCTCTTTACACTGAGACTTGTAGATAGTTTCTACTTCGGATTCATTCTTATCTGCTGCTTTAAATTCAAGCTCAGCAGAAGATAACTGGCTGAAACTATAGTTTCTTTCAGACATTAGGTAGTGTCTGAACATCGCTCTGTGTTCAGGAACCGCAATACGTGCATTAGAAACATTGGCACACTCTAGCAGAGTCTCATTGCTCATTTCTTCTGGCTTTGCTTCTGTGTTAGCGAAGGCAGAGCCCGTTGCAAATAGTAATGCTAGTGCGATAGTCGTAGCGAATTTTGTCATTATATGGACCTCAAATTGGTTCTAGTAACAATGAGCGTATTGGTTCTCATCGTTACATTTCCGTGTTCTCTGTATGTCATAAAAAGTTAAACAACAGGGAAGGCGTTGCGACCATGAGTAAAGACGTACATCAAATTGGCTTCTTTTCTTCCTGAGAGTCGATAGAGAGAGCGTTTACTCATCAGCCCGCCATAACCATCAAGAGGTAAGCGAGATGCTTGTTTCGCCAATTCCAATAGTGGTGGGGAAGAGAAAGCAACAAGTAAAAAATAATCAGGAGTAAAATCAGATGATAAAACACCATCAGTGGCGGATGTTCGACGGCAGGAAACCAGCGCTAACAACTCGCGCTTTATGTGCAGATAATAACCTTCTGAGCCCCAAGAACTTGGAGAGGCAAATGTATGGAATTCGCTGTGTGCTAGTTCAAAATCGTCTTGTTGCGCGAGTTTAAGTAAGCGTTCAGAGGTGTAATGTTTAGTGTGGTGATACGTATGCGCATATGAGGCAGCGATGAACCCTGAAAATAGGGACAATGAAAGCATCAATAATATACGGTGTAGATAACGCAAGAAGTAACCCTAAACATATAACGTCATAGACTATCACTATACTATGACTACGGAATCTTAGTGACACTATGATAACAATGAAAATCGGTGTCTGACCAACTCAGCGTATACTAACGAGATGGAAGAGGGATGAACAGAGTTTTCTGATGTTATTTGGGTATAAGCTAATACCTAAATAATTTTAGCGTTGAAGCAAGCGAAAACTGGATAAACAGGTAAAGAGAGTCTTGATAAAAGGAAGCTTGAGCCAATCCGATTATTTGTTGGGGAAGAAATAGAGCATTCTTCCCCACATGAGTTGCCCCCGGTTATGCGCTTGCGTAAATAACACTGCCGCCTTTTATGGTGTCAATGATCTCACGAGACAACTTCTTTGGCAGTGCAGGGCAACCCCAACTGCGCCCAAGGTAACCATTCTTCTTGATAAAAGAAGGGTTAGCATAGTCGGCACCGTGCACAACGATATAACGCTCGCGAGCTTTATCGTTCAACCCTGAGCTTAGACCATCTAATCGAAGTGAATAACCATTTGATCCGTAGTAGGTGGTGTCAGTCAAAAACGTACCCAGCGATGTTTTACGCGAGTTCACCACGTTTGAAAACTGCGTCGCTGTTTTCTTTCCACTGTTCACACCGTGAGAAACATAAGTATTGTAGATAAGCTTCTTTTTATCTAAATCAACCACATAAAAGCGTTTTTCAGTCGATGGTTTACTATAGTCGATGATGGTTAGTACTGATTTCTTTCTATCGGGTGTTTTTTTGTACGCGATGTAAGCGTCACGAAACAATTTAAAGTCTACTACGTCATCTAACTTTGCTTGTTTGAACACTTGTTCAATTTGATTCTGTGGTATGTGACTTTTGACTTCGTTATCTGCTTGTTTTGCAAAGGCAAAAGGAGAGGCAGACAGAAATGTCCATATAAATAATAAAATTAACTTTTTCATCTTGGCTAAATAAAACTCTATGGTGTTACAAATTTACCGATTGCTTCATGCATTCGTTAAAACAACATGCACATCAATATAATTCTATTCCCAATGTTTCTTATTGTACGCTTAGGTACTTAATATTGGGTTAACGATAAGTTTTCAAGTTAAAAACTAACTGTTTGAAACTCAAATAAATTATGAAGTTAATCGATTGTTTCGATAAACTTCGGCATAAATAATATCTGATATGCGTAATTAATAAAACTGTGTTTAAGGATATTTGTGAGATGGCGAATTTATAAAAACGACGTTTTATTTTTTCTAGATTAGAAATTCTTTTTATTTCAATATGTTTGTTTTTTGTACGTCTATTTAGCTTGCGTTTAGATTTGTGATTTGACTCGTAACAAATCGTAACGTCAACTCGTTATGTGTGTTAGTGCATTTTAAGTGAGTGGGTAAACAACAAGATGGATAAGAAAGGTAGAGAAATACTGAGAAGAAGGGCATTTCTTGTTCACAAGTGATAAAGCTAAGTCTAAGTGGAGCCGACAAATGAGCTTCTACACGAATCATCTAAGCCGGTGATTAGCAGTACAAAAGTAAGTTTTGTCAGCTTTTACTTATTTCCTCTTGTTTTCAATTAAATACATAAAATCTGAACTAAACTTACCAAAAAGTAATTCTATCGTTTTGATTAAATATTTAAATAACTGAGAGATTTCATCGAAAAATAATAATGCCAAAAATTAACGTACGAACTTATGTGGTTGATTATATTATTGAAACTAAGGGTAAAGTCTTGTTTCTATATTATATAAGTACAGCAGCCACATACATGGCTTCTGTACTTAATCTTTAATAAGATGTCCCTTGAACAGTAATCGAACCTACTATGGAACCATCGAAGCGGCTATCGTCATTTGCGGATTGCCACCACAAACTCAGTTGTTCCTTACTCATTGGCTTACCAAATAAATAGCCTTGCATATAGTCACAGCGGTAGGACGATAACCATTCATGCATCACATTGTGCTCAATACCTTCTGCGGTGACCGTTTTATTTTGAGCGTGGCATAGATCGATGATGGGTTTGATCACATGACCGTTGTTGGTTTTCATCAATGTAACGAGGAACTCTCGGTCAAACTTGATCTTTTGAACTGGATATTGAACAAGTTGAGTCAGCGATGTATAGCCAGAGCCAAAGTCATCAATGGCGAGACGATAGCCACGCTTCGACAGCTCATCAAGTAATGCTGTACCTTGTTGTTCTGCGGCAAAGGTTTCTGTTATCTCTAACTCAATACATTCTGGTTTCACACCGTTTCTGCTTGCTTGGTCATGAATATAATTCGCCATTTCGATGGAGTTAAGCTCTGCTGAAGAGAGGTTGATCGAAAGGACAATGTCTTTGCCAAAAATATTTCTTAATTGGTGATATTCTGCAGTTGCATTGGCGAAAACCCAGCGATCAATTTTATCAAATAAGCCCGCCTGTTCCGCGATTGGGATAAACTCTTTCGGAGGCACAGGACCAATGCCTTCCGCTTCCCAGCGCAATAATACCTCTAGTCCTTCAATCTCGTTGTCCCGATTATTCATATAGGGTTGAAAAACGAGATGGAACTCTTCTTCCACGTTGCTTTTTCTGAGCGCTCGCTCAAGCTGACTGCGTCTTTGAGACTCAACATTGAGAGCTGCTGAGTAATAAGCGTACTGGTTTTTCCCGGCTCGTTTGGCTTGATACATTGCCGCATCGGCACTGGAGAGTAATTTCGCGACGTCTGTACCGTCTTGAGGGTACTGAGCGATACCTACGCTCGCAGTCACGGGGAATGAATTGCTCCAAGATGGACTGAGATTGCTAATCGGTTTTAGCAACTCTGAGGCCAGCAAGTCGGGTAGGCGTTGTGCATCCTGATTTGAGCTCAATAAAATAGCAAATTCGTCACCAGACAATCTTGCTGCAAAACAGGGACTATCGTAGTCGTGCGAGAATTTTTGACAGACATTTTTGATGTGTGATGAAAACACCTTTAATAAGTTGTCTCCCAGTTCATGCCCGTATTTGTCATTAACGTACTTAAAGTTATCGAGATCGACATAAATGACCCACAAATGCTGCGAAGGGGAGACGAGTTCACGAGTTGCAAGTTCATGGAAACGATGGCGATTAGCGAGTTGCGTTAGGTGATCCGTTTCAGCCAGGCGTTTTGTCTTCTTATATATGACGTTGAGCTCTTCATACATATCAAAAAAGCGTGAGGATAAGCGTCCTATTTCATCGTTTGTTTCTAGCTTTTCAATGTTGCCGCGTTGATTTGTTTCCAGCTCTTGTAGCTGTTTATCGAGGCGAGAAACGGGGTGTAATACATAACGATACAAAACCAAAACAATTAAGGTGATGGTGCAAAACGCCGCCACACCAAAGGAAAGGGCCAGTTCTAGCCACACTTTATCGACTTTATTCCACATCAAATATTCAGCGGGGGAGAGTACCGCATAAAAGTGTGGCAATAGTTCAATCGTCTGAGCGAGAGGAATATCGAGATAAATAGGCTTGTCGGCAAAAGTTATCACGCTATGCGTGTCGAACTCGATTTCGTGCTTGATTTCATTGAAGGCTTCGAGCGATACCGATACCACCACGAAAAAGACATTTTGCGGATCAAAACTTAGAGGTTGTGTCCCTGTTCGTTTGTCGATGAGTTCGTATTGCAGAAGAATACTTTGCCCGCTGGAATTGTAAATAAAGCCAGTATGGTTAAACGCTTCTCTCGTACTAAAGCTTCGCGAGATGTAATCCAATACCTTAGGGTCGACTACACCTGAAGATTCGTAGTATTTATTTTCTGTGTAATAAAGAAGGTTTTGTTTCCCGTCGAGAATCGCCATGCTTGCATCGCCTGTATAGCCATGGCTTAACACATCTGCGGTTTCATCGAGTCGGTTAAATAACACGCGCTCACGATACGGATTGCTATGATTCACCAAGTAGTCTTGCAATACATCACTTTTGCTTAATGTGTATGCATAACTATTGAGGAATATGTTGGCTTGTCGGAACTGCCCAGCGAGCTTTTCCATTTGCAATTGGATATAGCTGTCTTCTCGCTTGATGAGCGTTACTTTTTGAATGCTGTAAATAATATAACTTGATACCAGCGCGCTTAATAAGATCACTGGCGCGACAAGCAAGATGACTCGATTGCTTAACTTCATTATGGCTTTTAGTTTCCGTTTGTGTCCCTACAAACGTCGCATACCATATAAGGTACTGAACGGATGATGTGTTTTGCAAATTGTAACCAGATTGTAAGGTGAGCGTTCTCCAAAATCAGACAACCATCCAAGAACTGTGATGATGTGTAAGGTTTCCATCTCATTAACTAGAGTGTTTCTCAGTAATGGGACGTATCTCTTTTTCAACTGTCTTTAAAAACCTCACTTCAAGTGTAGATAAAGCCAGCCATCGAAACGTTTCGATGGTAAAGTGTGACTCATGTACCTTTTTACTATTCGATGACCCGCTAATTACGGATCATTCTCACACCTTATCGATCTCACTCTGGTCAAATTACTACAACGAATTATTATTTCATCGAAACGTTTCGATGAGTTTTCTGTTAATAACGAAAACACTTTAAAACAGGCGCTCATGGTTGTATGAACGTGTAACCGAAAGGTCGATGAGATGAAAAAAAGTACCCTAATTAACTCAGATATTTCTTACTTGGTGGCGACGCTAGGCCACACCGATGAGATCACGATATGTGACGCTGGCCTGCCAATCCCTGAGCATGTACAGCGAATTGATTTGGCGCTAACGCATGGCGTACCAAGTTTTCTTGATACTGTTCGCGTGATTCTATCTGAGTCGCAAATCGAAGGGGTCATCATTGCGGAAGAGTTTTCTGATGTAAGCCCTGTTTTGCATCAAGCATTGCTTAACGAACTGAGCAAAGAGAGCGAAGAAACGGGTAAATCTATCGAGATCAGCTACGTGTCACATGAAGCATTTAAAGCACGCACGGCACAAAGCCGCGCTGTCGTTCGAACTGGCGAATGCTCGCCATACGCGAACGTTATCTTTCAAGCGGGCGTGGTTTTTTAAGCCAGAGATATTGAGGACAGATTATGACTCAAGCCATTCTACAACTGAGCGACATTGAGAAAGCGTTCCCGGGCGTAAAAGCACTGGACAAAGCGAGCCTGAATGTTTACCCAGGCCGTGTCATGGCGCTCATGGGAGAAAATGGAGCAGGCAAGTCAACATTGATGAAGGTGCTGACTGGCATCTATCACATGGATGCGGGTAGCATCCAATATCAAGGCCAACCTGCCGCGTTTAAAGGGCCGCGTGACTCTCAGGAAGCGGGCATCAGCATCATTCACCAAGAATTGAACTTGATCCCTGAACTAACGATTGCTGAAAACATCTATCTAGGTCGTGAATTTACCGGCACGATGGGGCGTATTCAGTGGGGCAAGATGTATGAAGAAGCAGACAAGTTGCTTCAACGCCTTAACGTAAAGCACTCATCGAAAACGTTGCTTGGTGATTTGAGCCTAGGTGAACAGCAAATGGTGGAGATCGCGAAAGCGCTTTCGTTTGAATCGAAAGTCATTATTATGGATGAGCCAACTGACGCGCTGACCGATACCGAGACGGAGTCACTATTTAAAGTGATCAACGAGCTTCGAGAGCAGGGCTGCGGCATTGTTTATATCTCACACCGTCTTAAAGAAATCTTTGAAATCTGTGACGACATTACCGTGCTTCGTGACGGTAAATTTATCGGTGAATGCAAAGTAGCAGACACTGATGAAGACGGCCTGATCGAAATGATGGTTGGTCGTAAGTTAGAAGAGCAATACCCACGTATTGATGTGCGACATGGCGAAACTTGCCTTGAAGTGATTGGCCTGACTGGCTCTGGCGTTCACGATGTGAGCTTCACGCTGAAACGCGGTGAGATATTGGGTATTTCTGGTTTGATGGGGGCAGGCCGCACCGAACTGATGAAAGTGATTTACGGCGCGTTGCCAAGTGAGCATGGTGTTATCAACCTCGATAACAAAACCATTAACCCGGTTAGCCCACAAGATGGCTTAGCAAATGGCATCGCTTATATCTCTGAAGACCGCAAAGGCGATGGCTTGGTGTTAGGTCTCTCGGTTAAGGAGAATATGTCACTTTGTTCACTCAATCAGTTGACTAAAGGCTTCCAAATCCAACATAGCGATGAAGTGATTGCCGTGGAAGATTTTATCAAGCTATTTAATATCAAAACCCCTACGCGCGACCAAATCATTGGTAACTTATCCGGCGGTAACCAGCAAAAAGTGGCGATCGCGAAAGGGTTAATGACCAAACCTAAAGTTCTGATTCTCGATGAGCCAACACGTGGCGTCGATGTCGGTGCGAAAAAAGAAATTTATCAACTCATCAACAAGTTCAAAGCCGAAGGCATGAGCATCATCTTGGTGTCTTCCGAGATGCCAGAAGTGCTCGGTATGAGTGACCGCATTCTGGTTATGCATGAAGGTCGTATTACTGGCGAATTCGATGCGAAAGACGCCGATCAAGAAAAATTACTCGCCTGTGCCGTAGGCAAAAAGATCAATGAGGAAGCAGCATGAGTACTAATACCATGAGCAAACCAACCGAAGCTAGCAACAAGAAGTTGTTCACAAAAGAGTGGTTGATTGAGCAAAAATCACTGATAGCACTGATTTTTTTGATTGTTGTTGTTTCATTTTTGAACCCGAACTTCTTTACGGTCGACAACATTCTCAACATTCTTCGTCAAACCTCAGTGAATGCCATTATCGCGGTAGGTATGACACTGGTTATTTTAACCGCAGGCATCGACTTGAGTGTTGGTTCCGTACTGGCGTTATGCGGTGCCTTTGCGGCAAGCATGATTGCGCTTGAAGTCCCGGTGCTGGTGGCGGTTCCGACTGCTTTAGTCGCAGGTGCAGCGTTAGGTGCAATTAGCGGCATCATCATTGCGAAGGGCAAAGTACAGGCTTTTATCGCTACGCTGGTTACCATGACGTTACTACGCGGTGTGACTATGGTGTACACCGAAGGTCGTCCAATCTCGACAGGTTTTACTGACACAGCTGATGCGTTTGCATGGTTTGGTACCGGCTACGCGCTAGGTATTCCAGTACCTGTTTGGTTAATGGTGGTCGTGTTCGCAGCGGCTTGGTACTTACTTAACCACACTCGCTTTGGTCGCTATGTTTACGCACTAGGTGGCAACGAATCAGCGACTCGTCTATCTGGTATCAATGTAGACCGAGTGAAGATTGGTGTATACGCAATCTGCGGTATGCTGGCAGCGCTTGCAGGTATTATCGTAACTTCTCGTCTATCTTCCGCTCAGCCAACTGCAGGTATGGGTTACGAGTTAGATGCGATTGCTGCGGTTGTACTTGGCGGTACCAGCTTGATGGGCGGTAAAGGCCGTATCATGGGTACGCTAATTGGTGCGCTAATTATCGGTTTCTTAAACAACGCTCTTAACCTACTAGACGTTTCCTCATACTACCAAATGATTGCCAAAGCAGTGGTTATCTTGCTCGCAGTACTGGTAGACAACAAAAACAAATAATCCATAACCATTAAATCCTGAATACAAACCGAGCCAGTGGGCGTGTGCTGGCTCACCCTACACAAAGGACTAGAACGATGAAAAAACTTGCAACTCTTATCTCTGCTGCACTTCTTTCTTCCACTGTATCAGTAGCGGCACAAGCCCAAGATACGATGGCGATTGTGGTTTCGACGCTAAACAACCCGTTCTTCGTAACGATGAAAGACGGTGCGGAAGCTAAAGCGAAAGAATTGGGGTACGACTTAATTGTACTGGACTCGCAAAATGACCCGAGCAAAGAACTGTCGAACATCGAGGATTTAAGTATTCGCGGCGTAAAAGCTATTCTTATCAACCCAACGGATTCTGATGCTGTGTCTAATGCGATTCGTATGGCGAACCGTTCTAAGATCCCTGTATTGACACTAGACCGTGGCGCAAGCCGTGGTGAAGTCGTGAGTCACATCGCGTCCGACAACGTGATCGGTGGTGAAATGGCAGGCCACTACATCATGGAAAAAGTTGGCGAAAAAGCAAAAGTAATTCAGCTTGAAGGTATTGCGGGCACATCGGCGGCGCGCGAGCGTGGTGAAGGTTTCATGAATGCCGTGAAGGGGAGCGATATGGATCTTCTTGCCAGCCAGCCAGCAGACTTTGACCGTACTAAAGGCCTAAACGTGATGGAAAACCTACTCGCGGCTAACCCTGATGTACAAGCGGTGTTCGCACAGAATGATGAAATGGCGCTAGGTGCACTTCGCGCCGTTCAAGCTTCTGGCAAAGACGTCGTTATCGTTGGTTTTGATGGCACGGAAGACGGCATTGCCGCAGTTAACCGTGGCAAGCTAGCAGCAACCATCGCACAGCAACCAGATCTTATCGGTGCTTTAGGTGTTGAAACGGCTGACAAAGTCTTGAAAGGTGAAAAAGTAGAAGAATACATTCCGGTACCACTAAAAGTAGTGACTAAATAAGTCTGACGTTCAATAAAACGTCCTAATTTTTGCTCTCTCCTCCGTTTATATCTGTCGTTTAGGAGGAGAGGGCAAACATACCCAAGAGACTTAAAAATGCAGGGTATAGATGCCTTTGACTTTTTATCGTGACTCCTTCGTTAGGAAGAGAAGTTAAAGTCATCTAATGTATTTTCCAAAATAGTTTTTCAAAAAAAGGGTTCATTCAGAACCGAGGATAACCGTATGAATAAGTTAGTGGTGTTAGGTAGTGTAAACGCTGACCATGTTCTTCAAGTGCCTTCTTTCCCTCGCCCTGGCGAAACGCTACATGGTCGCAACTATCAAGTTATCCCAGGTGGCAAAGGTGCCAACCAAGCTGTTGCTGCAGCTCGACTCAAGGCTGATATTGGCTTTATTGCTTGTGTAGGCGATGACTCGTTCGGCATCAATATTCGTGAAAACTTCAATATGGACGGCATCGACATCACAGGTGTGAAGATGCAACCAAACTGCCCAACTGGTATTGCGATGATTCAAGTGTCGGATAGTGGTGAAAACAGCATTTGTATTTCAGCAGAAGCGAATGCCAAATTGACAGCAGAAGCGATTGAGCCAGATTTAGATCGCATTCGCCAAGCGGATTACCTGCTGATGCAATTGGAAACGCCGATGTGCGGCATTGAGAAAGCCGCGCGAGTGGCGAAAGATGCAAAAACTAACGTCATTTTAAACCCTGCCCCTGCTCGTGAACTGTCAGACGAACTGCTTGCTTGTATTGATGTTATTACACCAAATGAAACCGAAGCTGAAGTGTTGACGGGGGTAACGGTAACGGATAATGACAGCGCGCAAGAAGCGGCGAATGTGCTTCATAGCAAAGGTATCGAAATTGTCATGATCACTCTCGGTGCGAAGGGTGTTTGGTTAAGTCAAAATGGTAGAGGTGAGCTCATCCCGGGGTTCCGTGTTGACGCGACTGATACCACCGCAGCAGGGGATACGTTTAATGGGGCATTCGTCACTGGCCTGTTAGAGGATTTACCTTTAGAATCAGCAGTTAAGTTTGCACATGCGGCGGCTGCAATTTCTGTGACCCGCTTTGGCGCGCAGACGTCGATCCCAACTCGCGAAGAGGTGGACGCGTTTCTCGCTGCACAATAGGGCTTAAACGCTTCATCAATTAGGAGTAATAACATGGCGACGATGAAAGACATCGCAAAACTGGCAGGGGTTTCCACTTCAACAGTGAGCCATGTTATTAACAAGACGCGTTTTGTGAGTGAAGAGATCTCCGAACGCGTCAATAATGCCGCAAAAGAACTCAACTACTATGCGCCATCAGCTTTGGCGCGTAGCCTCAAAGTCAATCGTACCAAAACCATTGGTATGCTAGTGACAACCTCAACTAACCCATTCTTTGGCGAAGTCGTAAAAGGCGTCGAACGCAGTTGCTATCACAAAGGCTATAGTCTCATTCTATGTAACACCGAAGGTGACAACGAACGCATGCGCCAGTCCATTAATACGCTTTTGCAAAAGCGTGTCGATGGTTTGATCTTGATGTGCTCCTCGCTAGAAGGGGAGCGTATCGATGTATTTGAGCGTTATCCTGATATCCCTGTCGTGGTGATGGATTGGGGGCCGATGCTGTTTACGAGCGATAAAATTCAAGATAACTCGCTTCGTGGCGGTTACCTAGCGGCGAAATACCTGATTGATTGTGGCCACACAGAAATAGGATGTATCACTGGCCCTTTGATTAAACACCAAGCGCAAATGCGATACGAAGGTTACAAACGTGCGATGAACGAAGCAGGCTTGGAATTTAATGCCAACTGGATCATTGAATCGGACTTCGAATGTGAAGGCGGATATCAAGCATTTATGAAAATGGCGCAGCGAGGCACCTTACCCAGCTCGATTTTCGTTTCCAATGATATGATGGCGATGGGGGTGATTAACGCCGCAAATGAGCTCAATATTAAAGTCCCGGAACAGATTTCAATCATCGGTTACGATGACATACATATCGCGAAGTTCATGTCGCCATCACTCACCACAATTCACCAGCCTAAATACCGTCTTGGGCAAGCTGCCGTGGAAACGCTTGTCCGAAAATTGGATGATAAATCAACAGAAGCGCAAGTCGTGCAATTAGAACCTACCTTAGTTGAACGAAAAAGTGTCAAGATATTAAAGTCAAGCAGCACTAGATGACCTGTGATGTTGAGCTAAAAAATCAAAAAAGTCGTTTCTCTTTATACTATAAAGCCTTACTATCACCATTGATTATAAATAAAAATATTAATTGTTGTCTGGCGGATTAGTTAAATGTTATCAAAAGGTTACGCTAAGTTCTCCGTAAAGCATCCTTGGTTTCACCGAGTTAATGTTATTGCGGTCATACTGATTTTTTTTGTGAGCTGTTATCAGCTCTTGGTGAATGAAGCATTCGAGTACGCAATTGGGTTTGTTATTACACTTTTGGCGTCAGCTTTATTTGCATCAGCTTCCGCATTCAAAAAGCGCTATTTAGGTTTGGATTCTTAGGCGTGTTAATTTTCAAGCGGTTCAATTGAGTCATTTATTGCTTTCAAGCAAATATTGAACTGAATTATGATCGAGTGCATCAAGAGGGGGACAAATGTCCTCCTTTTTGTTAGGTGTCACGCCCTAATATAGGCATATTCCCAAACAAAATAATAAAGGACATCGACATGGACCTACTTGCCTTACTCGATATAAACAACACCCTGGTTAACATTCCAATTGGCGGCGGTTACGCAATGAGTTGGATCGAAGCTTTCGGTACGGTTTTTGGATTGCTTTGCATTTGGTTTGCTAGCCAAGAAAAAACCATCAACTACTTATTCGGTTTGCTGAATGTCACTCTTTTTGCCGTTATCTTTTTCCAAATTCAGTTATACGGATTATTACTTCTTCAACTGTTTTTCTTCTGTGCGAACATTTACGGTTGGTATGCGTGGACTCGTCCAAACGCGGAAGGTGAAACGCTGGAAGTACGCTGGTTAAACAAACAGAAACTCATCGCCACTGCTTCTATTAGCGTTGTGTCTATCGCGTTGTTAACCATCTACATCGACCCTTTTTTCTTTGCATTAGCAAACATTGCTGTTGATAGCTTGAATCTCTTTGGTGCAGGTTTGGCTGATCCGGTACTTGAACCTGATGCGTTCCCGTTTTGGGATGCAACCATGACAGTACTTTCTGTTGTTGCACAAATTCTGATGACACGTAAATATGTGGAAAACTGGATTCTTTGGGTTGTGATTAACATCATCAGTGTTGGCATCTACGCGACACAGGGTGTTTATGCGATGTCTGTTCAGTATGCGATTTTGATGTTCATTGCTGCCAATGGTACGCGTGAATGGGCCCGTAGCGCCAAGCGCAATGGCGATAAAACCTTAGCTCAAGCTGCAGCTTAAGGAACGAAAAATGGCGAAACAACCTCATATTGGTGTTGATGAAACACAAGTCGCTCCTCTCGTCATTGTATGTGGTGAGCCAGACCGAGCTAATCGTATTGCCGCATTATTGGATGATGCAGAAATGATCTCGGAAAATCGCGAGTACCGTGTTTTTACTGGCAAATACAAAGACCAGCCTGTTTCAGTATGCAGCACAGGCATCGGCGCCCCATCGATGATCATCGCAGTTGAAGAGCTAAAACAGTGCGGTGTCACTCATGTAGTACGTGTTGGATCGGCCGGTGCGATGCAATCAGGCATTCAGCTTGGCGAGCTAATCATTGCCGAAGGTGCGGTAAGAGATGAAGGCGGCTCCAAAGCGTATGTGGATTCGGCTTATCCGGCGTACGCAAGCTTTTCCTTATTAAAGGAAGTTGAGCGTTACCTGTCAATACAAGAGGCGCGTTATCATTTCGGTGTGGTACGTTCTCACGACAGTTTCTATACCGATGACGAAGATGCGATATGCCAATACTGGAACAAGAAGGGCGTCTTAGGTGCCGATATGGAAACCTCAGCTCTGTTTGCCGTTGGCCGATTACGTGGCCTTCATGTGGCTTCGATCTTAAATAACGTCGTTTTGTATCAACAAGATGTGAAAGAAGGGGTTGGCCAGTACGTTGATGAAGCGAAAGTAATGATGCAAGGTGAGAAGCTTGCTGCAATGACGGCGTTAGAAGCGCTGATTGCTCAGAGATAGTCCGTACTAACTTCAGTAACTCTTATAAATCAATGAATGTAAAGCGACAGGCCACTGTCGCTTTTTTATTTGGTGTTACGGGGTACAATCCACCTGAGATAGTTATCAGTAACTTTTCCGAGAGAGCAGAGAATGAAAATCAGCCCGTATCCAACTGGCCGCTTCAAAACATACCTTGAAAAAAAGAGCGTTGCCTTTCGTGAGATGATCTATCAGTGTCAAATTAGTACGCGTTACTTTGATGCTGGGGAAGAAATTCTCCGTCAAGGTGAGCAACTTCAGTACTTATATGTTGTGCCGGTAGGTCGAGTTTCAATGAGCATATTGGCCGCGAATGGGCGACGCTTTCAATTAGGAGAGGCAAACTGCGACTACCATATCTATGGTGAAATGGAGTACTTCACTCAGACTCCTTGCCAATGGAACGTGATTGCAGACGAGCACATGCAGGTTGATGTCATCTGCATCCAAAAACTAACTGAAGCGCTACAAAAGCATCCAGAAATGATGGTGTTCTTTGCTTCAGCGTTGGCCGAAGATTATCAAGATTCTATGGATATCTATACCAATCGGTTATTGCATCCCATTACTTATAATATTGCGTATGATCTTTTCGTCCGTAATCAAACCAACACATTGCTCGGTGGCTTTGACAAAGTGAATCAAGAAGCTGAGCGATTTGGTACTTCTGGTCGTGTTTATCGACGTGCAGTTAAAGATTTGATTGAAAAGGGATTGATTGCAAAAACGGAAAACGGGTTGGAGATTATTGATGAGCTTGCACTCAAAGCATTTATCGAAGCGCATGAATGATACACCTAGATATTGCAATGAATGGTTTTTATAAGTCTTTGATATAGTTGGAGCTCGAATAAGCGTAACTAATGTAAAGTACCTTAAATTTTGTTGAATGCAGTAAAGAGTAACGTTATATTGCGAACGCGCATGATAATAGATCTCATTAAGGCTTAACAAAATGAAAAAATTCGTCGGTGCGGCTATACTGTCGCTATTTACTGTTTCTCCTTCTTTCGCTGCTAAGGTTGTGATTGACCATTACATGGGGCAAACCGAGCTAGAGCAATCACCAGAGCGCGTGGTTGTGATTGGCTTTGGTCCGCTAGATGCGCTGGACAACTTTGGTATCGATCCTGTTGCAGTCTCTAACTCTTCTAATCTGCCTAGCTACCTTTCAAAATACAGCAAAGATAACTACACCTCTGCGGGTAGTTTGTTTGAACCTGACTTTGAAACCATTTACATGCAAAAACCGGATTTGATATTGGTTGGTCCGCGAGCGTCTGCGAAATATGAAGAGCTGAGTGAAATTGCTCCTACGGTCGTTTTTGCTGCGAAAGAGAATCAAGGTTACTGGGAAGGTACGCAAGCACAGTGGCGCAATATTGGTAAAATCTTCGATATCGAAGAAAAAGTAGAGCAGAAAATTGAAGCGCTAGATGCTCAATTCAAAGCAATCCGTAACTACAATCAATCAAATAACAATGATGCGTTAACGATTTTAAGCATGGGTGACAACATCAGTGCGTTTGGAGCTCAATCGCGATTTGGTGTGATTTATAACGATTTCGGTTTCTTGGAAACGGTTGAACACGTGAAAACGGGCACTCACGGAGATATTATTTCTTATGAATTTATTCGTGAAGCTAACCCGAAAAATATACTCGTAGTTGACCGCAATTCGCTGAAAGGCACGCCAGATAACGATATTCGTAAGTCCATGGATAACGACTTAGTCAAAGCAACCGCCGCATATAAGAATCACAAAATCACTTATTTAGATGTGGACGCGTGGTACTTGTCGATGTCTGGTGTGACTGCAACAGAAAAAATGGTCAGTGAGATCAAGCAAACCGTTGAACTGTAATCCAAGATAGCAGAGGTTAACTTTGAAAAAGTTATTGCTAACCCTTGTGGTTTTAAGTACGGTTTCGTTATTTGTTGGGGTGGCAAACATGACGCCCCAACAGTTATTTTCGGGTGATGAGAAAGCGTTAGAGCTTTTCTTTACCAGCCGTATACCACGTTTATTCGCCATACTGCTTGCTGGTGCAGGCTTAAGTATTGCAGGCCTTATTATGCAGCAAATCAGCCAGAACCGATTTGCTGCACCTTCTACAACCGGTACGATCGAATGCGCCATGCTGGGCTACGTACTGAGCGTGGTTTTCTTTGGAAACGACAATCACCTATGGCTTGTCTTTGGTATCTCGGTGTTCGGGACGCTGGCGTTTATTTTCTTTATTCAGCGCATTCAATTTAAGAGTGTGGTTTTTGTGCCTCTTGTCGGAATTATTTTCGGCAATGTCATCCAATCCATGACCACGTTTATCGCTTACAAATACGATGCGTTACAAAGTCTAAATGCGTGGACGGTAGCGAATTTTGCCAACATCTTACGTGGTGACTTTGAACTGCTGTACATCGCGGTACCAATGGCTATTCTCAGCTATCTTTTTGCCGCACGGATTTCAGCCGTGGGTATCGGAAAAGATTTTGCGGTTAACTTGGGGTTAAATTATCAGCAGGTTGTGACGATTGGCGTGCTGTTGGTGTCCATCATGTCGGCAAGTGTCGTGATGATTATTGGGCAACTGCCATTCCTGGGTCTGATTGTGCCAAATCTCGTTAGTCACTTTTATGGTGATAACCTCAAAAAGAACATCCCGCTTACTGCCATGTATGGGGCGACTTTAGTGCTGTGTTGCGACTTGGTGAGTCGTTTGATTATCTTCCCTCATGAAATGCCAATCTCTATCGTGATCAGCATATTGGGTGGCGTGGTATTCATCGCTATGTTGTTGCGAGGTAAGCAACATGCGTGATTCAACGAAAATCCTACTGCTAGGTGGCATTGCGGTACTTTTTGCATGTTTGTTTATTGGTATTGGGCTAACGGCTGACAACTACCAGTATTTTTTATCTCGTAGAGTTCCTAAAGTATTGGCGATAGTGCTAGCGGGTGTGGCAATTGCTCAGTCTTCACTTGTATTTCAAACCATTACTCACAACCGAATTTTAACGCCTAGTATCATGGGGTTTGATGCGTTGTATGTGTTGACGCAAATTTTGATCGTGCTGATTTTTGGTGGTTTGAGTACTTTAGTTCTTAACTTGTACGTCAATTTCGCGATTGCCGTAATTGTAATGGTGTCGTTTTCGTTATTGTTGTTTGGTTTTTACTTTTCTAAAGGAAGCAAGAACTTGATTACGTTGCTATTGGTCGGCTTGATCTTTGGTCAGCTATTTTCCAATGCGGCGTCATTTTTCTCTTTGCTGATGGACCCAAATACGTTTGCAATCGTTCAATCGAAACTTTACGCCAGCTTTAATAATGTCAAAGTGAATTTGGTTTACTTTAGTGCACCAGCTTTGGTGTTTGCATGTTGGTTGCTATTTAATATGCATCGCACTTTAGATGTGTTTTGGCTCGACCAAGACAATGCGAAAAGTTTGGGCGTCGACGTACCTAAGGTGACGCGAAATGTATTCATTATCTCGGCGGTTCTGATTGCTATTTCTACGGCTCTAGTGGGACCAATTATGTTCTTTGGTTTGCTGGTGACCAACTTAAGCCGAGAAATGTTCCGAAGTTACCAACACAAAACGCTACTGGTTGGTTGTTCGTTTCTCTCCATCAGCTCGTTACTGGCTGGGCAATGGATTATCGAGAACGTGTTCAGTTTTGAGACGACGTTGAGTGTCGTTATTAACTTTATTGGTGGTGCGTATTTCTTATACCTACTACTGAAAAACAAAGTTGTATAAATATGATAGTGATAGACAAATTAACGAAGGCCTTCGGTTCAAACAAAGTAGTTGATGAGGCCAATACTCAGTTTGAAAAGGGCAAGGTAACATCGATTATTGGCCCGAATGGCGCGGGAAAGAGCACGCTGTTATCTATGGCTTCGCGCTTAACGGAGCGGGATGGTGGTGGTGTTATCATTGATTGTAAGGAAATTGCGGAATGGGACACTAAAGAGTTAGCGAAAAAGCTGGCGGTACTTCGTCAAGCCAACTCTATTACCATGCGATTTACCGTGAAGGAGTTGGTCTCTTTTGGCCGTTTCCCATACTCCAAAGGAAATCTGACCAAAGAAGATCATGCGGTGATTGAACAAGCGATCGACTATCTAGATTTACAAGGTATACAAGACAAATATTTGGATGAATTAAGTGGTGGTCAGCGACAGCTTGCGTTTATTGCCATGGTGATTGCACAAGATACAGACTACGTTTTTCTTGATGAACCACTTAACAATCTAGATATCAAACACTCTCTTCAGATCATGAAAGTCGTGCAGCAGTTAGCTCATGACATGAACAAAGCCATGGTGGTGGTAATTCATGATATTAATTTCGCAGCGTGCTACTCGGATGTCATATTGGCGCTTAAGCAAGGCAAAGTTGTGGCAAGTGGTGCGGTGGAAGAGGTGATTCAGGCGTCTACGCTAGAGGATATCTACGAAACGCCGTTTAATATTATCGAATTAAACGGCAAGCGCATGTGTACTTACCACTAATCCAACCTCAAGGCTTAATGAAAGCGATTCCTCAATGAGGATAGATAGGCGAGTTTACTTGGTGAGCTCGTCTATGATTGGGCATCGGCTTTCAGCGTCTCCCGGACAAGAAGAAACCCAACCTTCAAGTTGCGTTTTGATCTCCATAAGGTGCGCGATTTTTTCTTCAACCTCTCTCAGCTTATCCATGGTTTTTGCTTTTACTTCGCTGCTTTTTCGGTTGGGATTATGGGCAAGCTGCACAAACTCTTTGCATTCTTGCAGTGAAAAGCCAGCGTTTTTTGCGCGTGATACTAAGTTAAGCTCTTGAATATGATTATCTGAATATTCTCGATAGCCAGAGTCGCTGCGCGCTGGTGGAGATATGATCCCTTTGTCTTCATACAATCGAATCGACTTAGATGAAAGCCCAGTAAGCTTTGCAACAGCACCAATATTCATGTTTAACCTCCATAACGTTTAAGGCGAGTATATACCGATGTTGTAGATAAGACACTCCTAAATAACAGTTAGTTACCTAGGGCCTCTTTACTCTTTTATCACTTCATGCGGTGGTACACCAAATACCTTTTTGAAAGCGCAGGTGAAGTTGGAAGGGTGGTGGTATCCGGCTTCATAAGCAGCTTCCGTGATCGTCACTAGGCCACGTTCCAAATGTTGCCTCGCAATCTCAAGGCGACGAAAGCGAATATAACCATTTACGGTCATATTCAGTGATTGTTTAAATCGGCGCTGCAGGTTTGAAACACTCATTGAAAACACGCTTGCCAACTTTTCTAAGCCTAGTTCTTGCTCAAGGTGAGTTTCTATATAGCTAACAATATCCTCTATTCGACCATCTGTGTGCCGTTCAAGGTTATTTTTATTAGCACTGAAGTTCTTGGGGATTTGCTCAGTCGCTTGATGCAAAATTTGATAGATCAAGCTTTCAACTTCCAACTTATCTTGGAATTCTTGTGGTGATTCTCGGCTTGTCAGCGTTTCAGCTAGTTCGCATAACGCCTGATTAAGCTCTAGAGGATGAAACGCCTGATGAGAGTTAAAAAAGGACCGATGACGACAGGTTTGGTCAAGGCGAGCCTCTAGCCACTGGGGCTTAACCAATATGTTGATCTTATTAATGAGGTTATCTTTGAGCAGTGAGCGACGAAAGTTTGCAGGTTTGAGTAGGTTCACCACGACACCTTTAGGGCCGTCGCCTGCGTCTAAATCAAATTGCAAATCGTCATAGCCAAACGAGAGCTTACCTTCTAAAAGAATAGTGACCAACAGTGAGGCGTGGGCAGTAGAAACAATATGTGAATCAACAAGCTCTAGGCAACGTCCACCATGAATAAAGATTTGATCATTGTACTGATATGATAGGAATTTGCCTTCTGCCAGTTGAGTTTGACAAGGTTGACCTTGCGTGACGATCCACTGCTTTTCTGTGGCTTCCAGTTTTTGGGTTAAAGCGATCTTGGCAATTCTAGTTCGTTTTGGTGTGACTTCCCGCATTTGACACTTCCTCATAACACTTGTGCGATTTCGCATAATCAAATCGCCTTTGTATTTATAAAACTCATGCTTATTATACCTGAGAATTATTATCATTAATATTTAGGAATGAAGTTATGGAAAGCCCTGCTTGTTCATCTATCAAGCTTTCAAGCCTTTGCCTTGCAGTGGGAATGGCGCTATCAAACCCTGTTTTAGCTCAAGATACCGAGTCACATTTTGAAGAAGTCGTTGTATGGGGAACAAAAGTTTCTAGCAATACTGAGTCGATGTTTGCGGACGACATGTCACTGAAGCAAGCGGATCATATGTCTGATTTACTGCGCGATATTCCCGGTGTGGATGTTGGTGGAACACACTCTGTGAATCAACGTATTACCATTCGTGGTTTGAGCGAAACCGATTTGGACATTCGTCTTGATGGTGCTTCTCAGCATGCGAGCATGTTCCATCACATTGGTAACTTGACGCTAAACCCTGACATTCTCAAATCTGCCGATATCCAGGTAGGTAATAACTCTGTGACTCAAAATGGCTTAGGCGGCTCGGTTTATTTTGAAACGAAAGACGCTCGCGATTTACTTCGTTACGATGAAACGTTTGGCGCTCGTGTTTATGGCGGTTATGCATCCAACGACAACCAACAAGGCTCGTTGACACTGTACGGGCTTTTGTCCGAAAACATTGATGCGATGGTTTATGGCCATTACGTTACGCGCGATGACTTTGAAGATGGTGACGGCAACAAAACCTATGGCGCTGCGGGTGATGTTTACAACATTCTGGCTAAGTTGGGGTATGAACTAAACGACATCCATCGTTTTGAGCTCTCTTATGACATGTACCGAGACAGTGGTGATTACAGTCCGCGTCCTGATATGTCGGGTAGTGCGAACAATGGCTTATCGAGCACGTTACTTATTCCTACGGATTATGACCGAGATACCGTTACCTTGAGTTACGAGCTGCGAGGCGAACAGCATAAAGGTAACGTCACACTTTATAATACCGAGACAGAAATTAAACGGGATGAGAGCGTTATGGCTCCTCGCTGGCCTTCGAACCGTTTATCGAAGAACACCGCTAAAAACCAAAACTTTGGTTTGAATGGTAAGTTCCAGTCGGATGTTATGTTAGGTGAGTTTGATAATCGAATCACCTATGGTTTCGACTACATGGATAAGACATCTTCAAGTTACTACGGTAGTCGTAAGTTCATGGATGAATCGGCCATTTCAACCGCATTGTTTGTAGAAGACCAGTTCTTCTTCTCTGATGCTTTCTTTGTTACCGCAGGTATGCGTTTTGATGATTACAAACGTGAAGCTGAAACGGGGACGAGTAACTATGATGATGTGACCTGGGCCCTAGCGGTAGAATGGGCAGTCACTCAGGATTGGACGTTGTTTGCGAGCGCACGCTCTCTATTCAAAGGCCCTGAGCTGATGGAAACCTTTATTGCTTACCAAGACGTTGCATTTTTAGAGGATGGACTAAAGCCAGAAACGGGGTTGAACACACAGGGTGGTGTCCGTTTTGATAAAACCTTTGATAAGCATTTCTTTGGAGCGAATATTACGGCATTCCAAACGGAAATTGATGATTACATTGCAGACCAGTACCAAAACGCGACTCAAACTTACCTGATTTACAACTTAGGTGATGTCGAGATTAAAGGCTTTGAGGCAAGTGCTTCTTATGGCTACGACAAGTTTAACAGCAAACTTTCTTACTCTAAGTCGGACACCAAAAACAAGAATACTGGTGGCCCTGTTGCTGGGGGTAATGGGCGTAGCATTGATATGGGTGATAGTATTGCTCTAACTTTGGATTACCAGTCAGACGCTTTAGAAACGATCTTCGGGTGGAACTCAATGTTTGTTCTAGAGGAAGACAACGTCTTTGATGGTCAGCCAAAGAAAGCAAGCTATGATGTACATAATCTATATGCTCAATGGGTGCCGTCTGATATTGATGGACTGTCGGTGACCTTTGGTATTGATAATGTATTTGACGAGTTGTACAGCTCTCATGCGTCTCGTTCGGGTACTGCACGTGGCTTCACGCTTGATGACTACGAGCCTGGTCGCAACTTCAAACTTTCTGCTGCTTATCAATTCTAATAGGGCTCCCGAGAGGGGGCGCTTCAAAACACGAGTAAATTCATGATTAAAGAAAGCACCCGAATAGATAGCGAACATGCTGACAAATATTTAGTGACGCTTTGTCGGCATTTTGGACGAAAGGTTCCTGCTACTTGGAATGAAAACAGCGGTTTGGTGACATTCCCGACGGGAAAAGCGGAGTTTGCTCTTTGCGAGTCTAGCTTGACCATTATTTGTGAGGCGGATTCAGAAGAGAAACTGAGCACAGTGAAGGCGATAATCTCATCGCATGTAGACATGTTCTCTCGTCGAGAAACATTAGCACTTAACTGGGTTCGCTAGAGCTATTGATGAATGGGCAGAAAATGAGAGCGCATTAAAAAGCAAAAAGCCCGCGATCTTATCATTCGCGGGCTTTTATTGTTCGAATGCTATTGCTTTTTAGGCTCTAGATTCTAGGCTTTTTTTTTCCTGTTGCATTTTTGCTAGGAAGTAGATATTAACGCAAGCAATAAAGCCGTTAGTTAATACTACAGGCCAAGAATCAATCATTAGTCCGTAAGCAGTAAATAGCGCACAACCAATAAAGTTAAGGATACGAAGCTTAACAATATCTTTCATAGTTAGCGAAATTGCGACCATGATTGAAGCTGCATAACCTAAAATCTCAACCATATTCATGTCCATTTTTTGACCCTCTTAAAATCTGCCGAATTTTGTCGGTACCAATTCTTCTCATCTTGAGATTAATGAGGAAGCTCCATGCCTCGAATGGTCTTTTTTTGTTGTATGGACGCACTATATCAATGGAAAAACCGTGATAAAAGCCTCAAATCAAGGTTAAGAGAAGGTTAGCGATTACGCAAACGTTTAGGACGGGAATTACTGATAATTTTACTTATTGTGTTGATTGATAATAACGATGGTATTAATAGCTCTCACATCATTGAAAGTGGGGGAATATTTACATATGATTGAAAATGATAATTATTTTCAAGTGTGATGTTTATGTATTTTCTTATTAGCTTGCTCGTATTTTTTTTACTGTATATCAGGACAAAGCCGAATTCGTGGTGCTCGGGAATTCATATTGTGAGCCACATTTTCATGGTTATATTTTGTCCAACGATTTATGTCATTCAATATTTAATCGTCACGTTTTTCTCGTCACCAATATTGATTAAGTTGTCATCACGTTCAGGTGTATACAACATTCTTATTGCTTTTCTTCCATTATTGATTGCAACCGGTAGTTTGGCGTTTAGCTGAGCGTTTTCATCTATCTTCTTTTTTAAAACGACTACACTTATACGGAATAAGATATCAATTTCATATAATTAATCGATATTGCGGCGTTAGGACATGTGTCACATTTCTGTGACTACTAGTAAGTTTTACTTACTTTGCTCATTAGTGCACCATTTATCGATTGTTTAATGAGTTGATACTTAGTCTAATCGTCTAAAGGTGTGCAGTATGCCGCACTAAATCATTTAAAAACTATCTAAAAAGGTTAATGGGAAACGTAGGCCATTAGCGGAGGTCAGATGAGTACGCAAACCGTGCCGCAGAACGCGATTGTAAATGCTGTTAAAGGTGAAGTCTTGGTTTTAGGTCTGGATGGAAAAGTCAGGTCTATAAAAGCGGGGGATGAGTTAATATCTGGCGAAGTGATCATTACTGAAAATAACGCTTCTCTTGATGTACAGATACATAATGAGCTGTATCTGGTTGATGCTAATTGTGTCGCGTGCCTTCCAGAACCTTCTTTTGAACAACCAGAAACCTTGCTGCAATCTCCAGTGAATGGCCAGGTTACTTTCGATCCAACATCTATCGAAGGTGCTAACTTTGACGCTAATGATGTCGCGGCTATCCAACAGGCCATTTTAGATGGTGCTGACCCGACTGCTATTTTGGAAGCAACGGCTGCTGGTGCTGGCGCTGAAGGCTCAGCCAATGCTGGCTACGTGACGGTTGAATATAATAACCCGGAAGTACTCGCGTCTACTTTTTTTGAAACGTCTGCAACTCGCAGCGGAGAAGATGATCGCGACGAAGATGACGGTTTGAATGTCACGATTTTTTCTGATGGTGGGCAGTCACTGCAATCTAGCGTAATAGAAGGCTCAATTTCTCTATCTAGCTACCCGCAAACCATTTCTTCTAGTGTGCTGGTTGAAGCAGGGGATCTCGCACTTGATACTGCTTCATTTGTACCTGAAACGTCCTCATTAGAGTCTTTGTTAACCGAGTTAAATAGTGACATTACCTCTGGTGGTCAGCCAGTGGCGTTCGTTTATGACGAAGCGCAAAATGCCATTATCGGCACTCAAGGTGGTAACGAAGTGCTTCGTATCGAGATCGAAGCGACATCTTTAGGCCGTGATTTAGAGTTAGAGGTCGTTACCACGATTAGCCAGGGTATTGACCATGTGGCGTCCATCGCTGATGGCCAAGTATCTATCGTCGGTGATCAAATCAATATCGCTTTTGACATTACAGGCGCAGATATTGGTGGTAATAGCATTCAAGCGCCTATCGATTTTACGACAACCGTTATTGATGGCGATGATCCTTCGCCGCAAAACGTTACTTTTGAAAACGTTGAATCTTCTTCTACACCAATCACTGGCACTTTTGTTGATATTGGTAGTGATCAATTGGCAACGGTCACGTTTAATCAAGAAGGACTTAGTCAGTTCGATGGCCTACTAAGTGATAATCAGGCGACAGAAGCGGTACTCTCTGAAGACGGCAGTACTATCACCTTGTCCATTGCTGGCTCGAATGAAACCGTCTTAACCATCAGTCTGAACACCGATGGTACCTACCAATTTGAGCAATTTAAGCCGTTAGAACAAACAAACGGTGAAGATACGATTGAGCTCTCTTTACCAACCACAATCGTTGACTTTGACCAAGATACGGCAAGCAATACCTTTACGATGTCCATTCTTGATGGCGATAATCCAGTGATTGAAAACGTGACGGGATTGTCTTTAGACGAGGCGGGGGTTGACCAAGGTTCACAGGAAGGCGCGGCAGTAACAAGTGGTACCGGGTCGATCACGACAGCGGTCGGTAGTGATATCATTGACCACTATGAGTTGGAACCTACAGAGTTTAACGTTGGTGGAGAACTCCAATCTCAAGGGCAGGTTGTTCAACTGGAACTCGCGTCCGAGAGTAACGGCGTGCGCACTTACGAAGGCTTCATCGAACTGGATGGCGTGCGTATTACCGTATTTGATGTGGCGATCGATGCCCCTGCATTGGGCGAATATCAATTCAACTTGTATGAACAACTCGACCATACGGGTGCTAATGATGATGCGCTCACTTTCTCACTGCCAGTTTACGCGGTAGATGCGGATGGCGATCGCTCCTCTATTACCCAAGGTTCGAACACACCAGAAGCGGCGCAAATTGTCATTCAAGTTCAAGATGACGTTCCTACGATTGATGGCGTTGATGCGCTAGCCGTCGATGAAGACGATTTATCAAGCATCGGCTCCGATCAAAGCGATTCTGTGCTCGCGCAAGGCAGTTTCACGACGACTCAGGGCTCAGACCGTGTTGTAAGTTATCAATTAGAGAGCGGCACTGATCCACTCAATGGGTTGGAATCACAGGGTCGATCTATCTCTCTGACGGAAACTGTCAACTCAGATGGCAGCTTTACCTATTCTGCAACGGCAGAAGGGGACGCTATCTTCACCTTACAAGTGAACCCTGATGGTTCTTATTCATTTAGTCTTGAAGGCCCGATCGATCATGCTGTGGGTAGCGATAGCTTAACTCTAGACTTCACTATTGTCGCAACGGACTTTGACGGTGACACCAGTTCACTTGTTCTACCGGTTACCATTGCTGATGATGTGCCAACCATTAACGACGTTGTTGCTCTTACCGTCGATGAAGATGACTTAAGTTCGGTCGGCTCCGACCAATCACAGCCAACGTTGGTTGAAGATCAGTTCACGACGACTCAGGGTTCTGATGGCGTCGTACAGTATCAGTTGGATGTAAATGCAGATCCTTTAAATGGCCTACAATCTCAAGGGCAAACCGTCTCCATCGCCGAAACGCAAAATGCAGACGGCAGCTACACCTACAGCGCAACGGCAAATGGCAGCGCAGTCTTCACATTAATTTTGAATATCGACGGCTCGTACAGTTTTGAGCTGCAAGGTCCAATCGACCATGCGGCAAATAGCGACAGTTTAACTCTTGATTTTAGTGTTATTGCTACTGATTTCGATGGTGACACAAGCCAAATTGTACTGCCAGTCACCATCGTGGATGATAAACCGACCATTACCGATGTGGATGCGATTACCGTTGATGAAGATGACTTAGGCACGATTGGTTCGGATCAGACTGACCCGATTTCAATCGATGGCAACTTCACCACCACACAAGGCTCGGACCGAGTGGTGAGTTATCAGCTTGATGCTTCTGCAACACCAGTTGACGGCCTTACATCTCAAGGCGTGGCAGTCACATTAACTGAAACCGCAAACGGTGATGGTAGCTTTACTTACGAGGCGACAGCGGGTACTGAAGCGGTCTTTACGCTAACAGTGAATACTGATGGTAGCTATAACTTTACGCTTGAAGGCCCAATCGATCATGCTGTCGATAGCGATGAGTTAACGCTCAACTTTCCAATCATCGCAACAGACTTTGATGGTGACACCACAAACGCGACTATCCCTGTCACCATCGTGGACGATAAGCCAGTTATCACTGACGTAGATGCCATTACGGTTGATGAAGATGATCTAGCGTCAATTGGTTCAGACCAAAGTAATCTAATTTCTATTGATGGCAGCTTCACCACCACGCAAGGCTCAGACCGTGTGGTGAGCTACCAACTCGATGCTTCATCAACACCAGTTGACGGTTTAACGTCGCAAGGTGTAGTGGTCACGCTAACTGAAACTGCAAATGGTGATGGCAGCTTTACTTACGAGGCGACAGCGGGTACTGAATCGGTCTTTACGCTGACAGTGAACACTGATGGTTCTTACAACTTCACGTTAGAAGGTCCAATTGATCACGCGGTTGATAGTGATGAGTTGACACTAAACTTCCCAATTATCGCAACCGACTTTGATGGCGACACCGTCACTGAATCCATTCCAGTCACGATTGTTGATGATGTACCGACCATCACAGCGGTGGATGCGTTAAGTGTCGATGAAGATGACCTTAGCGGTGTGGGTTCAGACCCAGGCGGCGATCTGTTTGTTGAAGGCGCGTTTACCACCACTCAAGGCTCAGACCGAGTGGTGAGCTATCAACTGGATTCAACCGCTGATCCTGTTGCGGGCCTGACGTCTCAAGGCGAGGCGATTACCTTAGTTGAAACCGCGAATGGTGACGGCAGCTTTACCTATGTCGCGACCGCAGATGGTAATCCTGTTTTCACCCTAAACGTCGCAACTGATGGTACGTATGACTTTACGCTTCAAGGCCCGATTGACCATGCAGCTAATAGCGACAGCCTAACGATTGATTTCCCAATTGTTGCCACCGATTTTGATGGTGATACGACCACGGCAACCATTCCAATTACGATTGCGGATGATGCGCCAATCATCGATAATGTTGTGCCTCTGGCTGTAGACGAAGATGATTTATCAGGCATTGGCTCAGACCAAAGCGACGCAGTGTTTGTGGAAGGCGCGTTCACCACTACCCAAGGTTCAGACCGTGTGGTGAGCTACCAACTTGATTCAACTTCTGATCCTGTCGCAGGTTTAACTTCTCAAGGTGAGTCTGTTACTTTGGTAGAGACTGCGAATGCCGATGGCAGCTTTACTTACGTGGCTACCGCTGATGGCAATCCTGTTTTCACCATGAATGTGAATGCTGACGGAACATACAACTTCCGTCTGGAAGGGCCAGTCGATCACGCGTTAAACAGCGATGAATTAGTTCTGAACTTCCCAATCATTGCAACAGACTTTGATGGCGATACGACGACGGCGACCATTCCAGTCACGATTACTGATGACGTTCCAAGCATCGACAACGTTGTTCCACTGACAGTAGACGAAGATGATCTCGCCACAATTGGCTCAGACCAAAACGATGATGCGTTTATGTCGGGTTCTTTCAGCACAACTGAAGGCTCGGACAGTGTTGTTAAATACCAGCTTGATGCAACCGCGGATCCTCTAGCAGGGTTAACTTCTCAAGGTGACCCTGTTGTGCTTGCTGAGACGGCAAACGGTGATGGTAGCTTTACTTACACTGCCACAGCAGATGGCAATGCCGTATTTGAATTAGTGCTGAAGCCAGATGGCAGCTACACCTTTACTCTGCAAGGTCCACTAGACCATGCGATGAATAGCGACAGCCTACAAATCGATTTCCCGATTATCGCAACAGACTTTGATGGCGACACTTCAACTAAAATACTGCCTGTCACTATTGTTGATGATCAGCCAAGCATTACTAATGTTGATGCGATCAGCGTGGATGAAGATGACTTGGCGACGATTGGCTCTGATCAAAACGAGTCCGTGTCGATTGATGGTCACTTTGTCACGACGGGCTCTGATCATGTTGTGCGTTATCAGTTAGACGCGTCCTCTAACCCTGTTGATGGCTTAACCTCACACGGGGTAGTGGTGACAATGACGGAAAGCGCGAATGCGGATGGCAGTTTTACCTATACCGCTACCGCAGGATCAGAAGCCGTATTTACCTTGACGGTGAACAGCGACGGCAGTTACAACTTCACGCTTGAAGGTCCAATTGACCATGCAACAGGTAGTGATGAGCTGACGCTGAACTTCCCAATCATCGCGACAGATTTTGATGGTGATACCACCACAGAAACGATCCCAGTCACCATCGTCGATGATAAGCCAACTATTACCGATGTCGATGCGATTACCGTTGATGAAGATGATTTAGGCACGATTGGCTCAGACCAAACTGACCCGATTTCAATCGATGGCAACTTCACCACCACACAAGGCTCTGACCGAGTGGTAAGCTATCAGCTCGACGCTTCTGCAACACCAGTGGATGGTCTGACATCACAAGGCGTGGCGGTCACGCTGACTGAAACCGCAAATGGCGACGGCAGCTTTACCTACAAAGCAACGGCAGGCACAGAAGCAGTCTTTACGCTGGCGGTGAATACTGATGGCTCTTACAACTTCACGCTTGAAGGGCCAATCGACCATGCTGTTGATAGCGACGAGTTAACGCTCAACTTCCCAATCATCGCAACAGATTTTGATGGCGACACGTCTGCTGAGACAATTCCTGTCAAGATCGTTGATGACAAGCCGACGCTTGGTGGCATCGAAGCAACAAGTGTGCAAACGGTTGACGAGGACGATATCCCAACAGTGGGATCTGATGGTACGCAGGCGAACAGCATTGCCGGTAACTTCATCGCGACTGATGGCTCTGATGGCATTGTGGAGTACGGCGTTTCTGACCTAACGACGCCAGTACAAGGCCTGGCCTCTGGTGGTCAATCATTGGTTATGGTTGAAGTATCAAACGCAGGTGGTGTTTCAGTTTACGAAGCACGTATTGATGGCACGACGACACCAGTATTCCGTGTGACCCTCGATGCCTCTGATGACAGCTACACGTTCGATTTGCTGGCTCCTCTCGATCATCCAAATGCTGATGGCCAAAATGAACTGGTCATCAATTTGCCGATAAACGCGACTGACTTTGATGGAGACGTGTCGAACGACATCACCTTACCAATTACGGTTGTGGATGATGTTCCGACCATTGATGGTTTACTAGCAGGCAGCGAACAAACCGTTGATGAAGATGACCTACCAGCAGGTACTGATGCTGCAAGTGCAGAAGATACTGTTATTTCAGGTACTTTTGATATCACCGAAGGTGCTGACCAAGTTGCTTCTATTCAGCTTAGTGACCTGACCACGCCTGTTGCGTCACTGACTTCAGATGGTGAAGCTATCAGCTTAGTTCTGTCTTCTAGCGCAAACGGCGTGAACGTATACCAAGGTATCGCTGGTAATCCTGCTGAAGTGGTGTTCGAACTGACGTTGGATGCAACGAACAACACCTACGAGTTCGATTTACAGAAGCCGCTTGATCATCCAGATGGTAATCAGCAAAACGAGATTGTTATTAACCTCCCTGTGACGGCGACAGATAATGATGGTGATACTTCACCAGCCTTCACATTGCCAATTACCGTTGTGGACGATGTTCCAGTTGTTACCAATATTGAAAGTCTACGTGTAGACGAAGATGACTTACTTCTTGGTTCTGATGGCACTAAAGAGCCATTAACGGTATCGGGTGAATTTGAAGTAACCAGCGCAGATGGTATTGATGCTTTCGAATTGGATCTGAGCTCAAATCCTATCCCGAATCTGAAATCGGGTGGGGAAGACGTCACGCTTTCTCAAGACGTTAGTGCTTCAACTGCTGACGCGCTTGTTTACGTGGGACAAACTCCGAGCGGAGTGACTGTTTTTACGCTGACACTTCATCAAGATGGTAAATACGACTTTGAGTTATCTGGTCAGTTAGATCACGCGGTTAACTCTGATGAGATTTTGTTGAATCTACCTGTGAAGATTACAGATGGCGACAACGATACCATCACTGCGACCTTGCCAGTGACGATCGTAGATGACAAGCCAACCATTGATGCTATTAGCTCTGGTAGTACCTTGTCTGTGGATGAGGATGATATTCCAAGCCAAGGTTCGGACGACACGCCAGAATCCAATATCATTGGCGGCAACTTTGACGTTACGGATGGTGCCGATTCTATCGTTAGCTTCCAGTTGGATAGCTTGACGTCGCCTGTTTCTGGACTTACCTCAGGTGGTCAACCGCTTGAATTGGTTGAGTTCTCAAATTCAAATGGTGTGATTGAGTACCGAGCCTATGTACAAGGTACGACGGATACCGTCTTTAAACTGACGCTAAATGGTTCAGCAGACAGCTATGAATTTGAACTGTTGGGTGCACTTGATCATCCTGCGGGTAACGATGAAAACTCGTTAGTCATCAACTTCCCAGTCAACGCGACCGATTTCGACGGCGATGTGTCCAATAATATCACCTTGCCGATCACCGTGGTGGACGATGTTCCAGCGATTGTGAAATTGACAGACTCTAGCCAACAAACAGTCGATGAAGATGACCTTGCTGGTGGCTCAGACACGACAAGTGGCGATTCAACGGTATTAACTGGTGGATTTGAAGTCGTTGATGGTGCGGATGAGATTGTCAGTTACCAAGTTTCTGACCTCAATGCGGTTGTGTCTGGCTTAACTTCAAACGGCAACGGCATCGAGTTGAATGTGGTGAGCTCGGTTGGTGGTGTAACCAGTTACGAAGCGGTGATCACTGGCACATCAACTAAGATCTTCACGTTGTCTCTTGATGCGAATAACGACAGTTACCAATTTGAACTGTTGGGACCAATCGACCATGACGCTGTTCAAGGTGAAAACAACCTTGTCATTGATATCCCAATTACAGTTACAGATTTTGATGGTGATACGTCATCATCATTGAACCTTCCAATCACCATTGTTGATGACATTCCTGAAATCACATCAGCAGATCCTTTGGCTGTTGACGAGGATGACCTTGCTAATGGCTCTCAGGCAACCAATAAAGACAGCCTAGAAGCAACGGGTAATTTCGATACGGTGGAAGGGGCAGATACGGTTGTCTCTTACCAGTTGGATCTTACTTCTAACCCGATCCCAGGAGTAACTTCAGGTGGCCTCGCGGTGACGTTAGTTCAAACCGCGGTAAGCAACAACAACTTTACTTATCAAGGTCAAACACCTGATGGTAACTCAGTGTTCACGCTAGTTTTGAACGCTGACGGCTCTTACAAGTTTACGCTTGAAGGGGCGCTAGACCACTCAACCCAAGGCGAAGATACACTCATACTTGATCTCCCAGTCTTCGCGACCGATGTCGATGGCGATACGGCCGGTATTAACTTACCAGTGACGATTACCGATGATGTTCCAACCTTGTACGATGCATCTATTTCGCGTGTTGAGGGGCAAGGCAGCCGCACGGTTTATTTATTCCAAGACCCTGTAGAAGCTGATGACGATCTTGGTGCTGACGGCGCACAAATAACTTCATTTTCGGCTGATGATTCAGGCATTTACTTTAAGCAAAACGGTGTTGATTCCGATTCTGTCGATTTGAACGGCAGTGACCAAGTTGTGTACGTTCACAAGGTTCTTGACGGAGTGGATACTGAAATCGGTCGTCTGATTGTTCGAACTGATGGCCGTGTGTCATTCCGTCCGAATGACGATCTTGACCATACAGAAACCGACTCGATTGATTTCACCATCAACGTTGTTGCAACCGATGGTGATGGTGACATTGCTGATGCCGATGTGGATATCTCGATAAGAGACCGTAATGCGCAAATTGACACGTCTACCGTTACTGCGTTCGAGGACCAAGGGCGTGATGGTGTCGTTGTGGGCGTTGACTCTGCAAATACTCAGGACAACTTGTCGACGCTGGATGTGACGCCGGCGAAAGTCGATTTGGTTATCGATTTGCATGATATCGATCGTAACGAAAGCTTAGGTGATATCACTATTCGAGATGCAAGCACGCACAACGGTACGTTCTATTACCGAGATGGCAGCGGGAACTTCATTGAATTGACACCAGTAGGTGATACGGTTGTTCTCGATGCCTCGAATGTCGAGCAATCATTTAGTGGCGAGCTGGTCTCTTTAGATAACTTGTATTTTGTCCCAGATCGTCATACCTCGACTGACGTTTCAGGTATTGATCCTCGTATTCGCGTTGAAATACTGAACAATGGCTCAGCTGACCACGTTATTAATGGTAATTTGAATATTCAAGTTGAGAGTGTGGCAGATATTGCGACTTGGACGACGAGCAGCGAGTTCAACTATTCTGTCGATGAAGACGGAAACAACGTCGCACTTAATATCACGGCGGAAACTCAGGATACTAGTAATCCTGAAGATATAGTGTACGAGCTCATCTTTACACAAGGGGAAGATAACGCAGAGTTAGTATATTCGGATGGTAGCGCGATTCCAAAAACTGGTGGTGTTTATCTCGTAGATGCCAGCCGAATTGGTGACGTTCAAATTGACCCAATCGATAATTTCTCGGGCGAAATCAAGATTGATGTAACCGCGATTACAACAGAAAACAATAATCCGTTATCAGGGAAGGAAACGGCACGTTCAGAGACAGAAACTATCATCATTGATGTTAACCCAATCGCGGACCCAGGTAGTTTTACAGTCAACCGAATCAATGTCTTTGAGGATAACGCTCGAACTCAAGACACCGTCAATCCTGTTACGGATCATGATCCACTTCAGTTAAGTGAAGTGATTACCATGAAGCCGTCTGCGGATTTAGATGGTTCTGAAGCACTGTTTGTGCGTATTTCTGACTTCTCAATTGATGGCGTTACGTTAGTGTGGCTTGATTCAGCAAACCCAAGCCAAATAGTGGAAGTGACCGATTCAAGCGGCAATGTACTCTATTACGAAGTGCCAGAATCTGAGTTAGCCAACGTCGAAGTGCTTCCTCCGTTGCACAGCAATGATGACTTTACTTTCAACGTTGAAGGTATCGTAAAAGATACGGCATCGTTATCTAGTGGGGTTGCCGAAGATATGTTGTCACTAGGCAGCAAAACAGTGATCGTCGGTGTGAAAGGCGTAGCTGACATACCATTTATTGAGCTTAATGATAAATCAGGGATCTGGCATGAGTTTAATGACGGCAATGTAAGAGGTATTGAGACTAATATCGATGAGAATGGTCAAGTAGAGTTGGGCTTTAGTGTCATCTCTGGCGAGTTACCAGATAACCCGAATGATCACTCAGAGTCGGTTACGGTTCTGCTGTCCAATATTCCGGCAGGTGTCGAGGTATTTGATAGCGATGGTGCATCCGTCGATCTGACCTTTGTAGGCTATGACGCGCAAAATCAGCCAATCTATGAAGCCAATATCACCACGGCGAATATTAATTCTGGAATTGTTATTAAACCGGAAGCGTCATCGACGGAGAACATTCATATTACAGCGACGACGATCGTCACAGAGAATGATGGTCACAGTCGAACCTCATCGGGTGAGATCCGAATTATTGTCGCTCCTGTCATTGATGCGCAAGATAACTACACGGTTCAATCAGAAGGTGATGAAGATACACGCTTTAATATTGATTGGAAGCCAACGTTGGCTCAAAGCCCTGATACAGACGAGTTCTTTAGTGAGGTGACGATTTCTGGATTTCCTCCAGGCAGCACGGTTTATGTCGATGGCGTAGCACAAACATTGGTTTCTGGAACATTAACACTTTCGCCACTAGCGAACGAGTCGGAGCAAGACTTTTCTGCTCGAATCTCTCAAAGCGGGTATGTCCAGGTGCAATTAGAGCAAGACTCTAGTACTGACTTTGATTTGAATACTACGGTGACGGTGAAAGAGATTGACCACGAATATGTCGATGCTTCTAATCCAGGGCAGGGAATTGCAGAAAAAACCATCAATGGCATGGTGCATGTCCAAGTCAATCCAATCGTTGAGCCAGAAAATACAACAGGATCGCTAGACGCCCAGACACGTTTGCTTGTTACTGAAAGCACTGGCGTTGTCACTGACATCGTGAAGTCAGACGGTCAAGGGAACATTGATTTTACGATCAATACTTCAACGGGTGGGGAGTCTGGTGCGAATATCATCAAATACCAAGAGTTTGACGCCTCTTCAGATGAAGTGGTGACTCAGCTTGTTGTTCAGTTCCACAATGTCGACCCTGAGATTCTCAATCAATTGGTCATTGTTGGTGCATTGAACGAAGGCGGCGGTCGATGGACAGTCATTGACGAAGAAAACTTCTCGATTAAAGCGCCTTCGGGTCTTGATTTAACGCCAAACGACGACAGCGATGATGGTGACAACGGCGGTCTATCTCAAATTGGGTTAACCATCTATGCCGAGGTCAACGATTTAGGTGAAGATGCCGTTGAAAAAGACGCAACAGTAGTAAGAGAAACTGACGTGACACTTGAGTTTCCGACGGTTCTCACGCCGCAAACAAGTGTTGCAGCTGAAATTCAGGTGGCTGATGACGTCCAAATTGAAGCATCGGAAGATAATGCGATCGACCTTGGCACTCAATTGACGTCGAAAGTCGATGCGATTAATGCGGATGGTGTGGAAGATGTTTTGACTGTTGTTATTGATCCATCCGCACCCGGTATTCCTCCAGGCTTGGTGATAACAGGCACTGATATCGATTTTGTCAATGGTAAATACGTTTTCCAAGCAGATATTGATGCTAGTGGCAATATCACAGGTTTGGACGGTTTAACGATGCACTTGGCAGAAGATTATGCTGGTGATTTCGAATTGCCTGTGAGGTTTGTCACCAAAGACACAGAGTCTGGCGACGAAAAAGAAAACAACGTGCGAATTCCAGTTCAGGTTTTACCGATTGCAGATGTTCCGAGTTCGGCGGGTGATCAGCCATTAGATGGTGATGTTACACCAAATGTGACAGTGGATATCACAGGTACTCTCGGTTTAGACGCGAACAAACAACCCGTTGATGACCTAAATAACGATGTACCAACGGCGGATGGTGTGGGTTATGAAGATGGTTTAATCCAGCTTAATCTGAATGTCGATTTTGCCGACCGTTATAACAATATCCAAGGTGGTCAGGAAACGCTAACGAATATTAAGTTAGCACTCGATGACACAACACTGGGGGAGTTTGTTGACGCAAATGGCAATAGCTTAGGGACAAGTATTGAGTTTAATGAAGCTGAGATTTTAGCGGGTGCGCTTGATAATGTTCTGTTTAAGCCGAAAGAGAATTATCCCGTAGGTGGGGGACAAAACACCGTCAAGATTAATATTGAAGGAGAGATCACGGACGAGGCTGTATTTGATCAGTCTATCCTAAATAACCCTGGCGATAATATCGATATAAGAACTTTTACTGATGACGTGACATTCGAAGTTACGCCAGTGGTGGACGATATTACGATTACAGGTGCCGATCCTACGAAGCCAATTACCGTGGTTGGTGACGAAGATACTTTAATTTCGTTGAATCAATCAGGCTCTGGGGTTTCGATCAGCTTAAACGATAATGATGGCTCTGAAAGTTTCGTTTCACTCAAGTTAACAGGGATCCCTGATGATTTTGTCGTGCAATCCAATTCCTCTGATTATGTTGTTAAGAACAACGGCGGAGGAGAATGGAGTATTCAGCTAAAAGACCTTACTCAGACATCCGTTGATTTGAGTGACATCCAAATCAAACCGCCGAAAAACTTCAGTGGCGAGGCAGAGATTGGCATTACCGTGTTCATCCAAGAAGAATTGTTACAAGTACCAACAGAGCGAACTAATAACTTTACGCTGGTTGTGAATCCTATTGGCGATGATGTCGATGTGAATCCTGATACTTCAGCTGCGGGGAATGAGGGAGAAGATATTGTTATCAACGTCAATGCGCTGGTGGTTGATAACAAAGAGTCCATCGGAGATGGCGCAACCTACCAGGAAAATGATCCAGAGACGCTGAGAGTTGAGATTTCAAATGTCCCTGATGGGGCGAGTGTTTCATTACCTGATGGAACGGTGTTTACTGACCAAGGAAATGGCGTCTTCGTATTAGAAATCGATGCTCAAGATTTGGATCAAGTGGTCTTTAATTCTGGTGATCGCAACGATAACTCATGGGGTGGGTCACTGCATTTCAAAGTGCAAGCGGTTGATACCGGGCTCGATGGTCGCCAAAGTTTAGGTTCAGCCGAGGAGTTTGACGTAGCTGTTGATGTTGAAGCGGTGAATGATCGACCGGAGTTCGCGAATGTCATTGACGTTGAAACACCAGAAGACAACGCTATCCTGCTGGATACATTTGGTATTTCGGATGTGGATGCGGTACTTGATGATCCTACCGCAGAGTATGTCTTGAATATTGCTGTCGATAGCGGTTACTTGGCGCTCAATCCATCGATTATTGCCAATTACGGATTGACGGTTTCTGGAGACGGCACGGGTTCAATTGAACTGAAAGGAACCGTATCTGACCTTAACGCCGCTATCGCTGATGGTTTAGTGGAGTTTAACCCAGCGCTTAACTTCTTTGGTAACGTCAATGTCGACATCTCTGTCGATGACCAAGGCAACGAAGGGATTGTGATTAGCGGTGTCGATGAAACACTCAATTCAAATAGCAGCCAATTTGTAATTGAAGTCACAGAGGTGAATGATGCGCCAACAACATCGGAAGTGACGCTGACAAGTATTGATGAAGACAGCGGTGCTGTTATTGTTACCGCAGCGGACTTGCTGGTTAATGCGGTTGATATTGAATCGGACAATTTAACCGTTAGCAATGTTACGCTTGTCGACCCTGCAGCAGGGACGCTTACTCAACTGAGCTCAACGGAGTGGAGCTTTGAACCTGCTCCTGATTTTTACGGGGATGTAAGCTTTAATTACGATATTACGGATGATGGCATGACCAATGGCGTCTCGGATCCGAAGACCGTCAGTGGCTCAGCCGTGATGACAGTGCAGGCGATTAACGATGCTCCGGAGATTGATGGCTCAATGGTCACAAATACGATTATGGAGTCATCGGATCAAAAAATCTCAGGTTTCGAAATTACCGATGTTGATTTTGCAGGTATTCATGAGAATGAAATCATGACGGTGTCACTCAGCATCGATGAGGGTAATATAAGTGTCGTTATCCCGGCTGGGAGTGGCATTACTCAAGGCGTTGGTTTAGCGGGTGAAACTGTACTGATGGGGACCTTGTCTCAGCTTAATAGTCTTTTCGCTTCGACGGATCCGGATGTCGGTGTATTTATTGATGCCAGTGATGTGAACAGCAATTCTATTGCGCTTACCGTTACCGCTGATGACAATGGTATTTTCTATGACAACTTAACGGGTACCTCACTACAAACATCAGAAACGTTTGATATTAACGTAACGCCTGTCGCTGACGTACCAAACTTGGCCATTGATCAGAACTTTAGTTACATTCAAAGAATTAGTGCGAGTCAAAGTGCAAGCCGTCAAGGCATCGCGCTGGTGGGTATTATGGCTGCGTTGACCGATGTCGATGAAGTACTGGCCTTAGAGCTCACAGGCGTGCCAAGAGGAGCTACGATCACGAGTGAAGCTACAACATCGAATATTAGCTTTGATGGTACAACATGGACTGTTCCAGAAGATGAAATTGATACGCTACACATCAATAATGCGATCCCGGGAGATTACGATATTACATTGACTGCGGTTTCTACTGCATCAAATGGTGACCAAGCGTATTCAACGCCATTAGATATTAATCTAAACGTTACGCTAAATAGTCAAGATATTGATCAGTCTGCTGAAAGTGAAGACAGCTATCTTATTGGTAGTGATGCAGGCATTACTTTAGCAGCAGGTACGGGAGATGATTATATCCTAGGAGGAGATGGAGATGACGTGCTTATTGGCGGACTAGGCTCTGATATTCTGACTGGTGGTGCGGGTAGCGATATCTTTAAATGGACAGAAGACACGGTGGATAATGGTGCGATTGACACCATCACTGACTTTAGCGTCAATGAGGACACCATTGACCTCAAAGACGTGATCGCTGATTTGAATGACCCAACGGCGGGTATTGATGATTTACTTGCGCACATTCAAGCCGATTACGACGCATCAACAGAAAATGTTTCTCTGAACATTACGACGGATGCAAATGTCCAGCAAACCATTGTGGTGGAAAACTTAGGTACATCGATAGACTTCAACGGTCTTAGCTCCAATGAGATTGTAGAGTCATTGCTGAATCACGGTGTTATTGATAACGGATAAATTTGGATTCAACATAAAACGGGCGGCTTTAACAAGGCGTCCGTTTTTATTGGGAGTTATTGGTTTTTATCGAGACTTATTGAATCGAAATAGCACAACATTAGGTAGCAAAAGAGGGCTTGTTACGGATTTGTAGTGACAGGTCGGAACTAAGAAGTTTTAGACGTGAATATCGAGTAAGCTGCCAATGACTTCATTGTTTTTCTCAATGACGGACGCACCCACTCGGTTGTAACCTGCAGCTTGCGT
This sequence comes from Vibrio sp. T9, assembly GCF_003123985.1. Taxonomy (NCBI): domain Bacteria; kingdom Pseudomonadati; phylum Pseudomonadota; class Gammaproteobacteria; order Vibrionales; family Vibrionaceae; genus Vibrio; species Vibrio sp. T9. Next base: position 173,095 of record NZ_NIGY01000008.1, read on the forward strand.
AAGGTTGATGAGTGATTCAACTTTTTGAGAGGGGAGGCTAGGAGTTGAAGCGGTTATTGCGACATCTGCCACTTTAGCCAAATCGATGTTGTGAGAAGCGATCTCTTCTTTCATTTTACCTAAATTATCATTAATGCCATGCGCGGCTTTTTCAGCCATCTGCTGTGACATCTGAACAATTTGGTGCCCAGATTGAATTCCTGATACAGGCATATCACCACTCCCAATACTATGCTAATGAGAGCATAGGTGGAGTTTATAAAACGTTCAAGTGTTTTATATCAATGATTTGATTAAGCAAACAGTTTAGAAAGCATTTCTCGCTCTTCAACAGAAAGTACTGGGTTTTGCGTTTTGTTTAACTTTACGCTTATCTCACCCTGTAATGATTTCAACTGACTCGCCGTTAAATCGCTGAGCTTTTGTTTAAGTTCATTAAATTGTTGTGCGTTCATCTCAATACCCTCGTTGTAATTCGGTTTATCCTTCATTTCCCGAAATTCTTCGTCCTTTGGATACAACATATTTATTCAACCTAGATAGATTAGAATTTGATCGATTGCTTTTTGTCCGAATATTGTCAAGGTGCGTTAAGTGATACGTCAGATTTTTCCTATGAAGGTACATAATTACCCACTTTGGGGTAGATAGAAAAGTAGAAAGAAAAAAGGAAGCGACAATCCGCTTCCCTTTTCTATCCGTGTGTTACTAGTTAACCCTCACTGCAAACTTACTGGCGAGTGAATGTAGCTCTGGGAGCATGCGATAGATAAGGTGAAGTTGCTGCAATACCATGCGAGCGGAACTATCATCTTCATCTCGCCACTCATTTAAGCGTTGCTCAAGTCCTGCGTCGTCAATATTAGATAAATCGCACTCTTCGCAATGCTGGTGAAGCTGTTTATGGAGTACGTCTAAATGCTGATGAATACAGCGGTGCGCATCTAAAACGAGCTTATGAATTGACTCATCTTCAATGCGAGTTCGGTGCGCACCAAGAGCAGAAATATAGTTCAGCATTGCGTGATTTAACGTTAAGAAGCGGAAGCTCTCATCAACGGCAGCACGATATTTACCAGGTTCCGCAAGCATTGTACTGATGGCAGAAGAAAGTGAGGCATCACTGTTATGGGCCTGACGACGAGCAATGCGATAGCTCAAGTTGTCCTTTTTACCAATTCGATACTGACCAATGATCTGATCGAGATACTGTTTGTTAGCATCTATCGCATCCGACATGACTTTGTGCAGCCTTCTCGATTGCCAATCTGGCAAAATAACCAGTACGGCTCCTACAGCAAGCACACACCCGATGAGGGTATCGGCCAGTCGAGGAAGCACAACCGCGTAACCTTCACCTAACTGGTTGAATAAGAAGAGGACCAGTAGTGTGATAAAACCAGTTGCGTATCCGTAATTGTTCATCCGAAAGGCGAAAAACATCACGCCAGAAATAACGATGAATACTAACTGGCTTTCTTGAGAAGGGAAGAAAGTCAGTAATGGTACGCCAATTAACAAACCGGCTAATGTGCCTATGACTCGCGCTGTCAGCTTTTGACGCGTTGCACTGTAGTTTGGCTGACACACGAAGAGAGTGGTTAAGAGTATCCAGTAACCTCGGTCGATGTTGAATACTTGAATGATTCCATAACCAATCGTCAAGGCAATCGACATACGCAATGCGTGTCGAAACAGCATCGAATCTTTGTGTAAATTCGCGGATATACGCTGCCACATGGCTTTTAATGTGTGCGGGTTAGTATCGGCGAGCGTATCTTCCTCTAGGCCCTCAACATCTGGGTTGTTAATGTTATTCAGTTGCTTTTCTACCGTCGCTAAGTTATTGAATAAATATGTTAACTGCATTAGCAGACGTTTCCAGTGTCCTTGCTTTTGTTCTTCTAAGTAAGCAAGTGAATTTTGCACTTCAGCTAAGGCCAAGATGGACTGATCGGTATGTGAGTATTCATTCCCTAGCTGAATCGCTAATGCAATATCACGACACGCTTGGGCTTGAGATTCCAAAAGATATTTAAAGCGAAACAGCACATCAGAACGTTCAAATTCAGTTGCTAAATCTTGATAGCGGTAATGGCTAGAGCTGACTCGTTCGTGGATGTCTTGAGCGATGAAGTAGATATTTAAGAATCGGTCACTAGGGCCATCAATGTGGCCGCGTTTCGAGCGGTTTAGTAATGTGGCTTTGCAAGCGTTTAGCGCCATCACCGTCGCTGCGTTGCACTTGGCGGCTTCAATCCGAAGTGGCTGTGGCGTTAGGTTGGTGACAGGGTGAAAAAGCTTGGCTTTCGCATCGAGATAATTTGCCATTTGGAAGAACACATTGGCTAAGCTTTGTTGCACAGGCTGAAGAGGCCAAAATATCTGCCAAATCATCGACATGAAGTAATACCAAGCCGCACCAGTTAAAAGCAGCAGTGGCTGAAACCAAATGTTGGTACTCTCATGTGCGCCAAGCATGGTGTAAATGGCGATCAGCAAAGAGCCAAAAGCAATGCTCGCATATTTAGGACCTATCGCTCCAAGAATGATAAAACCAAAGGTTGAGATAAATAACCCTAATGCAAATGCCCAAGGGGTGTCGAATAAGATTTCAATTGAGAAAGCGGCGAGCGCAAAACAGAGAAAAGTCAGAATCAGCGCTTTGATGCGCCCAGTGAAGCTGTCATCACTCTCTGCCAAAGCAGCAGCAATAACGCCCAATATTAGAGGCGTGATCAGCGTGTTTTGCTCGAAGTACCAAGTCGGGATAACCACACCCAGTAAGGTGATTAGGATAAGAACGCTGTAATTTATGGTCTTGTTTGCCCAATAGAGCCGAAATTTAGAAGTTGCTTGCACAATGCGCCTTATGTTTCCGATGAAGAACGGGGGAATACTACCAAACCCACTATAGCGCGTTTATGATTTACTTTAAGAAAAATTCGTTGTTGTCGATAAAATCAACAGGGATGTCATTGACTTATACTAAAGCAGCCTCGCAATGTGTCTATAATTGTAAAGTCAGCTTCAAATAGAATGAGCTTTAGGTTACTAAATCGACAGTAATGTGAATTTTATTAAAGAATAAAAGAAGATGCTTACTTAGGTGCTCGCCATTGCTACAATTTGGCGCCTTAAAATGATATAAATCGACAACTTCTAAATTAAAAGGCGCACGTTTCATGCAGCTAACTGCCACTAGCAAAGCACAGTTTTTTATTCAAAATGAGTACCATCACGTCGAAATAAAAGAGAACAGTGTTTTATTAAGCTCAATAGGCAGTGAAGAACATATTCCTTTTACGATCTGGAATGGCAAAGTTAGCGTAAAGCGTGGGTTGTTATGGAGCTCTTTGCAGTTTTTTGCTCATGAGCACGAAGGCAAACAACAAAGTTGGCTAGTACAAGGGCTACCGTGGCCACAATGCCGTAAGTTTGCTCTTGAAGCTGTTCGTCAGTATCAAGAATGGCACAATACTCAGTGCCGAAAACTGGCTGAGTATCTACCTAAGTGGGAAGAAGAGCTCTACAAACTTAAGCATCTTCCTGCCTATCTATCGCACTCTCAAGTGGTCTCCTGGGTGGAAAGTCTTAACCAAGAGTTAAGCGAAATGAAAACCACTCTAGAAGAAGCCAAAATGCGGATGCCGAATCGCATGGCGGAAATCGAACCTTGGCTTATTGATACGTCTGCGACGCTTGGTGAGCGTAATCGTGATTGGCTTGAGGAAGAACGTCCGAATTGGGAAGTGCTGTTTAATCGCATAGAATCTTCGCCTTTAAACTTATCCCAGCAATATGCGGTGTTGCTCAACGATGATCACAACTTAGTCCTTGCTGGCGCAGGCTCTGGCAAAACCAGTGTTTTAACGGCTCGAGTTGCATACTTGCTGCAAAGCCACCAGGCTCAAGCAGAAGAGTTGCTTATGCTGGCTTTCGGTCGTGATGCCGCGACTGAAATGAAAGAGCGTTTAGTGGATAAAGTAGGCATGGCCGCAGACGGTGTGCGTGTGAATACGTTCCATCAACTAGGCTTATATATACTTAATCAAGTTGAGCAACAGCCTGTTGAGATCAGTCCGTTGGCGTTAGATGACAACCAGCGAACGGCATGGTGTGTAGATTGGCTGAAAAAGCATTGGATGACGCCTACTAACTTTAAACGTTGGCAAAAACATTTAGACAAATGGCCGATTGCCTATTTAAAAGGGGACGATGAGTTAGGAAGTCACTCAGAAAACCCAAAACTGATCGCGTGGCTAGACTCTCAGTTGTCTCACTTAGCTGCGGTAGGGCTAACCAAAAAGCAAGTGCAAGAAAAGTTGGTAAATCACCAAGACTATACTCGTTTAAACAGCGAACTCGCCTTGTGTTGGCCATGTTTTACGGCGTGGCAGAAAATGCTTAAAGAAAGCAATCAAGTGGATTTCCCTACCATGATCAGTCGTGCGACAGATTATGTAAATAAAGGGAAATTTGTCTCTCCATGGCGCTTCATTATGGTCGATGAGTACCAAGATATCTCTCCAGACCGTTTAGCGCTGATTGAAGCACTGTGTGAATCCACTCAGAAACAAGCGGGTGCGACGTTGTTTGCGGTTGGTGATGACTGGCAGGCCATCTATCAGTTTGCTGGTGCGGACGTCGATCTTATCACTGGGTTTAAAGAGCGCTTTGCTCACTCTACCGTTCATCATCTAGATACGACTTATCGTTTCAACAATCAGATTGGTGATGTGGCAAACACTTTTGTGCAGCAAAACCCATCGCAATTGCCGAAAACACTAAATAGCCACAAGCAACGTAAGCAGAAGAGTGTGCATACCGCACCGAGTAACCAAGTTGAAAAGATCTTGGATCAATTGAATCAACAAGCCAAGCAAACCAAGTCCGTCTTATTGTTAGGACGTAATCATTATCATAAGCCCGACTTGTATGACGATTGGTTGCGACGTTTTCCTAATCTCGATATTCGTTTTATGACTTGCCATGCGAGTAAAGGGCGAGAGGCTGATTTTGTCATTATTCTTTCTGTGGATGAGGGGCAGTTCCCTGCGAAGAAGAAGCAAATTCACATTGATGGCGCATTGACCGAGTCCAAAGACAAATTCCCTCACGCAGAAGAGCGCAGGCTGTTTTACGTGGCGATTACGCGTGCGAAAGAGAAAGTTTGGATTACGCACACTGGCGCTGGGTCCGCATTTGTTCAAGAGCTCGTCAATGGTGATTATCCGATCATCACTTCGCGTTGAAGGCAGAGTTCTGAATTTTAGAAACAATAAAGGCGATACTCAGTATCGCCTTTACGTTATTCGGTTGGCATCAAAGCTTACATGCGTTCAGCAAGATACGCTTCGTAATCCGGTACTTCAATATCTACTTCTTGCTCAAGAAGAGGGGAGTTAAACAGGAACTTAGCGGTGGCTCGGTTCGTTGCCACAGGAATATTCCAAACGCTAGCAATACGAAGAAGCGCTTTAACGTCTGGGTCGTGAGGTACGGCGTTTAGCGGATCCCAGAAGAAAACGAGAACGTCGATCTTACCTTCTGAAATGAGCGCGCCAAGTTGTTGGTCACCGCCCATTGGGCCACTGATCATGCTCTTAATCGCCAGTCCAGTTTCTTTGCTCAACATGTGCCCGGTTGTGCCTGTCGCGTAAAGAAAGTGACTCTGCAGTTTTTCTTTATTTTCTTTTACCCAGCGAAGTAGCTCAGGTTTGCAGTTGTCATGGGCAACCAAAGCCACATGTTTGTGGGTTGGCATGGTACGAATGGTTTTTTGCATCAAGATGTTTCCGTTTGTATGATTTTAAAATTGTTGTTATTCAATAGAACACGTTTTTTGTCTTTCAATCAACAGCCTTAACACGGAATGTCGGCCTATATTCTGACGGAGATAACGATTCTTCGATCGTATCGTCATGAAGCGTCTTTGGAGTCAGTGGTTTGATGGTTGGTGAGGCATGTTTGTCATACGCTTCACCCCTTAAGTAATGCGCTGCTTGCATGACGGAAAGCCTGCCTTGCTGCACCATTTTATCTGTTGGTGCGAAGAGCACTTTGTTACGTAACAGGCCTCGATATACACCATGACTTAAGTACACAGAAACCAAACCGATCTCCTCAGCTTTGCCTGCGCTACGCAGTTCACTGATAGCGGCTTCAATCGCAACCGCGCTGCCAACGATATAATCTATATTTCCCATATCAATCACACGTTGAACCAGGTTACGCTGTAACTCTTTGTCGTTGTCTGCCCAAAACGAGTCAACGATGTTGATATCACTTCCTTGGATCGCTTCATAAAACCCGGCAGTCACGGGCTTCGTACCTCCACGAGTACGCGGCCCCAAAAGTAAGGCAATGTTTGTTTTTCCTGATCCCTTTGGATGGCGAGCAGCCAGATATTTTCCCGCTTCGTATCCCATCCAGTGCCAGTCAACACCGACCGTACCTTTTAACAGCTCACTTTGCTCTTCATCCAGATCGAGTTGATTAACAGTAGCAAAGACAGGAATGTTTCCGACCCAATTCTTAAGCGAATGCTCATAGGCCTGTGGGTCCACGGTCCCAAGGACAATCGCATCTGCTCCCCATTGGCTGCACAGTGCGAGTTGTTGCTCTTGACGCGTTTTGTTTGGATAGCCACCCGCTTCAAGGACTCTCAGCTCGACGCCTTCTTTTTTCGCTTCGGACACCATTCCATAGTTTACGGATAACCAGTATGAATCTTTTAGGTGAGGGTAAATGGCACATACTTTTTCTGCTGCAACTACTGGTAAAGAAGCGACAAGGGCTAATGTGACTGCAGAATGTTTGAAAATTGTGCGAAATGCGTGTTGATTTTTAACCATGAAATGAAGTTCGTTGGCATAGATTAAGTAAACACTGCAAAATATAACGTAATATGTCGCTGAACACGAACATTAAGGTCATGAAAATATGTTGCTAGCAACCGCAAGCATCGGTCGTAAACTCTTGTTGTCTTTCATTGCGATGGCAATGCTGGTTATGTTATCGGCACTTATTGGTGTGTCTGGATTTTCTTTAGTTGCCAAGACGGAAAGAAATGTCGTGGATTCTGCAATTCCCGCCATGATTGAAGCGAGGCAAGTCTCTGAGTTGAGTACTCGCATCATTTCGTCTGTACAACTGTTATCGAACGCAAGAAACGAGCAGGAAAGAAAAGAGTCTGGACGTGTGCTTTTCGAACAGCTCGAATCATTGCTTACTCATATCAAAGAGCTGGGGAGTGAGTCGTTTGATTCTCAATTGCTAGAAGATCTCGAGAGTAACGTCCAGAACGTTATCGACAACTTGGCAGAACTTGGTGTTTCGGTTGAAAGAAAGCTGTGGCTGGCAAAAGAGATTGATACTCGTGTCGAAGAGATGCGCTTACTGAGTGAAGAGTTGGAACAGCTAACTCGGACGCAAGTTCAGAACACGAGCACCATTGCCGTTGCTAACGTCACACATATCTATGACTTATTAGAATCGAATAAAAAATCGCAAGTTTATCAGGCACTAGATGCGCTGGTGGAAGTGGATCTAGATCTGACGGAGCGATTGCATGAGCTGCACTTATTGGCTTTTAAAATGCTGAATCAAATTGAAGAGGCTCGCACATTAACCAATATTGAGCGAATCCAGCAGGTGCAAAGTGATTTTGAAAGTAATCTCAAAATCATGAAGCGCCGTGTTCTGGCCGTAGAAGATCCCACTCGCTCCAAACAAATGAGCCAACTACTAACAGAGCTCGGTAAGCGTCAGGTCGTGTTCACTATTTTGATGCAGCAGTATGAGAATAATGAACAATCTCAACAACTGATGCAAAAGACACTGGAATTGTTTTCGGAGCTGAATGGTACCGTAAACAAATTGGTTGATGATTCAAACAAAACGACAACCGTTGCTGTGGATGAATTGACGAGCACGCTGAAATTCGCTCAGTGGTCTCTAACGGTGATTTCAATTGTTGGTTTGATTGTGTTGGTGCTGATTTTATGGCGTGTTGTATACCTTTCTGTGGTTAAGCGATTGGCAGAGTACTCTGCCGCGCTGCTTTCTGTGGCGCAGGGTAACTTAGCCGTTGAGCTGGAGGTAAAAGGCAAAGATGAGCTAGCGCATATGGGGCAAGCTATCATCACGGCTCGAAATACAGCGCAAGCGCTAAAAGTGGTCGCAGAGGGAGAAGCTCAAGCCAAGCGAGAGCTCGAAGAGCACAAAGAGCATTTGGAAGAGCTCGTTGAGCAACGCACTTCGCAGTTAAAACAAGCAAACCGTCGTTTGAATGAAGAGGTTTTGAATCACGCGAAAGCTCGTAAGCAAGCAGAGCAAGCGAGTCGAGCTAAATCAGCATTCTTGGCGACCATGAGCCATGAGATCAGAACGCCGATGAATGGAGTGCTCGGAACGGCACGTTTGTTGATTGACTCAGGCCTCAACCCTATTCAAAAGCGTTATGCGGAAATCATCAACCGCAGTGGTAAAACGTTGCTCGCGATTCTGAATGATGTGCTGGACTACTCCAAGATTGAAGCAGGGCATTTAGAGATTCGCCACATGGGCTTCGATTTACACCAAATGGTTGAAGACACTTTCCAGTTAATGAACAGCCGAGCTCAAGAGAAGAAGCTGTTGTTTTCCTATCATATTGAAAGTGATGTAAGTCGCTATTGGAAAGGGGATGTCACCAGAATCAGTCAGGTGCTGAACAACCTCGTCGGAAACGCGATTAAATTTACTGACGAAGGTGAAATTGATATCTATGTTAGCCTCAACCCAGAGGATGAGTCGCAAGTCCTATTCGAAGTATCAGATACCGGGATAGGTATTGCCAAAAAAGATCAGAGAACGTTGTTTGATGCCTTCACGCAAGCCGAAGGTGGGATGAGTCAAACTGGAGGAACGGGGCTTGGCCTTGCCATCAGTAAACGAATCATTGAAGCGATGGGCGGTATTTTAGAAGTCGATTCTGAAGAAGGACATGGCAGTCGATTCTGGTTCTCCATTCCATTAGAGGAAAGTGAGCCTGTTGAAACCGGTGCAGTGGCAACCGCGCGCTGCAAAGTGAAAGCGAAAGTCTTGTTGGTAGAAGACAATGAAGTAAACCGAGTGGTTGCGGAAGGCTTTTTAGAAAGCATGGGCCACCAGGTCGTGATGGCAGAAAACGGCTCACAGGCAGAGCAACTGATCAGCACGCAGGATTTTGATATCGCTTTAGTCGATATCAACTTGCCAGACTGTGATGGAACCGAGTTAATCCAACGTTTGAAACAAATTGAATGTAACAAACCAGCTAATAAAGCCCTTGCTGCTACGCCTATGATCGCAGTGTCTGCGCACGTTTTTGCCGAAGAAGTTGAGCGCTATTTAGCTGCAGGTTTTGACGGGTATTTACCTAAACCATTGGCAAAAGAAGCTCTAGCGGCATTGATTCAGGACGTGCTGGATGGAAAGCCATTATTGTTGCCACAAAATGCCGACTGTACCCCGTTTGATCAAACTTCGCCTCAAGAACAAGCGATACAATCAAAGGTTATTCAAGTCCCTAAAACAGAGGAATCAGATGTGGTCATCATTAACCCGAGCGTGATTGAGTCCGATATGAAAATCTTGGGCAGAGAGAAGATGTTGCACATCATTAATCTGTTTAGAACGACCAGTGCCGATGTACTAAGCAAGCTGCAAGCGTCTGCTGGTGGTAATGACAGTAAACAAGTGAAGAACCTTGCTCACAAACTAAAAGGCAGCGCAGGGAGTTTAGGGCTTACGGCATTAATGAACTCTTGCCAAGAAATTGAAGCTGCGCCTCAACCTTTAGATACCTACATGGCGACTAAAGATCAATTGGTGTCTCAAGTGTCTGAATCAATTCAAGCTCTTGATGAGTTGATGGCGAAGTAAATCAATTGCATCCCAAAAACAAAAACCTCCGGCAAGCCGGAGGTTTTTTCTATTCGGTCATGTCATCTTCCCACTCGAATCGAGTGTCTAGGGCATAAGGGTCGTCATCAAAAGGATGCTCCACTTTGCCACGCAAGTATTCGAGTTGATGCTCAAGCATGTTGACCGTTTCGTAGTCTCCCTCAGAACAAGCAACGTAAATCTGTTGTTCAAGAGCGGCAATGTTATCTCGGATACCCATGAGAACCCCCTTAAATCATCATCGATTCTCAAAACGATTATAGTCAAGTAATCCAAATTCGATCGGTTGTTTTGTACGGTACCAATTGTGCAGACGATCGCTAAACGGCCAGAATTTTTCTGAGCTTCTGCGAATCGCAAAATTATCCAACAACTTAACGTAATCGGATTCATTTTGGATGGCACTAAATTGATCGACAAATTCTTTTACTTGATTTTCGTTGATCGAGAAAAATGCCGCTGGGTAGCTTCCCACAACGCCACGTACGATGGTCATATCATCGTTAGCAAAGTCGCGGTTGCTTTCTTCATCAAACAAGCTAGAAATATTCGTGTGCGCATTATTGTGAAGTAGGGTGAATAACTCATCTTTTCCAGACTGGCTTCTCACCATAAGCATGGTGATTTGCGGAACGGTTTTCAGGCCTTCTCCACGAACTTGGCCAATACGTTGGAGCTGTTTTTCACTTTGAGCAGAAAGCTCAGTATCTTTAACCTCGTAGCGCGGAAGAAGAACATCTGAAACTCGTTCTCTAAGCAACTCGACTAACTCTGTTTTTGGATCGTCAGTTTTGTACTCGACGCTGGTTGGTTGGTTAAATGGCTTCACGTTGCGTTGTAAAAAGTCACTTAACTGTGGACTTTGATCTTTATACCAGCTTGATTGCAGTTCATGACGCATATCGGTTGGTAGCAACGAGATAAAGTTACTTTCGCCTTCCAGACGCAAAAAGTCCATGAACATTCGTGTCATGAGTTGGTGGCCGAAGTTGCCGTACACATCAAACCCAGCAACGAGCAAATAGTGGATGCGTTCTAGCAACGCGTAGTCAAGAATCCATACCGTTTTCGGCTGCTCGCCAACTAACCCTTGTACGACAGATGCGCTGTCAAAGTGGCGGAAAATCGTTAATGCCGCATTGTGGTTGGTGCCATTACCGTCCCAAATTACGTCGGTGGATAGGTTTTCGCCTTCCTTAAACCAGTTATTGGTAAATTCAGACTTGGCTTCTAGGTAGCGAGCTTGCTGACGCGCGTATTTAACCCAGTTGGTAACAGGTAGCGTGTTGCTTTCCTGCTCTGCTGGCAGTCTTAGGTTATCAGCCTGAGAGCGGTAAAACTCATTTACTTCAGGGATATCTGCTTTATCTGGATCTAGAAAGAATATCCAAAAGCGATCATTGATAACATTCAGTGCAAGTTGGCCACGACAAACAGGCCCTTTAATGTAAGCCATGATCGTGTTTTGCGCATTGTCCAACATAAACTTGAAGCGTGATTTAACCGGAAGATCGATAAATGATGTCATCGGGTTTGCAGCAACTTCAGGTTCATAACTCGGTAGTTGATTAACTGTGTAATCAGCATCGATAAACCATGTGTTCCAGTTTTCAATACGTTGCTTGTTTAACGCGAACGGCATGTGTGTTTTATCTACAATCGTCCCTTGTTCTGGAATAATTCGATAAAACACGCGCTCAACCCCGGGATCATCGTACGGGCGACGTGTTGAAATACGTTTTACTGGTTGCCCCGGTGGAGTAGAAGAACGAACTAATGTAAAGAATCGAGGATCTTCAGTGAGCTCTGAAAAGTAGAGGTGAGACAAAAACAAATGCTCGTAAATATAGCGAGCCATCAGTTGATTTTTTAGATCAGCGCGATTGAGCAAAGTTTCATACTTGTCGATTTGAGCTTGCTCTTGTTCACTAATTGGTTGGTGAACGTTCATTATCGCGCCATTTTCCAGCCAAGTCATCAGTGTGTGGTATTCACTGTTTGATAGGTTTGGCATACCAAAAGGCATTCCCCAGGTTGGGTTATCTTTTTCGTACTGTTCGTACTCTTCAATTGTTGGACAGGTTTGTTCTCGGTCTATCGAAAAATCAAAACCTTCTAACTGGACTTGATCAGGCAGCGGGTGGCGTTCTTTTTGTTGTAGCAAACGTGCAATGAGGCCTGCATCAATGTTGGCCGCCATGCTCTGATCACGTTCGTTAAGTACCGGATGAAAACCCGCATCGCGCCACTCTTGGGTTGTTTCTGCATCTTCGAATAAGCGTGTTGGCGCGGCGGCAGTAAGTCTTGTTCCTTCATATACCAGTGCTTTGCTCGCGCCACGGTCAATACCCTCAACGGAAGAAAGCTTAAGCTGACATGGTGCATCGTAGCACGCATGACAGACGACACAGCGGTTATCCATAATGGGTTTGACTTCGCTTTGGAAGAAGTTTGCTTGAGGTGTAGCTACGTCCGCCGTACGTTCACGAACGAGCTGTGGACCAAACAGTTGGTCATAGTTAAGGCCCGCATAGGTTGCACAGCCAGCAAACAATGTAGCAATGCAAAGTATAAAAATTAAGCGCAAATTCATTGAGTTATTTTACGTGATTAGAATTTGCATTAATTAAAGCAAAATAAGCGGTCAATTACCAAAAGTTGGAGCAATTCGCCGCGATTTCTTTACTTTTTCGCATGCTTAAATACATAACCTTGTCGATGAACGGTCTGAATTCGATCCGCGTTAATCCCTTCGCTAACCAGTCGTTTTCTTATTCTACTAATGTGCATATCGAGTGCGCGGTCATGCTCTGAGAACGTGCGCTTCAGTACCGTTTCATAAAGGAAAGGTTTGCTAAGTACTTGATCTTGATAATGAGTCAGAGTACGGAGCAGCTCGAATTGAACGCTTGTAAGCTGAACTAACTTTTTGTCTGGCGGACGATTTATCATCACAGTATGGCTGTGCTTGTCCAGTACGAGCTCATATTCATTATTGAGACCGTAATCGGAAGCTGCCGTCTTAGGAGCAGACGAAAGGGTAGACTCAAACATATTGGCATTTTAATTATTAATGATAGTAAAAACTATTATCATTAATGTTGGCGTGAAATCAATGCTGTATTTTATTTGTAATGCAATATGTCTGAGTCATATCAAAATTCTGATATGGAAGAAATAACTCTACGACGGAAAGAGCACCAATTTAAATCGCCAAATCAATAAGTATTACCACAATTTCTAAAGCAAATAATCAGCTATTTTGGAGACTAGAGCAGCTGTTAATGTATCTAAAGTTCTTATTTCTAAGATTCGCTTATCCACTATTTCTAGACTATACATTCTGTTGCAGGAAGCTCTTTTCTAATACACACAGAGGTTTATATGACAGCGAAATATGGCGTAAAACGTCGATTAGCGATTCTTGCCGCCGCCTTAATTGGCGCGACAAGTAGCAGTATCGCGGCAGAGAAACCTAACATTCTCGTCATTTGGGGTGATGATATTGGCCAGTCCAATCTCAGTGCTTACACCTTCGGCTTGATGGGATACAATACACCAAACATAGACAGCATCGCGAAAGAGGGCATGATGTTCACGGATTATTACGGTGAACAATCTTGTACTGCGGGCCGTTCTACTTTTATCACCGGCCAGACCGTCCTTAGAACGGGTTTAAGTAAAGTAGGGCTTCCTGGCGCAGATCTTGGCTTGAAGGAAGAAGATGCCACCATTGCCGAAATGTTGAAGCCGATGGGCTATATGACGGGTCAATTTGGTAAAAATCATTTAGGCGACAAAGACGAACACCTGCCTACTAACCACGGCTTCGATGAATTTTTTGGCAACCTTTATCACTTGAACGCCGAGGAAGAACCAGAAAACGTCGATTACCCTAAAGATCCAGAGTTTCGTAAAAAGTTTGGTCCACGAGGCGTTATTCGCTCGTACGCTGACGGCAAAATCGAGGACACCGGGCCTCTGACTCGCAAGCGTATGGAAACCGTGGATGAAGAGACGTTGGATGCGGCTCTCGATTTTATGGATCGTGCCGTCAAAGCTGAAAAACCTTTCTTCGTTTGGTGGAACGCAACGCGTATGCATTTCCGCACCCACGTGAAAGAAGAGAATTCGGGAAAAACAGGCATCAGTGAGTATGCAGATGGCATGGTCGAGCATGATAATCATGTCGGCCAACTACTGAAAAAAGTGGACGATTTGGGCATAAAAGACAACACGATAGTCTTTTATTCAACCGATAATGGTCCACACATGAACTCGTGGCCAGATGCAGGCACAACGCCATTCCGTGGAGAGAAAAATACTAACTGGGAAGGTGCGTATCGAGTCCCTGCGATGGTACGTTGGCCGGGTAAAATTAAAGCTGGCTCTGTCTCGAATGATATCATGCACCATATGGACTGGATGCCAACTTTCGTTGCTGCCGCGGGTGATGACGGTATCAAAGAGAAATTACTAAAAGGCTATAGTGCGAATGGTAAGAAATTCAAAGTGCATCTCGATGGTTACAACTTCCTGCCATATTTAACTGGCAAAGAAGAGAAAGCACCGCGTGAAGAGATTTTTTACTTCTCGGATGATGGAGACTTAACCGCACTTCGTTATAACAAGTGGAAACTGGTTTTCATGGAGCAACGAGCAAAAGGTACGCTGCGCATTTGGGCGGAACCGTTCACCACACTTCGTGTTCCTAAGATCTTCAATTTACGTATGGACCCTTACGAAGTGGCTGATATCACTTCCAACACCTACTATGATTGGATGTTAGACCGTGCTTATATGCTGGTTCCTGCACAAGCTTACGTAGGCAGATTCCTCGAAACGTTTAAAGAGTTTCCACCAAGGCAAAAAGCGGCAAGCTTCTCGCTCGATCAAGTGATGGAGAAATTAAAAGAGAACCCAAATAAGTAGGCTAGTGCTACGTAAGCAATACCATGCAACCATATAGAAAAGAGGCTCATATGAGCCTCTTTTTTCCGTCTAATAAAAGCTTTCAGAGCAACGAATGGCAAAGAAAATGCGAATCAACAAGGCCTACAAGGAAACTGGCTCGTAGTGGGCTGCCGTTAAGTTCGCTTTAATTTTTTCACGTAGCGCAATATGAGCAGGGTTGTTCATCTCTCGCTTGTGGTAAACAAACTTGTAAGGGATAGCGCATATAGAAATAGGGCATTGCAGAACTTGAAGCTTAAGGGCTTTACTCCATTTGTTTGCAAAAGATTGAGACACTAAGCCTAAACAATCGCGTTGCGCGACGTACAACGCCATACCAGCAAGCGAAGATGTGATCAAATCGACTTTTCTCTCTTGAATAGTTTCTTGGGATAGTTGCTCAAAACCGCTCATGTTGTTCCATTTCCCTGAAAACAAACAGTGAGTTTCCTCATAAAACTGTTCTTTTGAGAGCGAGCCTTGCACGCGGGGATGATTCTCACGACAGATAATCACCGCCTCTTCTTCGTAGGCATCTTCAATGATAAATGCGGCATCTTTTGTGATAACAGTATCAATGACAAGATCGACTTTTTGTTGTCTTAGAAGCTCAAATAATAAGAACTTTTCGGGTGGCGATTCATAAAAAATAGTGTTCTTTATCGGGTCCATAATGTGCAATAAAATTTCGGAACAACACACTTCAAAATGATTCTTATCGGATATCGCATTGTCAATGATATTAACCGCTTGCTGGAATTGCGGTAGCAGTTGATAGGCGGTGGATGTTAGTGCAATACCTCGCCCTTTTTTGACAAATAATTGCTTATCGACCACTTGTTCTAAACGCTTTATTGCAGCGCTCACAGCAGGTTGTGTCAGCCCCAATTGTTCCGCGGCTTTCGTATAAGATTGGAACTCCGCGACAACAAGAAAAGTTTGGATCAAATTCAAGTCCATAACGTTACTCATAAATTTAATTTATAGGTTAACTAATTCTGACTGCATTTATCGCCTGAAATTAGTGCTTTATCTTATATCAACAATGGTATTGAAAAGCGAATACCATTTTTACGCACTAGCGAACTCTTGGAGATAATATGAAAAATGCGACCAAAACGAGCAGTAAAAAACTCGTACTTAACGCATGTACGTTAGCATTAGGCGCTGCATCTGCAGTTGCACACGCAGCGGACAAACCCAACATTCTTGTCATCTTTGGTGATGATGTTGGTTACTGGAACCTTAGTACCTACAACCAAGGCATGATGGCGTACAACACGCCGAACATCGATAGCATTGCTAAAGAAGGTGCGAAGTTCACTAACTTCTACGCACAGCAAAGTTCGACAGCAGGCCGTTCTGCATTCATTACTGGTCAAATGCCAAAACGTACTGGTCTATCAAAAGTGGGCTTACCAGGCGCTCCGCAAGGTATCTCGGAAAAAGATCCAACGATTGCAACCGTGCTTAAGCAAATGGGTTATGCAACCGGACAATTTGGTAAGAACCATTTAGGCGACCGAGACGAACACCTTCCTACCAACCACGGTTTTGATGAGTTTTTCGGCAACCTATATCACTTGAACGCGGAAGAAGAGCCAGAGAACGTGGATTATCCTAAAGATCCAGAGTTCAAGAAGAAATTTGGCCCTCGTGGCGTAATCCACTCTTACGCTGACGGCAAAATTGAAGATACCGGTCCACTTACGCGTAAGCGTATGGAAAATGTTGACGGTGAATTCCTTGATGCTGCGGAAACCTTCATAGAAAAACAAGTAAAAGCGGATAAGCCGTTCTTTACTTGGTTTAACACCACTCGCATGCACAACTTCACGCATGTTCCTGAAGAATACAAAGGTAAAACAGGTGCTGGTTTCTACGCGGATGGTGTTAAGCAGCACGATGATCAAATCGGTCAGCTACTTAACAAGATCAAAGAGTTAGGTGTGGATGACAATACAATCATTGTTTACACCACTGACAACGGCCCTATGGTTGATTTGTGGCCTGATGCAGGGATGACACCATTCCGCTCTGAGAAAAACACTGGCTGGGAAGGCAGTTTCCGTGTGCCGATGTTGATTAAATGGCCTGGAAACATCGAAGCAGGTAAAACGTTCAACGGCATGATGTCATTAGAGGATTTCTTCCCGACATTGGTTGCTGCAGCGGGTGACACCAAAGTTAAAGATGAATTACTAAAAGGCAAGAAAGTTGGTGATATGGACTATAAAGTTCACCTAGACGGTTATAACCAACTGCCATATCTAACAGGTAAATCAGACAAATCTGCTCGTAATGAGTTCGTTTACTGGAGCGATGACGGCGATCTTGTGGCATTACGACAAGGAAAGTACAAGTTCCACTTTATGATTCAAGAGAATGAAACGGGCATGGATGTATGGCGCAAGCCGTTTACTAAACTTCGTGTTCCATTGATCTTCGACTTGAGTATCGACCCATTCGAACGTGGTGACCAAGGTATGGGTTACTCTCGTTGGATGTACGAGCGTTCATTCCTAATGATGCCAGCGGTAGAGAAAGTGAAAGAGGTAATGGGTACGTTTAAAGAGTTCCCACCTCGCATGGAAGCAGGTTCATTCGTACCTAAGTCTTCTAAGTAATAAAGAACATCGATAATCCATAGCGCTTTTCGGAGCGCTATATACCCAAATAGCTTCACTCTTGTTGTACAAAGCTAACGAGGTTATTTGGGTATATTTAATAGTGAGAAACGTATGAGTAAGATTTCCCCTCGCCATTCTACTACCATGCCTATTGTTCCTCTTAAAACGGCGTCTAAAGCAACGGTTCCGGGTGCGTACGACCGTCGATTCCATGTGATGGCAAAGCCAGGCGGAGCAAAATGCAATATCGATTGTCAGTACTGCTTTTATCTGTATAAAGAAAATCTACTGCACCAAGAAAAGCAGCCAAAAATGGATGACGCAACACTGGAAGCGTTCGTGAAAAGCTATATCGAAAGTCAGGATGGCGAAGAAATTGTTTTCTCATGGCAGGGCGGGGAGCCGACGCTGCTTGGGTTGGACTATTTCCGCAATGTTGTAGCTCTGCAAAAGAAACATCAGCCGGAAGGCGTTCGCATTGAAAACGACCTTCAGACCAACGGCATTTTGCTAAACGATGAGTGGTGTGCGTTTTTAAAAGAGCACAACTTCCTAGTTGGCTTGTCGATTGATGGACCACGAGAGCTGCACGACAAATATCGCAAAACCCGCAGCGGTAAGCCAACGTTTGATCTGGTGATGAAAGCGGTAGATAAGCTCAAAGCGCATGGCGTGAAATTCAATGCGTTGGTGACGGTCAATCGGCACAATGCGAAATACCCGCTCGAAGTGTATCGATTTTTAACCCAAGAACTGGGTGTGACTTACATTCAGTTTGCACCGGTGGTTGAAGCGAACGACTTCCAAACAACCGCACCGCAGTTTTGGAACGAACAGATGATCCCAACCAAAGGCAGTGATCTGGCGAAACCGGGTCATCCAATGTCTGTTGTGACGGATTGGTCGGTCGATCCTGAAGACTGGGGACGCTTCTTAATGACCACCTTTGAAGAGTGGGTGAATAACGATCTTGGCCGTGTACTGGTTAACCTGTTTGAAACCGCGGTAGCGCAAGTAATGGGGAAACCGTCTCAGCTTTGCGTGACAGCTGAGTTTTGTGGCAAAGGCTTGGCGGTTGAGCACAATGGCGACGTGTTCAGTTGCGACCACTATGTATACCCAGAATACAAACTCGCCAACATTCATGAACACTCATTGAATGACATGGCATTCTCTACACGACAATACACCTTTGGCATGGCAAAACGCGAATCTTTGCCGACGTATTGTAAGCAGTGTCCCTACTTGCCTTATTGCTGGGGCGAGTGTCCGAAAAACCGTTTGATCAAAACGCCGAATGGCGAGGCTGGACTAAACTATCTGTGTTCGGGAATCAAAATGTTCTTTGATTACGCATTACCGATGTTGGTTGGTCTTGAACAGCTTCTCCAATCTGAAGAACCGCAAAGATAACATAGTGAATATAACCTTAAGTTATTTCATTTGTTCTTATACTTAACTATTGAAAAGACGGCTTAAACCACTGAAAAGGTACCCTATGAACCGCGCACAACAAGCGATAAAAGAACTCATCGAACAAACAGAAAAAAGCGTCATTGGACAAGGCCACGTGGTTCGAGCTTTAGTCATCGGGTTATTAACGAACGGGCACATTCTTCTAGAAGGTTTGCCGGGAACGGCAAAAACACGTTCTGTAAAATCGTTGGCCAACTTGTTAAACACCAGTTTTGGTCGAATCCAGTTTACGCCGGACCTTTTGCCATCGGACGTGACGGGAACCGAGGTTTATCAAGAGTTGGATGGCAAGCCGCAACTCCATTTTCAGCCAGGGCCAATTTTTAACAGCATAGTGCTTGCCGATGAGGTCAACCGTGCGCCAGCCAAAGTACAAGCAGCACTGCTTGAAGCCATGGCCGAAGGCACGATCACGGTAGGCGATAAAACTCACGTATTGCCAGACTTGTTTATGGTGCTTGCAACGCAAAACCCAGTAGAACAAGAGGGCACGTACCCGCTGCCAGAAGCGCAAATGGACCGTTTTATCATGAAGGTTACTGTCGACTATCCAGAAGATGACGCTGAACGTGACATCATTCGTTTGGTGCGCAGTGAAGAATTAGGTGCGGAAACCAGCAGCGAAATTATTACGCCAAAACACATCGAGCCAGACGTGGTGTTAGAAGCGCGCCGTCAGTTACCAAACATCGTGGTATCAGACCTAGTGGAAAACTACATTGTCGCGTTGGTGATGGCGACTCGTAAGCCAGAGCGTTATGCCGATTCAAACTTAGCAAAATGGATTGAGATTGGCTCTAGTCCCCGTGCTTCCATCGCACTAGACAAATGCGCTCGTGCGTATGCGTGGATGCAAGGACGTGACCATGTCACTCCTGACGATGTGCGAGCCATGGTTCCGTCTGTACTGGGCCACCGTTTTTCTTTGACCTACGATGCACTAGCAGACGGAGTCGATCACCAACGCGTCGTGCAAGAGCTGCTAGATTGTGTAGAAATTGGATAAGCGGGAGGCATTATGGCTAAGCCAACTCTTGCGCCAAAATCACAGGGGATGGATCCCCGTTTGTACTGCGATTACGCTCGTTTAGTACGTTTGCAAGCACAAGCAGAATCATTCAGTTTACTTCCTCATCTAAAAGCGGGCAGCGTACTCTCAGGCCGCCACAATTCGCTGTTTCGCGGTCGTGGATTGAACTTCGAAGAGCTGCGCCATTATCAATTGGGTGACGACATTCGTAACCTGGATTGGAAAGTCACGATGCGCACAGGCAAGCCGCACGTGCGCAGCTACACCGAAGAAAAAGATCGCAACGTGATCGTGTGTGTCGACCAGCGCAGCGCAATGTTTTTTGCTTCGACGCAAGTAATGAAATCGGTTGTCGCGGCAGAAATCGCGGCCATGTGCGGGTGGCGTGTGTTAAAAGATGGCGACCGAGTTGGTTTTGTCATCGCATCCCAACAGGCGCTGTTTCACAGCAAGGCGCAGCGTTCGCAAAACGATCTTCTGGCTCAACTTAAGCGTCTCGCTAAAGCCAATCAATCGCTCAATGTGGACTCCCGCAATTCCGAAAAAGTGACGTTCAGTCAATGGATTGAGCTCATTAAACGCATGAAGCTCAAACAATCCACATTGATTTTTATCAGCGACTGGAGCGACTGCGAGGAGCACCACCTTGATCACCTTAAACAGCTACAACAGCACAACGATGTTCTCGCAGTGATGGTCAGTGACCCATTAGAACAAGCGCTACCAGACGATTTGGCAAAATCGAAATGGGTGGTTGGTGATGGGCAGTATCAACTCAATTTAGACAGCAAAGCAAAGGTAGAAGCCGCGAGCGCAAAGCTTGAGGCTCGAACTAGCTTACAGCGTCAATCACTCTCTCAACTTATGGCGATGAAACACCTTCCGCACATCGAACTCGATACGACAGGCGAGCACATTAAACAATTTCAAAAACTGGTAGGAGGGCGTTAAATGAGTGGTCTTCCTACGCCTCCGAGTACTTACATACTCAGAGAGCTACATGATGTGGCCGTGCCACCAAGTGTGAGTTGGTATCCGCAAACTATTGGCTGGAAGATTTTAGCGGCGGTTGCGCTCATTGCACTGGTGTATGTCGCGTATCGTTTGGTTCAACAGTGGTGGTGTAACCGCTACCGACAAGAAGCTCTGTTGACGATTTCGCAAATCAAACCGAGCGACAAAGGCATGCCTAAAGCATTGTTCTCTGTGCTTAAAATTGTGTTGATTCATGTTGATAGCCGTAACGCGAAATTGTTTGATACCGCCTTTTTGCGAAAGTTCGATGCGCTATATCCGCAAACCGGAGATTCTCAAGCAAACTCGCAAGTGGTCTTTAACGATGAGCTTTCAAAGCGCTGGTTACAAAGTATTGTTGACCCAAGCGTTATACTAACCAACGAAGAGCGATTAACGCTTATTGCTCGTGCGAAAAACTGGGTGAGTGAACACCGTTGTGATGCTCAAAAAAGCGCGGCAAAGAAATCTCCATTATTGAAACGCAAAGCAAATCAGGGAGGTCAACATGAATGATCTTCTTGTATCGCTAACTGGTTTGTCTGGTTTTGAATTTGCTCACCCAATGTGGTTTCTGATTTTGCCGCTGCCATTGGTGGTGTACTACTTGGTGCCTGCATATCGCACTAAGCAAATGGCGATCAAAGTGCCGTTTTTTAGTCAGTTGGTGGAAGCGATTGGCGAGACGCCGTCAGAAGGTGCAAGCCAGTTAACCCCAAGCTGGTGGCAACGAGCAACGTTAATTCTCTCATGGCTTTTGGTGGTGTGTGCGATGGCAAAACCCACCGTGTTAGGCGAGCCTCAAGTTCGCGAGAGTTTAGGGCGCGATGTTATGGTGGTGGTGGATCTTTCGGGTTCCATGGCTGAGCCTGATTTCACCTCTCGTATAGGTGAAAAAATTTCTCGCCTTGATGCGGCGAAAGAAGTGTTGACGGAGTTTGTTCAGTCTCGTAAAGGAGACCGATTAGGCTTGGTTCTTTTTGGTGATGCCGCTTTTGTGCAAACGCCATTTACCGCAGACCAAAAAGTGTGGCTCGAACTGCTTAACCAAACCGATGTGGCGATGGCAGGGCAGAGTACCCATCTTGGTGATGCGATTGGCTTAGCGATTAAAGTTTTTGAGCAAAGCGATAAGTCGCGTGGTGCTTTAGAACAAAAGCAAAACCGTGAAAAAGTCGCGATTGTATTAACCGATGGTAATGACACGGGCAGCTTTGTCGAACCGATTGATGCGGCGAAAGTTGCGAAAGCCAAAGGCGTGCGAGTGCACGTGATTGCGATGGGCGATCCGGAAACGATAGGTGAAACCGCGTTGGATATGGAGACGATTCATCGCATTGCGAAAGAATCCGGCGGCGAAGCGTTTGAAGCTCTCAACCGTGATGAACTATCGGCTGCCTACGACGAGATTGGTAAACTGGAACCTCAACTTTACGAAAGCACCACATACCGGCCGAAACAAAGTCTTCACCATTACTTGATGGCGTTAGTGGTCATCATGCATTTATTCGCGTTCAGCGTCGCGACACTCAAAAGAAGGGCTGCAACACGATCATCATTAGGAGAGAGCGATGTTTGATTCTCTTAGTTGGACGCAATTCTTTACGCAGTTTCATTTTATTCGACCGCTGTGGTTACTGGCTTTGACCCCTATGTTTTTCTTGGTGTGGTTGCGCTGGCGAGAAGAAAGCAAACCAAGCTGGAAGGATATTCTGCCCGAACATTTACGCAATGCTTTGACGATTGGCGAGCAAGGTTGGCGTAAGCAACTGCCGCTTAAGCTCTTGATGCTGATTGTACTAATTGCCATTGTGATTTGTGCAGGCCCAACGTGGCAACGTGAATCTTCCCCCTTTGGCGAAGATAAAGCCTCTCTGCTTGTGGTGCTTGATAACAGCGACTCGATGCTGCAAAAAGATCTCCCACCAAGCCGCCTTGAGCGTTCCAAACAGAAAGTACGCGATCTGTTAGCCGCTCGAAAAGGCGGAAAAACGGGTTTAGTCGTGTTTGCGGGCAGTGCTCATGTGGCGATGCCTCTGACTCAAGACAGCAAAGTATTTGACCCATTTTTGGCGGCCATTACGCCAGAAATCATGCCCGTGCAAGGTAAGCTTGCTGAAAAAGCCTTACCGTTAATTGATCAACAATTGCAAGGTCAACCAGGCTCCACCGTTTTGTTGGTGAGCGATGGCGTGAACCCGGCCACGATTAAGCAATACCAAGCGTATTTTGAAGGTAAACCTTATCAACTGTTAATTCTTGCTGCGGGGAATACAGACATCGTGAGTAACAACCCGATGGATTTGGATTCTCTGCAAAAACTGGCCAGCCAGACCAACGGTCGATTGGTGGAAGTGACGGTCGATAACAGTGATATCGAACAACTGAATCGATACGTTGAGCGCAATATGCAGCTTAATGGCGAATCTTCAATGCCTTGGAAAGACATGGGTTATCAACTTCTGTTCCCAATCGCGTTGATCATGATGCTGTGGTTTAGAAAAGGGTGGTTAGTGCAGTGGTGCGTGATCGTAATGGTGAGCGGTACACTGTTGATGCCGACCAGTGCAATGGCGGAGAACATTTCTGTGAAAGCCGAACAGCCACAAGTTGTGCAAAAAGTGACGACCTTCGACAAGGTGGCGCAATGGTGGTGGGATTTGTGGCTGACGCCAGACCAACAAGGACAGCGTTTGTTCAACCAACAAGCGTATTTAGAAGCTGCAAAACACTTTGTCGATCCATTACGCAAAGGCACGGCGTACTACTACGCTAGCGAGTTTGAGCTCGCGCACAGTGCGTTTTTGGAAATGCAAAACGACCCGTCCGAAGAGGTTAGAGATTACGGTCTTTACAATGCGGCGAGCGCATTGGCGCGTCAGCGTGAATATTTGGCTGCTCGTGACTTGTTAAAATCCCTAGCCAGTAAGCCAACGTTGAGCGAGTCGTTAAGACCTGATGTTGAGCACAACTTGAAAGTGATTGCTGGCATCGTCGATGAGATAAATCAGATGAGTGAGAGTCAAGCAGGAACAGAGCAAGAGGCGTCAACCGAGCTAGGCGACAACCCTCAAACCGCAGAAGGAGCGGATGAACAAACGTCAGCAGAGTTGATGATTAAAGAGACGTTAAGCGCAGACGACATCATAGGTAGCCAAGAGTTAGCCGACAAGTGGCTAAAGCGAGTCGAAGCGGATCCGAAGTATTTCTTACGCGCTAAATTCCAAATTCAATTACGCTCGCCAACAACGGGTAGCTCAACTACGACAACGGAACACAATACAGAGAAGGCTGATCAATGATGATGAATGCCCATCGCGTTACCTCTTTTGCACTTCCTGTACGGATAGTGGCATGGTTAGTGGTTTGTTTGAGTCTGTTCGTAAGTCGTCACGTTTTCGCTCAGGACATTTACGATCTTCAACGCAATCATGGTGTTGAGTTGCAAGCGTGGGTTGGTCAACAACCAACGGCTGGAGAAAAGCGTAAAACGCCAAGTTTTAGTGTCAACGAGCAAGTCATTTTAACCATCGAAGTGGCAACGCCGCGCTGGTTTACGGGTGGGACGCGAATTGGCAGTATTGAAATGCCCAATGTTATCGCCAAACAGCGTAATCAGTTAGCCACTAACTTCACGGAGCACAAGGGCGGACAAACTTGGTCGCGTCAACGCTGGGAAGTGACTTTGTATCCGCAAGCATCTGGTGATTTTGTGATTCCACCTGTCGCAGTGGGCGTTCAGGTGTCAGCACCGGACGGCGAGAAGGTGTCAGGTACCCTTTACACGCAGCCGATTAAGTTCAAAACTGTCTTGCCATCGGGATTGTTGAGCGGTGACACGCCTTGGTTTTCTGCAACGCACGTAGACGTAAAACAAGAGTGGGAAACCTCCACTGAGTCACTCAAAGTTGGGGATGCAATCACGCGTAAAATCACCATTTCAGCTCAAGATTCGCTATCTGTGTTGCTACCAGACTTGTTGAAAGGAGAATCAACAACCCGTTACCAAGCGTATCCTCAACCGCACCGTCTTACAGATACGCAAACACGTGGTGATTACCAGTCAACACGCACAGAAGAGAGCGTGTACGTGATTCAACAAGGTGGTGAATTAACCCTGCCAGATTATGAGTTCCGTTGGTGGAACAGTAAGACTCAGCAAGTGGAAACGGTGGTGTTAGAGGGCAAAACATTTGCCGCGAAGCACACGTTGAAATCCTTCATCAAAACGTACTTTGCATGGATTGTTTCCACGCTTGTATTGCTGGGCTTTGTGGCTGTTTCATTGGTAGCCATTAAACGTTACTACCGCAACAGACCCACACCAACATGGTTGACGTTCCACCGTTTGTTAAAGGCTAAACGTTGGTCTGAAGCAAGGACCGTATTGTACAAACAATTGCGTTTAAATACGGCAGAGCTGGAAATGACCAAAGCCGATACGAGTGAATCGTGGCAAAAAAGTGCGTCGCGAATGCAAAATGGTGAAAATAGCGCTCATTTAATGAAGTCGATGTGGCGCAAGATCCAGACCAAACAACAACGCTTTAAATTCCGTATACCGCGAGCGTTACCAGAGCTGGACAAAGTCATTGGAAGAGATGGCAATGAATAAAACGGGGCGCTAATATAGCGCCTCGTTTTTATTAGAGAATAGATTTCAAATGAGCCAAGAGTTTATGCGCCGCGCATTGGAAGTGTCCAAAAATGCGCTTCCTGAATGTCAACCCAACCCGCCGGTTGGCTGCGTGTTAGTGAAAGACAATCAAATCGTTTCAGAAGGTCATACTCAAGCTATTGGTGGCAATCACGCGGAAGTAGAAGCGCTGAATGCATATCAAGGCTCGTTAGAATCGGTGACGGCATACGTTACGCTCGAACCGTGTTCGTTTGTAGGTCGCACGCCAGCGTGCGCGGTGACATTAGTAAAATCCGGTATTGGCAAAGTCGTCGTAGCCATGTTGGACCCAGATCCGCGCAACAGTGGTCGAGGAATCGAGATTCTAGAACAAGCGGGTATTGAGGTGGAAATTGGTTTATGCGGCGAGGAAGTCTGCGAGTTTCTTACCCCATATTTAGGCAAATCTTAATGTAAGCTTTGGCTTGCACGCTAGCTGCTCACTTATGCGGTGAATGGAGTACGTCAAAATTGAGTTAAAACTCATTAAAACAGGTCTTACCGCCCATTTCTTGTACTTGGTTACGTTAACTATCATGCTGTTAGATTAAAATAGAAAAAGTGATTTTCGAAAAATTTAATAGCATGAAACCGACCGATCTGAATCTTATCCCCATCTTTATTGCCATCTATGAAGAGGGGAATTTATCTAAAGCGGCAGCACGTCTCAGTATCACGCAGCCCGCAGTCAGCAAAGCGTTGGCACGCCTTCGTGATATTTATGACGAACCTTTATTTCATCGCTGTACCAAGGGAGTAGAACCTACCTCTTTTGCTATGGATATTTACCCTGCGCTGCTTACTTCGGTGCAAAACTTTACTTCAACTCTGACGGCTTCTAGCGAATTTGACCCTAAAGTGTCGAATCGAGTGTTTTCCATTGCTTGTGTCTCTGTTGCAAGTTTTGAGTTGCTCCCTAAAGTTATGAAACAGATCCGTGAGTTAGCACCACATATTGCTTTAGAGGTTCATCCACTCTTTACAGAAGATTTTGAAAGCGATCTGCGTTTGCAACGTTACGACTTGATCATTGATATCGCGCCAAGAGCACGAACAGTTTTAAAAGTTGAAACTGTGCTTACTGAGCGCTTGGTGGTGGTGTCTAGCGAGGAGCACCCACGCTTAAAGGACGAGATTACGGCTGAACAATTTTTTGAAGAAGAACATGTGGTGGTTTCGCAGTGGCAGAGTCGTAAGAGCTTGTTAAACGCCGATGATATTGTCGACTTGGACAAAAGAAAGGTAAAGTATCGAGCTTCTGGCGTGTTGGAAATGCTACCTGTTATCTGCGGTAGTGAATATATTGGTTTAATGCCCGAGTCGATGATCAACTTGTTCAACCACACCTATCATGTTAAATCTTTATCTATGCCATTTGATGAACAAACCTATGAGCTCTGCACAATATGGCATCCTAGTCGGACAAACGACAGTGCCCATCAATGGTTGCGATCACAGATTAAACAAGCAGGGAAAACCATCAACCAATAGGAAGTGCAATGAAGAAGACAATACGTGCCATCCTTAACGGCAAAAAAGCTGGGAACCCAGAGTTAAGAGATGCAATCATGAAAATGAGAGACAAGGGCGTCGATGTGCAAGTGCGAGTGACTTGGGAATCTCAAGACATGCCGCGCTTGGTGAAAGAAGCGGTTGATGAAGGGATTGAACGTATTGTTGTCGCTGGTGGCGATGGGACCGTCAATGAGGCGGCTTCTGCGATTATCCAAATTGAAGAAGAAAAACGCCCTGAGTTAGCCATTATCCCTCTTGGTACCGCAAATGATTTTGCCACCGCGATTCAAGTGCCAGCTTCTATCAAGGCGTCTTTATCTCTCGCCGTAGAAGGGCAGTCTGCTTTGGTCGATTGTGTCAAGGCTAACGATCGTTACTTTATTAACGTGGCAACAGCAGGGTTTGGCGCAGAAGTTACGGCAGAAACGCCTGTTGAACTTAAAAACTTTCTTGGTGGCGGCGCTTATACACTAACCGGTGTTGTAAAAGCGCTCGGCTTTAAACCTTATGACGGAACAATAACAATTGAAGGCGGGGCTTATCAGGGAGAAATGTTGCTTGGCGCTTTCTGCAATGGTCGCTTAGCTGGAGGTGGGCAAGAGTTAGCGTCGAAGGCGATGATTAATGATGGCTTGATGGATCTAACATTGGTGCGTCCATTCTTACCTCATGAGCTGCCAAAAGTTATCGAAGAGATCAATAATCCTAGCGAGAAAGGTGAGTTTGTAAAACACACAAGAGCAAGCTGGTTGGAGATAGACTTTCCAAATCCACTTCCGCTCAATTTAGATGGTGAACCATATCATTCGAGAACAATACGGTTTGATGTTCAGCCTAAGAGTATACGATTAGTCTTGCCGCAAGATTGTCCTTGCTTGACCAGCTAAACGAGTAGTTTCACGGTCCATAAACAACACAGCCTCCAATATGTGGCTGTGTTGTTTGTGTTGAGGTGTCAGGCGAATTAAAGCTTTTGAATGGTCTCTACGTCGATCTGCTTGGTTGTCCACTCTGAGTCAACTTCGCCTCGAATCGTCACTTTATCGTTTGGACCAACGTCTAGCCCCATCCAATCTTCATTGTCGATTTCCACTTCGATTTCACCAGTCTCATCTTTGAACAAGTAAGTCTCGTTACCAAGAGATTGAACAATGTGCCCGGTTAACATGACGGCGCTGTCGTCGGTTGCGTTGTGCGCCTCTTTTACCGAATTAATTACGCTTATTTCTGGACCATTAAACGCGGCGAAAGCTGAGCTTGAAAGTAGGGCAAACATGGATGCTAAAATCATTTTTTTCATTATCGTCTCCTTAAATTAGAAGTAGTAAGTTGTGCCTACGTTAAAGGATGCCGTGTTTGCGTAGCTGTCTAGTTGATATTTTGCGTTTGCACCAATGGTGAGCTGCGGGAAAATTCTGTATTCCGCACCCACTGAGAACATTGCGCCTAGCTCGTTGTTTTTCTCTGTGTTGTGGAAAAGCGTGTTGTTCATTTCCACATCGTCATTCGCGACAAGCTCATATTCTTGGTGTTTCGAAACTTTGGTGTCGTATTGCGTGTACGTTAGACCCGCTTTGAATTTTGTTGTCCATTTGTCATTTAATGCATAGTTAAACACAGGTGCCAACGACACTTGCTTGGCTTTGATTGACGCATCCCAATCCATTTCATGATGGTAATCTTTGCCATCAATTTGTTTGATACCAAGGTTCTTTGAACGATTATCATCAAGGTCAAATTGGCTGTAGCCCAACTCTAGCGCCCAGTTGTCATCGAACGCGTAACCGACAAAACCTGAGAAAATACCGTCTTCAAGCCCAGGGTTGAGTGTTACGTTGTCAGTTGAAAAGTGAGGTTCCAAATCATGGTCAGTGGTGCCTAGTCCATATTCGAGACCTACATAAGGAGCCGCAGATACCGAAACTGAGCAGGTAACAAGTAACGCAAGAAGTGTTTTGTTCATTTTATTTTTCCTCTTCAAGTCAACTTAGTGAGTAGAAGCGCATTTTGTGTGAAGAAGCGTGAAGCGATCGTGAAGAAACGAAAAAATGTTTAGAAAAAAGAGCAAGGGGCGATAACCGAGGGGCGGTTTGAGTGAACAAACACCAAGCTCTTAATATAGAGTAAGTTAAGTTGCTGCGACGTAACACACCGCAAACGGGACATTAAGGCGAGTAAACTCTTTGATCCAACGCCATTGGTTATCCTGGAGTTTATCGCCAGGGCCTTTCACTTCAATCCACTCGAACTCATTTTCTTTAAAAGCAATGAGATCCGGCATCCCATTGCGGTAAAGCTTAAGGTCGCTCAATTGTATTTTGAACAGCGCCATCAGCATATTGGTTGGGATAGTGTTGAGCGCTGTTTCGAGTAGCTCTTTACTTATTAAATTCCAATGTACAAATGGATTACTGATGCCAAACTTCTCATCGTATTTTGCCAATAACGTCTGGGTGCTGCCCGCTTCTAGTTCGGCAAAAGCGGTGTCTATCAAAGCTTGGCGCTTGGTAACAAAATCCGAGTGATATAAATCTAAAGGGCGGTGTTGATATGCGTTAATGAATGCCCCTTCAATAGGAGCAAAAATCGCATCCCAGAATGTAAGCCCCAGTAGCGAGTTGAGCAACGCATTTTCAGCGTAAAACACATTCCAGCCTAAGGACTCAAAATACGCTTTACTGGCAAGCTCGACTCGTTGTTGAGATAAATCCAGTTCAATATGGTATTCGGAGCAGAGTGGCTTTGCTACTCTTGGCATTTTCGCGCCTTGTTTTCGCTTCAACCGTTGCTCAAGTTTTTGTGCGACTTCGAGCTCAGACACATCAATTGGCGACTGCAGCATCTCTGTGACAATGTCACTAAATAAATCATCTTGGTTTAGTTTGTCATAGATACGTGCACGTCGTTCTCGGCTCGGAGCGAGCTGAGTTTGGCCAAATAGTGATAGGGCGGTCTCTAGCTCATCAATCCGTTCGTAATCACGTGCTATGTCATTCAACATGTGTTCACGTTTACGATCCACGTAATGGTGATTAACGGGCTGAGGCATTGCCTCAATTAATAAGTCGAGATTGGCTTTGTCTTTTCGATCAAATTGCCAGTACAGGTTGCTCAGTTGGCTCAGTTCAATTAAGCGGTCTATTTGCTCACGTGAATCAAAGAAACGGCGCACTTTACTCAATTGGTATTGCTCGAACTGATGTAGACCTAAGTCATCAAGCACGAACTGACTTAAGTCTTGATGGGTGTTGGCAAAAAATAGGGTGAGTAAAACGTCGATCATGTGGGCGGAATTGAGTTTGATGATCGTAAACTCAAGCTGCTCAAAACGATCAAATTCCGTGTTGCTTAAACGCTCTACAAGGGCATCTTTCTTTAATGACTTCGGTAGCTCTGGGTAAAGTGCAGAGATCTCCGGTTTCGTCAGTAAGTTAGACGCTAACTCTTGATGAGAGAGTGTGGGGGAAAGGGCCACAAACTCATGTTGACTCAATTCTGCCAGTGCTTCATTGATTGAAGGTATTTCTTGATAACACAGCTTATCACTTCGAAACCAACACCCTTTTCGGCTGTATAAACGCACCAACAGGCACTGGGCGTGTTTGCTCAAGGAATCAAACGAGCAAAGCCAAGTGTGTTCTTCCTCAGCCAGTAAATCGCTGTACCAGGTTACTGCGTGGTGAGTCAGCTTAAAGAAGTTTTCTAGATAGTAGTCTGGTGCAAGTTCGATAGGGCTTTCCATAAACGACCGATAACAAAAAAGGCTTAACCCATAGGTTAAGCCTTTTCGCTATCAAATCAATTCGCAATTATGCGTTTTTTAGCTGCGCTACTTTCGCTTCAGACAGTGGCTTAGTGATGAACGCAAGTACGATACATACTGCCATCATTGCTGAAGAAATAGTGTAAGCCAAGGTGTAGCCTTCGCCGTTCGTCATAGAGAAGCCAACAACTGCTGCGCCGATTGCACCACCGATACCCCATGCAGTGTAAAGCACACCGTAGTTAGTACCGTAGTTTTTCAAACCGTAGAACTCGGCCGTTAGAGTAGGGAATACCGCTAGAAGTGTACCGTAACCTACCGCTGCGATCGCAGTACCAATGATCAGAGTGAACTCAGAGTCGAACGTTGCGAACAACACCATGTTTACGCCTTGTAAGACGAACGCAAGTAGAAGCGTACGAACACCGCCGATTTTATCTGCAAGCATACCCGCAGCAACACGGCCGCCTGAGTTAAATACAGCAAGAATAGACGCTAGGTAAACGGCGTTTGGTAAGTTTGCTTGAACGCTTGCGATGGTCGTGATGTTACCGATGATCATTAGACCAACAGAAGCTGCGAATGCGTACATGATCCATAGAGAGTAGAACTGTGGTGTCTTCAGCATTGCTTTCCAAGTTAGGTCATCTGACTTTTTCACCGCTTTAGGTGCTTGGCCTTCTTTTACTTTCGGCTCAGCAGGTGTGTAGTCTGCTGGTGGGTTGTTGATGGTTGCTGCAAGAGGAACCGCAATCGCTAGGATACCAACACCAAGAACCATAAAGCTGGTTTGAATGCCCATGCTGTCGATCAATGATGATGTTACTGGTGCTAGGTAGATAGCCGCTAGACCAAAACCAGCCGCAATAATGCCGTTAACCATGCCTTTCTTCGAAGCGTGGAACCATTTCATTGCAGAAGGTGATAGGCATGCGTAGCCAAAACCGATACCTGCACCTGTGATCACACCGAAGGTAATGTTCAGCATGAGTGGAGTGTCAACAAAGCCAGATGCGATCATGCCTAGACCTGTAAGAACAGTACCTAGGATAAGAATCATACGCGGACCCATGCGGTCTTGAAGAATACCTGCAACAAGAAGACAGATAGAGAAAGTGATGGTTGCAGTTGCATAAGGTGCAGAAGCTTCTGCAGCACTCCAGCCTGATTCAGTTACCAGTGCCTTGTTGAATACACTCCAAGCATACAGGATGCCAAGACAAAGGTTGATACAGAACCCTGCTAACAGGATGCGCATAGCTTTATCAATCTTGCTCATTTTCATTCTCAGTTTTTCCTCTTGTTGGCAATGCCGCAAAGAGGGTTGGTTTAAAGATGTTTTTTCTCAAAATTAGTTTGCGTTTTTCAACGATTAACGCAATGAGCGCGGATTATAACCAATAAATATGTGATTGGAATCTCTTTTTGCCGTTACTGATAAAATAATTTGAAACATTAAAAGCGGATGTGAATTCATGGTTTTGTATGTGGTTGGAGTGTTATCAAAAAGTGATGATTTTTGTTGTTAGGAACGAGGAGCTAGTCAAAACAGAGAATTCAGTGCGCAGTTGGGTGCAGAGCTCACATTTCATATAAAAAATTTCAAAATGTTACCGTGTTAACTCCCTGTAACAAAAATGACTGAAATATCGTCTTGTCGCCGTAAGTATTGGATGTAAAGGGTTTCTTAAATTTAAATTGTTAACCTTTTGTAATAACTAGAGCTGATTAGGTTTTTTGTGCATTAAGTGAACAAAAAAGTCACTTGTAATTGCAGATTATAGGAGCAGAATATAGCGAAAAATGAGATTTCATTTATGAAGGGATGCTTTTTTAGACTTGTTGTGAGGTGACTTATGAAACTGTTCCTATTACTCATGGCTTCGGTATCTGCTGGTGTCGCATCTGCAGACCACATCCATTCATTTATGTTGGGTCTATCTATTGCTTCTCTAGCGGTAGGGAGCTGTTATTTCTTTGCATTCCGTAGCTCGCGCTTTCCGCAGCTTGCCTTATTCTTACTAATTTGCGGCATGCTTTCTAAGTTGACGATAACGGTTGTTGGTGTGATGTGGGGAATGTCGGCTGAATTAATTACATCTCCAATCGTCTTCGCACTTTCGTATTTATTCTTCTCTCTCGCCGTGACCTACTTATGGTTTAGTTATCGAGAGAGTATCACTAAGATCCCTGATCGATTTAAGTCAGCGTAAATCGTCAAATAAGAAAACATAATGAAAAAACGCCAGCAAAAGTGCTGGCGTTTTTGTTTAAAGCTAAGTCAGTTAGCTTGTTGTGTTTGGCTCGGTAGGGTTTGTCCTGTATTGAATGATACGGTTAGTGGCGGCTCTGGAACTTCTAAGAAGCAGGCGATTACCCTATAGAGTTCTCCTTCCGCAACGGTGACCTTTCCATCCGATTCAATCGCTAATCGACACGCTTTTACGAACAAGCGACGACTTTTCGGTTTGAGCTGCAGTAGGAGCTCTAAAGCGGCGCGATTTAGGCCCCAGTTCTTATTTGCGGGTTGTAACTCTGCATCATTAAAGCCCAAACAGGTTAGGGCGCTGCTAAATGCACGTTGAGCGTCTTCCGGTTGAGAGTGACTAACCCAAGCCAATTCGCGCAGTAGCCAAAACACACTCTCTTTTAATTGCTTTAAAGATTGGATCTGTTTTGTACATCCATACGATTCGAGTAGTTGCTTCTCCAATAAGTTGATGACACACCATTCTGCGAGTGAGTAGTGGTCATCAGTTTGAGAGAGTTCACGTAGCACCTGGCACAGTCTGTTTTTCTGACCCTCACTCAGCGATTTCAAGGCAGGGATGGAGAGTTCGAGTAATGGAAAGCGTAGATGAAGAGGCAAATCATAATCCAGCCATGGTAATAATTGTGCTTGAGACACATTTGGGATATGACTTTTTATCATCTCTCGCTGGAGTTCACTGCCATCAAATATCAAGGCAAAAGCAATAAAGCGCGCACTGTATGGTTCACGAGCGATGTCGACAAGTTCGGAAGGAAGTTGGTTAAGTAGTTGTTGACCTACTTCGCTGAGTTCTGCGGTGGTTGGTTTCTCCGGTTGTGTCGATGTCCCTGATGTGAATCCACTAACGTTATCATTCTCAAAGCTTGTCGTTGGACGATGCGAACTTTGAGAAAAACTTCCATCCCAACCAGGTTCAATTCGGCGAATCCGTTCTTCTAGTGGAGGGTGAGTAGCAAATAGGCCAGAAAAGCCGGAGAGTTTGCTTTGACCAAACATCATATGGCTCATCTCATCGCTTGCTTTTGTATTCAATGAAGAACCCGCCATATGACTACCAATTTTCTTGAGTGCACCAGCAATGCCTTGATCGTTTCGAGTAAATTGAACGGCACTGGCATCAGCGAGAAATTCACGTTGACGAGAGATTGCAGCTTTGATCATCGAGCCAAACAAGGTGCCAATCCAGCCCAGAACCAAACAGATAATCGCAATCAGCATGATAACCGCAAAGCCTTTATCGGAATCGGAAGAACTTCTTGATACGCGGCTCGTATGATGAGTGTTATCTAAGACCAAGTGTCCAAAATGTGCAATGCAAGTGATGCCAAATAGTACGCCGATAAGACGCGTATTCAAACGCATATCTCCGTTTAAGATATGGCTGAATTCATGAGCAATGACACCTTGTAGTTCATCTCGCGTGAAGCTATCCAGTGCGCCTTGTGTGACGCCGATGACGGCATCATCAATGCTCATGCCTGCTGCGAAAGCATTGATACCGCGCTCTTCCTGCATCACATAGACGGGAGGAACCGGAATGCCAGATGCAATTGCCATCTCTTCCACAACGTTGAGCAGTTGTCTATGTTTTGCATCTAAGGTGTTTGAGGAAATCAGCTTGCCGCCTATGCTCTCAGCAACACCTCGGCCTCCATTGGAGGTGAGGGCGGATAAGCGAACCATTGAACTTATCGCAACAACCAGCAATACACCGGCAAAGCACAACAAGACGTAGGTAAGTGCGGTTTCTTGATCAAAGTGTTCGCCTGTTACTCCGTAATAGATACCAATCGATAATACGCTTACCAAACCAGTGATGGTGACAACTGCTAAGGAAAACAGGAACACCAAAAGCCCAGTGCGTTGACGCGCGGTATCTTGATGGTCAAAGAAATTCATTAGAACTCAACCTTCGGGGCCGCTTGTATTTCAGCACTGTCAGAAAACTCTAACAGTTTGCCATCTTGGAATCCGAATGCGTTGGAAAACAACACTGGCGGGAACGTTTGTTTGTATGTGTTGTAGCTGGTTACCGCATCATTAAATGCTTGGCGAGCAAACGCAACTTTGTTTTCAGTGCTGGTTAATTCTTCTTGAAGCTGACTCATGGTTTCATTTGCTTTAAGCTCAGGGTAGGCTTCCACTACAACATTAAGTTTGCCCAACGCACTTTGCAGCATGCCTTCCGCTTGGTTTAGTTGGCTAATTGCCGCATCACTACCAGGCGCGTCACTGGCTGCTTTCAGGCCAGCAATTGCTTGATTACGAGCTTGGATGACACGTTCAAATGTTTCTTTTTCGTGCTCCATATAGCCTTTTGCAGTATTAACTAAGTTCGGAATCAAATCGTATCGACGTTTTAATTGAACTTCTATTTGAGCGAAGCTGTTTTTGAAACGGTTTTGTAGAGTAACGAGCTTGTTGTAGATACTGACGGCGTACACCACAATGAGCAGGACAATAACGATAAAGACAATAAATGCAGTCATAATAAATCCCATTTTCTTAATGTATTCAGTTCTTATATAAACTGTTGAGATATTAAGCAAATGCTTCTGAAGAAGCGATGTAATAACCGAGAAATATGTCACGAGTTGAGTAACGATTAAAATACATTTACAAAGCAATACAGAAAGAATAATGGCACTGGAGAGATGAAAGAAATAGGCCCAGCTAGAAGCCGGGCCTTGTCGATAAGCAATATTGGCGATGCCGTTAGGCACTCATTGGAACAAGCACCATAGTACCAATTATAACTGTGATAAGACCTGCAAGAACCGGAACGGATGTACGTTTTACAACCTCAAACGGGCTGATGTTCGCCATACCGGATGTCGCAACGATTACGCCAGACACTGGTGAGATAGTACGACCTAGGTTTGATGCTTGAAGCATCGGGATAATTAGGAACGCTGGGTTTAGTCCCATTTTAGCAGCCAAAGATGGTGCCAACTCTACAAATGCATAGAAAGGCGCGTTACCAGATCCCGTTGCAATTGCTGCTGCAACTGTCAATGCAGTAAGGATAAGCATTAAAGCAACACCGCCTGCACCTGCATTGTCTGCAAGGTGAAGTAGGTTATCGATAGCGCCGATAGACATTAGACCTTGCGCAAAAACCCCCGCTGCAACCAAAAGCATCACAACGCCTTTGAACGCGTCAGCCATGCCAGCGTAACAAGAATCTAAATCTTCCAGTGATTTCTTACCATCAAACTTATTTACAACGTAATGGATCAGAGCGCCAAGGAAAATTGAACCGACCACAATAGTGTAAATGTCTAGGCTAAGTCCTGGAATGGTACGACCGTTGAATAGGAACACGCCGATGATAGGTAGAAATGGCAGTGCCGCATAAAACGCTGGTGCATCGGCTTTGATCTCTGATACGTCAATTTTTTCCATTGGCGTATTTTCTTTCTTATCTAAGTATTTGTTCCAGAAGAAAGCCGCGGCAGCCATCACGATGATTGCGCAAATAGAAACAGGCAACACTGTTTGTACCGCAAACACATCAAGCGCCAAGCCAGATTTTTCGGCGGCGATCACCACATCACCAGAGGTTGGAGAAAGAATGATTGCCGCAGGAGATGCACAAACTGCAACCGCTGCTGGACGAGAGATCCCCATCGCGACCATCATTGGGAACAATGTCGCCATTAATAGTACGCCAAGGCCAGTTGCAGAACTTACCGCAAGAGACATCAAACACGCCACAATGTAAGCCGCTACCAAAAGGACATAAGGAGACTTGATAACAGAAAGCGGTTTAGAGAACTGTTTCACTACAACGTTATTCGCGCCGATGTGAGTCATATAGGAAGCGAAGCCACATAGCAACATGATTTGCATACCAAGGCCGCCGCCGCGGTATTGTAGCATGTATTTCACGTATTCTAGCGCGTCTGTCACCATGTTACCGGTTGAGGTGATTTTTGAGGGCAGCACGTCATGCCCCAATACGCCAGTTATAAGAAGTAAAGCAATACCAGCCGTCAGTAACACGCCCGCTGCTTTATAGCCTTTGACGATAAAGTAACCCACAGCAATGGTGACAACTAAGCCAATTAAGAGCTCTAACATAGGGATCTCCGAATGTTATGAAAAAAAGAAAGAAACTGTTTCAGTTTATGACAAGGAATTTACAGAATTCTTAACTGTGGCACGAGACAAATATGGGGCTTGCATGATCTGAGACAAATAATAATTTAATAATTAATTTCGTTAGATTGTATTGTTGGAATTTGGTTTTCTAAGTGTTGTGTGCTGGTTTGAAGCTGTTTGCAGGAAGGAAAATATGATCAGAAATTTGAATAAATAGTGAGGGAATTGATTCAAAATGAGAAAAAGAAACAACTCAGTGAGTTGGGAGAGGGTAATAATCCTTGCAACAAAAAAGCTTCGCCGAAGCGAAGCTAAATCGTAAGGATGGGTTAAGTTAAGCGTATCGGCGCACCATGAGGTTCCAACTGCGTTGTTGCCGTTCGAACTCCGCTTTGATTTGCTGATACTTTATCTTTGTCACAGAGCACTCGTATTTTTTTACCACACTGGCTGTTTTTGCACCGAGTACTTCCTTGCGCATTTCATAATATTCCTGCATGTGATGAACTAGCGCATCAAACTCGTGTTGTAACTGATCAAGAATCGTCTGCGTATTCGGTTTTGCTCCCAGTTTTTCTTTTGCTTTCTTCAAGAGTTGAGTTGCGCGAGCTTTTTCAATTCTAAATGTAGGCGTTGTGCGCAACTTAGATGTGAGTCCAAGCCAAGAACAAGACTTAATCAACCACTTGGTCGGGTCGTAATGCCACCAATACACACCATTACGATAGTCATTCTCGAAGATATGATGGAAATTGTGGTAGCCCTCACCAAATGTGAAAAACGCTAACACGCCGTTGTCGCGAGCGGTGTTTTTGTCCGTGAAAGTCTGCTTTCCCCAAACATGCGCAAGTGAGTTAATGAAAAAGGTCGTGTGGTGGCTCATAAAGACTCGAGCGGCACCAACTACTAATAACATACCCCAAATATCGCCGTAGATAATTCCAAGAGTGACCGGAAAGCCAATATTGGTGAGTAGAGCAAGTGGAACATAGTACTTATGTTGCCACATGACGATTTTGTCACGCTTTAAATCGCGGCAGTTGGTGTATTCGTTTTCCTGCGATTTGTTGTAGTCGCGTAACATCCAGCCAATGTGAGAATACCAAAAGCCTTGTTTTGCTGAGTAAGGATCTTTGTCGTTATTGTCGACATGCTTGTGGTGTACACGATGATCAGAAGACCAGTGTAATGCACTATTTTGCAAAGAAAATGCTCCTCCAATCGCAAAAATAGCACGTAAAATTGGATGAGCTTCGTATGTTTTGTGGCTCCAGAGTCGGTGATAGCCTGCTGTAATAGAAAGATTCGTAAAACTGAATGCCATCACTCCCCAAACTAGATGCTCCCAACCCAGTCCAAAATGATATGCATACCAAGGCATTACAATAAAAGTCAGAACAAAACTGGAAGAAAATATCAATGTATTCAACCAGATAATGGGTGGTTTGTTTTGAGTCACAGGTGTATTCCTAACTTTGAGCTAACAACTGTTCGCCAGAATATCAGCGTACACGTGTAAGTCAAATTAAAGTTAGACAAATGTGACTGTTCCTTTGGATGTACATTAAGGAACTTGATGGGATATTTTGCTTTTAATTGAATAATGAGTAGTATTAAAAAATGAGCTCTGGCTTAAGGTGTATAAAATCTGCCAAGAAACAAGTGTTATAAAGGTGGAATATGCCGAGACTCTATAAAGAAGTAAAAAATGTAAGAAAATAGGAATACGTAATGGATTTACGATTAGCGGAATATAAGGACTACGAGCGCATTGCGCATCTTCATGCGGATAGTTGGAAGCGTCATTACCGTGGCATTCTTAGTGATAACTATCTTGATAAAGAGGCGATTGACGACAAACTACTGATCTGGCAAACCCGTCTGACCAACCCACCATTCAACCAGCACATTGTCTTGGCGGAAGAGGGTGGTTTGTTGCTCGGCTTCGTTTGTGTGTTTGGCAACCATGATTTCGAGCGTGGAACCTTTATTGACGCACTGCATGTTGATGACAGCTACCGTGGTCGTGGTATTGGCAAGCAGCTATTACTTGCTGTCGCAGAATGGCAGCAACAGTACTTTAAAGACACTGGTCTTTATCTAGAAGTCGTATCGCAAAACATTTCTGCAATTGAATTCTACCGCCATATTGGAGGTCAAGAATGTCAAGAGCGAACTTGGCGTGCGCCAGGTGGTACAGAAGTATTGGAGAAGGTATTCCGTTGGAAGAATGCTCAGTCATTAGTTAGTGGGATAGAAGAAAACGTTATTTACTCCTAGTCTGACGTTTTAGCTTAGCAATAAGAGCAGCATCAACGCTGCTCTTTTTTGTGCCTGTCCTAAAGTTTAGTGTTTCAGTGGGCGACTTAAAAGCAAAGCCCCATGGCTTTTAGCTCTGACTCGCATTGCTGAGCATTTTCAAATTGAATGGCTTCCATGCCTACCGCTCGGGCCCCTTCGACGTTGTATGGCATATCATCAAGAAATACCGTTTCCTTAGCCTGAAGCTGATATGTTGAAAGTAGGGCTTGGTAGATCTCAGCTTGTGGCTTTAGTAACTGCACTTCAGAAGAGATGATTGCACCGTCAAACAGCGGCCAGAATTCATAGGTAGCACGAAGATGCTCAACAATTTCGTTGACGTTGTCTGTGAGCGCATAAACGCTATATCCTGCACTTTTTATTCTTTTTAGCAGTTCGACACTGCCGTAAAGTAATATTTGTGTATGTTTTACGTAGTAAAAAAAGCGGTCCATTTCTTCCGCTGTCACTTTGTGCTCACGTTGATAGCACAGTTTGGCTTCCTCTTCGGAAATGATTCCTTTGTTTAAGTCTTTCCAGATTTGTGATGAAAACAGCAACTGGGCCATTTTTTTCGCTTCTACTGCGTGACCAAATGTTAAGCGAACAATCTCTACCGGAGACCAGCGTACTAATACATTTCCCACATCAAAAATTACGTTTTTTATTTGTAAAGGTTCCATAACACACCTCGAGCCAATTGTTCATCACCGCGTTACATCCACAGTGAGTGCTGTCGTTAAATCTTTGGAAGTTCGAGCCAAAGGCGCTGTTTAAATGTCTCGAACGTACATGAGATTAACATCCCTTAGGATACAACGCGATTATCGCAAAATTACACTAAACTATATGCAACTTCATTTATTTGGTTGTAAATCAAGTGTCTCTATCTTAAAAGATTGAAATTAAAGACAAGCGTCGCGAAATATTTGCGCCATTTCGCGCTGCTTATAAGCGTTAAGTAATATATAATTACTTAATAATAAAACGATAAGAATGAATGCAAATCACACTATTGGGACGTCAGGCGGAGTAGGCAAAATAGATAATATGGACTCGATACGTAAGGTTTATCAATATGCAGAACCCAACCTGACTCTCGTTGGTTGGATGGGGTTTCTTGGCTTTCCGCTGTACTACTTTGTTTGGGATTTTGTTTTCCCACAGGCTTATGAAAACTTGCCGCTCAGATTGTTTTGTTCACTATTGTTCTTTGGCATCATTTTTAGAAATCGCCTGTCGTCAACGTGGCGAAAATATATCCATATTTACTACCAAGTGACGATAACGATCTGCTTACCGTTTTTCTTTTTCTATATGTTACTGATGAATGATTGGTCCAATGTTTGGGTCATGTCCTTTATGTCCGCGATTTTCTTGCACATTCTATTGGTTCATGTCACAAGAGTTATGTTCGCTCAAACCTTTGCCGGAATAGGTTTAGCGACATTCTTTGCTTGGGTGGCGAAAGGGTTTCATCTCGATTTAACAATGGACTGGACGCATGTGCCAATCTTTCTCTTTATTTATGTATTTGGCAATTTATTCTACTTTCGGAACCAAGTAGAGCACGAAGCGAAAGTGTCGTTGGCCAAGTCATTCGGGGCCGGAATTGCGCATGAAATGCGTAACCCTTTAAGTGGCCTTTGCACGTCAATCGATGTTATCCAATCAGTCTTACCCAGTAAAAAAGAAGCCGAGAAAGACCAATATCTGATGAGCGGAGAGGATGTCACCCTGCTGCGCGAAGTTAGTGAGGATGCGATGAACATCATCCAGTCGGGCAACGAGACGATAGATTTACTTTTGACATCGATAGACGAAAACCGTGTCTCGCGATCCAGTTTCCAAAAGCATTCTGCTCACTCAGTGGTTGAAAAAGCGATTGAAAGCTTTAGTTATAAGCGTGCGACGGATCGCTTTGCTATATCCCTAGATGCGAGAAGTGAGTTTGATTTTCTTGGTAGCGATACCTTACTCAAATACGTTATGTATAACCTTTTCAAGAACGCCTTCCATCATCGCACATCTGAAGATTTCCACATACATGTCTCCATGACGAGTACGGAGCACTCAAACCAAATCGTTGTAACCGATAATGGTGCAGGCATTGCTCCTGATGTCCTACGTAATATATTTCAGGACTTTTACACAACTGGTAAGTCAGGCAGCTATGGTTTGGGTTTGCCATTTTGTAAAAAAGTGATGCGTTCTTTTGGAGGTAACATTGAATGCCAGTCTCAGCTAGGTGAGTGGTCTCAGTTCACGTTAACTTTCCCGCCGATCACATCTGATATCGTGACTGAAATTAAAAACGATTTGACCAAACTCAAAACCATCCTAACGGTGACTAATCAAGATATTCTTGTGTCGAAAGTGACGGACATTAGCCGTTTTATGGGTTTTGAATCAACGATCTTAGATGTTAATCAAGTGCTCAAAAAGAAAGAGTATGAGTTCGAATTCGACCTGATTTTTATCGATCTTGAGAGCTTGGATGCAAGAGCAAACCAATTGGATAGATTAGAATCTCTTTTGTCTTTCACGGAAGCTCGTATCGTTTATCTTTTTGAGCATCACCCGACACAGAGAGCATGCAAAGCGGCATATGAGCCTATTTGGGTCGAGACTCAAGCCTGGTTATTGAATACTAAGCCAACCATTGACCGTCTCTTGTATGATTCAAGCTATGTATCGACACCAACGGCCTCAGTGGCTTTGGATACGTCAAATAAGCGGACAATTATGGTCGTGGATGATAACGAATCTTTGCGAAAATTTACCGCGATGTTACTCGAAAAGCAGGGCTTTGAAGTGATTCAGAAAGAAGACGGGCAGCAAGCACTGGATACATTAGAGCAAGAGAACGTTGACCTCATTCTTATGGATATCGAGATGCCCATCATGGATGGTGTAGAAGCTTCAAGGCGAATTCGAAGCTCGGATAAAAACTATGCGTCGGTACCTATTATTGCGCATACTGGGGATAGCTCACCTGTTACGCTGGACAAAATAGGCTCTTCTGGCATGTCTGACTTTATCGTGAAACCAGCGGATAAAAATCGCTTATTCGACAAAATCGCAAACTGGATTTAATCACTCGCAACTGTGTTATCTCGAGACGAGTTGATCATAACGCGAATACGGATAAAGAGCTCAGCAAAACGGCTGAGCTCTTTATTTTTACCTACACTCTAGCTTATACAAACTCTAGATCGGGATGAACAAACGCTTCTTGG
This sequence comes from Vibrio sp. T9, assembly GCF_003123985.1. Classification (NCBI taxonomy): domain Bacteria; kingdom Pseudomonadati; phylum Pseudomonadota; class Gammaproteobacteria; order Vibrionales; family Vibrionaceae; genus Vibrio; species Vibrio sp. T9. The sequence goes on from NZ_NIGY01000008.1 coordinate 216,000, forward strand.
CAGGCGGAAAGAACGTGATCGACTTCGGCGGCAGTCATGTCCGCATTGACAGAAAAACGAATGATGTTCTTGTTTCTTCCTGTTGCAGGGCGACAGAAAACTGCGCCAAAGACATCTCTTTCTTCTAAAAAGTCGCGAACTCGCTCAGTGTTTCTTTCGTTGCCACATTCTAGCGCGATAATTTGCGACTCACTGCGAATAGTAAACCCAATACGTTTTAAACCAACGGCTAGAGACTTCGCTCTTTTAAACAAAATCTCCCGTTTGTCATCGGCTTTTTTTATGACGTCCAGTGTTTTTTCTAACCGAATGATCTCTTGCGGTAACACGGTAGAACTGAAAATGGCAGGATACGCGACAAATGGAAGCGTCTTCGCCAGCTTTTCTGCCCCTAAAATCGCGCCAGCACGATAAGCAAATGTCTTTGCAAGACTTACGGTTACAAAATCCACCATATGAGTCAACTCCAGCTCTTGCAGTAGCCCCGCACCTTGCGGACCGTGCGTACCTAACGAGTGCGATTCATCCACAACTAAGCCGCAGTCAAACTCTTGTGCTATTTCGTAGATATCACGTAGAGGAGCAATGGTTCCGATAGTGCTGTAAACCGAATCCACAACAATAATTCCCGAACCATGGCGTGAAATCTGTTTTCGCAAGTGGTTGGTGTTGTTATGCATGAACGGATGAATTTGTGCTCCTGCGATACGTGCACCTTCCCATAAAGACATATGCGCAAAGAAGTCGATATACACAGGTATGTTCGGTGCACAAATAGTTTGTAATAAACCGACATTCGCAGCCCATCCCGATTGAGAAAGCAGACAGCTAGGCATGCCGACAAAACTGGCTAGTTGAGTTTCAAATGCAGGTTTCGACTCATCATCTTGCAAGAAAATTGCGGACATCACGACGTTGTCATCGTGTTGAGAAATCGCATCACGATGCGCGTTTTGAATCTCCTTGTTATGAGACAGTGCCAGGTAATCATTGCTTTGCATAACAACGGCATTACATGGTGGACGTTTACCAAGAACAAGGTGTTTCTTGTTCTCGTTCGGTTCAATTAGATCTTGAATATGAAAATCTAGGCGTTCCTCAATAAAGGAAGGAAGTGGTTTGCTTTGTATAGTTTCACTCATAATAAATCTCTTCTTCATATGGAAAAACGCCAGCGCTGACACTTATTCATATTGCGGATTTTGGGGAGAGTGTCACTAACCAGGTTGCATAAGTTTGCAGACCCTTGCAAACTCGACATTTGAGGGTTGGATGGTGGCTGTAACTCTATAGGGGCCCGGGGTCTAAACTAGTTTGTGCTTAAAGTTTATACGGCGATTTTGCGGTGTTTTTTTCGTGCTTCATATCTGGATTTTGTATGAGGAATATAAAGTTTGAAAAGTGAAAAAATGGGCGCATTAGATAACAAAAAGGCGCGAAAATCGCGCCTTAAAATATAATTGGGAAAAGATAATATCAGTTTATCGCTTATTACGTAGATAGCGCTTGCGGCGCTCTTCTTTACGCTTCGCTTTTTCTTCTTCTTTACGAGCGGTTTCAATCTCGACTTCAATCAGCTCTTGAGTGATCATTTCTGGGCGCTCTAGTGTAATTTGGCCTAGTGTGCCTTGGCGAAGTTCGTGCAACAAAATCTCTGATACTTTGTGCAAGTCCACACGTCCACCTGCGCGTAGTGCGCCACGGCGACGACCAATCTCTTCCATGATCTCGATATCTGATTCAGGAAGCTCTTCGATTTGGTAACGTTCTTTAAGCTTGTCCGCATAGTGGGCTGCTAGGTACTCAATGGTGTAAAACGCAACCTCGTCGTATTCCATCGCAGTATCTTTTACAGCGCCAGTAGCAGCTAAACGGAAGCCACTGTGTGGGTTTTCCACTTTTGGCCACAGAATCCCTGGAGTATCGGATAAAACGATGCCATTTTGCAGGTTGATGCGCTGCTGACGACGTGTTACCGCGGGCTGGTTACCAGTCACCGCGATCGTTCGACCAGCTAGAGTATTGATGATTGTCGATTTCCCAACGTTTGGGATCCCCATGATCATGGTACGAATGTTTTTACCGATCTCTTCACGGTGTGGGGCAAGTTTACGGCAAAGCTCCATGATTCGATGCACTTCTTGCGGTTCTGACGTCGTGATCGCCATTGCTTTTACGTGTTGCTCTTGCTCCAAGTGCTCAATCCATAATTGAGTTAACTCAGGATCGGCCAAATCACGCTTATTCAAGACTTTAACGACCGGCTTGTCACCACGGATTTGAGAAATCAAAGGGTTTTCACTACTGAAAGGAATACGAGCATCCAGTACTTCGATGATCACATCCACTTGTGGGATTGCTTCTTCGATCTCTTTACGTGCTTTGTGCATGTGGCCAGGAAACCACTGGATTGAGTTATTAACCATTTGAATTTAATACCTTAATTTTCTTACTGCTCCAACGGGCGTACGAGTAGTAATTTGAGCTTCGAGCAGCATAGTTTTAGACAGAGTGTGTTAAAACCGTACTTACTTTTGTGGCTCTGTACCGCAAAGTTGAGCGTTTCTTTCGTGTTAATGAGCTAGTTTATCACGGAATGAAGGCGAAGCATTCAAGATGGAGACAAAAAGCCACGGTTTACAAACGAGCAAGCAAACATTTGTTGAGTATGCTCGCCAACGGACTTACAACAAGTATTCACTTTGGTGAGATATTAAGCGCAAATATTGTGTAGTCAAAGGTGGATTGTTTTGTCGGTTTTTTCTGACTTATTTCAAATTTTTATCTTTATATCAGCAATTTATATTTCATTTCGCTATTAGTCGAAATTTGACTTTTAGCCGACACAAATTAATCTGACTGCCCAGTCCGAGTAAGGCTTTATGCTCAGTACGATAAGTCGTATTACAGCGTTGTCCGTTGCCACATTTTTGCCAGTAGTTTCTTTTTTAACTCATTGATAGTGAAAGTTATTGAGAACAGACAAGCAGACTGAGTTTTACATTGAGGCTGAGTAATGCTGGTCGATTTTGATCAGCGAGTGGCAGGATTAATTTAACCAATCGAGCAGGAGATCGAAAATATAGACTATTGGATAGAGATAAATGAATACACAGCTTAATGTGATGGTGATTGATGGTCATCCTCTACAAACCAAGATACTTACCCAAATATTGGGTCATAGTGGCGCTTCAGTCAGTACATTCAATTGTGTGGACACTGCTAGTCAATGTGCACAAGAGCAATATTTTGATGTGATCTTTTGCGATCTCCAGATGCCGGGAAAAGGCGGTATCGACATCTTGGAAGTATTCGACCAAATTCAGTATCACGGGCAAGTCGTGCTAGTCAGTTTGTTGGAGCAGAGCATCATCTCGGCAGTACGAGAAATGTGCGAAGGGTTTAGTTTTGAGATATTAGGAGAACTGCCTAAGCCGTACGACGAAATGCAAGTGGTTAAACTCCTCAACCAAATAAAAGATGAAAGAACGCGAAAAACAGCGTTTGCTCAACCTATCGCACTGCAAGACCAAGAGTTTTTATTTGCTTTGGGTGAAGGGCGAGTGAAGAATTATTACCAACCTTTGGTAGACGCACACAGTGGTGAGCTTTTAGGTTATGAAGCGTTAGCGCGTTGGGTGCATCCTATTTATGGCGTGTTGTTACCAAACCACTTTCTTCCGATCGTAAAACGATGCCATTTGTCTTCTGAACTTTTTCAATCAGTGCTGATTAATACAATCTATGACATCAACAATAGGGGATTAACCCAAAAGGTCTCGATTAATGTCGACCACGAAAACTTGAACGACCCTGACTTCTCGCATCGTTTTATTCAACAATGCTCGGAAAGTGGTGTCGACCCGTCACAAATCACCATTGAGATTACAGAGCGGGAAGCTTTCCAAGCTAGCACATCTATCTACAAAAACCTCATCAAACTCAGAATGAAAGGTGTCACGGTATCAATTGATGATTTTGGTACGGGCTCATCTACATTTGAAAAGTTGGCAAAGTTACCTTTTAACGAGATCAAACTTGACCGCGCTTTTGTCTACGGAGCGAGTGAAGACCTGAAAAAGAAAAGCATTGTCATCGCCATTTGTGCTTTAGCGAAAAACCTCAATATTCGTATTGTCGCCGAAGGTGTCGAAGACGAAGTAACCTATAAAACCATGCGCGAATGTGGAATAGACATCTGCCAAGGCTTTTACATTGATAAGCCCATGCCGTTAGAGGTAATCACTATTTTGAAGTAAAGATATGAAAAAATTGAACTGTTTGATCTTTGATGATCAAATGCTTATCTGTATGGCTATCAGTGATAAAACCGTGAGTATCAAGAAACGTCGATTTCTAGACAAGTTTAATGTAAATAATGTTATTGAACTTGCAAAAGTAGTGGGAACATAAAGTGTTATGAATGTAAGAAGTTTTGTTTCTTCTTTTGCGGTTGCGATGTTGTTATTTATTGTATCGGTGGCCATGATTGGTGCTGTTCTCATCTCTTATGAGGAGAAGCAATTTAATACGTACGCTAACAATTTAGCAAAAACAAAGCAGAAGGTCATTCTGCTAGGCTTGTTGACCGAAGCTCAATTGGCGCAGTATGAAAACTTCAGCGTCGAACAAATAGAAGCACTGACTGACTTCAGTTTTCAAGATGCAATTTATGCTTTAAGGCCGTATAAAAAACTAGATTATGTGGAAACTGTTGCTCGTAAAGCCCTACACCAAGCAGAAGCTCATTTGTCCAATGTCTACGATAGAGAAGACGCCATATTGTACTTTCGTTCTTACACTAGTGACAAACTCATCTTAGAACGACCAATCCCAGCTCTAGAGGGATCTAAAGAGACGTTTGATATAGAATGGTGCAGAGTGAATTACGCTTGTATTCTTGCCGCGTGGAAAGAGCAGCTCTCCGACCGAGTTCTTATCTCTAAGCCCTTCAAAACCACGTATTCTGATGAGATGGCATTAAGTATCATGAGTCCCGTCTACTATAGAGGGAAGCTTGTCGGCGAATTTTCGGAACAACTGTATTTATCATCGCTTTATAATGAAGGCAAAGCCGTTGACGTAGAGGTTAGTAACGGAAATAAGCAGATAATTATTTACTTTCCGAGCTACCCCTTAGCTCATTTTGCTTACACTCAATCCTATGTTGCCGACAATAATAATCTTGTCATTTACCAATATCCGTTTAGTAAAATAGTGGTGGACTACAGCTTTATTCTTGTCATCTATTCTGTCGTAGCGTTCGCCTATTATCGAAAAGCCAATGAATCTAAACAGAGCAAAATTCAATTAGAAAATGCGCTGAGTGATGTAACGCAAGATGACTTAACCGGGTTATTAAATCGGCGAGTATTTAAAGAAGAGCGGTTTAAACATCGAATGGAGGTTGAACCATACTCTATCATTGCGATTGACGGAAATCGTATCAAGAAGATTAATGATCGTTACGGACACCATGTTGGCGATGAAGTCATTGTTATTATTGCAGACTCAATGAGAAAGGTTTTTCGGAACAGTGACTACTTAGTCAGGACTGGTGGTGATGAGTTTATTGTAATTTTGCCCGGATGCAGCATGAGCAAAGCTTCCATGTTAGCGAAAAAGCTCCGTGGCGTTGTTAAACACAATCGTTTAAATACATTAGATATAGAGATCAGCGTTAGTACTGGTGTTGCTGTGCGCGAAGAGGATGAAACGCTGCAAGAGGTGATCGTGAGAGCAGATGAAGAGTTATATGAAATGAAAAAACAGTGTGTTTGAGGACAACAATACATAACCATGACATAACTGTTTGATAAATTTGACCAAGCAGTACCCTTGGTCTTTTATATTAGTCGAGCAATGCATAATGCTCCTTTGATTGCTGATTAGCATAAGACCCAACTGGTACTGTATCGTGAACAAAGACCTTGATCTAAACCTATTAAAAATACTGGTTCTGTTAGAAAAGCATCGTCAGCTTAAACCCGTAGCGAAAGCCCTGGGTAAGAGTGAGGCGTCGGTCAGTAAATATCTTGCTCGCTTACGCATCCAACTTGGTGATGAACTATTCATTCGTCACCCACATCATTTAGAACCCACCAACTTTCTGATGCGTCAGCTACCCAAAATTGCAGATGCATTAGATAACTTAGAAACATGCCTAGTTCGATCAGAATTCAAACCAGAAAAATACAGTAAGGATATAACGGTCTGTTTACCCCAAACGGCTCAGTACTCATTTGGACACTTGTTGGCGATGGATTTAATGACGCTGTTTCCTAAAGCTCATATTACTGTCGCAACCATCACGGAATATACGGTGGACGAAATCCTTTTAGGCAAAGTGGATGCCCAGCTTCATTACTTCAATGATGAATTGCCAAAATCTATCCATCAGAAATTTATTGGCTACGCGCCTGCTGTGGTTGTTGTTCCGGAAGAGCTTGGGATCACCACTCTTGAAGAGGCTGCCAAACTACCATTTATTATGCTTGAAATTATCGGTTGGAAAGAGAAAGAGCAGCTTGCAAAACGAGCAATGGAGAATCACGGTATGGTGATCAATCGAATTGCAGCGCTAGATAACGTGAGCAGTGTGCTAAAGCTGCTCAAACAAAAAAAGGCGGCGACGGTTTTTCTGGAGTATCAGGCGCCAATCGAAGGATACCGTTTTATTCGTATTCCTGAATCTTATTACCCCAACGGCTGGCCAAAGGTTGTACTTCAGATGAAGCAAAGCCATCGTCACGACGCAATGCATCAGATATTAACCGATGCCATTGCAAAATATATGAAGAACTAACGATCGCATTGAATGTTTTCAGCGCTTGGGATCGTATGCAGTAATTCAATCAATGAATCTGCATGGTATTTTTTCAAAATACGAGTTTTGTAAGTGCTGATGGTTTTAGCGCTGAGCGATAGTTGTTCTGAAATACGTTTATTTGAATAGCCCTGAGCTAAGTAGTGGAACACCATGGCTTCGCGATTGGATAGCGTGACATCACCAGTAGAAGGAGCGTGAGTAGACTTAAACATAGAGTACCCACGTGAGACACTCACAATCGCGTCAGCAATAGCTTCTTTTGTCTCGTTTTTATTCAAGAAACCATGAGCTCCCATCTCGTAAGCCGCTTTAGAAAGGCTGGAATAGTCGCGTGAAGAAATGAAAAGTAATTTACCTTGATAGCCCGTTGCTAAAATATTCTTCGCCAAACGCATACCATCTCGATCACCAAGGACAACGTCTAGAATAATAAAATCAATTTTTGTATTTCGAACTAAGTCCATTACTTCTGCGCTGTCTTTCGACTGAATGACTTCGGCTGTGTTGATTACGCTCTCAACAAGAGAAGTCAGTGCTTCGCTGTAAAGTGGTTGGTCATCAATGATAAGAACATTATTCAAATGGAGCCTCACTACTATCCGAACTGTCATACCGCCCAACGCAATATGATTGTATTAAGAGGGATTGTAGGAAAAACCTTTCTGATGGAAAGGAAAATGACATTTTCTATAATTGAAATTCACTGAGCACAATTGAATAAGATACTGTCGAATACGCCAATACACGAGGGATTTCATATGTGTGGGTATAGTGATAGGCCAACGAAAAACATCAATATTAACCCTAAACTTTTCATCGAAATGGCCGCTAAAAGTGGGAAGGTAAGGTCGCACTAAGTTAACTCATGTTATCCTGTTCAAAAATGAGACATTTTTTCACAGTTTGATATGGAAATGTGCGTTGGCCGTCCTTTTGGTGGTTTACAAATTTTGTTGTAACAACTAAAAAGGATGCTTGGATTTTTAGCCTGAGAATGGCTTCTCATGGCGTTTGCATCAAACTTTTTCTGATGCGTATTTTGGTTGGATAATTGGCTTTATGAGTAACGTAACTAGCACCATTTTGACAGAAAGTGGTACCAATGAGCTTGAAATCATCGAGTTTCATTTAGAAAAAACATTGCCGGATGGCAGCACAAAAACTTGTTATTACGGCATCAACGTTGCGAAAGTACGAGAAGTGATTCGCGTACCAGAGACAACCGATTATCCAAACGCACAACCTCACATGATCGGGGTGTTTTCGTCCAGAGATGTATTGACGCCTTTAGTTGATTTAGCTGGTTGGTTAGGTGTACCAACACGCCAGGACCTAGAGCGTAAGTTTGTTATCGTTACTGATTTCAACAAAATGACCAATGGCTTTCTGATTGATAGTATTTCACGTATTCATCGTATCTCTTGGAATGATGTGGAATCACCAAGTCAGTTTTTGGAAGCGGGCGAACAAGATTGTGTAGTGGCAGTTGTCCGCAAAGAAGGCAACCTGATCATGATTCTCGACTTTGAAAAAATCATCGCGGATATTAACCCAGAGCTGAGTATGGAAAAATACGATGTGAAAGGGGATAAGTCGGTAGATCTAAACCAGAGAATGGTGGGTAAGCGTAATGCTAAAACGATCATGGTGGTGGATGACTCAGCATTTATTCGCTCTTTGATTCAAGATACATTAGCTTCTTCAGGTTACAATGTGATCACTTGTAAAGACGGTGGTGAGGCTCATGAGAAATTAATGAGCTTAATCGAGGTCGCGAAAGAAGAAAACTTGCCAGTTAAAGAGCTGTTAGATGCGGTGGTTACGGACGTAGAAATGCCTCGAATGGATGGTATGCACTTAGTGAAGAGACTACGCGATACTGAAGCGTTTCATGAAATGCCGATCATTATGTTCTCATCATTGATGAGTGAGGATAACCGAGCGAAAGCACTGTCTCTTGGCGCAAATGATACGATTACCAAGCCAGAGATTGGCCGTATGGTGAATATGATGGATAAATACGTGTTTAACTTTGCGTAAACAAACCCGGTAAGATTAAAAATAAGGCTGCCGATGGGCAGCCTTATTTTATTGTGAGCATGGAAGAATTTCCAAGGTGTAATTTTCGTTTGGACCCTGCGGTGGTCCATATAAAATCCCACATTGAGTTAAACTGCTATTTTTATCATCTCTTGCTGAAATAACTACTTTAATGTTATTAGTTTGAACAATTTTCCAGTCACTATCTCCATACTGATTCTCAAGTTCTGAGACTAATATAGCTAAGCTTGTTTCATCTGCATCTGGGTAACCGTACCTAAATGTACAGCTAAGAGAGCCATTCAACTCACAGCCTGAGAAAGGCAAATTTTCAGGGCCTTTACCTGAACCTGCGTCTGTGTGTTTGTTTGATATATATGGATAGTGTTCCAACCCTGCAATCGCCATTTTCCCATAACCGACACCGAGCGCTGATGCAATCGCGCCCTTCATGCCTTCTAAACGCGCTTCACGCGCATCACTTTGAAGGTTTAAAAAGCGTGGTGCGGCAGTGACAGCAAGAATGCCGAGCACGACAATAACTACGACTAACTCTATTAGAGTAAATCCGGTTTGTTTTCTCATATTATTTTCACAGCAAGTTAAAGGTAGAAAAAGTAACACTGACCGTACACTTGTTGTTGTGTAAATAAGTACGGTAATGACAAAATAATCAATAGTATAAAGCGATGAGTCATAAAGTGCTATACCGACGTAGTGAGAATCGGTTACGCCTATATAGAGCGGGAGGAGGATTCAAAGATCTAATGCGGCCGTTTTTGAGCAGTCATTAATTCCGTGGAAGAAATGCTGCATGAACAGTCGAGCATGAATTCGCCTAGATATAAGCATACGTGTACATCGGCTGAATGAAAGACGAAAAGAAGTGACGGCAAACCGCACAAATGGATTGTCTTTTTGTTCACTTTGATGAATGCTACGCGAGATTCATATCACAACACACTCGACGCATTCATCGTGCGAATGTGCTTTGGTTTCGTGTTTGGCTTTCAAATATAAGAATAATCTAAATGGAATTCGATTCGATAAACTTGCTTGCGATAGGGCTAATATTTCTTGGCTCTTATGTACAAACCGCAATAGGCTTTGGCTTGGCAATTGTTGCCGCACCTTTACTGATTCTTTGGGCGCCGGAGTATGTGCCTGCACCAATCTGTTTAGTCGCGTTATTTATTTCGTTGATGAATGCGATGAAGCACCGCAGTAGTGTTGAAATCGGCGGTTTAAAAATGGCATTGATTGGGCGTGTGCCCGGATCGGTCGCTGGCGGCTTGCTACTGTTTTTTGTCTCGACTCAAGCCCTTACACTTTGGATTGGTTTTTTGGTGTTATTCGCGGTTGTGGTGAGTGTTTTACCGTTTCGGGTTGAACCCACACCATCGCGTATGACATTAGCAGGATTCTTTTCTGGATTGTTTGGTACCAGTTCGGCGATTGGAGGCCCACCGATGGCGTTGTTGTTGCAACATCAAGAAGCGAATCAGTTACGTGGTAACCTGTCGGCATTTTTTGTTTTCAGTTCCATCATTTCGCTCGTTGTTCAAATTCCCGCTGGTTTCTTCACATTACACCATTTGGTGATTACTATTCCGCTATTACCTGCGGCAGCACTTGGGTATTGGCTCGCGATGAAAACCACCCAATCGTTACCAAAAGAAAAAATTCGGTTTGGAGCACTTATGTTGTGTTTTGTGAGTGGGTTTACAGCAGTAGTACAAGCGTTGAACCAATAATGCCCTCAGCATCTTAAACTCACAGGGATATCGCGTTCCTTTTATTATGCATAGCGCGATTTGTTTGCGCTGACTTATTCGTTTAGATGAGCGATAGTTTTATGAATAACACTCGTTATGGCACTTTTATGGCAGCATTCTCCTTTGTAATTTGGGGGCTGCTACCCATTTATTATCGTTATTTACCGAATGCTTCAATGGATGAGTTGCTGGCATGGCGAATCATCGGCTCAGTTCCGGTCGGTTTTTTAATTGTGCTTGGTATAACCCGTCGAGGACCGAATTGGAAAGAAATCTGGTGTGACAAAAAATCTTTGTGGTACACGTTTGTCGCGAGCAGTTTGATGTGTATTTCATGGAGTGCGTTCACTTGGGCTTTGACTCACCATCGAGTCATTGATGCAAGCTTAGGCTTTTTTATTGGACCGTTAGTGTCAGTGGCGCTAGGCGTGTTTATTCTTGGAGATAAGCTTTCAAAAGGTAAACTCATCGCAATTGTGCTAGCAACAATTGGTGTGATGTATCAAGTGATTCATTATGGCCAGTTGCCTGTTATCGCACTAACGATGGGGTTGTTCTTTGCTTTGTATGGCTTGTACAAGAAGAAGATAGCATACGACTGGAGCACCACCTTGTTTGTTGAGGCCCTGCTATTGACTCCAGTTGCCGTGGCGTATTTGTTTTACAAACAATGGACAGTGGGTGAGTTGGCTTCAGGCGTAGATATCACAACATTGCTTTTGTACTTTGGCAGCGCACCGATCACGCTTTTACCACTGATTTTTTATTCTATCGCGATACGTATAACAAACTTATCGACAGTTGGTTTAATGCAATATATTGAACCAAGCTTGCAATTTGTTTTGGCTGTGATGTTTTTCGGTGAACTGTTTGATGAAGTTAAAGCAGTGACTTTTGCCTTTATTTGGGTGGGGCTGTTATTTACAATCTTTGAAAGTATTGTCAAAGGGCATAAGCGTAAAAAGTTGGCCAATCATCCTTTATAGTGCACCATTCTTGAATATTCACGATTTCACTCTCACGCCCTCTATTCGAGGGCGTTTTTAGTTCCATAAGGTATTCTCTTACTCGTTTTCTTATATTCGAGTCAAAGCATAATTTGAGGTTAACTGACGCATTATCATTAGGATACCGCTATATTTATAGCCAAGTAACACGCTATATAATGAAAACCGGATTAAAAAGGACGACATATGATCACAGCTCTATACGCTAGCATTCTTGCAATACTGATTATTTGGTTGGCCGTTCAAGTGATTAAGCAGCGTCGCTTAAATCAGGTTGCTTATGCTGACGGAGGAGTAGAGGCTCTCCAAATCGCTCGTAGTGCACAGAGTAACGCGACAGAATATATCCCCATTACTCTGATTCTAATGGCACTATTAGAATCCAATAGTGCTTACCCAACCTGGATACATCTCACAGGCATTATTTTCGTGATCGGTCGAATTATCCATGCTCGAGGTATATTGAAAGAGGACTTAAAAAGGCGTGTTAGGGGCATGCAGGTGACATTCCTAGTGATACTTTCGCTGGTTGTGTTGAATATGATTTATCTTCCGTACGATAAGTTATGGTAAGTCTTCGTAGCTATATCCCGCCGCCATGGGTACTCGTTCTGATTGGGTTAGTACTGAATATTGGCGCGATCGTTCTTACTAGCTTGGTCCTTGATAGTCTTGGCAAACAGTATTCGCAACTCGCAGAGCAAAAGGCGGAAAACTTGTATTCCATCCAACTCGCGTGGAATAGCGTTGAAACTCTAGAAAGAAAAAGAGAGGCGTTGCTGCTTCACTTGCACATAGGTCAGAGCGCAGCGATACCTTCGGAGATAGAACAGATATTGGAAGGGCACTTATCCTCTTGGACTCATCACGAATCGGATGAAATACAAATAGATAAACTCCCTCAGCTAATGTCAAAGATAAACCAAGCACAAGCTTCGTATAGAGATCGCATTGATGACTATTACATTGAGAATGTAGAGCTCAATGAGCTAATGGTAAAGCAAGATGAAAAGATCGCTTGGTACAAGAATATCGGGCTCTTCTTGCAAGTATTCGGACTCGCATTAATCCTCGCACGTGATTTGGCTAGGAAGCCATAGAACAAAAGTTAATGGTAGGGTTTATTGCGAAATGCCAACAATAATTTGCAAATTGCAATTCATTGCGTGAGCAAACAGTGGCTATTGGTGAAGTTTTAATGAAAGTGATTAAATAACAACCTGTTTTTGTGCGCTACAAAGTTGGCACGCCTCATGCTTTAGTATGAGTGACCCTTTCTAAGCCGAGGGTCACCTAGCCAACTGACGTTGTTAGTGAACCACTTTGTTCACAAATATATACAGCCAATCACGAATCCTTGTGGTTGGCTTTTTTTTATTTAAATGACTCAGTTTAGAACTGTGCTTTAATCCAGATCATGCGATGGTCGGAAGACACATCTTTGCCATCACCATACTTACCAATACGCGCATCGTTAAATAGCTTACGACCTTCTTCATAAGAAGCTGACCAGTATACGCCAGAGTCCACCACATTTAGGTTTGCAGAAGGCAAGGCATAATCTACACCCAAGCCAAACGTCGAAGTGATGCGATTTGGATATGGGTGAGTGGAGCTGCGGTCAACAGCGTGTTCGGCTGCCCCAAAGCTTGTCGGATAAAGCTCGCCATTCATCACGGTTTGGTTAACCAATGGATCATTATGCAGTTCTTGCATTACAGAGCTAATACCGTCACCGGCCACGGGATCAAGGTTTTGATCGCCCATCATTACGAATTTAGCCCCGCTCGATAAGCCGCCTTTCTTACCTGCATCGTCGTAGAAATACTCTTTACCTTGAATGTAGTGATGCCAGAACTCTACTTCGGCTGCGTTTTGCGCTTTGTTTTTACCTGGATCGAATACTGGTGGAGTAGGGTGCGACATCAGTAGATGCACAACTTCCTCGCCATTGCGAGTCGGAATGATAATTGGTGCATCTACGTGGTTTTTAGAAGATAGGCGTACTTGATCCCATTCTTCTGCAGAGTACCACTCATCACCACACTTCATGCCATCTGGAATCTTTTGTGAGCCGTCACAGATAGTAATGGTTGGAATCTTCGCACCTTCCATATCTTTCCATTTAAACGCTTGGAACGTACGCGTATTTGCCGTATCAATCTTGTATTTAGACATTAGGGCAAAGGCATATTGACCGTGGTACATGCCAAAGCCCCATGCATCGCCCGGCATTTGACCTGCTGTTCCATTGTTGTCGAGGTCAAACTCGCTTAGCAAACCTGTGTTGGTAGAGTAAGACTCCGCGTAAGGATATTCGATAGGTTCAAGGTTCGCTTCACCGCCTGCACCATTGATGCTTTGCGCGACAGACAGGTAGTTCTTCTGGAAGCCTTCAAGGGCTGCTTTGTTTTCGCCTGTTCCGTCGTTGTTGTATTCCGCCATCATTAGAACGTCAGGGCGATTCTTCTGAATAATCGCAGCAACGTTTCGAATTTGAATGACTTTTTCCGCAGTGGTTTTGTCTTCAGCGGCGATAGAACCGTCTAAATAGGCAGTAACCAATACAGTTTGCTGCGCTGGTTCAATTTGCATTTCACTCACTAAAGCTTCAAAAGTTGCACGGTCAAAAGAGAGGTTGTAAGTCGCTATTTTTACTTCTTTAGGCTGAACATTGACGTATTCAGTGTCGTCATTACATCCAGATAATAGAGCGGCGCCAACAAGGAGAGCGATAGAGGTTTTGATTGTTTTCATGGGTACGTCATACCTTATAATTGATTCGGCTGAATATTAAAGTCATCAGTAATTGTTTTAAGCGATATCAATCACACAAACGTTTTCATATTTACATGTTCAATTAGTTTTTGTGTGATTTGTGCAATAAACGCAACACTTTCAACACCAAAAGGTTATATGCAAATTGTTAAAAAACGGTGTCGTTTTTAATAGATGAAATGGCACTAAAACATAAGCTGTATGATTGTGTGTGCTAAAATCAATGAGCGGGATAATTACGATAAGTTTGACTTCACTTTTGGGTGAGAAACAAACAAATAGAACTGGTCAGTTTGGCTTTGCTATTGATGCAAAATAGGGGGCTAACCGATGGGTTCAGTATCAAACTACCAGAGCAGGTTATTTGTCACGGCAATGCTTGCTTCACCACTTCTTTTTTCAACATCTTTATCCGCCGCTCAGTCCGAACGGCTAGAGCAAAACCATGGTCTTGTTGTTGCTTTAGAAAAACGCAACCTTGCAGCCACACAAAATATAGATCGTGTGTTAGGTTTACAAAATGGAAATCGTGTACAAAAGCTGAAAACCAACAAAGGTAAAAACGGCGGTACGCATAGTCGTTATCAGCAGATGTTTAAAGGCGTCCCGATTTGGGGCAAGCAAATTGTCGTACATCGTGATAAACAGGGCCAAATCAAGCATATCAACGGTACTCTCGTAAAGGATATTGCCCGAGATATCAATGACATGGTGCCTAGATTGTCGCTTTCTCAAGTAATGTCTTCAACGCAAAAGCCGTACCGTGAAAACGGATACCAAATAGATAATCAGCGCCAAGGTTTGCGTATTTATGTCGATAAAAGTGACGTGGCGCACTTAGCTTATATTGTCCAGTTTTTTGCTGATAATGAGCATGGTGGTAAGCCTACGCGTCCCACCTTTCTTGTTGATGCTAAAACAGGAAACATTTTGCTGCAATATGAAGGGTTAGCGCACGTAGAAGCGAATGGTCCGGGAGGAAACCAAAAAATTGGTCGTTATCATTATGGTGTGGACTTTGAGTCTCTATTAGTCCAGCAATCCGGTGATACGTGTTTGATGGACATTCCTGGCGTGGTCAAAACCATCAACTTGAATGGTAGGACGTCTGGCAATACACATACGTTCGTTTGTCCAACCAATAGTGTTAAAGAAATTAATGGAGCGTACAGCCCGTTAAACGATGCGCATTACTTTGGCAAAGTGGTATACGACATGTACAAAGATTGGCTGAATACCGCTCCCTTAACGTTTCAGCTTCAAATGCGAGTGCATTACCGCAAACGCTATGAAAACGCCTTTTGGAATGGCTCGAGTATGACTTTTGGCGACGGTGCGAGTTATTTCTATCCTTTAGTGAGTTTAGATGTCTCAGCGCACGAGGTTAGCCATGGATTTACAGAACAAAACTCTGATCTGATTTATTCAGAGCAATCTGGCGGAATCAATGAGGCTTTCTCAGATATGGCAGGTGAGGCGGCTGAATTCTATTCACGTGGTTCTAACGATTGGAAAGTTGGGTACGATATTAGAAAGGCTGCCAATGCGGCGCTGCGCTACATGGATAATCCGCCCCTTGATGGTCGTTCAATTGATCACGCGTCTCAGTATGTGAGTGGCATGGATGTGCATTATTCAAGTGGTGTATTTAACAAAGCGTTTTATCTATTGGCGGTTGAGTACAATTGGGGAACGCGACAGGCGTTCGAGGTTTTTGCGTACGCTAACCAGAACTACTGGACGCCAAGCGAAACGTTTGACTCTGCAGCTGCGGGTGTATTGGCGGCCGCCCAAAGCTTAAACGTGGCGGCGAATGATGTAGCCGACGCTTTTTCTCAGGTCGGTGTTTCAGTTGATGGCGGAGTCGTCGAGCCACCATCTAGCACGTGTGAGGCTATCGCCCTAAACAATGGTGTTTCCAGCAACATAGACTCTTCATCTACTGGTGAGTGGCATTGTTTTACGATTGATGTGCCTACCAACAGTTCAGATTTTACTGTTACCACATCGGGAGCAAACGGCGATGCGGATCTTTACGTTAAGCTGGGAAGTGAACCAAGTTTAACCAGCTACGATTGTCGCTCATACAGTAGCAACAGTAATGAATCATGTAGTATTACTTCTCCGAATGAAGGAACGTGGCACATTGGCGTGTACGCTTACAGCAGTTACAGTAACTTGAACGTGGAAGCAAGTTATGTAGGACAAGAAGCGCCACCACCATCTGATGAAGTTACTACACAATCAATCAACAATGGTAAAACATGGACGGCGATTATTACTGGTTCTGGCTTGATGAATGGCGTGTGGAATGTTATTTCAAATACGCCGTGTGATAACGATAACGAGTGCAGTTTATCCGGTATCGGAAAGAAAACCAGTGAGGTTAGCTTTACGTTGACGGATGGTACCGTATTCATCATCGCTAAGCCCTAGCGATTTTTATGTAAAGAGGCCCTGAAATATCAGGGCCTTATTTTTTTACGTTCAATTTTCTGTATATAATAGCAAGTCACAAAGAAGTGAGGACGACCTCACCGCTCTATCTTTTCTCGGGGACGACCCTATCTCGTTGGGAAATATGACATGGCTTGGGGAATTCTCTTCATTGCTGGCTTATGCGAAGTGGCATGGGCTGTCGGACTAAAATACTCACAAGGTTTTACCAAATTGGCGGCATCTGTCTTTACCGTTACGTTTATGGTGTTGAGCTTTTGGTTACTTGGAATTGCATTAAGGACGCTACCACTCGGTATCGCTTACGGCGTTTGGGTAGGTATAGGTGCGATTGGAACGGCAATCGTCAGTATCTACATATTTAACGAGCCCGCGACGCTGATAAAATTGCTGAGTTTACTGCTTATTGTTGCCGGTATCGCTGGATTAAAATTATCCGCTTAACGTCAGGTTAAACATAAAAAGAAAGCCAGAGTCGACTCTGGCTTTTTACGTTTTAGTGTTATCTCGCTTTGGGGCTGAAGGGTTAAGCGCTGCGCTTAACGAATGGCAATCGCAAATGGTGGCCAAATACGTTAATGAGTGCGCCCGCTACAATTAGTGCACCACCGATGTACGTCCAGATGAGCGGGATTTCG
The DNA here is from genome assembly GCF_003123985.1 of Vibrio sp. T9. NCBI lineage: Bacteria > Pseudomonadati > Pseudomonadota > Gammaproteobacteria > Vibrionales > Vibrionaceae > Vibrio > Vibrio sp. T9. Next base: position 233,524 of record NZ_NIGY01000008.1, read on the forward strand.
CCGAAGAAAATGATGCCTAACAACACAGAAAATACGATCTGAATATACGAGTAAGCAGACGCTTTGCCCGCTTGCTGAGTTTGCATTGCTTTGGTTAATCCCAATTGCCCAACTTGGGTGAATACACCAACCAAAACCAACATGAAAGTCAGATACAGGTCGGGCATAACAAAATCATCGCCAATCAGTAAGAGTGAAGCGGGCAGAGCAACCAGAGGGAAATAGAAAATGATCACTGAACTATCTTCAGTTTGGCTAAGTTTTCTAACAATGACATAAGCAATTGAGCTACCAAATGCGCCCAAGATTGCAATCATTACGCTAAACATAGGTAAAGTGCGCTCTGCTTCTTGTCCTGTTTCTGGACTTACCATTATATAGATGCCGAGTAAGCACAAGGCAATACAAAGGAACGTCGATGGTTGAATGCGTTCCTTCAAGAAAAAGACGGCTAGGAGCGCAGTAAATACTGGGTGAATGTATTGGAATATGGTCGCTTCTGCCAAAGGTAAGGTAGTCACCGAATAATATACGCACATCAATGCCATGGTGCCCACTGCGCCACGCGCAAACAGTAATGGCTTATTATTGCCCCATACAGAAATTCGTTTTCGCTTAACATCTAAATAGCTGATAACAAGTGAGACGAGTGCCCTCGCTGCAACAATCTCAAATACAGGGATACCATGAAGACTGACATGCTTTACTGTGGCAGACATTAGCGCGAAACCGAATGCGGAGAGCACCATAAAGCGCACACCAATGGGAACCAGAGTGTTGAATGAATTAGACATTTTACTGCTCATTTGTTGCGACAGATCGCACTTTAGCATACTCAGCTCACAAAATGATCCGTGATATTCAAACACATCTGCCGAGAGTGAGAATAAGCAGTAGACTATGGGTTCTCAAGCAACCCTATCTTTCATTCGCGCATGGAGCGCATCTAGGAAATATCTAGATATTTAAGGAGCATACATGATCCCAGTACAAGCAACGCATACTTCTGGCGTTGTCATTTCTAAAATTGATGGCGTCGATAAAATGCTGTTGCTCAAACGTGTTAAAGGTGGTTATTGGTGCCATGTTGCTGGTGGTGTAGAGGCCGGTGAAACCGGATGGCAAACTATTCTCAGAGAACTGAAAGAGGAGACGCAAATTGACGATGTTGAGTTACATACTGCAGACTTTCTAGAACAGTTCTACGAAGCAAAAAATAACCGCATCATGGTTATTCCATGCTTCGTATTACTTTGTCCACCTAACCAATCGGTTGTACTTAACGAAGAACACACAGAGTATTGTTGGTGTACGCTTGAAGAAGCAAAGCGACTAGCCCCGTTTGCAAATCAGCACCACCTTTACGAACATGTGTGGAGGCATTACGTGGATGTGGAATCGTTGACGCCATTTACGTTGATTGAACAAACAGACTAGACGAGATAACCATCCTTTTAAGCACGTTTGAAATAACGAATATGGAAGTTTGTTCTCAACGCAATGAGGCGGTAGGATTTGTGAGTAGTGTTTACTGAAAAAGGGATAATGTGGATGGATGAGGTCATGTGCCAAAAGGCGTATCAAGGAAATAGCATGCAGGCCAGTTTTTCTGTTTCAGACAGGGTCTCAATTGAGCCTCTTACCACCAAACACGCGACCGTTTTACTGGAAGTGGTGAACACGTATCGAAACAGCCTCTCTGGCTATTTGCCTTGGACGGACTTTGTGACCAACCGCAGAGAAGCAGTGAACTACATCTCTCAGCGCGTGAACAGCAAAGCGTTAGATGCCCACTGGTGCGCGATTTATTTTGATGAGCAGTTTTCGGGTGTTATTGGCATTAAAGGTGTGGATTCGCACACACGCGTCACTGAGATTGGCTATTGGCTTGCCAACAATGGGCGAGGACACCGAGTGATCGACCAAGTACTCGCGGTGTTGATTCCTTTTTTGAAGCAGAAAGGGCACGCGCAATTCATCCAATTCCACTGTATGGAAGACAACATTGCCAGCATCAATATTGCTGAGCGTGCTGGTGCTACATTAAAAGAATACATTGATCACGAGTTCGAGACGCTTGACCGCTCTCAACGGCTCGGCATTTATGAGTTGCGTCTGACTTAGCTCCAAACCCACTGATATTTTAATCAGAGTTCGAACTCTAATTTCGCGAGCGCTACAATAGTAACATTGTTGCGCTCGTGTTAATTTGGAGCGTCATTGGTTGAAACTAGGTTAGGAGAAGCATCATGAACGCAATCGCAGAGGTTGAAGTGGACAACCTGTTACAACAAAGCCTTGATCGCTTAAAAGCGGCGTATGCCGCCGAACCTTATCCTAGTTTGGATGAGCGTAAGCAGCGCCTTGTCTTGCTAAAACAAGCTCTGATTGCGAATAAACAAGCATTGGTGGAAGCGCTGAGTGACGATTTTGGTTATCGTTCCGAATTTGATACCGCCATGACCGACGTTTTGCCGACGGTCTCGCACATCAATTACACCATCAAGCAGCTAAAAAAGTGGTGCAAACCAAGTAAGCGTGAATCCGGTCTGTTGCTTGCTCCGTCGAAAGTGACTGTTCAGTATCAGCCACTCGGCGTGGTCGGGATCATTTCGCCGTGGAATTTTCCTGTCATTTTGAGCCTTGCGCCTTTAGTTACTGCTTTGGCAGCAGGTAACCGTGTGATGATGAAGCTCAGCGAATTTACGCCCAAAACCAATAAAGTCATCGTCAATATTTGTCGCGAGTTGTCTGAATATGTCGAAGTATTTGAAGGTGAAGCGGACGTTGCACGATCATTCAGCCAACTGCCATTCGATCATCTTTTGTTTACTGGCTCGACAAATGTTGGTCGCGCTGTGGCAAAAGCAGCGGCTGAAAACCTGACTCCAGTGACGTTAGAACTGGGTGGAAAATCTCCGGTGATCATTGCAGAAGATGCAGATATGAAGAAAACCGTTGATGCGATTTTGTTTGGTAAATGCATCAATGCCGGTCAGATTTGTGTCGCGCCTGATTACGCGTTTGTACCACAAGAACGCGTCGAAGAGTTCATCACGCTGTTCTTAAAACGTTTTGAAAAACTCTATTTGAAATCCAACAAGAATCAAAAGCTGACCCATATTATTAATCAACGACAGTATGATCGTTTGACTGCGCTACTTGAGGACGCCAAAGCTCAGGGCGCAAGCATCCATACTGTTGAAGCGTCACCTCAACAGGAAAGGCTTTTGTATCCTCATTTGATCACAGACGTGTCGACAGATATGCGCATCATGCAAGAGGAAATATTTGGGCCATTTCTACCCATCAAGCCTTACAAAGCGGTAGATGAAGCGATTGACTACATTAATCAGCACCAGCGACCACTTGCGCTGTATGTTATGTCGGACAACAAATCGACCATCAGACATATTGTACGCAACACACACAGTGGCGGCGTCGGCATTAACGACACGGTATTACACGTTGGCGCTGAGGATGCGCCTTTCGGTGGCGTTGGTGAATCAGGCAGTGGTCATTATCACGGAGTGGAAGGATTCAGAACCTTTAGCCACGCGAAAACCGTACTCCACACGCCGAAATGGCTACCAAGGACGGGGGCATTAATGCGTCGCAGAGCTATGGCGATAAAAGCGATTCAAAAGATTTTTGTTCGATAGTGGTTGGATTGTAAAAAACCGCTCAAACGGGCGTTTTTTGTTTCTATGTGTTCTGAATTGCGGATTACCTAAGGTCGGGAAGTTTCCACCACGCGCTGCCAATAGAGAAAGAAAGGCTCTTTTTGAAAGAGCCTTTTTCACGAAATGTCGACAGATTTTTGGAAGTTTAATGCAGAACTTCACTGCTGAATCTTAAGTATTTGCAGTCGTTCATTAGCTCTTTAAATGCCTTTCTATCTAGCTTAATCAGAGTTTCATGATCGCCGGCTTCAAGATAGACATGTTCCAAGTTTGCTAATCTTTCATCACAAACGGTCGACATGTGGTAAGGACTACCAATCGGTGGAATTGCGCCGTGCTCACAATCAGTGAAGAGTCGGTAAACCATACGCTCTTTCACCAAGTGGAAAGTAGCGTTAAATTCATCGTTTAATCTCGACAAACTGATTTTGTTGTTGGCAGGTAAGACTGCCATCATATGATGCCCTTCATGATCCTCAAGAATGACGCCTTTTGCGATATTCATTAAAGGCACACCTGCGGCAACACCACTTTGTAGCGAGCTATGACTGTGGCTGTGATTCACGGTTTGAAAGTGAATGTTATGCTCAGTCAAATATTCATCTAATCGGGTTGCAATCGTCATATAGCCTCCACGTGTATGAGACCCATAAAGAGTATAGGTGAGGCAAGCGACAATCGCGTATTTTACTCTGGTTTCGCTGACGCTCTTTCCGCTCCTGTTCTACGCTTATTGCAAGCCAGCGAGAAAGCGTGGTTAACAATAATAAACAGGGGGCAACATGAGCAAGCCAATCATCGCAGATAATAAGCCGATTAAAGTGAATCTAACCGAAGGGCAAGAATATTACTTTTGCCGATGTGGACGTTCTAAAAATCAACCTTATTGCGATGGGTCGCATTCGGGAACAGGCTTAAAGCCAATGAGCTTTACTGCGGAAAAAGATGAAGAAGCGTATCTCTGCCAGTGCAAGCATACCTCTAATGCCCCATTTTGTGATGGAACACATAAGCGTTTTTCTGCTGAGCAAGTCGGCAAAGAAGGCCCTGAGAAAAAACGAGAGAAAAGTGACAAACCGACTGCGTCTGCTACTCAAGAAGAACCAACCCTAGAGTTTATCCACCAATTAGCGAGAGAAGGGCTCTCTAAACTCGGTCATCATGGTCCGATGGCTGCAATGGGGGTTCCTAGGCATTTGCTACCACATTGGGATGCTATACAAATCATGGTGGCGCAAATGGCGACACAACCGTTGTTGGAAGACGTTCCCGTATCAACTGAGTTGATTGTAGGGCCAAACACGCGTAAGCCGCTCAAACTTGCTATCCCTTTATTGGTATCGGACATGAGTTTTGGCGCACTTTCGGAAGAGGCGAAAATTGCGCTAGCAAAAGGTGCTGAGTTGGCAGGGACTGGGATTTGCTCCGGTGAAGGGGGGATGTTACCTGAAGAACAAGCTGCAAATTCGCGGTATTTCTATGAGCTTGCCAGTGCTCAGTTTGGCTACGATGAATCTAAGCTTCTTAATGTTCAGGCTTTTCATTTTAAAGGTGGGCAGGGCGCCAAAACAGGCACGGGTGGTCATCTTCCAGCAAATAAAAATGTGGGTAAGATCTCTCAGGTGAGAGGTATCCCCGAAGGCCAACCAGCAATCTCACCGCCAACATTTAAAGACCTTCATACTACTCACGATTTCAGAAAGTTTGCTGACAGAGTCCGTGGCATCACTGGCGGCATTCCAATTGGCTTTAAACTCAGTGCAAACCATATTGAGCAAGACATACAATTTGCGCTCGATGCGGGTGCCGATTACATCATCTTAGATGGTCGCGGTGGTGGCACGGGCGCGGCGCCAACTATGTTCCGTGATCATATTAGCGTGCCAACTATTCCTGCGTTAGCTCGTGCGCGTAAGTACTTAGATGAAAAAGGCGCAAGTGACCGTGTCACATTAATCATCACTGGTGGGTTGCGAGTTCCTACGGATTTTGTCAAAGCGTTGGCACTTGGGGCAGACGGAGTGGCGATAGCAAACAGTGCGATGCAATCGATCGGTTGCGTCGCGGCCCGGATTTGTAACACCAATAATTGCCCTGCGGGGATCGCAACGCAAAATGCCGATTTGAGGCAGCGTCTCGATATCGAAAAATCATCTCAGCAACTGAAAAATTTCTTCGAATCCTCGGTCGAGCTCATGCAAGTCATGGCAAGGGCGTGTGGTCATCACGCTCTGAATGAATTTAGTCATCATGATTTAGCGACCTGGGATCACAACATGGCGAGGCTGTCTGGGATTAAGTATTCAGGTATGGACTTAAACTGATCTCTATCCATATTTTCTGCATATAGGTACATGTTTGATAACAATTATTTATTAGCCGAGATATGGAAATTTTGACTTGGCGTTAACTAAAAATTCAGTGTATGAACTACGCTGTTTGAGGTGGATATTCGATTTATTGAATAACAAAGAGTGGTTACCACAACCACGATACGAAGGAGCATTATATGAGCAACACAAACGGCGGTTCGGTAGGTAAATGTCCAGTTATGCATGGTGGGCAAACATCTACAGATAAGTCGGTGATGGATTGGTGGCCGAATGCCTTAAACTTAGACATCCTGCATCAACACGACTCCAAAACCAACCCATTTGGGCAGGACTTTAATTACAAAGAAGAACTGAAAAAGCTAGATGTCGAAGCACTTAAAAAAGACTTAAAAGACTTAATGACTGACAGCCAAGACTGGTGGCCTGCCGACTGGGGACATTACGGCGGTTTAATGATCCGAATGGCATGGCACGCAGCGGGTAGTTATCGTATCGCGGATGGACGTGGCGGCGCTGCGACAGGCAACCAGCGTTTTGCTCCTCTCAACTCTTGGCCAGATAACGCAAACCTCGATAAGGCTCGCCGCCTTTTATGGCCCATCAAGAAAAAATATGGCAACAAATTAAGTTGGGCCGATCTGATTGTCCTTGCCGGTAACATGGCGTATGAATCCATGGGCTTTAAGACCTTTGGTTTTGGCTTTGGGCGAGAAGACATTTGGCATCCCGAAAAAGACACCTACTGGGGTTCCGAGCAAGAATGGTTAGCCACAAGTGACGCTGATAACAGCCGCTACTCTGGTGAGCGAGATTTAGAAAATCCACTTGCCGCAGTAATGATGGGGCTGATCTACGTGAACCCAGAAGGGGTGGACGGGAACCCAGATCCTCTCAAAACAGCACATGACATGCGTGTGACCTTTGCGCGAATGGCAATGAACGATGAAGAAACTGTCGCGCTCACAGCGGGTGGTCACACGGTCGGTAAGTGTCATGGTAATGGTGATGCCGCAAACCTTGGTCCAGAGCCCGAAGCTGCAGACGTTCATGAACAAGGTCTTGGCTGGATTAACCACAAAACACGTGGCATTGGCCGTGACACGGTAACGAGCGGCATTGAAGGTGCTTGGACGACACACCCTACACAATGGGACTACGGATACTTCCACCTACTATTTAAGTACGATTGGGAACTGAAGAAGAGCCCAGCAGGTGCATGGCAGTGGGAGCCAATCGACATTGAAGAAGAAGACAAGCCTGTCGATGTTGAAGACGGCTCTAAGCGCTACAATCCAATCATGACTGACGCCGATATGGCGCTCAAAATGGACCCTGAATATCGCAAGATTGCAGAAAAGTTCCAAAATGACCCAGCGTACTTTGATGACGTCTTTGCTCGTGCCTGGTTTAAGTTGACACACCGCGATCTAGGACCAAAATCATGTTATTTCGGACCTGATGTGCCAAGCGAAGATCTTATTTGGCAAGATCCAACGCCTGCAGGTAAGACAGACTACGATGTCGATTTAGTGAAAACAAAAATCGAAGCAAGTGGCCTATCCATTAGTGAGCTAGTAAGTACGGCGTGGGATAGTGCGCGTACATACCGTGGCTCTGACCGCCGAGGTGGCGCAAATGGTGCGAGAATTCGTTTGGCTCCGCAAAAAGATTGGCAAGGAAACGAGCCAGAGCGTCTAAGTCGTGTTCTTGCTGTGCTAGAAAAAATAGCAGCAGAAGAGGGCTGTAGTGTTGCAGATGCTATCGTGCTTGCTGGTAACGTAGGTATTGAACTGGCTGCGCGTGCCGCAGGTCATGATGTATCTGTGCCATTCGCGCCAGGCCGAGGTGATGCCACCCAAGAGATGACGGATGTTGAATCATTCGAAGTTCTTGAGCCTGTTGCAGACGGTTTCCGAAATTGGTTGAAGAAAGACTACGCGGTTAAGCCAGAAGAGCTTTTATTAGATCGTGCTCAGCTTATGGGGCTAACAGCACCAGAAATGACGGTACTCATCGGTGGTATGCGCGTTTTAGGCAGTAACTACGGCGGTGGAAAAGAGGGCGTATTTACTGACCGAGTAGGCACTTTGTCGAATGATTTCTTCGTGAACCTTACTGACATGGCATATACGTGGAAACCAGTGAGTGCTAATCAATATGAAATCCGTGATCGTAAAACCGACGCTGTGAAGTGGACGGCAACCCGTGTGGATCTTGTCTTTGGCTCAAACTCGATTCTACGTTCGTACGCGGAAGTGTATGCGCAAGATGATAATCAGGAAAAATTCATCCACGACTTCATCGCTGCATGGACGAAAGTCATGAACGCCGACCGTTTTGACTTGTAGTAAGTGAAACGATGCAAATCGGTAGATGCGTAAACAAAGTTGATGAATAAGTAAGAGAGGCGGGCGCAAAGCTCGCCTTTTTCTTTACCTGTCTTTTTACTTTGATTGAAAGTTGAGCTCATTTGAACCATAATAACTAGACCATATGAACCATAGGAGCTTGATATGGCAACTGCAGCATTAAAAAGCTTTAAGCCGAAACAATCTCATAAAGCCAATTTCTGGCTTATGTTAGGTATTGAAGATGCTGAAACGGGTCGTATTGATGCGGTTCACAAAGGCTTTGAGCCCAAGGTATACCGGAACATTGTTGATCGAGTAAAGCTTTCTCAAAGTGAATTCCAACATGTGACACTGATTCCTGTTAGTACAATTAAGCGTCGTCTTAAAAATGATGAGCGTTTTAATACTCAAGAGAGTGATGCAATCTATCGATTAGCGATGTTATTGAAACTCGCAACAGAGTTGTTTGACGACGAAGAACGCGCGTTAAAATGGATGAGAGAAAATGTATACGGCTTAGGTGGAAAACGTCCACTTGATATGGTGTCGACTACGGTTGATTTTGAAATCGTAAAAGATTTGATCGGCCGTTTAGAGCACGGGGTGTTCTCGTAATATGAAGCTCTATCGTCTCACACAAAAGAAATTCGCTGACACGCCATTTAGCCCCGTTGGCGCAAAGTTATTTGGAGGGCGATGGAACTCAAAAGGAACCGAAGCCCTCTACTTCTCTGAATCGGAATCCCTTTGCTCGTTGGAAGTGTTTGTTCACGTAAATAACGATCCAGCTATCACCAAACTGTACGATTTATATCGTATTGAAATGCCAGAATACCTCATCGCCACCTTAGATGAGGAAGATCTCCCAGTGACGTGGCGAGCAATACCGGCGAGCGAGTCTACACAGTACATTGGTGACCAGTTTCTAAATGATCCTCATCCCGAGTTTGCCGCACTGCAAGTGCCTTCAACGATTTCACCTCGTGATAAAAACTACGTGGTGAACCCAAATCATCCCAAAATGAAAGAGATCATCAAGAAAGCCGAAAAGCTCGATTTCGCGTTTGACCCACGCATTTTCAAATAAACACGCTGGCTTTCTCTCGCTTTAAAATATTCAGCGCTTACCTGAGATAAGCGCTGAAGCATAAAAGTTTATTCTCTTGGTTATTGCCGGTCGTAAGTGAACTGTTGCGCTTCATTTGTACTGTTGTGGTAATGCCCAAGCACTAACTCAGCACCTTTGTAAGATAAATGGCTGTCATCGGTATACATGGCGTTGTTCGCACCAACTTTCATTCGACATACGCCATTTCTGCAAATGGCATCGGTCAAGTCGACAAACTCAACGTGCTCAAATTGCTCAAAGTAGTTCACTAACTTCGCCACGTTTTTTGGATGATGTCGCTTGGGAGAGAAATCGCATGCGGACTCTTCTGTCTCGCCAAACAAACGCGCTTTCCAAAGGCATTCTCCTACCGCAAAAGGTGCGGAAGGGGTTGGGCCGAAAACGACCACTTCTTTCCCTTCCAGTTCATTCAACAATCCAGTTAATGATGCCTCATAATCAGCTTGTGAAAGCTCTTTATTGAAGTTGGAAGAGATAACGACGCGACGAATAGAAGGGGTACGCAAAATGGTATCGACTGCCTGTTTGAAGAACTGTCGGCAAGAAATTGATCCAGCATCTTTGATGATGTCGACATAACCGACTGCACAGGAATCTTGAGTAAGTTGCACTACGCCAGTTGGTGTTACTTCGGATAGACGCTTTACGTAAACCATGCTGTGACTATTGCCTAGCACTGCGATGGTGGGCTGCGGCGCAGACGAGCACACATCGTTAACGTCGGTGTTGCCGTTGCAATCTAAACCGTAACCGTTATTAACGCGCATGGCTTCGAAAAATGCGCTTCTTTCTGGAAAACCACCGTTTTTATGACCAATAATGCCGAACGTCAGCAAGGGCAACGTCAAAACCGCAATAACCACAGACACAGTGCGCATGCTCATGGCTTTTCGCCTGCGGAACGGCTTTTCAACAAAGCGCCAAGTGAAGTAAGACAGTATAAAAAGAGCGGCAATGTAAATCGGGATATTGACGTCTTGAGTTGCATCCAGCATGTAGCGGTAAAACACAAATAGCGGAATATGCCACAAATACAAGCTGTAGCTGATTAAGCCGACGAACACGACCCATTTTAGGCTCAGTAATTTACCGCAGACATTGTCTTTAGAGGCAAACAAAATCACTAACGCGCTACCGATGACCGGCACCAGCAAAGTGATACCCGCGCCATCTTGCGATTTTTCAAACAAAAGTGCAGAGGCCAATATCAAAACGATACCAATGGTTGCCAGCGTATCGTTGGACTGAACTTGGGTTTTTCTCATTACTAATGCGAGTAATGAACCGGTTGCCAGTTCCCAGGCACGAGAGAAGATCATGTAGAAGGCGAAATCAGGATCGTTGCTCGCATAGACAGTAGTCATCAAACTCAGCGCAAATACCGCGATGAAAAAAGTCAGGTAAAACGCGTTTTTGCCACGAGCGAGTAGCATGAGTAGCAAAGGAATGACAATGTAGTATTGTTCTTCAACGCCCAAGCTCCAAGTGTGAAACAGCGGATTGGCTTGATCTTCTAAACCGAAGTAATTGTGGCCTTTTAAATACAGAAGAATGTTGGATGAAGAAAGAATAGAAGACACTGCGAACTGACCAACGTCTTTGTGCGCTTGTGGCAAAAATAACCACCAAGACATCAAATAGCTTACGGTAATCACCACCAGTAGCAGGGGAAGTATGCGGCGAATGCGTCGCTCATAAAAATCACCGAGGCTGAACTTCTGGTTTTCCAAATCGTTAATCACGATGGTGGTGATCAAATAGCCGCTGATAACAAAAAATACGTCGACGCCAATAAAGCCACCAGCGAACTGCTCAACTCCTGCATGAAACAAAATCACCAACGTGACAGCAATCGCCCTTAATCCGTCCACTTCCGCTCTGTAAGTCATATCGTGTCCCTCCAACATTCCGTTTAACGAAGTAGAGCAAAATATGAACCAGAAATAATGTTGCTTTAAATCAGCACCTTAAATTGATTGTCAAAATGAAAAGGCTGGGGGAAATAACGAATTCCCAAATTGAATTTCAATATGGAAATCCCAGAAAGAGTGATGTTAAGAAGCGCTAAATCAAAGAACGTAAAGCGCGAGGCTCTTAGACTTCATTGAAAATGATAACGCTAAAGAAACAATGACAGAGAATACGATTCAGGAAAAAATTGCCAGCTTTACTTGTATCGAAGAAGCGTTGAATTACTTCGAAATCGAGTTTGATAGCCGATTTATCGAAAACAACCGAACCGAGTTGGTTAAGAGATTTAATGGCTACTTAATCCTCACTAAACCGGATGATTGGTTTTCAGGCCGCCGCGCACTGAAAAACGCCTACTGTAAAGTACAACGCAGTTTACTAAGTAAAACGACGCGCTCTGCGTGCCGAGGTTGTACATCTTGTCAAAGACGTTAATTCTTGGTGGCTTAGCCTAAAAAAGAACCCTGCATCTTGGCGTTACAGGGGGAAGAGCAAGGTTCTTTTGGGTTAGCTATTGGTTTGTCGCGAGTTGCGAATCGGCTTTACGTAGATGAGTTAACCCGCGTGATAAGCAGGGTAGTCCACTAAGCCTTTTTCACCGCCGCCGAACAATGTGGCAGGGTCATGTTCTGCCAGTGGATAGCCATGCTTGATGCGGCTTGGTAAGTCTGGGTTTGCAACAAACGGACGACCAAAACCGATCATGTCGGCTAAACCACTCTCAATCGCGTGTTGCGCCTTTTCTGCGTTGTAACGACCAGCATAGATCAGTGTGCCTTTATACGCCTCACGAACTGCGGTTTTAAAGTCGTGCGGAGTGTCTGGCGCGTCGTCCCAATCCACTTCTGCAAAGTGAATGTAAACCACATTGAGTTTATCAAGCAGCGCAGCAGCAGCGGTGTAGGTGTCGACTGGTGTGCTATCAACGGTGCCGTTTAACGAAGTGAATGGTGCAAGGCGAACACCAACACGCTCTGCGCCAATGGCTTGCGTCATCGCTTCGACCACTTCACCAAGAAAACGCAGACGGTTTTCAATTGAGCCGCCGTATTCATCAGTGCGGTTGTTCGCTTCAGAATCGATAAACTGGTTAACCAAGTAGCCATTTGCTGCATGAAGTTCGACACCATCAAACCCAGCTTTTATCGCGTTTAATGCGGCTTGGCGGTATTCTTCAATAACATTCTTGATGTCTTGTTTGGTCATTTCACGCGGCTCAACCACGTCGACAAAGCCAGGTTCGTCTGTGCCATTGTCGATAAATACTTTCACGTTTTCTGCTTTAAGCGCAGAAGAAGAAATAGGTTGCTCGCCGCCGATGTTGTCAGGATGAGTCACACGACCAACGTGCCATAATTGCGCGAAGATAACGCCGCCTTTCTCGTGCACTGCATCAGTTACTTTTTTCCAGCCAGCAATTTGCTCTGGGCTATAAATACCCGGTGTCCACGCGTAGCCTTGACCCATTGGTGAAATTTGCGTGCCTTCAGCAACAATTAATCCCGCTTCGGCGCGTTGAGCGTAGTAGATGGCCATCATGTCGTTGGCGACATTACCCGGTTGAGAGGCTCGAGAGCGCGTCATCGGAGGCATAACGATGCGGTTTTTTAATGAGAGAGAGCCAAGTTGAATCGGTTGAAATAATGCGTCTGTCATAGGAAACCTCGTTATTGTTCAGTTTGAATCAGTTCGATTGGGTAGCCGTCGGGATCTTTAATGAAGGCGATGTGCGTTTCTCCTCCTTTCATTGGACCGGGTTCGCGAGTGACGTTGCCACCAAGCGCTTTGATTTGTTCGCAAGCTGCGTAAATGTCTTCACACCCAAGCGCCATGTGTCCGAATGCGTTACCTAAGTCGTAACTGCCGGCATCCCAGTTATAAGTTAGCTCGATGGTCGCGCCATCTGGTTGATCAGGGCTACCAACAAACACCAGTGAGTAACGGTATTCTTGGTTTTCAAAACGATCCAAAACGCTCATTCCCAGAACGTTTGTATAAAATTCGATAGATTTGTCTAGGTCAACAACACGGATCATCGTGTGGAGAAACTTCATAAGTCGCCTTTCATAACGTTGCGTAATCACAATGCAAACCTTATCGCCACTCTAAATAAACTGGAAATTATCGTTAATTATGAAAATGATTATTTAACGTTATGGATAATGAGGTTGTTGGCCCTACAACGTGCAAACAAAGATTACTCGCCATTTCTTTTTAATAATTGGCATATGCTAATTACTCCTTTTTACAACCCGAGTACTTAACATGTCCGCAAATAGTCACTTTCATTCCACTCACGAAGCTCATTATCAATGTGCGGTTTGTTCTTCCATCGATGCGAATCCGAACTCTTTGGCTGTGAACTACCAGTGTCTAGCCGATGGTTCTGTTGTCGGAGAGTTTCACGTTTTACCTCGTCATCAAGGTTACACAGACCTGTTGCATGGTGGCATTGCGAGTTCGCTGCTCGATGGTGCAATGACGCACTGTTTGTTATTTAGAGACATTCAAGCCCTTACCGCGCAGTTGGATGTGCGCTACCATGCACCTATTGAGCTAGATGAGCATGTCTCGATTACTGCACACTGTGAAGGTGAACGCCGCGGTATATATCAACTGGTGGCTCAATTACTGGTCAATAATGAAGTTAGAGTGACGGCAAAAGGGAAGTTTATTCGTCCTAAAGAGGCGTAAATAAAAACTCGTTCTACGGAGAGATAATGAAGAAATTTGATGAGCTGTACGCAATTGCGACGAGAAAATCTCAATATGACCAAACCAACACTTGGTTTAAAGGCGTAGAGACTTATCTGGAGGCCATTGGCAAAGAAGTCGATGAAGTCCGTGAAGAGATTCGTGAGAACCGCCTTTGTCATTTGGAAGACGAGTTAGGCGATGTGTTGTGGAACTATCTTAACGTATTAAAAGCGTTGGAAAGAGAAAAGGGTATAGCTCCTGAGAAAGTACTCGAAAGAGCCTGCGCCAAATACGAGCAGCGTGTATCTGCGATTGAGTCGGGACGCAGTTGGGATGAGGTTAAAAAGCAGCAGAAACAAACCTTGAACGCGGAACATGAAGCCGCGCAGTTAGAGACCATGAAGAGCCAATAACTGCGCGTGATATTATTTAAGATGCGGCGGAATGGGGAAGCCTGATCAATCCTTCGTGCTATTGACCAACAGCAGGTCACAAGGAGGTTGATCAAGTAACGTGTCTACAGTGCTGCCAGACCAAAATTGGGATGACATGCTTCGCTTACACGCGCCCATAATCAGAATTGCCGCTTGTGATTGCTTAACTGCTTTTGGTAACGCCGTTTCAGGGTTTCCTTCTGGCAGCAGTAGTGGTACTTGAGTTAACTTTTGCGCAGTAATAAAGTCCGTAATGCCTGCTTTTTGGTTGCTCAAAATCTCTGCACGATAGCGAGACAGATAAGGCGCAACGTAGCGGCAGTAAACTAACGTCATTTTTCCGCTCAAGGTTTTTTCTAGCTTTGAGCCTCGCGATACGATGGCTTTATCTACGACCGACTTTGCATCTCCGCGATGAAGCGGATCTATCGCGCAAAGCATGTTGGCGTGAGAAGGCCATGAACGCTCACTTAATAGCAATAAATCACAATCGTTTTTTGCTAGCTCGGTGAGTAAGGTTTGAATGTCGTGCTTGTTAAAATGCCCCACGAGCAGTAAATCTGTGTCGTCGACAAGCCGTTTCGCGACTTGAACAATCCAATGACTCCCTTTGAAATGCTCATAAGAGAGTGTTGGCGTTTCAACTTCCTCTTCTTCACAAAGTTCGATAACGAAGTCTTTAAATTTTGATGTCCAAGCTTCAAACTCAGCTTGTCTCTTTTCTATATGGTCAGAGTTGAAACTAAGGAAATGCGCGAACGCGTGATCTTCACTCCGGCGGTGATCTTCCACCAATACCACGATGGGTTGAGCCAGCGCTGTCGCAAACTGAATCACTTTACGAAGCACCTTACGACTTGGTAAGGCGGCTTGCTGAGTCAGAAAAAATACTGGTGCCATTGATTACTCCATTATCAAACGAGGCAAATGCGCCTAATGCACACTAAAAGTTTATACCATCCCCTTATGCAAAGACGTTCTGTTTCTGCGAGCAAAATATAAATTCCGCAATTGTGCGCGCCATTGCCTAGAATTTTAACATCAGGATCTCATGCCTTTAGATAATAGACATCGTGTTGACACTAACGTGATGTCTAAGGAAATCGGTGACAATGATGATAGATTCCAGCCAATTACAGATTAATCGCAAAGTGCCTCATTTGCTTGCCGAGATCATTAAAGCGATAGAGTCGACCGAAGACCTCAGTTTTTTGAAAGACTATCAG
Organism: Vibrio sp. T9; assembly: GCF_003123985.1. Lineage (NCBI taxonomy): Bacteria > Pseudomonadati > Pseudomonadota > Gammaproteobacteria > Vibrionales > Vibrionaceae > Vibrio > Vibrio sp. T9. The sequence goes on from NZ_NIGY01000008.1 coordinate 249,348, forward strand.
GAAGCGCAAATCGCGAACATTTTGGAGTCGGTCAACATTGCTTATCGTAAACGCGTGATAGAAGCGGTGCCGCCAGAGAAGTACTGGACCGTATTAAATTTGCTGAGATACGACACCGCCAAGCACATTCATCAATCACTCAACAAAGAGCTGCAACATGAACGCTTAGCGTACATCACGGATTCGGAACTGATCATCTTTGCAGACTTTCTACCGACCGAATTTGTGGATGAGTACCTTATCGACCAAAGTGAAGAGTCGGTCGCGCACATTCAACAAGCATTGTCGTATGAAGATAATAAAGTGGGGAGATATGCCGAGCCGTATTTTTTAGTCGCAAATCCTAAAAACAGCGTAGGAGGCATCAAAACCGAGTTGTTAAAACGTGGACAAAGCCCGGTGCGATTGATCATTGTGCGCGATGTCGGAGGCGTTATTGGGACGATAGAACCTCAAACCCTGTTGCTGCATGAGAACCATACCAAACTCACAGACTTGACCGTGGTCACGCCAATTCTGGAAGATATCCAAACGATTCAAAGCGTCAGTAAACAGGTCTCGATTGATGGTGGCGCGCATTGGTTTCCTATCATGGCTGGTGGCAAAATTATGGGTGTTTTGTCGATGGCGACCATCACGATTACTTTGCGTGAACTCAGCTTACAAGCTGTAGTGGCAGAAAACGTACGAAGCGAAGAGGATTTGTTTACACCATTAACTGTGGCGACAAGGCTAAGAGCACTTTGGTTGGTGATTAACTTGCTGACCGCTTTTGTTGCCTCTGCCATCATTGGTATTTTTGATAATGTGGTCGAGCAAGTTGTAGCGCTTGCTATCTTAATGCCCGTGGTGGCGAGTATGGGCGGCATCGCAGGTAGCCAAACCTTAGCGGTGGCCATTCGGGGTATCGCATTGAACCACTTGCACCAAAGTAACTTGAAGCTATTGGTGAATAAGGAATTAAAAATCGCCACCATTAATGGCTTGATCATGGGATTAGTCATCGCGGGTGTCGTCTACATGGTGTTTGACTCTTGGCCATTGGCGCTTATTATCTGCTGCGCAATTTTTCTCAATAGTCTGGCGGCTGCGGCATCGGGTACGCTGATACCATTCACGTTGAAAAAGTTTAACATTGACCCCGCCGTGGCTGGCTCGGTAGTATTGACAACCGTTACCGATGTCGTCGGTTTCTTTGCGTTCTTAGGCTTAGGTGCCATCTTCTTGATATAGAAAGCCAATTGACGCGTTAACCTGATGATCCAATCTCTCCATTTCCCAACCCAATATTTTGGGCAAGTTTGATTCGCTCAAAATTCCTCCGTTTTCATAAACGCTGAACACGCCGTTTAAGCTTTCATTTCATCAATATTTTTCACTGCTCATTTCTATCCCAAAACTTTCGACTGCCGATCTCGCTTAACGCTGGCGTGCCAAATGCCATGCCAATTTCAAACGCCAGATGATGCCAATTTTCTTGGCTGTACACGCATTACTTCACTCAAACAAAAAATAAGGAAAAGATTTTGAACAAACTCATCGTATTCACTGGTGGTCCCGGTGCAGGAAAAACCTCGGTAATCGAACAACTAAAAACACAAGGCTTTATCTGCTCGCCAGAAACAGGTCGTCACGTAATACAAAGGCAGGTTGCGAATCACGGTTCAGCATTACCTTGGAATGACAAACAAGCCTTTCGAGACGAAATGATGAAGGCAGAAGTGAGCAATTACCTCGCTTTCAATGCCCACCAAGGGGACGTGTTTTTTGATCGCAGTATTGTGGACGTATATGGCTACAGCAAGTTGGAACAATTGCCAATCTCGCATGAGCTCATCACGCATTGCCAGACGCTTCGTTATCATTCTCAAGTGTTCATTTTTCCACCGTGGTCGTCGATATTCAGCAACGATGAAGAGCGAAAGCAAGATTTTTCTGAAGCGGTCGCCACGCATAAACAGATGGTCAACGCTTATCACAAGTTTGGTTATCAATTGATCGAAGTGCCCAAAATGTCAGTCGAAGACAGAGCGGCGTTTATTCTCGACTCAGTCATCGAATAAGGCAGACAGATGAATAATGCAAACAAATGCGTAAGGCTATTGTGACCACGACGACAATATGCGTAAAGGGAGTTATTTATACTGGATAAAATTCAATAACTTAATTGAGTATTATGTCTTTTAAATATCTTACCATATTGCTCGCAACGACGAGCATGAACAGCTTTGCTGATGTGGAGCTGCCTTCGGGGGATGATTGGTTAAACCATGTGACGAATGGCCTAGCCCCATATTGGATGATGGAAAGCGCGCATGGGCAACCTGCGGGGAATTTTCCGACATTTCGTTGTGATAACGGTGTCATTCTCGACCCACAAAAGCCGTGTGAAGAATTAAACAAAGGGTGGATTAGCCCGCACTTCGATCGCGAATACACACGCATGAAATCGCGCCAAACTTACGCTTATGGCGTGTTTTTTCATCTTACGGGTGACAAACAAGCATTAGAGCTAGCCAAGAAAGGGGCTTATTACCTGATTGATCATCTACAAGATGATAAAAACGGCGGCTTTGTGAGCTTTACGCGTAGTGGAAAACCGGGGATGGAGTGGCAACAGCGAACTTCTCAAGACCAAGCTTACGCCTTGGTGGGCTTGGCGATGTACTACTACTTGACGCAAGATCCAAAGGTTGAACAAGCACTTATCGACCAGCAAGCGTTTATATTTAAACAATACCGACGAAGCGATGATCGCGGTTTGGCGTGGGTTTTGAAAGATGGTGATGGAGAAAGTGAGAAGCAGCAAGAGTTAGTCGCTCAACTTGACCAAATCAATGGCTACCTGTTGTTAACGGCGCCACTTTTACCAGAGCCAGCGCAAGCCAAGTGGAAGCAAGATCTGCAATGGCTGACGCAAGTGATGCTGGATAACTACCACTCCGACAAAGAGCAGCGCTTTTATGGCGCGATACATCACAAAGCGGTAATGATGCCAGATGCGAAACACAATGATTTTGGACACACCATCAAAGCGTATTGGATGACGTATCTCACTGGTCAGTTGTTGGAGAATTCCAATTGGACAGAGTTTGGTTTCAAAGGAATGAAACACACGCTTAAACAAGCGCAATACAAGCAAAACTTTGAGCAAGTCAAAGCGCTCTTCTCACCAGAATGGCAGAGTAAATGGACGCAAGAGAGCATTCCTGCTTGGCAATCAAGACCGCACAAGCACTATATCTCGTCTTGGGAATGGACAGAACTCGATCAAGCGGCGATGACGGTTTCTCTTGTCGATGGTTCGATGAAAGAAACGTTGCAATACACGTTACCCACCTTTATGGACGTGTGGGTGGATCATCAGTACGGAGGTGTTGGTCTGAATCCTAAATCAACCAAAGCGTTCCATTGGGGGAATGGTTACCACCAGTTTGAACATGCGTTGGTCGGGTATTTGTACGCGCAACAAATGGCAAAACAGCCTGCCAAGCTTTACTACGCGCGACCAGCCGAGAGTAAAATGCCACTTAATCCATATTACTTTAACGCGGATATAAAAGCGCTTTCGTCGCAAAGTGATGGAGTCACTACCGCAACCTTCACCAATATTCGACCATAACTTGGTCGATGGTGGTGTGGTGGTTAAAGTCTGCGTGCAAACTAACAAAACCCAATGGTAAACTGCGGGTCTGTTTTACATAGTATTTAAAGGTAATTTGATGAACCCGATTCTTGCGATGTTGAAAGAAAACAATATTAGCGACGAGCAAATCAACGAGCTATTTCAGGCGTTAACTCAAAACCCTTTGGCTGCAATGGCAACTATCAGCCAACTAGGTCTGCCACAAGATCAGCTTCAAGCGTTAATGGCGCAGGTAATGCAAAACCCTGTACTGATTAAAGAAGCAGTGGAAGAGCTGGGCCTAGACTTCTCCAAAGTAGTAGAAGCCAAAGCGAAGCTACAGCAGTAATCGAGTTTTCGATAAAAACAAAAGTCGCCAGAGCCAAATGGTTCTGGTGGCTTTTTTACATCAGATGAAAGGTACGCGACTCCAACGGGAAAGCGAATAGGTTGAGCTTAACTTGGTGCTTGCATAAAAAATTAAGTGCGATTCTAGTCACGTCGCATGAACTCACGGGTGCTATTGGAAATAAATGAATTGTTTCTAATACATAGAACGTATTAACATGGTTGCACTAGGCCCATATGAGTAAATTCATTGAATATACAATTTGAGAGAGGGTTTAGTTTTAAAAAATAATAGTTAGTTGGAATCTAGGTTAAATGAAAATAAATATATTTAAAAAGCTACAAGTTGTATTTCTTGTGGTGTCAGCATCTTTAATGGTGGGGTGTTCGTCTATAGATGCGCATGCTGGTGGCGGATACGGAAAGCCGTTTTCAGGCACCGCGTTATCAGTCGCACGACAACCTTGCTATTTAAGATCTGATATTACTTCCATCGCGTTATACCCACTTTCATTGATTGACATCCCTTTGTCGTTAGCAACGGACGTTGTGTTTCTTCCTGTTGATTTAGTCATGGTAGCTACACCCACAACGAGTTATGGCGGTGTTGTTTCTCTAGGTTGTCCAAGCGGAAGCATGATCTAACACGCTTATTTTATTCAAATAAATGGAAGGAAATGAAAGTGGAATCGAAAAATAATTACTCAACAGAAAACAACGCTCCCTCGGTGCTCTTTGTAACGTCGCTTTTGTGTTTGGCATCAGTTTGTTTGGCCATACTGCTATTTATTATTGAGTACATTTCTGGCATGGAAATGAACGGTATCGGCTTTCTTGGAACGTTAATACCAGCGATGAGTGTAGGATATTATTTTGGCTATAAAACAGGGAATATAATGCCTTCGACAACGAGATGGTATTCAGTGCTGCTTTGGAATTTATCGAGCTTATTGGTGTTTTCTCTCATCTTAATGTTTTTGGGCATCTCTATATTTGAACTGATAGCGGAACTAGGCTGGTTCAGTATTATTATCGTTGTATTAACGTTAATAACCGTTTGTCTCGGGTACTTTATTTTCAAGAGTGGTGAAAAAATGGCGATTAAGGTTTTGCTAAAAGCGCAAAAGAGTGCGTAACTCACAAATAACGAACGCTCAAAGATAGATACGTAAAAAAGACGCCAGCCATATCGTGCTGGCGTTATTGTCTTCTCTTTCTTTGTGCCTCTTTGGTCTCTAGCAAAATCGAATGTTTTAGACGAAACGGTATTTCCACGAAAACTCAACCTGTTTATGTCTGCCCAAACGTGTGTATAATTCGCCGGAAATTACGATTTACAGATAACGAAAGGTAAGTATGGCAGTCCTCGAAATTCTCTCCATTCCAGACCCAAGACTTAAAGTAAAAGCAGAAAAAGTTACTGACGTATCGACAATACAAACGTTGATCGACGATATGCTAGAAACACTTTATGCAACGGGCAATGGCATCGGTTTAGCTTCAACCCAAGTTGGTAGAAAAGAGGCGGTTGTTGTCATCGATATCTCTGACGAACGCAATGATCCTTTAATCTTAGTCAACCCAGAAGTTGTGAGCGGAGAAAACAAAGCGCTTGGTCAAGAAGGGTGCCTATCTGTTCCCGAATACTATGCCGATGTAGAGCGTTACACATCAGTTGTTGTTTCTGCACTAGACCGTGATGGCAACCCGATTACAATCGAGAGTGATGAGTTCTTAGCGATTGTGATGCAGCACGAAATCGACCACTTATCTGGTAACTTGTTCATTGATTATCTTTCACCGCTAAAGCAAAAAATGGCGATGAAAAAAGTGAAGAAGTACGTAAAAGCGCAAGCTAAGTAATATGAAAGGAAGTAACTCACAACCGCGAGTTACTTCCTTTTACATCAAGAATAAGTAGAGTGCTTTATCTCTGTTTTTTGGGGACATAACGCTTCACGATCTTCATAAGCTTCTGAAATGAAGAACAGTCCATATGTGACTCATGAGGGCAGGTGGCAACATGGTTTAGGCTGTCTCGCACCGCTTTCAAACGTGTTATTTGCTCATCAATTTCAAGCGCCTTTTTCGCCAGTAAGTCACGATCAATGTATGGTTTTGAACCTTCTGAGTGATTCAACATTTCTGCCATTTCGTTAAGTGATATTCCAGCGATACGCCCCAAACTAATGATGTTGAGTTTATTGAGTACCTCTGGTGAATATTGACGTCTCAATCCATTCCTTCCTATCGAGCGAATTAACCCCAACTGTTCGTAGTATCTGAGCGTTGAGGTCGGCAATCCTGATTTTTTAACCACTTCTGCAATATCCATATTATTCCTCATTGACTTCAAGTTGGCTTTAAGTTGTAGCATGCAACTAAGACCTTAACAAATCAAAAACTTGAGGAGCGAAAAATGCTGTTTTTAATAGGATTACAAGCGGCGCTAATAGGGATTGGTGCGACTTTGATAATGGATTTATGGGCTTGGCTACAAAGGAGAGTGTTTGGTATTCCCTCACTAAACTATGCATTGGTCGCGCGCTGGGTTTTGTACATGCCCAAAGGAAAGCTTATGCATGCGCCAATTATGGCAACAGACCCGATGTCGGGAGAAAAAGCACTCGGTTGGTTTTTGCACTATGCCATTGGTGTTGTTTTCGCTTTGGCTCACATTGCTGCTTTTGGGCATCATTGGTTGATAGAGCCTAGTCTAGTGCCCGGCTTAGCCACTGGTGTGGTCACGTTGGTGTTCCCATTTTTTGTCATTCAACCTTGTCTAGGATTTGGTTTTGCTGCCAGTAAAACCCCAACACCTTGGAAAGCCCGTTTTCTTAGCACATTGGCGCATTTGGCTTACGGCTTGGGTTTATTCATAGCCGGGTTTGCAATCAAAGTGGCGAGCCAGTATTTTGCATAGGGAATATGAGCATCATGCAAACGAGTCTTTTTTGTTTTTATTTATGATGCTCAACTCTTGGTCGTTTTTGGCGCGTTGCTCATAGTGGGCCGATATGTTTGAGGTCTGTCGTATTTATCCAAGACGTAAAGTCGGCGAAAATTTAACATTGCCTTAACGCCTGAATGGCAAGCGGTTTACCAAGAAAAATTAAAATTATCTGGTTTGACATAAAGAATATTAAGGGTTTCAGATGGCTTCAAAAGTGGCAGGGATATCAATACTGAGCTTATTGGCAGCGCCAGTTGCGATGGGAGAAACAGCCAGTGCTTATGATTTATGTTTGCTAGACAAAATCAAGCAAAGCAAAGGTGAGGAAACCATAAAGAGCATTCGCGCGCAGTGTGAGCTTGATGCAGTAACAAGTACAGTGCCCGCAGATCCAGAAATTGAAGAACCTGAGGAGCTTCAGGAAAGCTTGGTCGACAAGCGTTTGGAGTCAGAACGAGAAAACGCCTTTGAACCATTTAGTTTGGTAGCGCATCGTGTTAACTACATCTTGCCGTTCACTTACAGTGATCGCGTAAATAAGCGTGCTTATGCGGACACTAAGTACGGGGATGAGCTGCGTAAGGAAGAAGCGGAGTTCCAAATTAGTTTTAAAGTGCCAATGAACTACGACGATTTGTTGTTTGATGGGGATGGTTTGTTCTTTGGTATGACGCTAAAGTCATTTTGGCAGGTGTATACAGGAGCAGCATCGCGTCCATTTCGTGAAACCAATTATCGTCCTGAGCTTTTTTATTATACCCCGACAGACTGGAAGCCACTTGATGGTTCGACTTGGTTAGGTTTTGGTATTGAACATGAGTCGAATGGGCAGAGACAAGAGTTATCGCGCAGTTGGAATCGTGTTTACGCCAACTTAACCTTTGCGAAAGACAATTTTGCGGTTTCTCTTCAACCGTGGTGGCGTATACCTGAGGATGAAAAAACATCTCCGAATGATCCTAAAGGTGATGATAACCCGGATATCGAAGATTACATGGGGCACTTTGAGCTATCGAGTGCGTACAAATGGAATGGTTATGAGTTTACCTTCTTAGGCCGCCAGAACTTCCAAACGCATAAAGGCTTTGCCGAATTAGGGGTGTCATTTCCGATCTGGGGCAAACTTCAGGGATACGCACAGTACTCGACGGGGTATGGTAAGAGCTTGATTGACTATGATCATAATCAGCAGCGTATTGGTGTTGGTATTGCGATCAACGGTGTTCTGTAGTTTTTCGGTAGCCCAATAGAAATAAACGCTGGCAATTGAGATTTCAGTATTTAGAATGCGTGGCTAAAATTGATTTCCAACCTAGAGTGATTTTATGCTTCGTGATTACACCTTCGATTGTCTTGTAACCATGCCTCGCCATGAACTGGAAGAGTTTAGTGCTCGCATGATCAGTAAAATGGTGCCAGAAGACGTGATGAATGAGCTGTTTACTTTTGATCAAGAAGAAGTGGATAGCGAAGACCGTATGTTGTCTGCACGTCTTGATGCAATGCTACGCATGACAGCAATCGCACTGAGTGAAATTCAACAAGCGTTTGATGACTCAGACAATGCAAAGCAAAATAGCGAGCGAATGACGCGACTGGTTCTTTGGCATTTCTATGCGATTTCATTCCATTTGGAAGAGGCAATCACGCTAGAAACACACTGTGCACTAGTGGAAAAACTACTCGAAAATACCCCTTCGGATGTTTTTGCTTGGGTGAAAACTCTGACAGAGCTTCTGCACACTTACGCTGAAATCAACGCGAAAGAAAACCCTCAAGACTAAGGTTTTTTTGTCGTTAATCGTTCAGTAAACAAGGCGAGCTATCTGGTTCGCCTTGTTTTATTTTGCGTCTGTAAAATCCGCTGTTTTGGACTTTTGACGTACACCACAAGCCTCGCTTTAGGTTCGCTTCTCACTAGCGAATAGGGCGATTCCTTCTTACACTAAAATCAAAGCATTTGTTTTCGAACACTTTAATGCATCATTAAGCCGTGATTTCCAATCCACTTAAATACGGATAATTTATGTCGGAGAACGTTCTGGTTTTTAAATTTGAGCCTATTTTGAAGCGTATATGCCTTCTATCTCGGCTACATTTTCGTTGCGGGCGTAAATAATGGACCCGTTAACGCAAGGTTTACTTGGCGCTGCTTTGCCACAGTCTGCAAGTAACAAGCGGCACATTGTGGCTGCTGGCGTGTTAGGCGTGGTTTCAGGGATGGCACCGGATTTGGATGTACTTATCCGTTCATCAACTGACCCATTGCTGTTTTTGGAATATCACCGACACTTTACCCATTCATTGTTGTTTATCCCTTTTGGCAGCTTTCTCTGTGCTTTAGTGTTGTATCCGTTGTTAGCAAAAAAGCGAGGACTAAGCTTCCGGCAGAGTTGGTTTTATTGTGCCCTTGGTTATAGCACCCATGCGCTGTTAGATGCTTGCACCAGCTATGGGACTCAGCTTTTTTGGCCGATAAGCAACACACGCTATGCTTGGAACACAATCTCGGTTATCGACCCCGCTTTCACATTTCCTATTTTGATCCTGCTTTTGTTTGCCGCACTGAAGCGAAATCGAAATTACGCGCGTGTCGCATTTCTATGGTCTCTGGCTTATCTGACTCTTGGGGTTATTCAACGAGATAGAGCAGAAGTGGCCGGATGGAAAATCGTCCAAGAGCGACAGCACAGCGCTGTGCAGCTAAAAGCAAAACCAACCTTCGGGAACCTTTTGGTCTGGAAAGTGATTTATGAAACGGAAGATAACTACTATGTGGATGCGGTAAGAGTGGGGCGTTCAATAAAAATCTACCCAGGCGAATCCACACCAAAGCTCAATGTGAAGACTCAATTTCCATGGCTCGATCCGCAATCGCAGCAAGCGAAAGACATCGAACGTTTCCGTTGGTTTTCAAATGGTTTTGTAGCGCAAGACCCGAATAACGAAATGCGAATTGTTGACGTGCGTTACTCCATCGTTCCAAACCAAATTAACGCGCTGTGGGGCATCAATTTATCACCCAAAGCTAGCCCGAACGAGCATGTTGAATACACTGCTCATCGAGGTAGTACAACCGAAGATCGCCAAACTTTTCTAAATATGCTTACGGATTTTGAGTGATGGTTTTGCTTTGGATGCCGATGTGGTGTCGTAATAACTATTACGCAGACTGAAAGTCCTTCACTAGGGTCGGCTTGCTGGCGAAGAAAACTTTGCCAAACAGAGACTTGTACTTCCATCCAAGAGACAACAGTCGTTTTGCTAAGCTTTTGTTTTCAATGATAGCGACTTCAACGCCTTGGTAATGATATGGATGGCTTTTAATGTAGTCGATAAATGCAGTAAGCACACCTTGCCCGCGAACGGAGGGCGCAAAGTTGACTGCAACAATGGAAAAGCGCTGACTGCCAACAGGGCAACGGACAAAGCAGTGTCCAAGCGGATGAGTGATGGTCTCGGAAAACTCAGGAAACGCGCGAGACTCTAGTTCTTGAGAAAGCGCATCGTATTGCTGACATAAATGATAAAAAAGTTGTTTCGCTTCACTGTTCATCTCGGTGCCACTTACTTGTAACTTGGTTTAAAGGCATTGATTTCACGAACATTGTAACCATAGGCAGCAAGACAAAACGCGGTGAATTTTTACAGTGGTAATTTCCTATTTTTGAAACCTAACTTGTTACAAATGAAGTTGATTGGATTTTATATGGTACTTGGGGATGAGTGTTTCTAGTTGAAGGGAGAGTACGCTGGTTACTGGATTCTTACCGGAGTTCCTGTATTAAAACGAGAACCACTTGGTTTAATGCCGCTCGTTTAACTACGAGTGGCATCTTTTTGTATTTCGTTATCTTGTACAGCGGCGAAGGTGCGTGATATAGGATCTTCTATCCTAGCTCTTTATGGTCAAAATTGTCTCTTTAACCACTCCTCAGCACGTTGCTATTAGATTCCTAGTCTCGCCAAGGCTCGCTGGAATGACACAAAAACATCGTTAAGCTATTGGCATTAAATCACTTGGTCCGTTTTTGCTTATTCTTGAGGGCTTAACTAGGCGTTACTCTAAGTGCTTAAATTGTAACGCCACGAGTCGCTGATACAACTCACAGCTTTGCATTAATGATTGGTGGTTACCAACATCGACTAACTCACCATTGTCCAGCACCGCTATTTTATCCGCATGTTGGATAGTCGAAAGGCGATGAGCAATGATAAGTGTTGTGCGTCCTTTCATCAGTGCTTCAAGTGCTTGCTGAACGTGATGTTCACTTTCACTATCAAGGGCGCTGGTAGCTTCGTCTAGTAGTAAGATTTTTGGATCTTTTAGAATCGCGCGGGCAATCGCAATGCGCTGCTTTTGACCACCTGATAGTCTAACGCCGCGCTCGCCTAAAAAGCTGTGATAGCCTTCGGGAAGCTTCTCAATAAACTCATGGGCATGAGCTTTTTTGGCGGCTTCGATGACTTGTTCATCCGTGGCTTCTGGATTGCCGTAGCGAATATTGTGGAACACATCATGGCTAAACAGCGCTGGCTGTTGTGGTACGAGTGCCATTTGGCGTCGAAGCTCTTTTGGGTCGAACTGTCGAATATCTTCGCCACCAAACAACACTTGCCCCTGTTGTGGGTCATAAAAGCGTTGCAGCAATTCGAATAGTGTTGTTTTACCTGCACCAGAAGGGCCAACCAACGCCAATACTTTGCCTTGTTCTGCGGTTAGATTTAATTCTTTGATAGCTGGTTGATTTGGGCGAGAAGGGTAGTTGAAACTCACCGAATTAAAGTTAACCTCAGCAGGCATATCCGGACGGACAGGCAAATGGTTGCTTGGCGCTTTAATATCGCTGTCTACTTGAAGAATCTCAATCAGTCGCTCGGTAGCACCTGCGGCTCTTTGCAGTTCACCCATGACTTCGGAAATGGTTGCAGTCGATGAGGCAACCATAATGGCGTAAAACACAAACGCTGCTAGGTTTCCCGCAGACATCTTTCCGTGAATCACATCGCTGCCGCCAACCCAAAGCATGCCTGCAATTGCGCTGAACACAATCACAATAACGCCTGATATCAGGATTGCGCGTTGTTTTACTCTCTGTCTGCCCACTTCATACGCTTTTTCCACCTCGACAGCGAAAGCCGCTCGTTCGTACGGCTCTGAGCTAAAACTTTGCACGGTTTTAATATGTTCTATCGCTTCACCTGCGTAGCTGCCGACATCGGCCATTGAGTCTTGACTTTGGCGAGAGAGCGCACGCACGCGTCGTCCATAAAACAAAATCGGAACGAGAACCAAAGGCACAGAAGCAAGCACAATCAGCGTGAGCTTAACGTTGGTAGCGAATAACATAATGATGGCACCAAAGCACATCAAAGCGCTACGCATCGCCATTGAGAACGATGAACCGATAATGCTTTGCAGCAACGTGGTATCGGTAGTTAGGCGCGACATAATATCGCCGCTACTGTTGGTCTCAAAATAGCTCGGATGCAGCGTAATCACATGGTTAAACACTGAAAGGCGAATATCCGCACTGACGCGCTCACCTACGGAAGAGACAAGGTAAAAGCGAAAGAAGGTCCCAATGGCAATACACAATGTGACACCGACAATAAACTGAATCGCATTGGTAAGCTCTTGCAATGATTGCTGAGCAAAGCCTTGGTCGATAAGAATACGTACTCCATAGCCAACGGATAACGTCAAACTTGCTGTCGCGACAAGGGCAACCAAAGCCGCCGCAACCCGCCATTTATAAGGTGCAATAAAGGTGTTGAGTTTAAGAAGAATGCTGAGATTTTTGTTATTTTTTCGGCTCATGAGTGACTCACAAAGCGTTTTAGGTAACTGGCATAGTAAGCGAGTTTGGTTGGTGAGACCAGTGAACTGCCGCTTTCGGAGTAGGAAGTTCACTGGGATAGCCAATATCGCATCGAAAATCACTTAAACGTCTAAGAGACGAGAATCAGCTTTTAGCTAGGAGGGGGTTAAGCACGGCTTTTGGCGAGTAGCTGGTCGACTTTTCCTTTTGCTGTTTTACTAACCGTTTGCATCAACTGAAAACTTGGCTTAACGATACCTGAGTTTTCTATCCCTTCGACCATTAAGAGCCAAAGCTTGGCTGTCATTTGCGCATCGGCTAGTGCACGGTGGAAAACACCGTCGTTGTCGATATTTTTATAGCGAACAAGTTCACCTAGCTTGTGTGATGGGGCATCTTGAATGAGCCGTCTTGCTACCAGTAAGGAGCAAGCAAACTCACCCGAATAACCACAGTTGATTCGCTCAAGCTCTGCATCTAAAAATCGTTTATCGAAGGACGCGTTGTGAGCGATAAGGTTTTCGCCTGCAATGAACTCACTAAATGACGCCATTACCTCTTCGCAGCTTGGTGCCGATCGCAACATATTGTTAGTAATGCCGGTGTAGTTCTCAATGAAAGAACTCACTCTGAAGCCGGGATTCATGAGTTGCTGAAAACTATCGACAACCTCGCCATCGACTAACTTTACTGCACCAATTTCTATTGCGCGATCACCTAAAGTAGGAGAGAGACCTGTGGTTTCAAAGTCGAGTACGACCACAGAGTTTGCTTGAGGCATAAAATTTTCCAGCTGAGTAATATTGCGCAAGAGTATTATCGAAAGCGACAGAAAAAGAAAGGCGAACACAATGGTGAATATCTGTCTATCTTTACTCCACAAAGTCAGCTTTCGTCGTCCACTGTTTATGGACAGGTACGTTCTGGCTTACCCATCGCGGCTTGTGCGGTAGCCTTATATTTCAAATGTTTTTCGGCTTTTCGATTCATTTCAATTAAGCATTAACTTTCGATGCAACATACTGATTATAAATTGATTTTATAAATCAACTTCGGCATCATTCACGGCTTGATTTTGAAGATGAATATCATCACGGCAAAAAATTAGAACAACTTATAATGCGAGGCTAGGGAACGATGGAACAAATGAAAAATCACTATTTAGAGATACCTGAAGAAAGAAAATTGCGTATTTTTCGTGAGGAAGATGAAGATTTCTACAACTTCTGGGAAGAAATGCTTGATGAAAAACAATCTTTTTATCAGCAGCCTCTCAAAAGAATGAAAGGCGACGCTTGGTATTCGCTTGATGCATTCTTCACTGCTTCAAAATACGGACAACATCAGGCCTCGCCAGCTTATATAAAAAGAGCGCTTGAGTTACTGAATAACGTATACTTACTGGCCAATCATTCAGACCAAGTTGTTGAATTCTCCGTTGGGCACCGACACTTTTCGGAAGTGGGTAACCGTTCTGTTGCAGGAGGAACAATGGATGCATGGTTGGATGAAATCTGTTTAGCGATGGCAGCGAGAGATTGGCGCTGCGTAGAGCTGATGACCATCATGGATGAGTCGTTAGTGCGTTTAAAAGATCCTTTCGATGTTGCGCTGGTCGAGTTCGTTAGCGGTGTATTTAGCAATTCATCAGCGTTACCTGAGTTATTGCAAACTGTGATGGAGAAATCCTCCCCGCAATATTTAGAATCAACCAGGGTGCCATATGTACACTCTTTGTTTATTCCATTTGTGAATGTGTTTGTTGCCATTATCGATGGCGATGAGGCACATTATCAAGAAGCGCTGAGAGATGCGTTAGAGGCTCATTACCAGTTTTACATGAATGAAGATCTTCGTTATTCGCCAAAAGGGAATGTTTCTCTAAGACTGACTGGTCTTGCTGCATTGGCATACGATAAGTATGGCTGGACAATTCCGGAAACCGCATATTTACCGAAATGGCTCGTTTACGGTGAACATGATCTCTGTTCTAAATAAATCATTCGGAGGCTGGCCCTCAAGCCCACTCGGAGTTGCAGCTCGGAGGCATACACAGAAAATACGCCTCGAAAAAAGGTCGTTTTTCAACCAGCAACTCGGAAGCAAGGCATAAACTTATCAATATGAGAGCTTACTAACACGCCATACGTGACACTTCATGTATCCTCAATTGAAGCGAAGAAGAGGATTTATCAATGTCAAAAAGCTCCAAGCTTCACAATGAAGACAAACTGGTTAAAAAGGCACTAGAGATTGGTGGGAAGATGGCTAAGCTGCAAGGCTTTGATCTCCCACAGTCACCTCAGCCTTTAAGAGTAAAAGCGATTTACCTATTCTTGGTCGATGCAAAACAGATAACGCCACTACCGGAAAGTAAGCTAGACGGCGCAAGCATCAAACACCGACTGGCAGTATGGATACACAGTGCATTGCCAGACAACGACCCTCTAAAGTAGAAAACTCAAGAAGTCACATAGGTTATTACTTAACACAGGCCATTAATTAACAAGGCGAGCCAAGTGGTTCGCCTTGTTTGATCTTGGCGAGTGCATCGAGGTCTTTTTGCGTGGCGGTATCATTGATTTACAAAACAGAATCAAAAGGACTAAAGATAAATCCCGAGAAGCGCTACAATGCAGGCGTTGCGAGAGTGCAACCAAGATTACTCATTTACAGAAGCCTTGAAGTAACCATACATGTCTAAAGATTTCGAATTCACTACAGAATACATACTCGACAAACCTTTCTTTGCTGAGTGTTATGATCAAACTAGCCAACCAACGAAGTTTCCACAGGCGTACCTAAAAGGGATGCTGTTTCTTATCTTTGGTGTGGTTTTATTGGAGTTTGAACTGCTACCTAACGGTTATGTCGGTTGGTTCTTTATCGTATTGAGTGTGATTGAAGCGTGCAGCGTTTACTTCAAAAGAACTTGGTGGCTGTGGCGTCAAACCATCAGCTCAAGTCGCGGCAGTAAAGTGGCTTTTGAAGTGAATGCAGATGGCGTGCGCTACAAAAGTGGTAAAGTTGACCGCAGCCTCGCTTGGAATGATATCGACCAACTCGAACAAACTGATTTGGGCTTTATCCTTCACCTTGGTAAACAACGCCAATACATCAGCAAATCTTGCTTAAACGAAGAAGTGATCGCGTTTATGGTAGAGCAGCACGCGGCATCAAAAGCGAGCTAACAAATTCACATCAAGCTGGAATGAGCGATCTGAAAAGTAGGTGATATATATCGAACATCATAACAAGTGCTTGGTTGATTCTGAATCAACTGGGTTTGATGTAGAAAGCTAATAGGGTTTAGAGATTTCTCTTTCGGACATACTGCTTCGGTGTCATGCGCGCAATCTGCTTACACTCTCTAGTCATGTGTGATTGATCGGAAAAACCTTGCTCCAGCGCCAACTCCGATAAAGTAAGATCGGGTTGCGCTCGGAGTTGCTCTAAAGTGTGCTTCACTCGTTTAATGCGTTGGTAATGTTTAGGAGTAATCCCCAACCATTTCTGAAAATTGCGCTCTCTCTGGCGCTGACTGAGCGTCCCTGTAGGCTGGTCAATGATGTGGCCGACGTACTGTGGTTCATATTCCTCAATCAGTGCTTGAACCCAGCGATACAAAGTAGAAATCCTTGCAGACGGCGAACGCGCTGTTTGCAGAGACTCAAATGTTGCTAGCGCAGAAGAAGCCAAAGGGTGGTCATCTTGAATCCGCAATAGCTGTTCTAGGCGTTTACCAAATAGTTGATAACCAACAGCAGGATGAAAGCGTACGCCAGTCATCACCGCGCCTGGCGGTAGGCAGACTTGATGTGCCAGAATGCTTACAGGTAGTAGGACAACCCCTGGCGTTTGCCACTCACCATCCATTTGTACTTCATTCTGTAAAATGAATACCACACCTGTACCAGCATCACTGAGTAATTGTTTACGTACGGTTTGCGTCGTATCAGGTTTGACGGATGCTGACCAAATGGCTTGAACATAGCCAGCTAAAGCCCTTTGAGGTTTTAAAATATCAAATTCTAAGTTCAAATGAATCATCCTATTTAACCTCAACTTAAATGAGAAAGTGATACACATGTACTTTTCATCATATTAAGTTGAGGAATAAGCAGTGACTTATAAGTAAAAACTGTCAGATAGAATTATCTAGGTTTATAGACTCCAACCTTTGGCTTAAATGCCTTAACTATTCGGTTCCAACTGTTGATCGCGTTGATCGCAATTGTTAGGCTGACCATAGCTTCTTCTCCGAAGGTATTCAAGGTCAGCTGATAGGTATCATCATCTACTGGTCGGCCAGCAGTTAGTAATTCAGCCCAGCCTAGTGCAACGTGTTCTGCATCGCTGTAGAATGGCATATCTTTCCATGCACTAAGCCCCCATATGCGTTCCGGCTTTTCACCTAACTTAAGCGCATCTTTACTATGCATGTCGATACAAAATGCACATTGATTGATTTGCGATATGCGTAACTTAACCAGTTCCCATATGATCATGTTCATGGTTTCTGATTGGCTAAATTGTTCATGGAAGTAAGCTTCCTGAGCGTATAGGATTTCTATTGCCTTTGGCGCTACTTCAATATAGTTGAGTCGTTTTTTCATGGTCATTCTCCTCTGTTTTTCACATAATAAAAAACGCTCTTAGCAAAAGATTGAAGATTTTCGACATGCACTCAATAAAGTTAGATAAAGGAGTGAACGAAGAAAGCGAAAAAGGATGTCTATTTGATGCTATGCGTAAACATTCGTATTGTGTGCCTTACACTTTTGCAAGGCGTTACGTGCTTTCTAGAAAAGTCTCAAAATAGCGTACAATTAGCGTTTTAACACAGCGGAAATCATCATGGCCAAAACTGTTCAGCAGCAAATCGGAAACATTGCTCTAGTCGTTGAAAATTACGACGATGCTATCGAATTTTATACTCAAAAACTTCAATTCACCCTGGTTGAAGATACCAGCCTAGGTGGTGGTAAACGCTGGGTTCAAGTTTCTCCTCCAAACTCCAATGGTACAAACCTTCTTTTGGCTCAAGCGAGTACACCGGAGCAAACGCACGCAGTAGGAAATCAAACAGGTGGTCGTGTTTTCTTGTTCCTGCAAACTAATGATTTCTGGCGTGACTATGAGTTGATGAAGAAAAATGGTGTTGTATTTAATGAAGAGCCTCGTGTGGAAGAATACGGGACAGTGGTGGTGTTCCAAGATCTCTATGGTAATAAATGGGACTTACTGCAACTGAACTGAGAAACTACACATTACCTGCATAACATAGTGTTCATGAGGAGTTTCCAACAAGCTTTTAAGGTTCTCAGAAGTCACTATATTTCTAAATCACTTTTGCTCAAACAATAACTAGCCATCATTCCTTCTTGATGTATCAACAAATGCTAGGGCGGCACACCAAAAACAAAAAGGCGAACCAAACGGTTCGCCTTTGTCTATTTAGAGACTACAAATGATCACAGATAACTAAGATGGAAACTTGACCGCTCTCTAAATCAACCATCTGGAATACTCATTAAAAATATTGTAGACGCAAGACACTTGTCATCTTTGAAGGAGCTGACGCGCTAGCACCTTTGGAGTGTAAGGAGACTTTTTGGCTAAGATCTTTACTGATTAATAACGATGCCAGTGAGCTTGTTGTTATCTTCTTGGTTACGAATGAGGGGGAAGTCAGATTGTTTCTGGATAGTGAGGGAGCATTCTATCGAGATTGTGTTGATTTAAATTAGAAGCCAGATAAATACTGGTCTCATCCGTTCGATATAAGTAAAAACACATTCATTAGTCTTTGATTTAGTTATCAAAAGCAACACAATAACCACATTGCTAGAATGACAATTAGTTTTTGGGTTGCTAGGATATGCAATCTGGATAGTAATCCAACCAATACGTAATGATTACGATGTTGTTTATTCTAGCTACGGAGATAGTATGAGTGACAGTAGCACCAAGAATGCTGCGTTGACCACAGCATTAGCATTTCACTATCAAGTGCTTATAGGTCTAGATAAGTGTTTTGACCTCAATGAAGGCCAATCGATTTGGTTCGAGAAGGATGGTGATGTGAGCTTAACTGCTTCCGATAACTCATGCTCAGAACAGTTGGAAGTTAAGAACTACAAATCGCCTCTTACTGATCATCATGAAAACTTTTGGAAGACTCTAAATAACTGGCTAGCTCCAGAGTTTGATGATACAGATTACGCCTCTCTAGTGTTACACACCACTCAGGCTTTTGGTTCCAATAGTAGATTTAAGTCTTGGAACAAACAGTCGAGCGATGAACGCCTGAAAACTCTGAACTCAATCTTTGCAGAGAGAGGTGATGACGAGTTGAAGTCTGAAAATCTATCTGGTGTTGCGAAAATTCAAAAAGCCGTGATGGAAGAGCCTCCTGAGCGATTAAAAGAGGTATTGTCAAAAATTACCCTTTTCACCGAAGCCGATGATTTGCTTCTTTTAGAGAAAAAGATTTATTCCAAACCCGTTGGAATTCCTGCGAGCAACTTGAAAAGTTTTTTGGAGGGCTTGATTGGCTTTGTTTACGGTAAAGCAGATAACACTTCATGGCATATCCCTGAGAATGAGTTTCGAGCTAAATGTGAGGAGTTAACGTCTCAATATTGTAAAAAAGAGTTTACTTTTCCAAAGTTTGAAGGAGGTGAAGCTACAGATGAACAGGTTGAATTGCATAAAAGCAAACTATTTGTAGAGAAAATTGCTGCTATTGAGCATTACGCGATGATACCAGATGCATTAGGCAATTGGCTAGAATTGCAAAACTCATTAATGGAGCAACTCGATGAATTTCCTCTTTACCTTGAGAAGACTACTAATTATCAAAATCAATTGGTTAAGAGATATAAGATCCAATATTCCAGTGCTCAATTAGAAGCTACAGATAGTCTCAAGGGTTCTAAGGTACTGTACAACAAGACTATGTTAGAAACGCCGCTACACATTGGGAATGATATTCCCCCAATAGAGTACAAGAATGGCCTCATTCATGACGCGATGGATGATGATGAGCGCGATCTACACTGGAGAATTCAGGTATGACGAGCATCGTTAACGCACTTTATGAAGTTAGGTTTAATCCTTTTAAATATGGCGGGTATTTAGCGTCTTTTTATTCAACTCTGAATGAGACGGAAGAAAACTTGTTACTAGCTCCATTGGTCATACCTATCTGTAGTCATCCACTGTTCGCGCCTAAGCTAGTTACAGCTAATGTAAGAAGTTCTATATGGTCTATTTTTCAAGAACGAAGTCAACTATATGATTTACAAGAGAGAGTTGATGAGTTTCAAATCTTGACCGAGCAATCTCTCCAATATTGCATTGTTAATGATTGGATTTTCTTTGAGGAAGATAGACTCATGCTACATTGTCAAACAGTCAATGATAGCAAGTTATCTATTCAGAAAAGCGCATATAATTTAGGTCGTTTGTTTCAAGGGCATACTGTCTCAGAAATTTACGCCTTTTTAGGAGTTAAACCACGATGAAAACATTGATTCGTGAAATAGGTGTTATTGATAAAAGTGGTTTGAAGCATCCAGTAAACTTCAAGTCGGGTTTAAACATTGTCACTGGTAAGTCCTCTACGGGTAAGAGCGCTCTTATAGAGATATTCGATTACTGTTTCGGTAGCTCAGAAAATACAATTCCGAAAGGTGTAATAACCGCTAGTGCAGTTATTTATTATGTTGTGCTGGAAGTTGAAGAGCAGGCGCTGGTTGTAGCTCGTGATCCTACCTTGCCCAACAAGGCATTCTTTAAAACCTTAGAAAGCTTTACGTCAGAGGATATCCAGTTAGGTTACTTTGAAAGTAGATACTTTAGACCGTTGGCAGAGTATAAAAAGTATCTACGTGACTTGTTTATAGATATAGATGATGTCGATGAGTCTCTGGTAGCAAGGCAGTATAGACGGCGTAAAGCATCTACGCCCTCGATTAGAAGCCTTAGCTCGTTTATGTTACAGCATCAAAACCTTGTAGCAAATAAGCATGCGTTGTTTTATCGCTTTGATGAAAAAGAGAAAAGAGAGCATGTTATTGATCATACGAAAATATTCTTAGGGTTAGTCGATCAAGACTATTTTCATTTAACTCAAGAAAAAGAACGTTTGATGGGTGAAGTGAACGGTTTGAAGAGACAGCAAGATGCAAACAATAGGGCCGTAAAGACATACAAAGATAAGGTTGAGCCTGTACTAAGTCATTTATACTCCATGATGGGCTTTGAAGAGGCTCCTGTTGGATTAGCTCAAGTTCTTCGTAACCCTCAATTAGCTAAAGAGCGGCTCGACAATATTATTGTACCAGAGAAGATTGAACATAATTCAGATGCAACTACGAAGCGATACAATAAGTTGAAGTTTGAATTAACAGCGCAAACGTCTGAGTTGAGGAAGCTACAAAGGAAAGCTAGCTCGATTCGTAAGCACATCAATGAAGAGTCTAGATTTTTAGATAGTGTTACGGAGCTTAAATCACCAGACAAAGTTCATGTTTCGACAACTGTGTGTCCTTTCTGTCGAACGGAAAAAGGTGACCTGTCCGAAAGTGCAGTAAGGCTCCAAAAGGCGATACATAAAGTATCGGGCAACATTGCTTCAGCCAAGCCAATGAAAGCAAAATTTAAATCTACTCTTTTGGAAGTTGAACGTGAAATCGAGAGTGTAAGTAACTCAATAACAAGAATAAACCAATATATTCTTGTTATTGAAAAATCGGAAGAAAAACTAGCCAAAAGAAAGACGTTGTATGAAGCAGTGCTAATCGAAAAAGCAAAACTGTTTATGATATTGGATACACTCAATTTATCTGACGATATTGAATTGAACAAAATGTTAACAGAGCTTGAGGGTAAGCTAAAAGATACGAATAGAAAGCTTCTTAAATATAATGTTAAACAGGGGCTAGAGAACGCTGCTGCCAAGGTAAATACCTATATGGCTGATATAGGTAGTAAGTTCGAGTTTGAAGATAGCTATATGCCAATCAATCTAAAGTTCTCATTCGAAACTTTTGACCTTTACCACCAAACTGAAGAAGATGAAAAAATATACTTGAGATCAATGGGAAGCGGAGCGAACTGGCTATATAGTCATGTAACTCTTTTCTTAGCTTTACATAAATATTTTGCAGAACTAGGAAGTAAGTGTTCAATTCCTTCAGTACTATTCTTAGATCAACCTACCCAAGTCTATTTCCCCAACTTTAAACGTGACAATTCAGAAACGTTTGAGGAACAAAAAGAAGCGGAAGCGAAGCTGAGAAGTAACCACGTAAATGAGAGAGTAGTTGACGAAGATATAGAAGCCGTCGAAAATCTCTTTACACAATTATCTGAATACTGCGTCAATATTGAGAAGGAATTTGGGTTCTCCCCACAGGTTATCGTCACTGACCATGCAGATGATTTACGTTTATCAAATGGATATGATTTTGAATACTACGTCAACGGTAATAGGTGGAGAACAAGAGGGTTGATAAACCCAGTTCCAGATCAATAGGTCGACACTGTGTTTCACGTTGGCTTGTGATAAAACTGCCCATATAGAAAAGGCGAACCAAACGGTTCGCCTTTGTCTATTTAAAGACTATAAAAATTAATCTTCGTAGTTATCGATGCTTGGGCACGAGCAGATTAGGTTACGGTCGCCGTATACGTTATCTACGCGGTTTACTGTTGGCCAGTACTTCCAAGATTTGGTCGCTTTAGAAGGGAAGCAGCCAAGCTCGCGAGAGTAAGGACGGTCCCACTCTTCAGCAGAAAGGTCAACTTGCGTGTGTGGCGCATTAACGAGAGGGTTGTTCTCTAGTGGCCATTCACCGTTTTTCACTTTTTCCATTTCTTCGCGGATAGCGATCATCGCATCACAGAAGCGGTCTAGCTCTTCTAGATCTTCCGATTCCGTTGGCTCAACCATTAGCGTGCCCGCTACAGGGAACGACATAGTTGGTGCGTGGAAACCGTAGTCCATTAGACGCTTCGCAATGTCTTCTTCGCTGATGCCTGTTTCTTCTTTCAGTGGACGAATGTCGATAATACATTCGTGCGCTACACGACCATTTTTGCCACGATAAAGAACAGGGTAGTGTTGGCGAAGTGTTTCCATCACATAGTTTGCGTTCAGAATTGCTACTTTTGTTGCATCTGTTAGGCCTGCTTCGCCCATCATTGCGATGTAAGCCCAAGAGATCGGTAGGATAGAAGCGCTACCCATATCTGCTGCTGATACTGCAAAATCTTCGCCTTCTACGCCGTCTTCAATATGGCCTGGTAGGAAAGGCGCTAGGTGAGATTTCACTCCGATAGGACCCATACCCGGACCGCCACCACCATGTGGGATACAGAAGGTTTTGTGTAGGTTTAGGTGAGAAACGTCTGAACCGATGAAGCCTGGTGATGTTAGACCAACCTGTGCGTTCATATTAGCGCCGTCTAGGTAAACCTGACCGCCAGCGGCATGAACCATTTCACACACTTCTTTCACTTTCTCTTCGTAAACGCCGTGCGTAGAAGGGTAAGTGATCATAATGCTTGATAGGTTGTCTTTGTGCTTCTCGATTTTCGCTGCTAGGTCATCGATGTCGATGTTGCCTTCTTCATCACACTTAACAACCACAACTTTCATTGACACCATAGACGCCGTTGCAGGGTTAGTACCGTGCGCAGAGCTTGGGATTAAACATACGTTGCGGTGACCTTCGCCACGGCTTTCGTGGTAGCGTTGAATCGCGATAAGACCTGCATACTCACCAGATGCACCAGAGTTTGGCTGAAGTGAGAATGCGTCGTAGCCTGTGATCTCACAAAGCTTCTCTTTTAGATCTTTCGCTAGTGCTGCATAGCCCGCCGCTTGTTCTGCTGGCGCGAATGGGTGGATAGAACCAAACTCTGGCCAAGTGATTGGAATCATCTCTGCCGCGGCATTCAGCTTCATCGTACAGCTGCCTAGTGGGATCATGCCGTGCGTTAGCGAGAAGTCTTTGTTCTCTAACTGTTTCAGGTAACGCATCATTTGCGTTTCGCTGTGATGCGTATTGAATACAGGGTGAGTCAGGTATTCTGTTGTGCGGCGTAGCGCTTCTGGAATTGCCGCAAACTCGTTGCCTGCGATTTCCGTCGATAGTGCTGCTACGTCTTCTTTTACACCAAAGACTGCAAATAGTGCTTCTACATCAGCGACCGTGGTTGTTTCGTCACAGCTAATACCTAGCTTGCCAGGTAGTAGACGTAGGTTGATGTCTGCTGAAAGTGCTTTTGCGTAAAGCTCTTCTGTTTTTGAACCTGTGTTGATGGTGATGGTATCGAAGAAGCTGTTATGAGCAAGTTCAAAGCCGCCTTTGGTTAGGCCAGCGGCGATAATCGCAGTCATATGGTGTGTACGGCGAGCAATAGTGCGTAGACCTTCTGCGCCGTGGTAAACCGCGTAGAAAGACGCCATGTTCGCTAACAATGCTTGAGCGGTACAGATGTTCGATGTCGCTTTTTCGCGGCGGATATGCTGCTCACGGGTTTGCATTGCCATACGCAGTGCTTGGTTGCCGTTCGTATCGATAGAAACACCGATCACACGACCTGGCATGGTACGCTTGTGTTTGTCACGCGTTGCCATGAATGCCGCGTGTGGACCGCCGTAACCCATAGGAACGCCGAAACGTTGTGCAGAGCCAATTGCTACGTCTGCGCCCATTTCACCAGCAGGTTTCAATAGGGTAGAAGCAAGCAGGTCCGTCGCAACAGTGACAAGCGTTTTGTTTGCTTGCGCTTTTGCGATGATGTCCGTTAGGTCACGAACTTCACCTGTTGTGCTTGGGTATTGAACTAAAGCGCCGAACACGTCTTGCTCTGGTAGTGATTCTAAAGAACCAACCAAGACTTCAAAGCCGATGAATTTCGCACGAGTTTTTACCACTTCGATGGTTTGTGGGTGAACGTCGTCAGCCACGAAGAATACGTTGCTCTTGCTTTTACCCGCACGCTTACAAAGTGTCATCGCTTCTGCTGCTGCCGTTGCTTCATCGAGCAGTGACGCGTTCGCGATTTCCATACCAGTAAGATCCATCACCATTTGTTGGTAGTTTAGAAGCGCTTCTAAACGACCTTGTGAGATCTCTGGTTGGTAAGGAGTGTAAGCAGTGTACCAGCCCGGGTTTTCCATCACGTTGCGTAGAATCACGTTCGGCGTGAAGGTGTTGTAGTAACCCTGACCAATGAATGTACGTTTAACTTGGTTCTGATCGGCGAACTTACGCATTGCTGCCAACATGTCTGCTTCGCTTTTTGCTTCTGCCAAGCTCATTGGTTGCTCTAGGCGAATTTGTGCTGGTACGGTTTCGTCGATAAGCGAATCTAGGCTAACTGCGTTGATGGCATCCAACATTTTCTGTTGGTCAGATTTGTTTGGTCCATTGTGGCGAGCAACGAACTCGTTTTGTGTGCTGAGGCTTTGAAGTAATTCAGTCATTGTCCTTTACCTACTCCTTGGCTCGGGTAACGGAAATGGTCGTTAGTGACACATTTAATTATACGTCCGAACCTAGAAAAAAAGCTGCTCTCTAAACAGGCTAGGGAACAGCTTTCGTCACATCCTAATTACTCTTCTTCGATAGAGTTTAGGTATTCTTCCGCGTCTTTTAAGTCATCCAACTCAGATGGGTTTGAAAGCTTCACTTTCACAATCCAACCACCTTCGTACGGTTCTTCGTTGATTAGCTCTGGGCTGTCTTCTAGTTCTTCGTTGATTTCTACGATTTCACCGGTAACAGGAGAGTAGATATCTGACGCTGCTTTTACAGACTCAACCAAAGAGAAGCTTTCACCTGCTTCTACTTCGTCTTCTACGTCTGGTAGGTCAACGAATACTACGTCACCCAACATTTCTTGCGCATGCTCAGAAATACCAAGTGTTACTGTGCCGTCACCGTTGTCACGTACCCACTCGTGGCTATCTGTAAACTTCAGTGTTTTGTCCATTGCTTAATCTCCAAATAACTTGTCAGGAATTATTGTGATTTTTAAAAAATCGTTTATTGGTAAAGAGGGAAGCGACTGCAAAGATCTTTTACTTCTTTGCGAACGCGTTTTTCAACGTCTGCGTCACCTTCTGGGTTGTTCACCAAACCATCCAGTACGTCACCAATCCAATTACCGATGAGTTTGAATTCTTCAGCGCCAAAGCCGCGGCTTGTACCCGCAGGCGTTCCTAAACGGATGCCCGATGTAATCATAGGCTTCTCTGTATCGAATGGGATGCCATTTTTGTTACATGTGATCCCAGCACGTTCTAGAGCTTCTTCTGCTTTGTTGCCTTTCAAGCCTTTAGGGCGAAGGTCAACCAGCATTAGGTGCGTGTCTGTGCCACCAGTTACGATGTCGCAACCGCGAGTTTGCAATACTTCCGCTAGGACTTTTGCGTTATTGATCACCGAATCAATATAAGTTTTAAATTCAGGGCCAAGTGCTTCTCCAAATGCAACCGCTTTTGCTGCGATAACGTGCATCAGTGGGCCGCCTTGTAGGCCAGGGAATACGGCGGAGTTGATTTTCTTAATGATGTCTTCGTGGTTAGTCAGGATCATACCGCCGCGAGGGCCACGCAATGTTTTGTGTGTTGTGGTGGTCACAACATGCGCATGTGGCAATGGGCTAGGGTGTGCACCTGTTGCGATAAGGCCAGCAATGTGCGCCATATCGACCATAAGAATTGCGCCAACTTCGTCAGCGATTTCACGGAACTTAGCAAAATCGATAACGCGTGGAATAGCACTGCCACCCGCGATGATCATCTTTGGTTTGTGCTCTACTGCAAGTGCACGAACGTCGTCGTAGTTGATTTCTAGTGTTTCGCGATCAACGCCGTATTGAACTGCGTTAAACCATTTACCAGAAAGTGCAGGGCGTGCACCGTGTGTTAGGTGGCCTCCAGCGTCCAAAGACATGCCAAGAATGGTGTCGCCTGGTTGAAGAAGAGCCAGTTTCACCGCGCCATTTGCTTGAGCGCCTGAGTGAGGTTGAACGTTTGCGTATTCGCAATTAAAAAGTTTTTTCGCGCGTTCGATAGCAATGGCTTCCACTGTATCTACGTGCTCACAACCACCGTAGTAACGACGACCTGGATAACCTTCAGCGTATTTGTTTGTTAGGCATGTGCCTTGAGCTTGCATTACCGCTTTAGAAACAATGTTCTCAGAAGCGATAAGTTCGATTTGTTCGTTTTGGCGAGCGGATTCCGCCTGAATTCCAGCAAAGACAGCATCATCTGTCGCAGAGAGGTTGGTAGAGAAAAAGTTTTCCAAGCTGTGGTTAGGGTAACTCTTATTCATGGTAGTTGACCTTCCAAATCTTAAAATGAACCCGCAATAGATGAATTATGATTTGCGGTTGTGGTTCATTTGTCCTCAAAACAGCTGAACTGCATAGCAGAACAGAGTGAACATCCGGCCCTAAATGTGGGCAAAAACTCCGTCGGATTGCGTGTTTCCTTTACCAATCTCTTACGGAAATATGCATCTCTACATCTAACAAGTTGGTAACATAGCGCCTGCGGCGGGAACAATCAACCAAAAATTTCCTATAGGAAACAAGATTTCAAAAATTGTTAACAAGAGCACGGTTTAATTCACTTGGTGGACTTTTATCCACTATGTGCTTCATGCACAATGCTAGTAGGACAAAAATAAGGATATCTATAGAGGGATTTATGGCAGAAAGTATTTACGATGAATACCCATCGATGACGTTAGCGAAAGAGCAAAATGATCAAAATATCGAGCCGTTAAAGCTGGGTCAGCGTATCAAGGATATCCGCTCAAAACTTGGTATTACACTAGAAGAAGCCAGTCAGCGAACAGGGCTTGCTCGTTCTACACTGAGTAAAATAGAAAATGAGCAGATTTCTCCGACATTTCAAGCAATGCAAAAATTGGCGCTTGGCTTACAAATTGATATGCCGCAACTCTTTGAGCCACCTAGAAAAAAGGTTGCGACAGGGCGTAGGGATGTTACCAAGAAGAATGAAGGCAAACCACACCCAACGCAAACCTATGAACATGAACTGCTCGCTACTCAACTTTCCAATAAGAAAATGATGCCGTTTAAGAGCCAAATTCGTGCTCGCAGTTTTGATGAATATAAAGACTGGGTTCGTCATGATGGCGAAGAATTTCTGCTTATCTTATCTGGTGAGGTCATGTTCTATTCTGAGTTCTACGAACCTGTTGTTCTAAGCGAGGGCGACAGCGTCTATTACGATGCGAACATGGGACATATGTTGACCAGTGTTAGCGAGGAAGATGCGCACATTTTGTGGGTGACAGCCAAATAGTTATAAATAGTTGTAAATTTCCTATAGTGAAAGCAAACGATTGCTGTTGGTGGTCGTTATGATGAAAAGGCGCTTTTTTGATGAGAACACACTCATTAAAGCGCTTTTTTTGTACGATTTGTTGTGATTAAAATGTTAAGAGTCACACTTTTGCAAGTCGATCTACGTCTTGTTCGTGCAAAATAGAATGAGCCGTGTTTATTATTGGAAACACATCGAATGCCGATAGCATTCTCGGGTCTATCTAAATGGAGACGAAAATGACTCAAGAACTACTGAAAACACCACTACACGCACTTCACGTTGAAGTTGGTGCCAAAATGGTCCCGTTCGCGGGTTACGATATGCCTGTTCAGTATCCTCTAGGCGTAAAAAAGGAACACTTACACACTCGTGATGCGGCAGGTCTGTTTGATGTTTCTCATATGGGACAACTTCGCCTAATTGGTGACGGTGCAGCTGCGTTCCTAGAAACATTAGTGCCAGTAGATATTGTGGATCTTGAGTCTGGTAAACAGCGTTATGCGTTCTTCACTAATGAAGAGGGCGGCATCATGGATGACATGATGGTAGCGAACCTAGGCGATCATCTTTTTGTGGTTGTGAACGCGGCATGCAAAGAACAAGACATTGCACACCTACAATCGCATTTGCCATCTGGTGTTGAGTTAGAAATTATTGAAGACCGTGCTCTGCTTGCGATCCAAGGCCCTAAAGCGGCAGCTGTATTGGCGCGTTTTGCCCCAGAAGTTTCTGACATGCTGTTCATGGATATTCGTAAAGTCGATATTTTAGGCGCCGAATGCATTGTTTCTCGTAGTGGCTACACTGGCGAAGATGGTTACGAGATCTCGGTTCCTGCTGACAAGGCAGAAGAACTAGCACGTAAACTGACCGCGGAAGAGGAAGTTGAATGGATTGGCCTTGGTGCTCGTGATTCACTTCGTCTTGAGTGTGGTCTTTGCCTATACGGTCATGACTTAGATACAACAACTACGCCTGTAGAAGCGAGCTTGTTATGGGGCATCCAAAAGGTTCGTCGTATCGGCGGTGAACGTGAAGGTGGTTTCCCAGGTGCGGATATTATTCTTAAGCAGATCGAGACCAAAGATGTGGCGCGCAAGCGTGTCGGTTTAGTTGGCCAAACTAAAGCACCAGTACGTGAAGGCGCGGAATTGTTTGATGCTGATGGCGTTAAAATTGGCGTTGTCACCAGCGGCACTGCGGGTCCAAATGCAGGTAAGCCTGTCTCAATGGGTTATGTGCGTGCTGATCTTGCTGCGATTGGTACCGAATTGTTCGCTGAAGTACGCGGTAAAATGCTACCAATGACGGTTGAGAAAATGCCGTTTGTACCGCAACGTTACTACCGCGGTTAGGTTACTCATTATTGTCATTCTTCGCGTATTCGCGAGGCAAGAAACAAGCAAAAATGCCGAGCTTTCTAGCTCGGCATTTTTATGTATATCGGTTTTATTTATACGCTTGGAAGTTATCGTAGTTTCTGCAGCCTTATCCGACCGCTTTGTCGATTGTACAACACATGTCGATAACGATATCTTCAAGTTTTTCCGGATGAATCATGTCTTCTTTTGCAATCCCAAACTGAGACGCCATGATCGTATTGAACAATTCCCAATGTTTGATCAGCATTTTTTCGCGATTATCAGCGATGTCAGGCCATGTCTCTTGCATCATCGGAGTAAGACTGATTGCACCATGTGCAAAAATCAACATCTGCCACTTTGATTCCCACTGATCAAATTGGGCGTTAGGGTTTTCACTGTTGTACTGCTCAAAAATTCCGGTAAATATCGCAGCAAACTCATCTTTTGACTTTAAGAAATACTGCAGCAGGGCACCATCATCGCCTTGGCGAATAGCATCAGCGATCATCTGTACTGGGTGAGGATTAACGAGCGCAAATGCCAGCATGCGAACCATGAACAGATAAATTTTTCTATTCGAAGGTGTGTTCTCAGGCATCTCATTGATTAATTCAGCCATATAGCACTGCATGAATTCATCCATCGCGTCGCTAACCGCTTGCCAAATCTTCTCTTTGCTGCCGAAGTGGTGACGGATCAAACTATGTGAAACACCAGCCTTTTCACTGATATTGCGCAGTGAGACACGCTCGTAACCAAGTTCACAAAACATATCTGCTGCCACCTTAAGGATCAGACACTTAGTTTGTTCTGCGGCTTCAGCACTTCTACGCCCCTGCTTTCTTTCATTCATAGTTCGAATTTTCCCGAATATTAATCAACGCGCTTACTTTTACCAGAAACCGGACGCTTTGACTAATTAATTTGCTTTCCACCTGGAAAATATCTTGATCGATTTCAAATTCTGCATATACTGCACGGCTGTGTAATAAATAAAACCTACGGAGAAAGCGGGTGCGAAAACAATATTTAAAGCGCACTTTAGTTGGTGCTGTGGTGACATTAAGTCTCTCTGGCATGCTAACTGGGTGTAACAAAGCCATTTCCGAGCCGTCTGAACCTTTAATCAAACCTGTAAAATTACTGGCGGTGAAAGATCTAGAAGTTGAAGACTCGCATGCCTTTTTAGCGCGTATTGATGCGACACATCGCGCACAGCTTTCTTTTCAGGTTGGTGGTGAGGTCGATGAATTACTTGTTCGCATGGGCCAAGAGGTAAAAAAAGGTGAAGTGCTTGCAACGTTAGACCCTAAAGATCTTCAGCTTGCGTTAGACGCCTCTCAAGCACAATTCGCGTTAGCAAAAACGCAATGGGAGCGCGCGAAAAACCTTTATGGAAAAAAGCTGATTAGTACAGATGAGTACGACCAGAAAGAAACTCAATATAAAGCGGCATTGGCAAACTACGAACAAGCCAAAACAGATTTGAGTTATACCAAGATTCACGCACCTTTTGATGGCATCGTGTCATACACCTACGTTAACCCGTTTCAAGTGGTCGCAGAGAAGCAAGAGATCCTGAATCTTATCGATAACACGACCTTAGATGTGTCGTTCACACTGCCAGTCAGTTATGCGGAATCCGTATCACTTGAGTCACTGCAAAACTCCGATATGTGGGTGACGATGGATAGCGAGCCAGGAAAACGTATCCCTGGAAAATTTAAAGAAATTTCGACTCAGCCAAATATCGATACCAACAGTTATGAGGCGATCGTAACCATCACTCGACCAGAAGATCGCAATTTGCTAACAGGTATGACAGGGCAGGTGCACATAGCTAAACAACATCTATCGGACGCGATGACGTTGCCTCAATCCGCTTGGGTAAACAAAAAAGAGACGCAAGGCGAAGTGTGGGTAATGGACAGAAACACACAGCAAGTTAATAAAGTCACTGTGTCTCTTGATGCCTCTGGAGGTGTGAAAGCAGGGCTTGATAACAATGATTACGTTGTTGTTGCTGGCGTTGAGCGACTGGTCGAAGGACAAGTCGTGAAAGCTTGGGTTCGTGAGGGAGGCATTTAATGAAACGATCTCTATTTACGATCTCTGCAATTGCGCTTGCAGTTTTAACGGGTTGCAAAAATGAAAACCAAGCTGTCGTCGAGCAGCCGCTTTTTGTGTCGACTATCTCTGTGGATGCGCCGGTACAAAGCCAATATCGAGCTTTTAAAGGAATAGTTGTACCAGCAGAGCAAACACCTATGGCATTCCGCCGCGCGGGAGAAATTCAACACGTGTTGGTGAAAGCGGGCGACGTTGTTAAGCAAGGCCAAATGATCGCAAAGCTGGATGACAGTAAAGAAAAGCAAGCCGTAAATGACGCAGAAGCGCAATATACACTGGCGATTCGTCAGCTCAAACGCGGCGAAGACCTACACGCACGTCAGATGATCTCAAAGGCCGAGCTTGATGAGCTAACGGCTAATAAAGAGTTGGCAGAGGCTAATTTCTATAACGCCACCAATCAATTGAACTACACCCGTTTATTTGCCCCGTTCGCCGGTAAAGTGTCTGACGTTTTCAAAGAGCGTTTTGAACGTGTGGCAGTTGGAGAGCCAGTGTTGAACCTATATCAAAACGATTTGGTGTACGTGCGTATTGAGCTTTCCGACAATGTTCTCGCTATGGTGGACCCAAATTCAGACAACATGAGTTACAAGCCCAGAGCAACCTTCTCCGGCATTAATGACACATTTGCTTTGGACTATTTAGAGCACACAAGTGAGCCTAACTCCGAAACTCAAACTTACGAAATGTATTTGACGATGCCACAGCCAAAACCAGAGATATTGCCGGGAACCAGTGTCAGTGTTCTGGTTGATATGGTGAAAGCGGGGATTACCTCCATCGATGGTTACAGTATTCCAGTGACGGCGCTTCAAGCGGGCAGCGAAGAGAATGAGTTCTTTGTATGGAAAAAAGAGGGTGACGTTGTCACCCGGGTGCCTGTGATGATTTCCCAAGTGAATGGCAACGGAGCCATTGTGTCGTCAGGAGTTAAGCAAGGCGACGTTCTGATTAATTCAAACCTACGTAAATTACGTGAAGGTAAACATGTGGATGTTGTGGAGAATAAACAATAATGAACATTGCTGAGTACTCAATAAAAAATAAAGTCATCAGCTGGTTGTTTATTATTATCCTTGCTGTTGGTGGTCTAACGTCGTTTTTGGAGCTTGGGCGACTAGAAGACCCGGCATTTACGATTAAAGATGCCATGATCATTTCAACATACCCTGGCGCGACGTCGAAAGAGGTTGAAGAAGAGCTGACGTATCCTTTAGAAAAAGAGATTCGAAAACTGCCTTATATAGACAAAATTACCTCTACGTCTTCTGATGGTATGTCTCAAATCACGGTCAGTATGGAAATGGACTATGGTCCTGATGAACTGCCGCAAATTTGGGATGAAATGCGCCGTAAAATTAATGACTTGCGACCAACTTTGCCTCAGGGCGTACAATCTTTGCAGATCATTGATGATTTCGGTGACGTTTATGGCGTGATGCTGATGCTCACTGGTGACGATTACGATTATGTCGAGCTAAAACGCTATGCTGATTACCTGACTCGTGAAATCGAGCTGGTTGATGGCGTAGGAAAGGTGGATATCACGGGCGATCAGCAAGAAATGCTATTCGTTGAGATCTCACTTGATCGCCTTGCCGCGCTGAACTTAGACATGAATGTGGTTGCGAGCTTGTTGAACCAACAAAATAATGTGGTTTCAGCAGGGGAAGTGATGGTCAATGGCGAGAGCCTTGTCATTCGTCCAAGTGGTACCTTAAACACCGTAGAAGCGCTAGAAAACTTGATCATTCATGGTCGTGACACAGGGAACCTAATTCGTCTAAAAGACGTAGCAACGATTTCTCGTGGTATCCAAGAGAAGCCAAGCAACGTCGTACTCTTTAACGGTCAAAAAGCGATTAATATCGGTATCTCGTTTGCGTCAGGTGTGAACGTGGTTGAGGTTGGCGAACGTTTGGATGCGGAGCTTGCGAGCCTTGAGTCTATCAAGCCTGCTGGCATCGATATGAACTACTTTTACAACCAAGCCAATGAAGTGGATGAGTCCGTTAAAGCGTTCGTAATTAGCCTAGCAGAGGCAGTGGCGATCGTTATCATCGTTCTGCTGTTTACGATGGGCTTACGCAGTGGTGTCATCATTGGCGTCGTGCTGTTATTGACGGTGTTCGGTACCTTCATATTGATGAATTACAACAATATCGAGCTGCACCGTATTTCTCTTGGCGCGTTAATTATTGCTCTGGGTATGCTGGTTGATAACGCGATTGTGGTCGTGGAAGGCATCTTGGTTGGCCTAAAAAAAGGGCGCACTAAAGTTCAAGCGGCCGTCGATATTGTAAAGCAAACACAGTGGCCTTTGCTTGGCGCAACCATCATTGCGATTACGGCTTTTGCACCTATCGGTTTGTCGCAAGATGCAACGGGTGAGTTCATGGGCTCTCTATTCTGGGTGCTGTGTTTCTCACTATTTTTGAGCTGGATTACCGCTATTACGCTGACGCCATTCCTCGCAGATCTATTGTTGAAAGAAGAGGACAAGGGCCAAGATACCAACGAAGAAGATCCCTATAAAGGTTGGCTGTTTGTTGTATTTGGCGCATCGCTAAAATTCGCACTGCGATTCCGTTGGCTAACGGTTGCTGGCATGGTCGCGCTATTAGTGGGTGCTGTCGTGGCATTTGGTAATGTAAAACAGCAGTTCTTCCCACCATCGAACACGCCGATGTTTTACGTTGATATGTGGATGCCAGAAGGTACGGATATCCGCGAAACGATCAAAAAAGCCGAAGAAGTGGAAAGCTACATTCGTCAGCAAGACGATATTGACTTTGTTTCTGCTTCAATTGGGCAGGGTTTGCAGCGTTTTGCTCTTACGTATCAGCCAGAGAAAAGTTACGAAGCGTACGCCCAGTTCCAAGTTCGCGCCACTGATCGTGAGAGCATGTTCGGTTTGTTGCACAAGTTAGATGCTAACCTTGCGAAGACGTTTGATGCACCGACATTTCAATTTAAATTGATGGAATTTGGCCCTTCACCAGCGTCTAAGATCGAAGCGCGTATTACTGGTCCCGATCCACAAGTTTTACGTGATTTAGCGGTGCAAGTTGAAGACATCCTTCATACCGACCCTGGTGCCCGAAACATTCGTCACGATTGGCGAGAGCGTACTAAGGAGCTTGTGCCTGTTTTCAATGAGTCTAAAGCTCGTCGCTTGGGCATTTCGAAAGAAGATCTTTCAAGCACACTGCAAATGGCGTTTGGTGGTAGCACGTTGGGTTACTTACGTGATGGTACACACACTTTGCCAATTATGACGCGCCTTCCTGAAGAAGAACGCGTGGACTTTGAATCACTACAAAACGTGACCATTTGGAGCCCATCACTGCAAACGTATATTCCGGTCGACCAAGTGATTGATGGCGTTAAATTGGATTGGAGCGAGCCGCTAATTCAGCGTCGTGACCGCAAGCGCACGTTAACTGTGCTCGCTGACCACGATGTGTTGAGCGACGACACGGCGGCAAGCTTGTTTGCGCGTGTGCAGCCTAAAGTGATGGCACTGCATATTCCAGAAGGTTACGAAATCACATGGGGTGGTGAGTATGAATCATCGAAAGATGCGCAAGAAGGTCTGTTTGGTTCGTTGCCGATGGGTTACTTGTTGATGTTCATCATTACTATTTTGCTGTTTAACTCAATTAAAAAGCCGTTGGTCATTTGGTTCACCGTGCCGTTGGCGATCATTGGTGTTGCCTTTG
This sequence comes from Vibrio sp. T9, assembly GCF_003123985.1. Lineage (NCBI taxonomy): Bacteria > Pseudomonadati > Pseudomonadota > Gammaproteobacteria > Vibrionales > Vibrionaceae > Vibrio > Vibrio sp. T9. Next base: position 284,703 of record NZ_NIGY01000008.1, read on the forward strand.
GTTTGCTCACCACGAATATGCCGTTCAGCTTTACAGCATTCCTTGGTTTGCTGAGCCTAAGTGGGATGATTTTGAAAAACGGTATTGTGTTGCTTGATCAAATTAACCTTGAGTTGGAATCAGGGAAAGAGCCTTACCTCGCGATTGTCGATAGTGCGATCAGTCGTGTTCGTCCGGTAAGTATGGCTGCTCTGACGACCATCTTGGGGATGATTCCACTCGTCTTCGATGCCTTCTTTGGATCGATGGCAATAACGATTATGGCAGGTCTTGGTTTTGCTACAGTACTGACACTGATTGTAGTGCCAGTGATGTTTGCGATTCTGTTTAGGGTAAAACCGACCACTGCATAGGGACTCCTGGCTATTTGCCAGCTTCCTGCCTAGCCCTGAAGGTTTTCTTCAGGGCTTTTTTGATCTTACCAATGTACACCAACCCATTCATTTACTTGATTCTAATGATTTTCTTACGAATGCAATGCAAATCATGCGTATACTGATGGAACGATACATCAAAGAGCGAGATAACATGAACAAGCGCGTATTACACGGACTCTTCTTCGTCGGTTCTTTCACCTTGGTCGGCTGTACTACGACAGACAGTATGACTACAGAAGAGGCTAAGCAAGCCGTTCCTAAAATCAACAGCGTTAGCACTGAAGTCATCTCCAACTGGATTGATAACAAGGTTTTAGCGCCTGAAGGGCTTTCACTCGAACAAGACAATCTACGTTATATATCGGGTAGCGCCGACTTAAACAGCGATGGCAATGCAGAACACATTGTATTGCTACAAGACCGTTATTTCTGTGGCAGCGGTGGTTGTGCAGCTTATATGTTTGATAACGAGGGGAACGTTATCAATCGAATGTCTGTCACTCGCACGCCTATTGTACTTGCAGATAGTTACAGCAATGGCTGGCAAGATTTCATCGTTTGGAGTAATGGCTCATATCGACTCATGAGTTACAACGGTGAATCTTACCCGAGTAACCCTTCTTTGGAGCCAAAGGTGGATCGTGACTCAAACCAGCAGGCGGCAATTGCGAATGTAATGGCGACAGAGCTTTATCAGCAAGATGGCTATGACATTATGCCCGCTGATTCGAAAGCTTTGTGGACGCCAGCCAATGTATACCACTTCACCTTTAAACATTACGGTGATCCGCATAGTACTTATAAAGCGACGGTGGATATGAACAGTGGGGAAGTAGACATTGTTGCCGTTCCGGCTGCGGAATAAAAAACACCTCCCTTAACCGGAATTAAAGGGAGGTGCTGAATGCCAAATTCGAGGGTGGCATTGTTAAGCGGAGTAATTCTGTTTAAGCCGCGACTTCTTGTTTGGCTTCTGCTTTGCTTTTTAAGAAAGCGTAAGTAAAGCCAGTTACTGCTGTACCAGCTGCGATAGCCACTAAGTACATTAACACTGGTGAAATGGCGTTAGGGATTAACAGTACGAACAGACCGCCGTGTGGTGCCATTAATTTTGCACCGAACAGCATAGATAGGGCACCAGTAAGCGCGCCACCTGCCATACAAGATGGAATCACACGCATTGGATCTTTGGCGGCAAATGGAATTGCGCCTTCAGAGATGAAACACAGGCCCAATACAAAAGATGCTTTACCTGCCTCACGTTCATTTTGTTCAAATTTGTTCTTCGCAATGAAGGTCGCTAAACCCATACCTAGCGCAGGAACCATACCAGCGGCCATGATTGCTGCCATTGGCGCGTAAGTTTGCGAAGCCAATAGACCGACGCCAAATGCGTAAGCGGCTTTGTTTACTGGGCCACCTAGGTCGAAACACATCATTGCGCCAAGGATAATACCCAGTAGTACTGCACTGTCAGATCCCATGTTGTTTAGGAAGTCAGTCAGGCCGTTCATGATGCCTGAAACTGGGCCACCTACGATGTAGATCATCACAAGGCCTGTGAACAGTGTTGCCACAAATGGAATGATCAGAATTGGTTTAAGCGCTTCCATCGATTGTGGGAGTTTTACTTTGTCCGCAAGGAGCTTCGCCGCGTAACCGGCAATGAAGCCAGCTGCGATACCACCTAGGAAACCAGCACCCGTTGAGCTTGCCAGCATACCGCCAACAAGACCAGGAGCCAGACCCGGACGGTCAGCAATTGAGAACGCGATGTAACCAGCAAGTACAGGAATCATCAATGCGAATGCAGAGCCACCACCAATGTTCATCAATGCAGCTGCTAGCGTGCCTTCTTCTTTAAATGCTTCAATACCAAACACGAACGATAGGGCGATGATCAAACCACCTGCGACAACCACAGGCAGCATGTGCGATACCCCTGTCATCAAGTGTTTGTAAGCGCCTTTCTTCTCGTCCGCTGTCGAAGCAGAATTTGCAGAACCTGAATGTTGGTAAATCGTGGCTTGCTCGAATGCTTTGTCCATCTCTTCGGCTGTTTTCTTTAGAGCTGGGCCTGTTTTCGTGCGGTACATCTTTTTGCCGCTGAAGCGATCAAGTGGCACTTCGATATCTGCAGCAATGATCACTAGATCAGCATCTGCGATGTCTTGATCTGTCAGTTGGTTTTTCGCACCAACTGAACCACGAGTTTCCACCTTGATTTGATGGCCACGGCGTTTGCCTTCTTCTTCTAGCGCTTCTGCTGCCATAAAGGTATGCGCAACGCCAGTAGGACAAGCGGTGATTGCGACAATTTTCTTCGCTGCTGATGTTGCTTCAGGAGTGATAGGAGCCGAAAGTGTGGTTGCTTTTTCAAGTAAAGTGGCGTTTTCAACCGCTTGCTGGAGAAACGCAGTTGCGTCTTTTGCTACTTCGCTGATTTCCGCTTGGTAAACCTTTTTTCCTACGAAACGAGAAGTATCCACGCTAGTATTTGCCGCAATGATAATGACTTCTGCTTGTTCAACGTCAGCTTCCGTCAGCAGTGTAGGTTCAACCACACTTGATTGACATTCGACTTTTGCATTCCAGGTTAATTTTGCGGCTGCTTGTTCTAGTAACCCTGCCGCAAGGATGCTATTTGCAACACCGCTCGGACAGGCAGTAATAATGGCAATATTCATACGATAACCTTCTGTTCCTTAGTTTTGTTCTAAGTTTGTAATAGGGTAAAGCTCGCTAACTTCAGTTTGCAGCTTGATGTTCTCCAGTTCTTCCTGACTGGTTAGCCCTACGCCGACTTGACTAACTGCCAAGGCAGAAAGTGCTGTAGCGAAGCGCAATAAATCGTTTTTCGGCATCAGTTGCATGTGACCCCAACACAAGCCAGCAACTAGCGTATCGCCAGCGCCAACGGTGCTTACCACATTCATTCGAGGGGGTTGTGCACGAAGCCATTCGCCTTGGTTTAGCCACATCACACCGTCAGCTCCCATCGACACAACAATATTCTCGATGCCTTTGTCACTCAGTGTTTGCGCGGCGGCTTGGCATTGTTCTGGTGTTTCTAGGTGTTCGCCAACAAAATCACCAAGTTCTTCATCATTAGGCTTAATCAACCATGGGTGAGCCTCAATACCTGATTTCAATGCGGCTTTGCTGCTGTCGAACAACACCTTTTTGCCTTGTTGATGCAGTGCTTTTATCCACGCAGCACATTGTTCGGCGGTTACGCCTCCAGGTAAGCTACCTGCAAGCACAAAGTAATCGTGAGTCTTTGCGAGACGGAATAGCGTCTCCTCAAAGCGAGCAATTTCGTCAGCCGTTACTTGAACACCAGGGAAGTTAATGTCACTAACGTTGCCATTAGCCTCAACGAGCTTGACGTTGATACGAGTGGCACCTTGTACTTCTACAAACTCATTCTTGACGCCGATGTCATTGAAAAGCTGATGGAATAGCTCAGGGTTATCTTTACCGAGAAAGCCGGTAACCGTGACATCTGCGCCTAAATCGCTCAACACTTTTGCTACGTTGACACCTTTACCTGCAGCATGGAGATTGCTTTGCTGCACTAGGCTCACGGAACCAACGTTTAGCTCATTTACTGAACCTGTTAAATCCAATGCCGGGTTGAGCGTAATAGTGACAACTTTACTTGTTTTGTTCGTCATATCGGCTCCTTAACCTTCACCAAGGCCAGAAGCGATAGCATTCCCGATAGACTCCAAGGCTTGCGGTGCATCAGGGCCTTCCGCAGTAAATTGAAGTTGATGACCGTGCTTAACGCCAAGCGCAATGACTTTCATTAGGCTCTTCGCGTTTACTGTTTTGCCATCACCGTCTAGGTTGGCAACGCGAATGGTGGATTCAAATTTTTTCGCTTCCGCCACTAACATTGCACCCGGACGAGCATGTAAACCATGAGAGTTTTTGATTTTAAATACAGCGGTATTGCCTTCTTCTGAAGATGCGGCTGTGACTTCTTCACCTTTAAACAAAGCAAGAATCTGTTCTACTGATGCATCTAAAAGCTTGCCGTGCTCATTGTTAAACACAATATGAGAAAGCGTTTTTAGGATAGGCTGGTGAGCATTGTTACATGCCGCAAACGCGACAAGTGCACGCACTTTTTGACCTTCATATTCGCAGTCGTTTGCCGTCGAGACAAATGACACGCCTGTGCGAGTTACATGTTTGTCACTGCCAATTAACCAAAGGCCATTACCTAAGTGAGTTGGTGTTTTGGTAACGAGATCTGCGACGAACTCGTTATCAGCACAGCCCGTGTTTTTCAAAAGACCACCAGCAACAGCACTCATTTGTAGCATATCGCTCGCAGGGAACATCAGTTGAATTAAAGAAGCGTCAAAGTCTGCTTCAAGCTGAACATCACCGTGGAGCAGGGCAATAATCTCGTCTTCATTTTTTGCATTACGTAGGCGTTCTTCTACGCCGTCAGCGCCTAGCACTTTCGTTAGCTGTTTAAGAATGCCAAGGTGCTCATCAGATTTAGCTGCAATGCCGATAGCGACGAATACCGTGTTACCATCACCCCAGTCGACACCTTGTGGAAAGTGGTGCACAGCAACACCCGTTGTTTTCACCATTGAGCGAGTGTCAGTCGTGCCGTGCGGGATGGCAATACCGTTCCCCAAAAACGTAGAGTTTTGGTTTTCACGGTTTAGCATGCCTTCCACGTAACCTTGCTCAACCAGACCTTTATCAGTCAGACTCTGTGCAATACTTTTTATTGCTTCAAACTTATCTGTCGCTGATTGCGAGAGGGTAATGTCGTTCTTATTTAGCTTAAGCATGGTGCTTCTCCAGCCTTAAGGTATCAATTTAAAAATGTATTCTGTGTGAGAAGTTGAACGCTGCTTCTGCTGAGCGCTTATCACTCCTCAAACCATTCTATTTTTCAAGCTAAATCGATTCAGCTTATTGGTAAATTTTTTAAAAGACTCAGAAAAACTATTTTAAAAACTGACGTTAACAAATGAGTCTTTGGCGCTGTCCTATAGCCTAGCCTACAAATTGGTTTGTTGTGTATTCAGGTGATTTACGTCAATTTTTAAGTTTTGCTGAATCCTTTCAGCTTTTATACTGAATCGGTTCAGCTTATAATTCAACTTATCGAAAGATCGCTGATGTATTAATATGATCGCGCGCACAGAATAAGGTTTAGAATATGACACTGGATGAAATAGCCAAATTAGCAGGCGTTTCTAAGACAACTGCAAGCTATGTGATTAACGGAAAAGCGCAGAAATACCGCATCAGCGAGAAGACTCAGAAGAAAGTGATGGCCGTTGTAGAAGAATACAATTATAAGCCAGATCATGCGGCGTCTTCTTTGCGAGCAGGTAATTCACGCTCATTTGGGCTTATCATCCCAGACTTAGAAAACACCAGTTATGCGCGTCTTGCAAAACTGATTGAACAAAACTCGCGTAAAGCAGGGTACCAAATTTTAATTGGCTGCTCTGATGATGATCCTGATACAGAGCAAAAGGTGGCGGAAGCGTTAGTTAGTCGTCGCATTGATGCGTTATTTGTGGCAAGTGGTATGCCCACTGCAAACGAGTATTATCTTAAGTTGCAAAACTCGGGTACGCCAGTTATTGCGCTGGACCGTCCAATGGATGATGAGCACTTTTGTTGTGTCATCAGCGAAGATTTTGACGCCGCACTTGAACTCACTCAGTCAGTGCTGTCCGAGGATATAAAGTCCATAGGCTTGATTGGAGCGTTGCAAGACCTTCAAGTTTCAAAAGAGCGTGAGCTCGGTTTTCTATCCGCTTCTCAACAAGGTGGCAAAACGGCAACAGTGGGTTATGGACAACACTTCTCCCGAGAAGAAGGTAAGAAAGTCTTAGAGAGATGGCTAGCAGAGAACGAGCTGCCAGATGCCATTGTCACAACGTCATACACACTGTTAGAAGGTGTGTTGGATGTGATGCTCGAAAAGCCAGAACTCATGAGCAAAGTTCGCCTAGCGACGTTTGGTGATAATCGACTGCTGGACTTCTTGCCTGTGAAAATCAATTCTTTGCCTCAACAGTTTGAGTTGATCGCGGACAGCGCAATGGAGTTAGCGCTCAACGCTTCCGCCAAACGTTATAAACCGGGTGTTGAGTTGATTCCACGTAAAATTGTTAAACGTCACTAAACAGGTTACTCAAAGCTTTACTTCAGCCGTCAGCGCCACAAATGCGTGGTCGCTGGCGTTTTTATCTCTGTCATAAATCGGGTTGATCAGATGTTGGTTAGACACCTGATAATCAACAACCTCGGCAACCGATATATCTGATAAGGTGTCAAACTCTTGAGAGAGCAAGATATAGTCGAGCACATTCCCAGTGGAAAAATGATAATGCGTAGCGGGGCGTTCATCCTTCAGAGCGTCAGTTTGTAATGACCATCCATCTTTGAGTTGCAACTCAGTGACGCTGTCACCAGTATTGGCTACCAATGCGCTATTAACACTGGTTAGAGTGATAGGTTGATTCATATCACCCATTAACACCGTTGGCATTGGCTCCTTTCTATACCTTTTTTGCATCGCGTCTCTTAACATCGCTGCTTCCCAACCTCTTTGCTGGGTGGATAACCAGCGCCCAATAATCGTGCTAGACGTTTCTGGTGGTTCTGAGTCGGCTGGGCGTTGAGATTTTAAGTGCGTCACGTAAACGGCGATATGACCGAGTACAGGATGTATGACTTGGGCATAGATAGGTTTGCGACTGAACTCTGGAGCAACACTTACTCCAAAAGGCTCAAGCGTTGCTAAGTCAAATTCTACAGCTTGTACTTTTTCGATTGGAAACCGAGATGCGATTGCCACAATAGGGCTTGAGTAAATGTACTCATCCTCTACATGTGGGGTGTCAACAGTCGCAAAGTAGGGGTAGCCGATGGTTGAAAAGAATGCGCGAGTTTGCTCAATACTGAACACCTCTTGTAAGCCAATCACGTCAGCTTCCAGTTTTTCAACTTGACGTTGCGTCCAATCAAGTTTGTCTTGCCATTGCTCTAACGAGTAGATGTTTTCGAAATCATAGTAGGCATCAGGAGGTGCGACAAAATTAAACAAGTTAGCCGTGACAAAGGTAATTCTGCTTGGTTGAGACAAAGTATTCGCTCTTTTCAACAATAACTTGAAGAGTATATACCTTCAGACTGCGTAATTGCAGCTTCGTTTGAGCCAAGCCTCGACATACAAGCTAACGAGTAGCAAGTTAAATGGGTTAAGAGGTGCTCAAATGCCAAGGCTAATCAGTGATTGAGCATCGGCAGAGGTTTCTATTTTTAAGCATTGCGTTTAAACTTCAGGGCATCAAATAGTAAGAGTAAGTAACATGACCCAAGATTACGACCACGAAGAGTATTTAGAAGGCGAAGAGATTGAGATCGAAGCGATTGGCATCGACGTTGATGCGCATCCGATCGAACTGTACAAGCTTTTTAAAATCGCGAACTTGGTCAGCGGTGGCGGCGAAGCAAAGCATATCATCGAAGAAGGTTACGTCGCGGTGAATGGTGAACTAGAAACACGTAAGCGCCGCAAGATGTATGATGGTGACTTTTTTGAGTTTAACCAGGAATATTATGTTGTGGTTTGCGATGCGCCAGTAACTGAACCTGAAACGGCAGAGCAAAAAGCGGAAAAGAAAGCGAAGAAAGAAGCGCAATCTGCACGTAAAGAGAAATCTCGCCAAAGCAAGTCAGCTAAAGGCTCTGGACCTAAGTCAACAGGCCGAAAAGCAGCGCATAAAGAGCGGAAAGCACAACAAAACGCGCTGTCGCAATCGGCGAAGAAAGGTAAGAAAGCTGAAAAGCCGCAAGCGACTCGTGATCCGAAGAGCGGACGTAACTCTATTGACTTTTTCTAAGCAAATTAATACCTAGCTAGGCATGTCATCGCCAAGCAAAACCCAAAAGCGCCGAGTATATCGGCGCTTTTTTGGTTTTACTGTATCGTAAGGGGGGAGTGTCAATGCACTGTCGTCTCAATGTTTAGGCTATCGGTCCAGTGATGAATGGCGCAAGGCTTACCTAAGTAAAAGCCTTGGTAATAATCCAAATCAAGTTGATACATCGCTTGCAGCTGCACGTCTTCTTCTACCCCTTCTATGATCACTTTTGCTCCCATATGAGCCGCGAGCTCAACGGCGCTATGTATGGAAAAGGTTTCTCCGGCGCAGTAATCAAGTAGATAGGAGCGATCGATTTTTATGATGTCAGGGCAGAGCTGCTGAACACGTGCGATATCAGAATGTTGAGCGCCAAAATCATCGATAGCAAAGATAAAGCCATTAGCTCTCATTAACTGTACGGCTTTGATCAGTAAATCAGTATCACCGCAGGACTCTTCGACTACTTCAAACACCACGTCTGATGGGCTCATACCAAGTTCGGAAAGGCGCTTGTAAAGCAGGCCGTTGTCTTTAAAGCCCATGTCTTTGGTTAGGGTGAGTAGGGTTTGAGGCATGACATTGAGGAACAGTTTTATAGGCGTTCCTGCGAAACAGCGTGCAAAATTTCGAATGTGCATTGCTCTGGATAAAAACTCAACACACAATCGAAAGTAGGGATCGAGGCCATTGTTGGCCAGAAATACATCAGGACGAATTAACGAACCATCAATGCCACGAATTCGCAGTAGAGCTTCCATTCCAATAATACGCTGGTGCTTATCAAAAATCGGCTGATAAACACTGTGAAAAGTGAATTGATTGAGAACTACGTAATATTCACCAAGATTATCTTGCTTAATGTATCGCTCGTAGTCCGATTGATTCTTTAACTCCATGAAAAACGCCGAAAATTTAGCATCTTTTCAATGTAACAGGATGCAATTCTGATTTGAAGATTCAAATGTGTCTAATTACATATACGGTTGAGTTAATTTGAAATGGATTCCGATTTTGCTTCAATGTAGCGAAAAATAAGTGACAACCCGAAACAAATCAAAAAGTAAGCAAGGCCGACAATGAGCCAAATTTCAAAGATATACCCTGATGAATTTGCCATTTCGGTACCAACAAACGTCATTTCTTGTATCGAGATCAGTGAAACGATGGAGGTGTCTTTCACTAGAGAGATGGTTTGACCTGCAAGTGCTGGGGTGATGACTTTGAGCACCTGTGGCGCGATAACGAATCGGTACTTCACCCATCGAGACAAGCCCAATGAATCTGCCGCTTCCCACTGTCCTTGGTCGATACTTTGTAAACCTGCACGCACCACTTCTGCAACGTAGGCAGAAGAGAGTAGGCCGACGCATAACACGCCAGAGGCAAGATTTTCCCAAAGGTTATAAGGCCCAAAAAGAAAGCTCTGTAGCGCATTTGGTTCGCTGTTATAGTTTCGTAGAATATCTTCCAAACCGAGTAATGGGATCAATTGGTTGGAAATGAAAAAGTAGAAGATGAAAACAAACACCAGCGGCGGAATGTTTCTCACCAATTGGATAAACGCATTAGCAGGTGCGCGCAACCAAACGGAGCGAGAGAAGCGCGCTAAGCCCAATAAGGTGCCAAGTACTAGTGCGAAGCTAATGCCCCAAATACTGAGCCTTAACGTCGAAATCAAACCTTGGAAGAAGTAGGGCAAACCACCATCGGCTCTGGGCGTAAAAAGTAGTTCAAACGCCTCTTTCCACTGCCACAAATAATGTACACCAACAGTGGAGCGATGGTACAGCCAAACGCCACCAATACCACAGATAATAAGCAGTACCCAATCTAGCGTGTTTAACCGCGATAGAAAGGAACCTGTGTTGGAATTAGTGGGTACTGTGCGAGTGGTGGTTTGTTCGCCCAAAAATTTGACTCCGATAGATGATGAAAAAGTAAAATGGATGATTGGAAAGTATAGGCTCGCGAAGACCACGAGCCATTTAGATTACTGGCCTTGCGCGACTTGATCTTGCCAATCTAATGTCGAGAACCAGTATTCATAACGCTGCTTTAACCATCCGTCTTGGGTTCTTTCTTCAATCCACTGATTGAAAAAGGCTTTTTTATCTTCTTCTCCTAGGCGAACCGCAAAGGCTTCGTTACCTTTTGAGAGTCGCTCGGAAAATGGAAGGAATAGTTTGTCGCTGTGTTTCACTGTCTCATGCTCTGGTTTTGGGCTAGAAGCAATGACCGCATGGGCGTTACCATTCAGCACCTCTTGGAACGCTTGAGCGTCATCATCAAATTGCAGAATCTTCGCTTTCGGGAAGGTTTCTCTGGCTACTTGAACGGTGAACGCACCGCGGCGAGCCGCTATTTTTACGCGTCGTGAGTCAAAATCGGAGAATTCGCTAAAACCTGAAGCCAGCTCTTTGTTCGCTGCCACTTGAACTCCAGAGTGCGAGTAGGGCTCAGTAAACAACACGCTTTTGGAACGCTCAGGCGTGACCGACATGCCACCGATAATCACGTCGAACTTTTTCGCCAGTAGTGCGGGAATAATGCCATCCCACGCAGTCGGTACAAATTCCACTTTCAAACCTGAATCTTGTGCTAAGCGTTTGGCAACATCGATTTCAAAACCGATTAACTCACCTTGCTTGTTGCGCATTGCCCAAGGGACAAATGTTGACATACCAACGCGCAAAGTGCCTCGTTCTTTGATTTGATCTACATTGGGTGTGGCAACATCTTCTTTCGCGATTGTAGGCATAGCGATGGCTAGCCCTAATAATGCAGTAATGGTCGCTTTGAATAACTTCATGTTATCTCCTTATAATTTGCGCCAACTGGCTCCGAGTTTGTGTTCTAGCCATGCAGACAAGCCAGAAAGTGATAGAGTGAGAGCAAGATAAATTGCTGCCACGGTAAACCAAATTTCAAACGGCATCGCTGTCTCAGAGACGATGTTGCGTGCCTGTGTTGTTAAATCAAAAATCGCCATCACGCTTACAATGGAAGAGTTTTTGATCAAAGAAACCACTTCATTGGTCAATGGCGGTAATGTGCGCTGTAAAACCTGGGGCAAAATCACGTCTTTGTAAGTGTAAAACGGTGATAACCCGAGTGTTTGTGCTGCTTCGAATTGCCCTTTAGGAATACTGTTTAAACCTGCGCGGAATATTTCTGCAGTGTAAGCACCTTGGAAAAGGGACAAAGCCAAAACGGCGGTGCTGAATCGGTCCAAACCAATCACGGGGCCAAACACGAAGTAGAGCAAATAGATTTGCACCAACAACGGCGTGTTACGTATTACCTCGACATAAGTGGTGCCAATAACATTGCCGACTTTCGAATCGCTAAGCCTTAGTAACGCGGTGACCAACCCCAACACTAAGGTGAAGAATAGACTAATGGCCGAGATGTTAAGCGTGACCAATAGCCCATCGATAAGTTCTGCTGGCCACCATTCGCCATCTTCATAAAAAGCGATGTAATCAGGTACGCGCTCCCATTGCCATTGATACCCCATAGCGTCGGCACCAGAGTCCAACACCCACACAATCGCGATGAAGAGGATCATCATTTGCAGCAAAGCTTGAAGGACGGGTTTGATTACGCGAACTATCATCAGTAACTTAAAATTTGGTTCAAAAATGCTTGGGTTCGTGGATGCTGTGGTGTTTCAAATAAGGCGATCGGTGAGTTCATTTCCACGATTTGGCCTTCATCCATAAATACCACGCGGTTCGCTACTTTTTTGGCAAATCCCATTTCGTGCGTGACGCAAATCATCGTCATTCCGCTTTGTGCCAGTTCAACCATGACATCCAACACTTCGTTGATCATTTCCGGATCAAGCGCCGAAGTCGGTTCGTCAAAAAGGAGTAAGTCCGGTTCCATACATAAGGAACGGGCAATCGCGACGCGCTGCTGCTGACCGCCAGAAAGCTGGATAGGGTATTTACTCGCTTGCTCTTCAATGTTGACTCGCTTTAGGTAATGTCGTGCGCGTTTTTCAGCTTCTTGTTTTGACAATTTGAGTGTGCGAATCGGCGCTAAGGTGAGGTTTTCCAGTACAGTCAAATGAGGAAAAAGGTGGAAGTGCTGGAACACCATGCCGATTTTACCGGGCTTGAGAGATTTTGCGTGAGAAGGCTGGTCGAATACATGAAGCTGGCCTTCTTGAATCGATTCAAGATGGTTGATGCAACGAATGAGCGTTGATTTTCCTGAACCAGAAGGGCCACACACCACGACGATCTCGCCAGAATGCACGGAGAAGTTGATATCTTTTAGAGCGTGGTAATCGCCATACCACTTGTTTACGTTGCTAAATTCAACAATAGGAGTGTTCTCTTTCAAAGGGGCACGCTATAAAGGAAAAATATCCTTCTACAATAGCAAGTTGTGCGCATTATTTCATTAAGAACAAGCTTATATTCAGGTTCTAAGATTAAGAACCTGCTCACTTTAGTGCTTGATAAAGTAATGTTTTAAGAATTAGACACAGAGGCTATTACTAATAATTCAGTTCAACTGAGATACGGATAACGAACAACGATGGCAACAACGGACATCACCATCAATGTTTGTGCGGAATAGTAGGTCACCATGACGACTTGTCGGGAAAATACGGATCGTCCCCCGAAGCGTTCAAAAGCTAAGACGGTACCAGAAACGATGAAGATAAAGCTTCCGAGCACTGCAAATGAGGACGATTGTGTTTTTCCACTCAAATAATACTCGATAGCAGCCCAACACATGGTCATCAATACCAATATGTAGCTGGCAACCGGGAGCTTTTCTTGACCAAGGTCCGGTCGAAACAACCAATAGAAACATACACCGAGTCCAAATAAAGCAATAGGGAGCCAAGGCGTAAAATGCCAAGCTGACATGATGGTAAAACCGTAGCTATAGGAAAGATGGGCAGAGCAGAAGAGCACTAATCCGGTAATAAACTTATCTCTAGGGAGCATTAATAGTAGATCACCAAGCAACGAGAGCGATAAGCCAATCAAAATCCAATGCGTATATGGCATATGATAGGCAGGAGACTGGATTAAAATTCCTAACATACAGAGCACTGGTAATGGTTTGGATACGTAGAAGACCCACTTAGGACCTTTACGGATACTGATGATATGTATGAATGCTAATACGACAACAACTAGCCACATAAAATGGATTCTCGAACAGACAAGCTAATGTAGTGGATAACTACAACAAATAAAAGGTCCATTAAATGAGTAAGTTAGACCTTTGAATTCAATTTTATTTTTGTTTGTGTAAAGCTGGACAGTTGTCTCTTTACTGACCTACACGATCAATGAGTTTGTAGGGATTAATCGTTATTTTGAGGAGTTCCCGAATTTGAACGTGATGAAGCTTACAAAATAGCATAAAAAAACGGTATTGTGACCGTTAAGTCACAATACCGTTAAACCCTAGAAAGGGCAGTGAACTGTTTTTGCTGTTAGGCAACAGCGAGCTCTAAAATTTCACGACTACGTTCAAGAGTAATCGCCTGGTTTTCACCGAGAACGGTCATTCCGTGTTTATTGAGTTGTTCGATGATGGCATCGATCGCTTGTTCACGACTTTCACCATAGTTTTCTAGCTTAGTTGCGACATCAAGTTGATGATAAAACGCTTCGATCGCTTCGATGGTACGTTCAGCAAGATCGTCTCCAGCTTCAAGTCCAAATACGTTGCGACCCATTTGCTCTAGTTTAGGACGTTTAAATTGCATTTGGTTGCGAAGTAGCGATGGTTGGACGATTGCAAGAGAACGTGCATGATCGACGCCCCATAGAGCCGTTAATTCATGGCCGATCATATGTGTCGCCCAGTCTTGTGGAACGCCACTACCAATTAACCCGTTCAATGCTTGGTTAGCAGACCACATTAAGTTTGCGCGCCACATATCGTCGTCTCGCTCGGCAAACTGTTCTCCGAGTGTTTTTAAGGTTTTCAGCAGTGTTTCTGCATAACCATCTTGAACCATTGCGCCGGTAGGAAGCGTCAAGTATTGCTCACATACGTGCACCCACGCGTCAACAATGCCGTTGATCAACTGGCGTTCTGGCAATGTTTTCATTACATCCGGGTCTAACACAGCAAATTTAGGCTGTACTGCTGGAGACATGAACGGAAGTTTGTCTTGAGTTTCTTTTTTAGTGATAACTGCGCCCATGTTTGACTCTGAGCCTGTTGCTGGCAATGTCAAAATTGCAGCTAGAGGCGTCGCTTCAGTGACTTGGTGTTTACCAATCATGATATCCCAGCCATCACCATCATACTTAGATGCTGCTGCTACGTATTTAGAGCCATCAATGACTGAACCACCACCTACAGCAAGAATAAAGTCAACACCATGTTCTTTTACCATTGCGACCGCTTTATCGAGCGTTTCTTTGGTTGGGTTGGGTTCAACACCAGAAAACTCTAGCCATTCATGTCCCTCTAGTGCTTCTGAGACTTGGTCGTACACGCCATTTTTTTTTATTGAGCCACCGCCGTATACCACTAAAACTTTTTGGTCGGATGGGATAGCTTCTTTGATTGCAGCGATTTGTTTTTGACCAAAGAAAATCTTGGTTGGGTTTACATAAGAAAAGTTCATTATTAGCCCTCTTGCTTCCAGTAAAGGAGATTGAATACGTGCATATTAGTCCTGATTAACGTTCGTTAACAGGTCGATTTCTGCAAATAATTTGCCTATTTCTACAAAATTAATGCTCTTGAACTAGAAAGTTAAAGTTGAGAGGAAGTATAGTGCTCACAATAATAATAGAGACCAAACTCGTTGGTCATTGATGGAGCGCTCTAATGCACACTCTCGCAGATATCATGCAGCAATATGTTGAAAAGCAGGGACTGCATGACTTAGAAGGTATGAAGAAAACCGCAATAGATGGCGTATGGTTTTATCGCAGTAGCAAAGGAAATCATCGACAGCCGTTTGTCTATCAGTCTGGCATTATTGTTTTAGGTCAAGGACATAAGAACATTCATATCGGTGATACACCTGTCCAATATGGGCCCGATGATTACCTTGTCGTAGGAGTTCCCATGCCCCTGGAGTGCGAAGCGTTTGCGACAAACAATGAGCCTTTACTCGGCATCTCGATAGATATTTCGCCAACGCTTCTTCATAAGCTCGTTAAAAAACTTGAGGCTGAGAAATTCAGTAATAAGTGTCTGGACGCTACCCGTTGCGGCCTTAAATCGGTACGCATGAGCGAAGGTATGCTGGATGCATGCAAGCGACTAATGAGCGCGTTGTGTAATGAGCTAGATGTTGTCATGCTCGGTGATCTACTTCTTGAGGAAATTGTTTATCGCACTTT
The DNA here is from genome assembly GCF_003123985.1 of Vibrio sp. T9. Taxonomy (NCBI): domain Bacteria; kingdom Pseudomonadati; phylum Pseudomonadota; class Gammaproteobacteria; order Vibrionales; family Vibrionaceae; genus Vibrio; species Vibrio sp. T9. Next base: position 300,342 of record NZ_NIGY01000008.1, read on the forward strand.
GGTAAGCAAAGAAGGGTATGTTTTATTTGACTTAGCACACCAAGAAGGCTCTTACGCTAGAGTGGCCAAAGCACTGAATCGTGTTCATCAAGCGTACCATGAACAGTTGAGCGTACAAACATTGGCAGAAGAAGCCAATATGAGTGTGTCTGCTTTCCATCAAGCTTTTCGCAATGTCACGCTTGAATCTCCGTTGCAATACATTAAGAAAGTTCGACTTAATAAAGCGCGCGAGTTGATCCAACTGGAGGGGAGACGAGTCAACGATGCCGCGAGACTGGTTGGGTACACAAGCCCATCACAGTTTAGTCGCGAGTACAAGCGACATTTTAATGAAACGCCAAGGTCAACAAAGGCTTAGTGATCTTTATTTCAAAATAACGACTTTTTTTGCCTTTTTATTAATTTGCGAGTGACATATTTATTTGATTTATAAAATTAGTTACTGGTGCCAAATAATAGGTACGTTGTTGCAAGCATTTAGTGGATTGTTGCGAGGCGGTGTGGAAAACTCGTAAATAGATAGTGTGAAATCACCATCTTGTACTTAAGTTATTTTACGTCGAAATAAAAGTATAAGTGCGCTTTGTTTAGCGCATTTAGTATTGTTTTAACAATAACTTAAGGAAGAGCGATTATGCACCTTAAAAACGGCAACGCAGTGAAAAGCGTGTTCACACTAAGCACTCTCACCGCTTCTTGTCTTATGGCCTTCAATAGCTACGCAGCGGTTGACTGTGCCCCTCTAGAAACTTGGCAATCATCAAAAGTTTATAACGGTGGTGACCAAGTTCAACATGAAGGTAATGCTTACAAAGCACGTTACTGGACGCAAAACAGTAACCCAGCGCAATCTGGTGAGTGGGGCGAGTGGGAAACACTTGGCGCATGTGATGGCACTGGACCGGTTGATCCACCTCAGAATGAAGTCCCGACTGTTACTCTGACATCGCCTTCTGCGTCGGCTTCTGTGACTGCGGGGGATGTTGTTAACCTAGCTGCAGATGCATCAGATACCGATGGAACCGTTAGCAAAGTAGAATTCTTTGTTGATGGCGTATTAGTTGGTCAGGCAACGTCTGCGCCTTATGCTGCGTCATGGACAGCGACTGAAGGCCAGCACGAATTCTCTACTAAGGCGTATGATGATGCAGGTGCAGTGAGCACAGCAAGTGCTGTGACGTTAACTGTGGCACCAGCACAACCTGGTAACGAAGCGCCGACAGTGGATGTTGCACTTTCTGCGACTTCTATTGACTTGGGTGGTTCCGTCACACTGACTGCGAATGCCGCAGATGCGGATGGCACCGTTGCTAAAGTTGATTTCTATGTGGCGGGTGTCCTTGCTGGCACCGCAACAACTGCGCCATACACGCTTGATGTAACGCCTTCACAAGCTGGTTCGCTAAGTGTTTATGCGAGAGCAACCGATGATGCCGGAGCAACAGCAGATTCTGCACTTGCGACGTTAACGGTAAACGGTGGCGCGGTGACATCTAACTGTCGCCCTGATGGCTTGTATCAAACAACGGGTGTAGACGTTCCTTACTGTTCTATTTATGACGAAGAAGGTCGCGAGAAAATGGGCGCCGATCACCCACGTCGTGTGATTGGTTACTTTACTAGTTGGCGCGCAGGTGAGGACCCTCAATCGACTTACCTTGTTAAAGATATTCCTTGGGAGCAACTTACTCACATTAACTACGCGTTTGTGAGCATTGGTTCTGATGGTAAAGTAAACGTTGGTGACGTTAATGACCCTAACAACCCTGCTACGGGTAAAACTTGGCCTGGCGTTGAGGTAGATCCTGCTCTTGGCTTTAAAGGTCACTTTGGTGCGCTCGCGACTTACAAGCAAAAACATGATGTTAAAACGCTAATCTCTATCGGTGGTTGGGCTGAAACGGGCGGTCACTTCGATACGAACGGCAATCGTGTAGCTGATGGTGGCTTCTACACCATGACGACGAATGCGGATGGTTCTATTAACCATGCAGGCATCGAGAAGTTCGCAACTTCAGCTGTTGAAATGATGCGTCAGTACAAGTTCGATGGCCTGGATATCGACTATGAATACCCAACATCAATGGCTGGTGCTGGTAACCCTTACGACAAAGACTTCATGGAACCACGTCGTCAGTATCTATGGGCGTCTTACCAAGAGCTTATGAAAGTATTGCGTGAGAAACTTGACGCGGCATCCGCGCAAGATGGCATTCATTATATGCTGACTATCGCAGCCCCATCTTCAGGTTACTTACTACGTGGGATGGAAACCTTCGATGTAACTAAGTACCTAGACTACGTAAACATCATGTCTTACGACTTGCATGGGGCTTGGAATGATCACGTTGGTCACAACGCGGCATTATTCGATACAGGTAAAGACTCGGAGCTAGCGCAGTGGAACGTATACGGCACTGCTGCATACGGTGGTATCGGTTACTTGAACACAGACTGGGCTTACCATTACTTCCGTGGTTCTATGCCTGCAGGTCGTATCAACATTGGTGTTCCTTACTACACCCGTGGTTGGCAAGGTGTTACTGGTGGTGAAAATGGTCTGTGGGGCCGAGCAGCACTGCCAAACCAAGCTGAGTGTCAACCAGGTACCGGTGAAGGTGAGAAGAACAACTGTGGTCACGGCGCTATTGGTATCGACAACATGTGGCACGATACCGACCCTAAAGGCAACGAAATGGGCGCTGGCTCTAACCCAATGTGGCATGCGAAGAACCTAGAAAATGGTATCTGGGGCTCATACGCAGCCGCTTACGGTCTTGATCCAGTTAACGATCCTTCGGATAAGTTTGTTGGTACATATACACGTCATTACGATAGCGTTGCTGTAGCGCCTTGGTTGTGGAACGCAGAGAAGAGCGTGTTCCTATCTACGGAAGATAAAGCTTCTATCGAAGTGAAAGCTGATTACGTTATCGATAAAGAAATCGGCGGTATTATGTTCTGGGAACTGGCAGGTGACTACAACTGTTACGTACTGGATGCAAATGGTAATCGTACGGCAGTAGATGCAACTGAACAAGCTTGTGCAGCTGGTAATGGTGAGTACCACATGGGTAACACTATGACCAAAGCTATCTACGACAAGTTTAAGTCTGCAACACCTTACGGCAATAAAGTTGCGACGGGTCCAACACCAACAGAAGCGGTAGACATTACAGTCAGCGTTGGCGGCTTTAAGGTTGGCGACCAAAACTACCCAATTAATCCGAAGATCACGTTTACGAACAACACTGGTCAAGCGATCCCTGGTGGTACTGAATTCCAGTTTGATATCCCAGTATCAGCTCCTGATAATGCGAAAGATCAATCTGGTGGCGGTTTGAAAGTCATTGCTTCTGGACATACTCGTGCAAACAACATCGGTGGCTTAGATGGCGTAATGCACCGCGTATCGTTCTCTCTACCTGCTTGGAAAGATTTACCAGCGGGCGGTACTTACGAGCTTGATATGGTTTACTACCTACCAATCTCTGGTCCGGCTAACTACTCAGTGATTTCTGGTGGTAAAGAGTTTGCGTTCAAGTTTGAACAGCCAGAACTACCAATTGGCGACCTAAATGCAGGCTCGGGTGATGGTGGTACTACTGAACCAGGTACGTGTGATACGACAGGTTTAGTGACATACCCAGCTCTACCACAAACGGATTGGGCTGGTAACCCAAGCCACGCAAACCAGGGTGATAAGATCATCCACAACGGTGTGGTTTACCAAGCGAACTGGTGGACAGCGGCTGAGCCGGGCACAGATGGTAGCTGGTCAACGGTATGTAACATCTAATCGTTTTTGATTAACTGTTATAGCCTAACGTTAATAGGCACTTAAACAAAAGCGCACGATGATGACCGTGCGCTTTTTTTGTTGCGATGGTTTGTCGTTTAATCGAATTGATAACTTTCGGGTATGACGACAATACCTTTGTCTGAGATTTTAAATCGCTTCGCATCTTCTAGTTTGTTGATGCCAATTTGAGTATGTGGCGGAATACGAACATGTTTATCAACTATGCAGTTGACCAACTGACTTCCTTCACCGACCTCTACGTCATCAAAAATGATGGAATCGACAACCGTTGCACTGTCTTGAATACGTACGTTAGAGGAAATGATGGAATGCTGTACTGAGCCTCCGGAGTTGATGACACCGGTAGCAATGATGGAGTTAATAAAAATACCTTCATTGCCCGTGGCTGACGATACGGTACGAGCTGGTGGAAACTGCGGCTCGTAAGTACGAATCGCCCAATTGGATTGATATAGGTTCATTGGTGGTACTGGCTCTAGCAGATCCATATTCGCTTCATAGAAGGAATCAATGGTACCCACGTCGCGCCAGTAGCAATCCTTATCAACGCGCCCTTTACTGCCACAAAATTGATAAGCATAAACGGATTCCGTATCAATCAGCTTAGGTATGATATCTTTTCCGAAGTCATGACTTGATGAATCGAGTTTTGAGTCGTCTTCGAGTGCTTCTTTTAAAACATCCATATCAAAGATATAGATCCCCATGGAAACGAGGCTTCTGGTTTTGCTTCCTGGAAGGGTAGGTGGGCATTCTGGTTTTTCTATAAATGAAGTAACTAGCCCGTTTTCTGCGGTGCCCATTACCCCGAATGCTGAAGCATCCTCTACGGGAACATCCATACAGGCAACGGTGAGCTTAGCACCTTTCTCTTTATGCTCTTCAAGCATTGCGGCGTAGTCCATTCGATAGATATGATCGCCGGATAACACAACCACATACTTCGCGTCATTGCGCGATAGTAACCACATGTTGTGATAAATCGCATCAGCGGTTCCTTCATACCATGCACCACCTTTGCGCATTTGAGGTGGAACCGCAGTAATGTACTCGCCAAGCTCTGGATTGAATATCGACCAACCATCTCGCAAGTGTTTTTGAAGTGAATGAGATTTGTATTGGGTCAAAACAAGGATTTTACGTAAACCTGAGTGTAAACAGTTGGTTAGTGTGAAATCTATAATTCTATACTTTCCGCCAAAAGGTACTGCTGGCTTGGTTCTATCATCGGTGAGTGGGCTGAGTCTAGACCCCATCCCTCCAGCTAAAATTACGGCGAGTGCGTCTTCCATATTATTCCCTTTCCCTTTTTTGCATGCATCAAAACGGTGCTAACCAGGAGGAAGTGGTGTACAGCGCAGAGGTTTTGAAAGTGCATGTGCTGATGTGTTTACTACTGCAAACTTTAGTACAAGATTCGAGCCATAGAATATCTCTTTAAAAATCAAAGGGGTTAAAAGTTCATCGCAAGGTAATTGCACCACATTAGTGAAGTGCTAAGTAGGCCGTGCATCAAATTGGCGCAAGATTATAGGGAAGGGGAGAAAATAAGTATGGATTTACAATGTAAAGTGAGGATAAAACAGTAAGATAAAGATAATCAAGCACGCCTCTTCGTCTGTCCAAAGTGAGTGGATATAGAAGTAAACCACTCACTCTTTAAACGTGCTTCCTTTATAGTCAACTATACGTTGATGTTACACTAAGAGAGACCGACGATATTTCCTTCATTATCAAGGTCTAAATTCATAAATGCAGGTTTATCAGGCAAACCTGGCATCGTCATCACCGTGCCTGATAACGCATACACAAACCCAGCGCCAGCACACAGACGTAACTCGCGGATAGGGACTGTAAAACCTGTCGGCGCGCCTTTGACAGCGGAATCTGTTGTTATTGATAGTGGGGTTTTCGCTATGCAAACCGCTAAGTTGTTAAAACCTAGATTTTCAAAATGGTTGAGCTGTTCAGTAGCAAGAGAACTCATTTCTATATTGGCGGCACCATAGCCAGCTTCACACACAGCCATAAGTTTTTCGTGTAACGATTGTTCTTTATTGTATAAAGGACGAAACTCTGTAGGCTGGGTACAAGCGTCAATAACATATTGAGCTAACTGAGTAGTGCCTTGCCCGCCTTGCGCAAAAGCGATGCTGATAGCGACTTTAACTTCCGGATTAAATTTCTGAACCAGCTCTTCAAGTATTTTAAGCTCTTTCTCACAATCTTGCGGAAACTGGTTAATAGCGACAACAGCTGGAATGCCATATTTATGGACGTTATTAATGTGCCATTTTAAGTTTTCAAATCCCGCTTCCAATGCTTCTTGGTCTGGATTAAAAATGGAATCTGGAATGGCCATACCTGGTCGTAAATCGTAGTGTCCAGAATTTGCTTTGAGGCCGCGTAATGTCGCTACTATCACTACACAATCTGGCGCCTTGCTGGCGGCGGCAGCTTTAATGTTACACGCTTTCTCAAATCCCATGTCCGAGCCAAACCCCGCCTCCGTTACAGTGTAACTTGATAGTTTTAGCGCGATATCGTCGGCAATAATGGATGAATTTCCATGGGCGATGTTTGCAAACGGGCCTGCGTGAATCAACGTAGGAACACCTTCCAGAGTTTGCATCAGTGTCGGTGCAATGGCCTCTTTTAATGTCACAGCCATTGCTCCTGCAACTTGCAGATCCTCAGTGGTTACCGGGTTTCCGTTCAAATCGTACGCTACGACAATTTTCCCGATACGCTGACGTAAATCTTTCAAATCTTTAGCCAGTGCAATGATAGCCATTAACTCAGACGCGGCAGAAATATCGAACCCTTCGTCGCGTTCGTATCCATTGATGGCTTTTCCTGGCTCATTTAACCCAATTTTGACTTTACGTAGTGCACGATCATTATGGTCCATTACTCGTTTCCAAGTAATGCTTGCCGTATCGATTTTAAGTGCCTTTAATCCAGTACGTGCCTCAAAGGCATCATAGCCTTCGCGCTGTTCATGATACAAGCGAGCATCAAGCGCGGCTGAAGCTAGATTATGCGCCGCCGTCACCGCATGGATGTCACCAGTAAGGTGCAAGTTCAGTTCTTCCATTGGAGCAACTTGGGAATAACCACCGCCAGCAGCACCGCCTTTAATACCGAATACAGGCCCCATAGAAGGTTGTCTAATACATGCGATAACGGATTGTCTGAGCTTAGCTAAACCTTGCGCCAGTCCGACTGTTGTAACGGTTTTTCCTTCGCCAAGTGGGGTAGGAGTGATCGCAGTAACAAGCACAAGCTTACCGTTATCATTCTCTTTGAGCCGCTCCAAACATTTTGGATGGACTTTGGCTTTGTGCTTCCCGTGAGTGTCATATTCTTCGGGTAGTAACCCTACTTTTTCCGCAATAACATCAATAGAAGAAAGTGGTGTGTTTCGGCAAATTTCAATATCTGACTGCATGGATAATCCCTAAAGTGACTCGCAGGTAGTGTTGAAAAACAATCTGAGTTGGAGCAAGTATTATTGTTGGGCAAACGTTTGCTCGGTGATGGTACTGTTTCGATTCGGTATGTAAAGAGTTTACTGCTCTATACTGTGCTACATACTAACAAAATCTACTATTTACTGGGCCAGATCAAAACAAAAAGGCCACCAAATGGTGACCTTGATGTATTTTTAGCTTTAAAGCTGTGATCTTAACGATCCCAGTAAGTTTCTTCTAAGCTATCTTCTCGTTCAGGAAGTGCTCGCGATAGGCGAGGAGAGTGTTGCGTCAACACTTCATAGCTTACTCGGTTTGCATATTTACAGATCTGAGAAAGTGATGAGTAAGTCAAACAGCGTACTTCGTGCTTTTCTGAGTTAGGCACTTCTTTTTGATGGAAAGAGTTTGCAGCCATATCATGCAGTAAAGCAGAAAGCGCCGCATCACCTGCGCCGTTGGTGTTCTTAATCTCTAGTGGACCACCTAGGTAAGGACCAATGTAAGAGTATACCTTCATTGGCTTCTCACAATCTCCTTTACGCATCGCACGACTAAATTCGTATTGGTTAAAGGCTTCAATTGAACCTTCAAGAATGTCGTGTGTGGTTTCTCGTTTTACTTTTTCGTCGGTGTAACCTGCCATGTATAGGCCATTTGGCCCAGCAGTACATAGAACAAGATCGACCCACTCAAGTGCTTTATTAGCAGCCGCTAGCGGTTCTGTCTCGCCTGTTAATGCGGCGCCTTCTTCTTCATTCATTGCAACAACAGATATGTTCTCGCGAATGTACTCTTGCCACCACTGCGCGTTACCTTCGATAACGTACTTTGTGCCTAAAGTCAGTACAACAGGGACATCGTGCTTCTTGGCAAAGTCGATCGCTTTTTGTACTGCTTTCGGCATTGGATCCTCTTCTTTACCGCGCATTAGGTAAGAAGAAACAACCAGAGCTGATGCTTTCTCAAAGATCTCTTCAGGAATGCTTTCCGGAAGTAGTTGGTTCATGTGACCTTCATTGATAGCAAATGTGCGTTCGCCATCTTGAGAAATCAGGGTATAGCAACGACCAATAGGACCATCTACCGTTTGTAGGTGGTTGAGGTTCATGCGTGAAGACGTGCGGCAAAGGTAGCGGTAAGCAAAAGAACCAACTTGAATGTTCTTGGACATCACACCGAGCAAAACGGATTTGCTATCCGCCAATACTGAGTAATTGTGCAGAGTGTTGCCAATCGTGTCACCTGGGTATTGGTGTGTGATCAGGCCTTGCTCAACCAGTTCTTCGTAAAGTGCATCTGCTTTGCTTTCTTCAAGAACGAGTGAATGTCCTTTACTTAGGTTGTATTTTTCTAAAAACGCATCATCTACACGCGCTTCGATATCTACGATGGTTTGACCGACACCAACGATAGTTGGACGATATAGCTTAGGCGCTTGTCGGATTTGGTTTACTAATGGATCTCGAGCGTGAGTTGGGAAGTAGTGTTTAGATTTACGCTGACCAGGAAACTTCATGCTTGTTCTTGAGTGAGAAAAAAAAAGAGGCGGGATTGTATCACAAAAAAATGAAAATCGTGGCGTTTTATTACAAAGAAGTTTGCCCGCTGAAAAAACCAGCGAGCTGGAGAAATTGCGACCAAGATAGCCTAAATTACTGATGCTTATAGTACTGCAATTGGTCGCTTTTCAGATTGTTGATCGGTTATTCTCTTTAACAACGAGCTTGGAGCTACCCAAAATTAGCTGCGTTACTTTTTCACTTCAGTTGGCTCAACGTAAGCCTTGGTGCCCCAAAGTGGAACCGTCGATAGGCTGTGCTTAAAGCTACCGTCTGTCTCTTTTGTTGTGTAAGACAGGTAGAGTAAGGTTTGGTTGTCTGCATCATAAATTCGGCGAACCTTCATTGTTTTGAAGAAAATACTTTTTGACTTCTTAAATACAATTTCGCCAGACTTACTTTTATCTATTTTTGCAATCATTTCAGGCGTGATTTCGCCAGTCTGACGACATGATATTGAGCTGTCACTTGGATCCGCTAAGCTAAAATCGGCTTCGATAGAAGCTATATGACACGTTACCCCCGTGACTACCTCGTCTTTTAATTCACCGACTTTGATGTCTTTCAAAGTAAACCAACCGAGTCCTACATCAGCAACATCGTTATCTGAACAACCAACCAGCGTAGTAGCAAGCAATGCACTTAACAGCATCTTTTTCATTATTTTTGTCCTTAACTAGGAAAGATATTGATGAAATCTATCAGAGGTTTGCAACTAAAACAAAATTTAGCCAAGGAAAGGTCTACGTACGCTAGGTTTGTTGTAGGCTTCATGCTAATGTACTGCTCTAAACGAAATGATGAGTTAGAGTGACCATACTTTCTCCCAATATGTTTGACTTTATATCGCTTGTCGCTCTGTCTAAGCTTCACTCTATGTGAGAATGAAACACTTTGCACATTTCGTTTTGCAACTAAGGTATCAAAATGAATGAACAACAGTTAGCCAGTATCGAGCGTAAAAATACATGGCTGTATGATCTGGTTGAAGTTGAATTTCCAACACCAGAGAGTCTGAAAGGGCGTGATGTCTATTTCAAAGCACTAGAACAAGCAACCTATCAAGTGGTCGACAAAGACACGCTACTTGAAAGTAATTCTGAATTTAGCTCTGACGATATTTTTCTGGTCGATTTTCACCGACTTACTATCATGTTTTCTGTCCTGCAGTCTCAGCGTTGGGATCAACAGTACGATAAAGATATGATTGTGGAATATCTCACTCAGATAATTCTAACGCCAGATTTTGAGTTATATGTTGGTTTTAAAGCTGGAGCTCCAATTGGTGCCGCTATTATTAGCCACCTTGAAGGAAACACGCTTATCTCTGATGTCGCGGTTTCTGAATCAAAATACAAGAGTTCGTTTGTGGCGGATCTTGCTAAAAGACTAAGTACCGAACACAAGCTTTTAGATTCGGTGATTATTGAAAGCTAATTTGCGCACTCAAATGCATAAAAAGCAAAGCAAGATGACGATAGGTGATCTTGCTTAGAAAAACTGTAATTGCTCCCCTCTATTTCCATGAAATGCCAAGCTCGTCGTTTCAACAATCCCAAACTTAAATAAGATTAAGCCAACATTTTTAAAATCAGCTAGGGCATTAGCCTTTAAGATGTCTGGAGATGGCTATGGCAATTACCAATATTAAGTGCGTGATATTTGATTGTGATGGTACGTTGGTCGATAGTGAACGATTGTGTTGCCAAGCTCTCGTCAATGTATTTAACCTGCATGGCGCAGAATTAACGATGGAAGAGTGCGTTTCTCATTTTAAAGGAGGAAAGCTCGCTGACATCCTTTTAGATACTAAAGAGCTGAAAGATATCAAAGTCCCTATTGATGTCTTAGAGCCGCAATACCGTGAAGAAGTCCAGTCTCTTTTTGTTCGCCACTTACAGCCGATGGATGGCGCAAAGCGATTAATTCAGTTTTTAGATTCGCATAATATCGAATATTGTGTCGCGTCCAATGGGCCGAAAGATAAAATAGAATACGCATTGGAGTTAACAGGATTGCTCGATGCTTTCCAAGGGAAAGTGTTCTCTGCATTCGATGCGAATAGTTGGAAGCCTGAACCTGACTTAATTATGTACAGTGCAATGAGCATGGGCTTTTTACCGAGCGACTGTCTTTATATTGATGACACACCTAAAGGCGTAGAAGCGGGATTAAACGCTGGCATTAAAACCGTACAGCTATTTAATGGTGAGGCAATCAATCGTGTTGATGATGAACGCGTAATTCGCATTCAACATTTAGATGAATTAAAAGAGCAGCTATTTAGCTGCTCTGTTTAATCTCTTAATGGCACACCGTACTTAAGCTATGGATATGTTTAAGTTTGGACTGTAGGTAAGGGGTTTGATGTAGGCATTGGATGGATGAGAAGCTTTTTGTATGAAATCCGCAAGCAGCGCATGTGAATTTCTCTCCATCCGATGAAATGAGATATTCATCCCCCTGGCAGAGAGGGCAACTTAGGTTTTCGATGTCTTTTGTATCTTTGTAATTATTCATATTGTTTTCCAGCAGCAAATTGGAATTGGCAGGATTAAGCATAGCGGAACGCTTTGTTTATGAACATTATTTCATCAGGTACAGCGAGAACTTGAGATTCACTTCAAATATCCACTTGTGTGTAGTAGAAAATATCGACGATAACGGCTGAAAACGGTTTAAAGAAAAGGGCTCCTGAGGAGCCCTTGTTGATCATAAATGCTGCAAAGTTATGCTGTGCGGTAGCGTTGTAATACCTCACCAAGAGACACTGACGCCTGAGTGAGATTAGCTACCCCTACGGTAGATTGCTCTGCAACTTCTCTGATTGTGCTCGACTGGCTGCGAATTTCTGAAAGCTCAGATGCAATATCGTTGGCGACTGCGCTTTGTTCTTCTGCTGAGGTGGAAATTTGGATACTCATGTCCATCAATGAGCGTGCGGATTCAGCAATGGACGTCACATCATGACCAATTTCATCAATAAGCTGGCTACTGGTTTGCGCTTGTTGAACGGTTCGGTCAGTGATTGAAGCAATGTTCTGGCTCTCGGTTTGTAGTTTCTCAATCATGGCTTGAATTTCTACTGTTGCCTGTTGAGTTCGGCTTGCCAATGTACGCACTTCATCAGCAACCACAGCAAATCCACGACCTTGCTCCCCGGCGCGTGCCGCTTCAATTGCCGCATTCAGAGCCAATAGGTTGGTTTGTTCTGAAATGGCATTGATCGTTGTGATAACGTCATTAATCTGCGTCGTGTTCTCATTTAAGTTGGTTACTGACGTGGAAGCCTGTTCAATATAGCTGGATAACGTCTCAATTTCTCCAATCACATTTTGCACGCGATTTCTGCTTAGCTCGATCTTTTGAGCATCCTGATCGGATTGCATCGTCGCTTGTTGGGAAATGCTGGATACTTCTTTTGCAGAGGCTGTCATTTCTTCCATTGCTGTCGCGACGGAATCGAGTGTTTGATATTGATGAGATATCTGCGTTTCGCTCAACTGCATATCTTTTTCGAATGCAGAAGATGTCTCACTCAATGTAGCCGCATTATTTTTCACACTGTTAACTAGTTCACTTAAGGTGTCCATCGATTTATCTAACGCGCAACCAATGGTGCCAAACTCGTCTCGGCCAGGATGAAAACCAAGGCGAGAGGTTAAATCACCTTCACCAATTTTTTCGGTTGTCGTATATAAAACCCACAGGGCGCCTCCTATAAAGGTCGCAACCCAGTAAGAGAAAAGGGCAAAAGGAACAACCCATAAAAAGCTGAGTAACAGAGAGGTTAAGGCTGACGACTTTGCAGATTCGTATTGCGCGGATACGTTTTGAGTCAACTTAATCACTTCGCCAGAATGCAACTTTGCATAAGCGGTGACAGAGCCATCAACAAAAGAGCTCTCGCTTACGCGACTTGATTTCGATACGCCGTCAATTTGTGAAACATGACCTGGTTGAGCGTCAACAATACCAGAAAGTTTCGCTTCGCTAGCAGAAATCGCTTGTTGTTTAAATTGTTGTATTTCATTGAAGTAGCGGCTTCCAGCCACAGAAGTGAGGGCTACTAAAAACAGCAGGAATATAACCCACATTTTGTCGTTGATAGACATCTTGATAAACAGCCTGTCTATCGTTCTAAACTCAACTTCTCTCATTTAAAGCTCCATTAGAGATAAAAGATATTGACCAAATCTATTGCTATATCGAAACAAAATATGCGAAGTTAATCAGCAAAATATGTAACGAAAACTAAATTTAGTTTAAGAAATGAGATCTAAGGACGCCTATAACGGTATGTTATATCTTTAAATTGACATAAATATTGATAAAGAGCTATTTCTCTGTAGTGCTAAGTAGATATGAAATCTGGTTGCAAACGTTTACTTTTGATTCTGCTCATAGGTTTTTAAATCTTTACTTCTCGCTGTCATGAATGTGTCATATAAAGACTATAAAAAGGAGTTGTTGACGTGGATATGGCAAGGCCAAGCCGTCAGCAAGTACAAGCAAGAGAGCTTAAAATAAAGGAGGTCACAATGAGCGACCAATACCAAAACGATGAGAGCCTAGAGCTGCTAGATGCGCTTGAAATTGGCATTATCTTGTCGGAATACGTTGGCTCAGACAACGAAGCCGAATAGCGGAACACTCTCATCTCGTCGTAATTGACGTTATACTAAGTTCATGTCACACCAAGCCTTAAAGGCCAAAACTGGCGTCGGATGAACTTTCTAGCCCACCTGCATATCGCAGACCACTGTAACAGCCATTTATTGGGAAACTTGCTTGGAGACTTCGTAAAAGGAGATCCAAGCAAGCTGTATGAACGTGATATCTCTAACGGCATCAAATTACATAGATTTGTTGACCGCATTACTGATCACCATCCTATTGTTAACGAATGCAAACCTCACTTCAAAGGTACTGCGCGGCGCTTTGCCCCTATCGCTCTCGATATGTTCTGGGACCATTGTCTCGCAAAACACTGGAACGACTTTTATGCCGTATCTCTCGAACACTTTGTCGATTCGGCATACGAGCGAGTAAACCGTGACGTTAATGAACATTTGCCGCCGCGTTTTTTGGTGCTCCACAGCCGGATGTGGCACGGTCGATGGCTTCAGTCATACCAAGACCTGGATAATATCGAATTTGCACTACATCGAATGTCGCAAAGAAGCCCGAGAATGGCTGACCTTACTACAACATTTAAAGTGATTGAGAGTGATTACACAGAATTGGAAGAGAAGTTCTCGACACTCTATCGAGACGTTTTACGCCAGTCGTATGATTTTCAGCAACAGCTTATTGATTCAGCCCAATGAGATAGAAAAGTAGTATGGCTATTGGGGCTCTGGTAAACTCTGCGCTCCAAAAATAATGAGGTTACACATGTCTGTTAATTTTGCTGACTTAGGCATTGAACAAAAGCTAATCGAAACGCTAAGCAATCTAAATATCGTGACGCCAACACCAGTGCAAGAAAAGTCTATTCCACATGTCCTTGAAGGAAAGAACTTACTTGCTGCTGCACAAACTGGTACGGGGAAAACAGCTGCGTTTGGTTTACCTATTATACAAACCGTTCAGCAAAAGAAACTCAACGGTACGCCTCAAGCATTGGTTTTGGTTCCAACACGCGAGCTTGCGCAGCAGGTATTTGATAATTTGAATCAGTACTCTGCACAAACCGAACTTCGCATTGTGTGTGTTTATGGTGGTACAAGCATTGGCGTACAAAAGAGGAAGTTAGAAGAGGGCGCTGATATTTTGATTGCAACACCAGGTCGCCTTTTGGATCATCTGTTTAATGGCAACGTAAACATCTCCAAAACCAGTATGCTCGTTCTAGACGAAGCCGACCGTATGTTAGATATGGGATTCTGGCCTGACTTGCAACGCATCTTCCGACGTTTACCCGCCGAAAAACAGATCCTGTTGTTCTCTGCGACATTTGAAAAGCGAATCAAGACTATTGCGTACAAACTCATGGAATCGCCGGTTGAAGTTGAAGTGTCACCAGCAAACACGACGGCTGAAACAGTAAAACAGATGGTTTATCCGGTAGACAAAAAGCGTAAACGTGAATTATTGGCGTACTTGATTGGCTCGCGCAATTGGCAGCAAGTGCTTGTATTTACAAAAACTAAGCAAGGTAGCGATGAGCTAGCAAAAGAGCTTAAGTTAGATGGCATAAAAGCGGTTTCAATTAACGGGGATAAGTCACAGGGTGCGCGTCAAAGAGCGTTGGATGAGTTCAAGCAAGGTAAGGTGCGTGCGTTGATTGCGACAGATGTAGCAGCACGAGGACTGGATATTCAAGAGTTAGAGCAAGTGGTGAACTTTGATATGCCATTTAAAGCCGAAGATTATGTCCACCGTATAGGCCGTACTGGCCGTGCAGGAAAGTCGGGGTTAGCTGTGTCTCTAATGAGTCGAGATGAAGAATATTTATTGCATGCTATCGAGAATTTGCTTGATCAACGCCTACCGCAAGAATGGTTGGCAGGCTTCGAGCCAAGTCTTATAGAAGAAGTCGAGCCTGAGAAAAATGGTAGTGGGCGCCGTCGAAGCCGTTCATCAGAGAAGCGTAAGCTAAAAGCAAAATTAGCGATTCATAAGAACCGTGGTAAATCACGTAACTCTCGCTAAACCGCACAAACTTTTGTTCTTACATAGTCAGGCTGTTTTTGCCTCTTCATAAACGTCTAACGTTTGCGGGATAGCGAGTAGGTATCCTTGATACATATCGAAACCGAGTTTTTTCATTAAGTTAAGTTGATGCTCGGTTTCAATTCCTTCGATAACGGTTTTAGAGCGCAACGTTCTTGCTAGTGATAATGCATCGACTAGAGCTTTCCAGTCACCATTTTCGTATCTCAGCATTAACGAGCGATCCATCTTTATTATGTCTGGACGAACGCCTTTCACTCGTTCAATTGTTGAGGCATTGACGCCATAATCGTCGATCGCCAATTTAAACTCGCCTTGGCTTAATTCACGAGCTGCTTGCGACAACGAGGACTCGTCTTCTACGTTCAACTCAAGCAACTCCATGACGATTTGTTCATTTACTAAATGAGATTGATAAATGGTTTGTTTTAGCAGCCTATTGTACGTGATGTCTCTGGCTAGTATTTTTGCTGCTTCTGGTAATACATTAAGAAACAGTTGTTTATTGTGAAAGTGAGATTGGGCAAAGTTTTTGATATGAATTAGGCGACTTAAGCGTTCGACATTGAGTAGGTCTTGAGCGGCAATGGTTTTTGATTGGAAAAACTGATCTGGCCTGATCATGGTGCCATTAGCATTGGTAATTCTTACTAGTGCCTCAAGGCCAACGATAGAAATATCTTTTTTATATATAGGTTGAAAGACACTTCGAAGAGTGAGCTTTGCGTATTTCGCAATATATTGCCCGTCGGCTTGTTTGCGGATGCAACTAAGGAGTTGCGAGGTGCTCATCATTGTTACAACAACCTAAATCAATGCTTCTACATCAGCGCTATCGTGCTAATTTTTTATTTCATTGGCAGTGAATCTAAGTGGGCTCATGAACTCAAGCAAGAACGATGGTAAGAGATGATTAGATTTGTCGAGTGATATCAAACAAATTGATGAAATGACTGACAATCTTCCTATTGCAATTTGATGTTACCATTGTAGTACTGCATACAGTTGTAAGTATTTTCTGACCAACTGTTGTTTGTTCGAGCGACGCAAAGGATGACCAAACTTAATGTAACAAGGGCTAATGCCAAATCGAGTGTCTAACGATTGCGTGAGCTGCGATTCGCTGGTGTACAGCGTGATGCCTTGCTCCGTGTATTCGTTGATCTGATCGGGCAGTTCTCCCATCCACCAATGAAGCAACTCTCGGCTCGTTTTGCTGCGACTGATCCAGTGATCACAAACTAAAAAGAGTAGATCATTCGGTTGCAGCGCATAACCGTATTCGCTTTGCCATTCCGTAATTGATGAGAGTAAGTTCTCTCGACAAGATTTTCCCGCACTGACCATATGGTGACTCAGGACCCAAACCGTGCCTATTTCAGATGAAATACGGTAGTGATGAGGCAGGTCCGGAGTATTTAAAACTTCAATTGGTTTTACCACGCTGTTGTATCCGAAGTGACGGAAAGTGTGTTCCATTCTTCTTGAAAACGCGAGACCAAGATGATGCTCACTCATGCCTTGGTTATGTACCGCAGGGTAATGCTTTTCACACAGCTTAAGACAGTCGTCTTGAAAATCATTAACACTTTGAATCACTAGGTCGAGTAGCAAAGAATATCCCTTAATAATTAACAAAACGAACTGCAAAAGGTTAGCATAGTCTTTTGAGAATAGACTAATTTACTTCGGCAACTTCTTGATCTAAACACCAAATTTCTCACAAATGATCGCGCCTACTCTTTAAGAGAGCAAGACGATAGAAGCACACATAGAACAAAATTCTGAAAAAGGGCAAAGATGATAAAGTTAGAACGTGCACAAAAAGAAACGCTGGCAACCGCCATTCAAGATTATATGCAGGACGAACTAGATGTTGAGATTGGCCAGTTCGATAGTGAATTTCTTATTGATTTCATTACAGAAAAACTAGGGCCAATTTATTACAACAAGGGGGTGGAAGATGCAAAATCACTGGTTGAACGTAGAATGTTAGAAGTGTCCGAAGAGCTGTATGAGATAGAACAAGAAGTTAAGCTGTAAGTTTCAGTTTTATAAACGATTTAAAGTTCCTTCAAAAAATTCGAACAACTTGATAGATACGGTGCCATTGGCTGGATGTAAATGATGGTAAATAATCTGTTTCATATGACGTAAATAGGTTAATGTAGTGTTTCTTGCTCAACATTAACTTAGGAATATATCTAGGAACTTGAGATGGATACACTGGTAAAGAATTACAACCTTACTGCACGCGTGATGCACTGGTTATCTGCGCTGTGCATTATTGGTCTATTTGCAGTGGGTTTGTGGATGGTCGACCTTAGCTATTACAGCGAATGGTATCGAACTGCGCCACATTACCATCGCTCTGTCGGTATTTTACTCGCTATTTTAACTTTGGCACGCATTGTATGGAAACATGTTACGGCGTCACCAAAGGTAGAAGGCAAACCTTACGAAGTGCTTGCTGCTAAAGCAGCTCATGGTGTTATGTACCTACTATTGGTCACCATCTTTGTTTCAGGTTACCTCATTTCAACGTCTGATGGACGCGGTATCGAAGTGTTTAATTGGTTTACCGTGCCAGGAGCGGGAGAGTTATTCCCAGGACAATCAGACATAGCGGGTGAAATTCACTTCTACGCAGCTTGGGCCGTCATCCTGATAGCAGGTTTGCACGCTATTGCTGCGCTAAAACACCACTTTATCGATAAAGACAACACATTAAGAAAAATGTTAGGAGCTTCAAAATGAAAAAGTCACTCTTCGCTACAGGATTAGCTATCGCTATGGCACTACCATTTGGTGCGCAAGCTGCAGATTATGTCATCGATACCAAAGGTGCTCACGCTTCAATTAACTTTAAAGTTAGTCACTTGGGTTACAGCTTCATCAAAGGTCGTTTCAATACATTTTCTGGTGACTTTTCTTTTGATGAGAACAACATTGCCGATTCAAAAGTGAATGTTGTTGTTGATACAACCAGCTTAGACTCCAACCACGCTGAACGTGACAAGCACATTCGTAGTGGTGACTTCATTGATGCTGGTAAATACAGCGAAGCGACCTTTAAAAGCACAAAAGTGGTTGATAAAGGCAATGGCAAGCTAGATGTAACTGGTGATCTAACGCTACACGGTGTTACTAAGCCTATTACTATCGAAGCTGCATTCGTTGGCGCAGGTAGTGACCCATGGGGTGGTGAGCGCGCTGGCTTCGTTGGTAACACTCGCCTTGAGCTTGCTGACTTTGATATCCCAGTAATGGGTGCTTCAAGCTATGTTGATATGGAACTTCATATCGAAGGCGTTAAGAAGTAACGAACTTCTTTTAGATGCAGTAAAAGCGCTCTTCAACGGAAGAGCGCTTTTTTATTACCTCAATCACAATCGACAACCTTGGCAAGCCAGTCAGTGACAGCGATTGAAAGCCAACAGACGTTGCAAGCGTTTAATGAATTACGCTGTTTCTAACTCGTTTTTTTCTACTAGGTTTAAACGCTCACCAAAAATCGGGCGTAGTGCTGTTAATACTTCAGTACGAGTAACAACACCGACCATCTGGCCATTTTCAAGTACAGGAAGTACTTGTGGCTTGCTCACTTTGATGCTTTTTGCGCGTTCTTCTAAAGATAGAGACGTCATGCGAGTGGCGATGCCCATGCTGCTCGTTGGGTACAACTGCTCTTTATCGATACATAGGAATTCGACAACATCAACGAGACGATCACCAGCATCAATTGCGACCACATCGCGGCTCATGATGTCGACGACTTTTTGGTCTTTCACCGGAATGTAGTCCTCACACCATAGTTCTACCATCACATCGTGAGCAGAGAAGAAACCAACCAATCGATTTTGTACGTCTACAACAGGTGCGCTAGTTACGTTGTTGTCAAGTAGCACATCCAGTGCGATTGCTATCGGTGTTTCTGCACTGATGGTAACTGGTTTTGGGTTCATAATGTCTTTAACAAAAGATGCGTTTTTCATGGTGAAATCCTTAACTGACGAGAGTGTTGTAGTCGTTGTGATAGAAGATATATTCGCTGCTTTTAGTTCTGGTCGGCGAAAAATACACCAGTTTGCAAGACCAACTAAAACCGCTCCGCCGACGATGTTGCCAAGCGTGACAGGAATTAAGTTAGCGGTAATAAAGTGGCCAATATTTAAGTCTGCGTACTGTGAAGCGGGCACACCGACGGAGGCCCAAAAAGACTCAGGTGCAAAATTCGCGATAACAATGCCAAGTGGAACCATAAACATGTTCGCGACACAGTGTTCAAAGCCACTGCTGACAAACATGGCCACAGGCATGATTGTCATTGCTGCTTTTGTCATTGCATTTGCAGAGCTAAACGTTAACCAAATCGCGAGGCAGACCAATAGGTTACAAAGGATGCCGAGCGCAAACGCCTGAATGAGAGTGTGATGAAGCTTGTGCTGCGCGATGTTAAGCGCATTTAACCCCCATTGACCGCTATCCATTTGATAAAGACCAGCTGCAGTAACTAGCGCAAGTAGGAACATCGCACCAATGAAGTTGCCAACGTAAACCTTGCCCCAAATAGAAAGCATTTTTCCGAACGAGATTTGCTTATTGGCCCATGAGATACTGGAAAGAACTGAGCTGGTAAATAGTTCACCACCGCAGATCACGATGAGGATCAAGCCCATACTAAATGCTAATCCGCCAGCAAGACGGCTTAAGCCCCAACCAGCACCAGCGCTGCCAGTAGTCACCGTGATGTAAAACAAGAACGCCAATCCAATGAACGCGCCCGCCATGATGGCAAGACTCAGTGTCATACTGCTGGTTTTGTTTGCTTTACTCAACGCAAATTTTTCCGCTTCAGCCATCATTTCTTTTGGAGAAAAGTACTGGTGATTTTGAGAGCTGGTCACCGCCATATTGACTCCTTAATTTGTAATCGCATAAAAATTCCTTGGTTATTAACTCAAAAATGAAATTGTTGTTTTTATTTAGAAGCCTCAATGACTTCAGTCTCAAAGTCATTGAGGCTTGCGGTGTTCCCGAACCGCACAGTCAGAATAAGGAGAAGGGTTTGGTAGGTAAAATTGATAATATTTAGAAACCTCATCAAATTAATTGATAACTTTATGCGGCTAGGTAAAATGAACTCTATTGCTTATTGGGGCATGTTTTTAACGATTGTGAGGGTATGAAAAATACTCACCAATAATGGAGGACACTTTGCGCTACTCACTTAAGCAATTAGCGGTTTTTGACGCAGTTGCAGATACCGGCAGTGTAAGCCAGGCCGCAGAGAAACTGGCTTTGACACAATCAGCGACAAGTATGTCGCTTGCGCAATTAGAAAAAATGCTTGGCAGGCCTTTATTTGAGAGGCAGGGCAAGCAAATGGCGTTAACCCATTGGGGTATGTGGTTACGACCAAAAGCAAAACGCTTATTACAAGACGCACTGCAGATTGAAATGGGCTTTTATGAGCAACATTTGTTAAGCGGTGAGATTCGCATGGGCGCGAGTCAAACTCCGGCAGAGCATCTGGTTCCAGACCTTATCAGTATCATTGATAATGACTTTCCAGAAATGCGTATTTCCCTTGGTGTTCAGAGTACAAAAGGGGTTATTGATGGCGTATTAGATTATAAATATGATTTAGGGATCATCGAGGGGCGTTGTGACGATAACCGTTTGCACCAAGAAGTCTGGTGCCGAGACCATCTTACTGTTGTCGCTGCTTCTCATCATCCTTTTGCTCGCAATCAATCTGTAAGCCTCGCTCAGTTAGAACAAGCGAAGTGGGTGTTGAGAGAGCATGGCTCTGGCACACGAAAAACATTTGATAGCTCTATTCATCATCTTATTGAAGATTTGGATGTATGGCGAGAGTACGAGCACGTTCCGGTGTTACGCAGCTTAGTTGCTAACGGCCAGTACCTTACTTGTTTACCGTATTTAGATGTAGAGCGATATATAGAAGCGGGTCATCTTGTTGCGTTAAATGTGCCCGAGCTAAAAATGGAAAGGACACTTTCATTTATATGGCGAGCTGATATGGCAGAAAACCCACTAGTCGACTGCATTAAACGAGAAGGTCTGCGAATGATGAAAGGTAAGCCTTCGGTATTATAAGTTACTACTCAATACACGCAATAAACTCTAGAAGCACAGCAATGCCACTCGCTTAATTGGGAGTGGCATATTTCTATGTACAGTATACTGAACTTCGAAGAATAAGCGTGATTCAGGAGCTTTTATGCACTCACTTGGTGAACCATGATTCTGCACGCCGATATTAGCTTCCAGTCTCGTTAAAGCTTGCTGGAGTGACCTATTAGAACTGTCCTACACACATCCTTTTTTACCGAGTATTAGAAATACTCATTCCCTAAATCTGTTGATTTATCGGTTGCGTCAAACTTTTAGTGCAAGTCATGAAATTGTTATAACCTTATTGTGATCATTATCACCGATAAACAAGACTGATGTATCTAACATGTGTCCTTGATTTCAATGTATGAAGGCAGTTATTGAGCCATATGGGTACGATAATAGCCAAGCAGGTACGACTACCATGACGACACTTTTAGCTATCTCTATCACTACTGGAATTTTATCTGGCGTATGGGGTTGGATCGCCATTTCTTTAGGTTTGCTTTCTTGGGCTGGTTTTTTAGGTTGCACGAGCTACTTTGCTGCGCCAACTAGCGGATTGAAAGGACTTGGTATCAGCTTAATCACTAATATGACGGGTGTATTCTGGGCAATGGTAATTATCCACGGTTCAACTTACGTTGGTTTGGAAATTATCGGTTATGTGATTACCGCTATTGTGGCATTTTTCATGTGTATTCAAGCGAAACAGGCTTGGCTCGCGTACATTCCAGGCACTTTTATTGGTTCCTGCGCAACATTTGCCGCTGATGGAAACTGGCAACTTGTCATTCCATCTTTGCTGCTAGGTGGTGTGTTTGGTTATCTAATGAAAGCGACTGGACTTTGGTTGCATACGAAATCAAGCACTACTTCTTCTACGCTTGCTGAGCAAGCACAGTAGTGAACCCCCGATCTTATTTGTATCCACTGTGTATTGAGTTTTATCCCTCTCAATACCTTTAATCAAAATTAATGATGTTTGATACAAGCACACCAATTTGGTGTGCTTTTTTTGTATTACAAGACAAAGTGTGAGTGTGAAATACTCTAACTCATGTATTGCCGTTTGCCATGGTGACAACGCGCTTAAGTGTCCAACGCAGAAGTACAGGAATGCATTCCATACCTCTCTCTTCACAGTGAGATACAATGGCCAAAGCTAAGTCCGGTTTTGCATGCTTTTTCAAAACACGGTTGACGACTTTTTTAGCTGGGATAGGGTGATCATGAGGAACTTTGATGATGTCCTTAAAGAAAAGTTCAAACCCATGATTATATAGAAAATGTTCGATATCTCGATCAGGTAACTCTGTAAGTCTATGCCTTTCCTGATCATGATCGAGTTGCGCTCTCACGGCATGCGCGTACTTTTTACCTGCCGGGTCACCATCGGTAACAACATGCCAGTCGATACCGAACTCTTTTGCTACTTTGATCAGTGACTTCAGTCCTGACTGTGCAAATTCAACGATTTGAACTCCTTCCGCAGCTAAGTCATATCCACATTGACGAGCCAATTCATGAAATAACCAAACTTCAGTTTCGCCTTCTACGAGCAACCAACACCGTGCAAACAAAGCCCCAGAGCGATGAAAACGAATGTGGAAACCAATTCGGCGTAACTCATCTCTACCAAACTTGGCAGAGTTTAAGCTCTTGGCAATGGTTCGGTCTGACAAGCGAATCAAACGTCGGATTGAATAAAGTGGAACCGAGCCAAGTAACGTACCGCTGTTGGTAGTTAAAATCTTTTGCATTGGCAACAACTGCAATAATGACCACGCTCTAGCGAGATGAGTCGGGTGTAGTCGGCCTTCCGGGTCTTCGATGATCAGTATCGGTCTTGCGCAGCGTCTTAAATCGGTAGGGCCTTTTGCTTGAAGGTAAGCATTGAGAAGCCCCATTAAAAGCAAGCGGCTTTGTTTGTCATTTGTTTCCTTAAGGAATTGACTTAATCCTTTATCAGAGGAAGGGCTTGTATAAAAAAGACCATCACGAGGTTTTCGTGGGTTACCTTTGCTGACGCTGCGGAACGCAAAATAGTGTTCGACAAGTGTTTGCATTGAATCGAGACTACTGCGAATCTCACCCTTGTTTACGTGCCCAGGCATCGCCAATAGCCGTCGGCAGGTGTTGTTGATTCGTTTTTCTATCCGAGCATTTTTGCTGTCGCCGTTGACGTGGTTTAAATCTGGGAAGCGTCGGGAGTCTCGTAGGCGGATAACAGGGTGAAGAGTCATCAACTCTACGGCGAGTTTCTCAGAGTGGTGCAGTTTCTTCGGCTTGCCGTTATGATCCAAAAACGCGTATTCAGTTTTAATATCATACTCGTCGCGAGACGCACTAATTCGATAGTAAATGACCTGCTCACCATCTTCGTTTGTGCACCATGCAGGTTTTATCCGTCGATAACGCCCAGCTTTTACTTCGTTCTTGTCTTGTGCTTTAAAGCAAACAATGATCTGCAAGTGTTGGGTTTGTGGATGAGAAATTGAATAATCAACGTGAAAATCTTTTAATTCGAATTGATACAATGAGCCATTAGCAGGTAGCGCGATAGAAAGGGCATCGAGCAATGATGATTTGCCCCACGTGTTCTCACCGATGAGCGTAGTGAGTTCGTCAAAAGAGAGTGAAAGGCGTTTGATGCCTCTAAACCCGGAGATTTCGATGCGTTCTAGTCTCATCTCAATCCTCCTTGCAATTATTTGAATTATAGAGAGTTATTTTGCTACTCCTAAGCATATATTAATTCGAAATATTGGAGTTAAGCTCAGTTCACAAAATTACGAGAGCCCCTTACTGAATAGAGACCGCAACAAGCGACGCTTGCTTTCAAAAGTAGTGTAGATAGCATCGTGATCACTTAAACATGAAATCAAAAAATCACAGTTTCATAAAATTCATGATTCTGTCATGATTCACTTCTTATTATTATAAGGAATGAAAAGAGAGAAGATGAAGATGAATAACAATCATAAGCCAGTGAGAATCAAACTGGCACACATCAATGACACACATTCCTACTTTGAGCCAACGTCATTACAGTTAAAGCTTAAGATCAACAATGAACTCACGCTAGAGCCATACGTGAGTGCTGGCGGGTTTTCTCGCATCGCAACCCGAGTAGAGCAGCTACGAGACGACGCTCAACGTCAAGGGCATGGGATGTTATTTCTCCATGCTGGAGACTGTTTCCAAGGCACACTTTATTTCTCATTATTTAAAGGTAAAGCCAACGCCGATCTGTTGAATGCGTTAAAGATTGATGCGATGGCGTTAGGCAACCATGAATTGGATATGGGTAATGAACCTGTTGCCTTATTCTGTCAACGCACTCAGTTTCCATTGCTTGCTGGTAACTGGGATCTATCAAATGAATCGCTTCAAAAGCCTCACCGAGTCAGCGATAGCAACAATGTGTATAGCTATCAAACGGAGACACAAAGCGCACAATACATCGTCAAAGAGTTTCATGGAGAGCAGGTTGCGATTTTCGGATTATCCATTGATAAAATGAGCGATATCGCGAACCCAGATGCAGATACGCCATTTAAGTCTGCAATTGAAACCGCTAAGGCGACCGTAAAACAAATTCACTACTCTGGTATTAAAAATATCATTCTTCTGAGCCACTTAGGTTATGAAGGCGATTTAGAGTTGGCTGAACAAGTTGAGGGGATTGGTATTATTGTTGGTGGACATAGCCACCGACTGCAAGGCGATTTCTCATCAATAGGTTTAGGGCAAGATGACCCTTATGGTGTCAAAGTAAAAGATACCTACGTTGTGCAAGCGGGCTTTCATGCTTTGACCATGGGGCACTGCGTCATTGAATTTGATGAAAACGGCAAAGCAACCATGCTGAGTGGTCAAAATGAACTGTTACTTGGCCGACGTATTTTTTGGGACTCGACACTAAATCAACAGCTTGACCAAGGCGTATTCGAAACCGCGTGTGACTTTATCCATGGTCAACCTAATGTGGTGGTCTGTAAGAAACACCCGGAGACTCAAGCAATCCTAAGTGATAAATACATCCCTCGGGTAAGGCAGTTACAGTCACAAGTCATTGCCAGTATTGACACCAAAAAGCGTCATGTGCGAATCCCAGATGAGTTTGGTGAGAGCGAGCTGGCTTCTTCTGTTGCTCGTTCATTTTTGTACAGCCTAAATAAACGCGGGCATGAGGTTCAATTTGCGATTCATAATGCGGGTGGCGTGCGAACATCATTGAATCCTGGCAACATCACAGTGGCAGATATTGCCGGACGATTGTTGCCTTTTGCCGTTCCGATCGGCTTTTACGACGTAAAAGGCAGTGCTATTCGCCGAGCACTTGAAGGCGCCATAAACAATGCACTCAACAATGATGTGGAAGGTACTGGCTCTGGCAGTTATCCATACACTTACAATTTAAACTTTGAGTACCGAGCTGATGCCCCTAAAGGTGAAAGAATTCAGTCATTAGCAATTTTTGATGGTCAACAATGGGTCGACGTTCAAGACGACACCTGGTATCGAGGCACTTCCTCCGCTTATACCATGAAAGGGAAAGAAGGTTACGATGCGCTACTGGAGATGAAAGGCGAGGGGCGCGTAACTAACTTATCTATGGCAGACTGTTTTATTGAACTTCTGACCGATGAGCCAAACTGTTTGAATCAAAGTCACAAACTTTATACACAGCAACACAGGTAGTAGATATTGGTATCGATTTTGCTGTCTTTCAATTGCTACATGCGATGATGAGGGTGGCAGTATGTGGAATAAAGATTGGACAGATACGGCAGTGGTGGTTGCTTGGGTCGCAATTTGGTCAACGTTAGTTTATTTTGTACCTTTGAGCGGCTTTTGAATTGCTAATAACACGGAAGTTAGGAAAGGAGCAGTTATGCTCCTTTTTTGTGTCTATGTTCTCAAAGACAACGCTCTGACTCCTAAATGTATCATCTTGAGTCACTTGCTGAGCTTTACATCTAATAACAAAAGTTCACGTGGTTGAACCAATTCCTTTGTTTTTATATTTCTTTCTGATTTTTAATAAGAATTTTATTTCGATTGGACAAAGTTTTTTTGTTGGAAAGCGTTACATTCGGCGTTATCATTGCGGCGTTTGGGGAGTAGTTAGCGCAAGTTTACTTATCGTCATCTCGTTAAGCATCAGCTTATCCGGTAAGTAAAGGTGTTGCGTGATTCATCCACGCCGACACTTCAACGAGACCAACGCATTCATTGACTGG
The DNA here is from genome assembly GCF_003123985.1 of Vibrio sp. T9. Classification (NCBI taxonomy): domain Bacteria; kingdom Pseudomonadati; phylum Pseudomonadota; class Gammaproteobacteria; order Vibrionales; family Vibrionaceae; genus Vibrio; species Vibrio sp. T9. The sequence continues at coordinate 327,271 of NZ_NIGY01000008.1, forward strand.
CAGCACATGATTACTATGTGACTGCTTGTTGTTATTGTCTGCGGAAGGTCACCAAACTCATGTCCTTCCGCCATGGGAGGAAGCATGTCTCTTATCGAAAGTACCACCCAATTGAGCCAATCGGCACCACTTCAAGAATCATTATCGATGTATGGTGCTTTTGGTCTTTTTACGCTTGTTCTTGTTACGCTTGATATCTATCAAACGCGTGGTGGCGTTATAACGATGAAAAAAGCCATCCTTTGGAGTGTTTTCTGGTTCTTACTTGCCTTTGTTTTTGCAGGTTCTATCTATTTATTCTGGGACTTTTACGCACCGCACAGCACTTATACGAACGATAAAGCAACGGTTTCATTCTTAACAGGCTACTTACTAGAGAAGTCGCTAAGCGTGGATAACTTGTTTGTGTTTGCCATCATCTTTGCACAATACAGTGTGCCGGAGCATTTGCGTCCGCGAGCGCTGCTTTGGGGCGTGATTGGTGCGTTAGTTCTACGGGCTATCATGATTGCGGTTGGTGCTCAGTTACTTGCGCAGTACCACTGGGTATTGTACCTTTTTGCCGCATTCCTTATTTGGACAGGTATTAAGCTTGCTCGCGACAAAGGTGAAGCAGAAGAGGTTAACCCATATCCTGAGCAGTTTATTCGCAAAATATTGCCAGTTACGGATGATTACCAAGGGAATCACTTAATCTTAAAGCAAGCTGGTAAGTGGGTGGCAACACCAATGCTGATCGTAGTCGGTGTAATTGCAGTGATGGATGTAATGTTTGCACTGGATTCTATACCTGCCATATTCGCGGTAACACGAGAGCCATTTTTAGTCTTAGCCGCGAACGTGTTTGCACTGTTGGGTTTGCGATCTTTGTACTTTGTTCTGCAAGCGATGTTAGACAAGTTTGTGTACTTAAAACCAGCATTATCGGTGATCATGATGTTTATCGGTGTAAAGATGTTATTGGTGGGAACAGAGTATGAGATTCCGACAACGTGGTCACTCACATTCTTAATCGTTGTGATGACATCAGCAGTTGTGGCATCGCTCCTCAAAAATAAGTCGAACAGTCGCTCTAGCGTTAAAATTACTAATCAAAAAATATAAGTAAAGCGCTAAAAATAAAATAAATAACGAAACTTAATGTTAAGAATATGTTGTTAGTTGAGATAGCTTTATGCAGGTAACGTTAAGTTATTCAACATAATTAGACAGTTTATGACTATTTATGCTGTTATTATTCATTTGTATTTTTGATGTTTGTAATGGACTTGTTTTATTAGATAATCTAATTCGAATAGGTAAAATTTGTCATTTCTTAAACAATAAGAAACTGACTAATATACAATCAACAAAACAGACTACTGCTTTAAAGAGAGGCAATCATGGCACAAGCAATGCAAATGACAAATGTAGCTTTACCAACCTCTATGGATAAGAAAACCTACGCGGTTAACTTCAAAGGACTGATTGCTCACTTACTAGACATTCTATTCGTAGATAATACTGCACCACGCAGTTACTATGCGGAAGATTTGTCAGCTCACATTCAAAAAGATATCGGTATGTACCGTTAATCTTGAAATAATGAATGAAAATACCGGCTTATAAGCCGGTATTTTTTTAGCTGCTCAAACGCGAATAACGGAGCTAGAACTCTATACAGAGTCAATACCGGAGTAGAGGAGCTTATTCCAAATTGGTGTTCATTAGAAATGAAAACGGGGCACTAATAGTGCCCCGTTTTGACTTGTAGAGTAATACGATATTACTTCTTACGGCAGTATTCTGCGATCACGTACATTGACTGACCGCCATTTGCCTTGCCCGAAACTAGTTTCGGATCATCACCAAGGCTGATACCACGGATCACTGTGCCTTGTTTGATTACTTGGTTAGTGCCTTTAACTGGTAGGTCTTTGATTACCGTTACATCGTCACCTTTCTTAAGTTCAGTGCCGTTGCAATCCAGCGTTTTGTCATCATCAGACATCCCCTTCATCGCCCAGTTCATTTGCTCTTCTTCCATGTACATCATGTCAAGAGCATCTTGAGCCCAGCTTTCAGAGTTTAGGCGAGTGAGTTGGCGCCATGCTGTCACTTGTACTGCAGGAACCTGGCTCCACATGCTTTCGTTTAGACAACGCCAGTGGTTAATGTCTTTTGGCTCATCGATCTCACCCAGACACTTATCACAAACCATGATAGCAGTATCAACGGTCACGTTACCGTGAGGTGGGACAGCGTATGCTGTTAGTTGAGATTCAGAAGAACACAGTTCACATTTTGACTCGCAGCGCGCAAGCAGAGTAGCTTCAATAGACATAAGGACTCACCTTAGTAATGTTATTTTGTGGCGGTATTATCCACTTTATCCTGAGAAATAAAAGGGTGTTAGCGAATTAAAGCCGAGATTTTACAATATTCCAACCTGATTAGGGTGAAGATGTAAAATATTCGCTAAACAAATAATACCTGTATATAAGAAAATGCATTGATTGCTTTGGGTGATGAATTGGTTGCTTCATTTATTGAGGAAGTTAGAAGTTCGTTGTGAGTATTAACTGCGCTCAGAAGTGTGGGTAGGGCCCTCTAAAAATATAGAGGGCATATTGCTAGCGCTCTATAATCTGCACAATTTGATCTTTTGAAATGCTCATTTCTTTCCCATCCATGTCTTCATACTCGTACATACCCGTTTCTTCGTTAAGGTCTGGTTTTCCGTAAGAAGTAATAATTTTCCCTTCATTTGTCGACATAAGATATTGGCTACTTCCGCATGCAGCAAGAAGTAAAGCAGTGACCATTATAGTGAATATGCGCATAGAGTTTTCCTTTCAAACAAGTAAGTTAGGTACGACACCGATTTAACTATAGCAAAGGATATACGGGACGGTTTTTTATGATAGAGAACGAAAAAGCCCAGTCGAAACTGGGCTTTGGTAAGAGAGATGATACGATTACTTCAGAACGGAAGTATTAGTCACACCCGTTAAAGTGTCATCCATTAAGAAGTCAGTGTTTTCCATTTGCATCTCAACGTGATGGTCAATATCAGAAAGTGTGCCATTTGGAGAAACAAACGTAATGTGCGATGCAGTAGCGTTATACTGCACAAAGCTTGCCATTGGAGACACGGCTGTATTAGCACTGTTTACGGTCGTTAAACCTAGCTTAGCTGCTAGAGGCTCAGTCCCGGCAAACGGTGCATTTGGAACGCTGTTTGGTACATTGCCATCGCCATCAACCTCGGTCATCAGGAATGGTGTTGTTAGTGAACCAGAAGCAACTAAATCTGACGCGTTTGTGAACGGGTCTACGGTATCTAGCGTGGTTTGTGCCGCGTAGATAAACTGCGAGAAGCCAGCTTCTAGTGTTGCTAACTGAGTTTCTGTTGCTGCGGCCTCAAAAGCTTCGTAACACGTTTTATCTTCCAATTGTGTACATGACGCATCTGCATAACTCGCGTAGTCTGCAGACGCAGCATATGCTAAGTTATGCCTGATCTGAGCGCCATAGGCTTCTGAACCTAGTAACAAATTGCCGATTTGGCCACCAGAGTTCTGTACAGAAGCAGAGCTAAATGTGTAAAGTGCATCTGCGTTGGGGCTACCTAGCGTGTTATTTGCTGCTGCCACGGCAGATGTAGCCACAATACCGCCAAGTGAATGACCTAACATTTTGACTTTAGAACCCGTCATTGGGTTAAAGCCTTGTAGAGGCCCTTCTGCCAACAGACCACCTTGCGCCGATACCACTAAGCTCGCGCGTAAACCCAATACATCCAGTACACTTTGGCGTAGGTTATCACGAGCGATTGCCAAGTTAGAAAGATTTAGATACGCCAAGATATTAGCATTAGCTGAACGTTGCTCATCTAAGCTACGTGTGCCGTGAATAGGTAAGTCGATAGCAATAACAGCCACACCTGCTTTCACCATATTAAACGCGAAGGCATATGAATCTTCTTTTGCAGAAGTGATGCCGTGTTGATAAATCACAACGTCGGTCGCGACACCAGATTTAGGTGTGAAGACAAGTACTTCGACATCTTCTACCGATTTAACAACTGGAACTGGGGAGTAGCGAGTCACAATACGTTCACTGTCGAGTTGGGTACCATCGCTTAATGTGAGTTTAGCACCCACCAGTTTTAGCTGCTCTGTAGGATCGGTTGCAAGCTTTGTCACGTCAACAGGGTTATTTGCGAAAACGCCAGTTGATAGCTGCTGAACCATGTTCGCTTGCTCGTTCGGATCCGCCAGTGCTGCGCTTAGCTTCGCTAGGCTTGGCATCGCAGATACCATTGGCTGCATGTTCCAGTTTGCCCCTTTTTCTAGATAATGAGGCAGTCTGACTACACCTTGAGTCACATTTACATCGGCACCTGACTTCGCATAAAGGCCTTTAATTGCCGTTTTAGCTGCGTCTAGGTCACTAACGTACTTACTGAAGTCATCGTCAGAGTCTAGCGCAGTGCTAAAGTCTTGTGTTGCACCAAGTGTCATTGTATAGGCTGTTGATAAATCTACTGAACCTTCGTTCGCATCGTTTTTGTAAACGGCGTTTAGTGTATTTGCACCCGTTGAGAAACCGGTTGCGGTTACACCTTTAACCGCCGCCAAAGTATCACCTACAGACTGAGTGCTGAACCAGGAGGAGTAAACGATGTCGTCAGGGTTAACTTGAGCTAGACCAAAAATGCCTTCCACCGCTTGTGTCACCGCTTGAATAGAAGCAAGAGCACCAGTTTCATAAACGATTTCTTTCGATTTACCTGTCGCGTAACTGGCTGATGTACCGATTGGCTCACCATTCACGTCAGTAACATCTTGTGTTACTGCAAAAATGTACTCGCTTGACTCATCAAGCGCATCCATGAACTGGATATATAGAGAGTTGCCTTTTGCTTGAACAACGTAGTCTTGGTTCTGAACGAGAACTTCTTCGATTGGGTTAGACTTACCATCCCACTCGGTCAAACGTTGATTAATCTTGATGACTTTAATACCAGACGGCAGCATACCCGTTGCAAAACCATCGCCTTTAAAGTTCAGAACGATTGGCATAGACGTTGACCATCCATCCATCGTATTCATCGAGGCTCTAGGGTTGGTTAAGGCATCATCACCGTCAGTTGGCAGACCAAGCGTGCCATCTGTTGTGTCCATTAATAAGTAAGAGGGCGCAGGTACATCCGCATTCGCCCCTTGAAGCGTAAAGCTGATAGATGTTCCACGGTCGAGCAGTGCTTGGACTTCATCTTCAAATTGAACTTTGTCGGAAGTACCAGAGCTTGATGTATTATCACCACAACCAGCAAGAAGGATTGCAGAACAAAGCATTGATAATTTAAACGTGTGTTTCATTGGTTTACTCCGTAATCCCATTATTTGAAGGTGTAGTTCATCTGTACCGCGCTGATGTAAGCAGTACCTTCAGAGTCGAACTTGATCTCTTCATCCTGAGCATTTGTCTCGGTGAAAGAGCCTGATTTACTCTTAACAAGTGCAAAGCCTGCATCGAAAGTTAAATTCTCATTCATTGCGTAAGTTAGGCCCGCGCTGTACCAAAAACGGTCACTGTCAGGGATGCTCAATGTGGCTTCACCTGCTTGTTCGTCGTATGCAAAGCCCGCACGGAATGTCCAATCCGCATTGAGGGTGTAAGTGGCACCAATAGAATAACGATTGTTGTCTTCGTATTTCTCTGGTTTGTAGAAACATTGACCAGCAGTTCCATCATTACATTGAGGACTCGTCGCTTTCAGTTCTTTAAATGTGCTCCAATCGGTCTGTTGCCAGCCGTAATGTACTGCCCATTGTTCATTCAGTTGATGGAAAGCCGATAATTCGATAATTGAAGGGAGAGAGATTTTTAAACGGCCATCCACTTTTGGTGATGGAGCTCGGCCTGAGTCGTAACTACTAAACTCACCGTCGTCAAAATCTAGATCAACTTTAGAACGGTAACCAAAGCCAAAACGGTTGTTTTCATTTAGCTCGTACAAAGCGCCAATATTCCAACCCCAAGCAAAAGTTTCGCCTTCCATGCCGACAAGGTTATCGGACTTATTACCACCTAAAATACGGGCGAGTGCGCCTTTGTGACGAGTCAGCTCCGCTTCCGCGTACACTAGGTTGATACCGCCACCGACACTGAAAGAATCGTTAATACGGTAAGCAACATTAGGATTAATGTTTACTGAAAGTAGGGAAGTGTCACCTGCCATGTCACCCGCAGAAATATCATCTGGATAATCAGTAGCAACACCGTATGTGGTGAACATACCGATACCCCAAGCCCAGTTATCGTTGATAGGGCTGATGTAATAACCCGCTGGCACGACTTGTAAAGGGGCAACATCTTTTGCATGTTCTTTGTTAACCGTGTCATACACATCGACTTCAGGATCGATGATAGACAACGCGCCCGAGAATTGAGCTTCTTTGAAAAGCGTCATCGCTGCAGGGTTTCGTGCAAGAACGCTGGCATTGTCTGCGACCGCTCCTTCACCTGAAAATGCTCGACCAAGACCAGATGCTGAATGCTCAGCTACCTGGAAGCCCGCTGAATGGGCATTACACGCAAACAATATTGAAATTGTAAGCAGAGAGCAGTGCTTCTTGTTCATCCTTGACCCTCCTAGGGTGTCATAGTGTTGGACCGAAGTCCTTGTAATTGTTGTGTGATACTTACACCAGTTGTTAATACGTGAAATACAACCGTGATGTAAATGTAATGTTAATTGTATGTTTAATAACTTGTCAAAGTTTGAGCGTATTTTGCGTTTTAAATATGATGCATAGGTCAAACGGTGATTCGTAAGGGCATGTATTATCGTTATATTTTTTAAGAGAATGGTACGACCAGAATTGTTTTACGGGCTTTATGGTTAAATGGCATTCAAACCAAGAGATAGCGGGCTTTGCCGTTTCTGTACTTAGCAGGCATAATTCGCGCCTCGCTTTGTTGTTATTCAATAGACGCAATAGGAATCGTGTTGGAATTACTGAATGTTGAATTTTTAGGTCGTTCGTTAAGGCTCGAAGGATCGATGGCTGGTTGGCAGCAGTTATACTGGGATAACACCTTGGTGTCCCAAATAGATGCCAGTGATAATGTTGCAGACACTTGTCTTCACCAGTTTAGACTCTCTGCAGGGGAGGAAGTCCTGGTATGCCATTTGGAGTGTTCATTAACATGGCAACCGTTTGAATTGAGTTACAAGGTCACAATTAACGATGAGCTTATTAGCGAAGGTTGCCGAAATGAAAAAGACATCGAACGCCAAGTACCAGAAGTTGAGCCGCCAACGGAAAAGCGTTTAAGTGTGATAGGGCTAGTATCGCTTGGAATGAAAGCACTCAAGAGTGCGAAAGTCATCAAAGTGGCGCTAGCATCTGCAAGTCTTGCTGCATATTCTTGGCTATTTTCTATCGAGTTCGCGTTAGCTTTGATCGCTTGTTTAGTTTTCCATGAGTATGGCCATATTAGAGCGATGAAGTACTTTGGAATGAAGACCAAGGGCATCTATTTGATTCCATTTCTTGGCGGTTTAGCGCTGAGTGATGAAAAGATCAACACACGCTGGCAAGATGTGGTTATCTCGATTATGGGACCATTTTTTGGTTTAGTTCTTAGCATCGCGTTTACTTTGCTTTATTGGATGACTGGAGAGGTGCTCTTCGCTGGCCTAGCAGTGTTTAACGCGTTACTAAACCTGTTTAATCTGTTGCCTATTCTGCCACTAGATGGTGGTCATGTACTCAAAAGCATTACCTTCTCGATGAACACTTGGGTTGGATTAGTCGGCAGTATAGCAGCAGCCTTGTTGGGTATTTTTATCAGCTATTCTTTCGGGCTGACGTTGCTAGGGTTTTTATTGTTAATGGGGATGCTAGAAGTGGTCATGGAATGGAGAGGTCGACATCATAGTCATTTATTGCCGTTAACCCGTTACGGACAACTCTTCTCACTTGCTTGGTACTTGGTTTCTGTCGGTGGTTTTGTCGCTATCATTTGGTATTTTGCTACCCTTGGAGATAGCCTATTGAGCTTGCCACTACAGATACTGGGTACTTAAACTATTCCTTATACCCATTAAAAAAGCTCCTTAGGGAGCTTTTTTTGCGAAAAATAGACACTGGTAGCAGAAGTTTAGCCACATTTTGGCGCTTTCGTGTTATACGCAGGCAACTTATTTATGGTTGCTTGTAAATCTTTAATACGCGTACTGTGCGATGGGTGAGTTGAGAAGAATTCAGGCGGTTGAGAACCGCCGGATGCAGCACTCATATTTTTCCATAAATCGACACTTTGACGTGGGTCGAAGCCTGCTTTTGCCATAAACTCAAGCCCGACAATATCAGCCTCGGATTCCTGTGTACGACCGTATGGTAAAATAACACCGTATTGGACACCGATACCAAGTGCCGCCATCGTCATTTGCTGATACTGTTTGTACTCGGAAGCTCCTATAGCAACGTTTGCCAGAGACAATCCCGCATTTGCTAACTGGCTTTGTGAAAGGCGTTCATTACTGTGGTCAGCAAGGACGTGAGCCACTTCGTGACCAATGACTGTTGCCAACTGATCTTGGTTTTTCGCGACACCTAAAAGCCCTGTGTAAACGCCGATCTTCCCACCAGGTAGGGCAAACGCATTGACTTGTTCACTATCAAAAACAACCACCTCCCAATCTTTAAATCCAGCTTGCGCAGGGATGGTGTCAGTGATGTGTTTGGCAACGCATTGTACGTAGGCATTCGTTTTGCGATCTTTGCTGATTGGGATATCTTTCTTCATTTGTTCGAAAGATTTGGCGCCAAGCGATGACATTTCTTGATCTGAAAACATCAGGATCTGATTACGGCCGGTCGGTGATGCGCTACATGCCGTTAAGCCCGCGATAGTTAAAAGAGCAGAGGCTTTCATCCATACCTTCATAATAGGCTCCATCTAAATTATTTTTGTTTTGAAGCAATAGTATATACCCAAATAGTAACATGATGCATGGATCAAATTATTCATCAACTGGCAAAGAGGCCAAGATGTTACATCTTGAAGTTAGACTTAAGTAAAGTCTATGCTAGCTCTCTAATAAATCGTTACAATCCGACAAACCAATTTGTGAAATTAAGAGTAAAACAATGAGTATATGGAAAAAGCCCGTTAGCATAGAGATTCTGAATGCTACATCAAAAAATACCCTGATCGAGCATCTACAAATTGAATACACAGATTTCACGGATGACTCCCTTACAGCAACCATGCCTGTATGTAGTTTTACTCATCAACCTTTAGGAATGCTTCATGGTGGCGCTTCTGTTGTACTCGCAGAAACATTAGGCTCTTTAGCTGCAAATTTCTCTGTTGATGAGGGGAGTTACTGTGTCGGTTTGGATATCAACGCGAACCATGTACGTGCAATGCGAAGTGGTCATGTGATTGGTACGGCAAAACCCGTACACCTTGGCGTTTCAACACAAGTGTGGCAAATCGACATAACTGATGAACGAGGCCGATTAGTGTGTACCAGTCGCTTAACTATCGCAGTGAAGCAACATAAAACGAAGTCGGTATAAAGCAAGATGGTGATTGAGTTTTCATTAGGAAAAATCATTGCTACCCAGCGTGAAATCGTGATTAAGCTCTCCGGCAGTGCAATGGTAACCTTACAAGCGCAAACCGATTCTATCCAGTTACTGGGTAGAGGAGCGAACGTTGTTTTATCTCATGGTGCAGAGTGTAAATGGTCTATCAAGCTGGATAATGAGGAACAACTTGTCGGTCTTGCACGAGAAATTGGCATCGATATTCAATAATTTACTGCGTGACGTTTGCACTTTTTGATAAAAATGAGGAAACTTAGCTTATCATCAATAAGATAAGAATTTCCTCTTTATGAGTAGCCCTCGTTTACGTGTTCAGTTCGAAACACTGTTTGAAAAATTCGCCGGTCACGATACGGACGTTCAGCTAGAAGACATTACCGAAGCGCTGTTTTGTACACGTCGCAATGCCCGTATTGTTCTCAATAAATTAGAAGAGGAGGGCTGGATTGAATGGCATCCAGCGGCGGGTCGAGGAAAGCTCTCAAAACTCGTTTTCAAACGTAACCGTAGCGATGTCAGTGAAAACCTCGCCAGACGTTATCTCGACGAAGGGAAAATTGGCCAGGCTCTAGATGCGCTTGATAACGACGCGGCTCGATTAACGCAGGTTATTCAGGGTTATTTAGGGCTTCAGCATCGACAGGGCGAGCAGGTGGTACGTTTGCCTTATTATCGACCATTGGCGATGTTAAACCCACAGAAACCGATGCGGCGTTCTGAACAGCACATCGCCCGACAAATTTTTAGCGGGCTCACTCGTCTTGATGAAAATGAACAACTTCAGCCAGATTTAGCCCACACATGGGAAGCCATTTCTGATACACACTGGCGTTTTTATCTTCGTCGTGGGGTGCGTTTTCATAATGGTGAACCGTTATCAACCAGTTGTGTACTTGAAAGTGTGCTTGCACTAAGTAGCCTGAACCTGTTTTCTCATATAAAAAAGGTATCTTCACCACAGGAATGGACCGTCGATATTGAACTCGTCCGTCCTGATCGCTACCTGCCTTTGGCGCTGAGTGAGTCGCAAGCAAAAATTTTGCTACCAAGCGCTTTGCGTTCAGAAAACTTCGATAGACAACCAATAGGGACTGGGCCGTTCCAAGTTAAAATGAATGATGATAAGCGTCTCATTTTGACTGCTTTTGATGGCTACTTTGGCTTTCGTCCCTTGCTGGACCAAGTTGAGGTGTGGGTAATTGATGAAGCGTACTCTTCAATGGTCTATCCAAGCTTGTCTAAGCCAAAGATGGATAAACAAGGTTCATCTGATGAGGTCGAGCTTGATCCTGGCTGTACATTTCTATTACTAAACAAAAACACCGGGATTGCAAAAGACCCACGCTGGGCAGAATTTCTATCACAAACTCTCAACAGTCACCAGATTTACGCGCATGTTCCTCAAGATAAAGTGATGGAATTGGGTGTATTGCAAGCCTTTGGCCTTAAGCCAGGTTGGATTGATCTTAGGCCAGCAGAGGCGGGCAGCGTGCCGCAGGCTGATAAGGTGATTTCCGTAGCGTATCAGAAAAAGCATCCGATGTTTCCAGTAGTTGCCAAGGCTATCAAGACACTCTTAAAACCGCACGGTATAGAGGTCGAGTTTATTCGTTATGATTCTCAACCGCCCGCACCGGAGGAAGTGGATATTTGGGTGAAAGCCATGGGTATTGCAACGAATCGAAATGACGCGTTGGCTGGCTGGCTTCTGGATTACAGTGATATTGAGAAATTCAGTTCTGGTTACGATTTTAGCGAATGGGCGAAGCTCGTTGATCAGTGGCGTGCTGGTGTTTATCCAGACTTCCCTGCACGTGAGTTAGGACGTCAGTTGGTAAAAAGTTGTCAGGTGATTCCGATGTTTCACTGCTGGTTGGGTGTCAATAAAGACCACAGCGGCGCCTTACAAAATGCAAAGTGTAATGCCTTAGGTTGGTTTGACTTTAATAACGTATGGGTAAAACCTGATATAAAAATGAATCATGGCGAAACCGAATAAGAAACAGCCGACGAAAACCGTCGATATCTATTGCTCAAAGTGTAAAACTCAACTATTCAAGTACCGTAAAGGCGGAAAAGGCGCACTGGTCAAGTGCTTCAAAGAGCGCATTGTTGACGATTTCACACAAACCCCATGCACCTGTCCCAGTTGCGGGCAAGAGTTTGCAAGAGATACCCTAGTGAGAGGAACGCCCGCTTACAAAATGATTGGCGGCAAAGTGACAATGAAATAATGAAGGGCTAGAAAATGAGTATAAAATATGACTACTGCATGGTGTTAAGCACAACCAGCAACGAAAAAAATCGAGATCAGATCATTAAAGGTTTGCTAGATGCCCAATTAGCCGCGTGTATTCAAACGATGCCTATTGAAAGTCACTATGTGTGGAAAGGGGAGATTTGTACTGACAACGAATGGTTGCTGGTGATCAAAACTCGCCGAGAGCTCTATGAATTGGTGGAAGAGAAAATAGAAAACCTGCACGAATATGAAGTAGCACAGATCGTACAGGTTCCAATTGTTGATGGGTTTAACCCTTATTTAGAGTGGCTGAGAGAATCGACGCTGAGCCGACATTAAAAATAGCGACAACGCTGCACCAACGGTGTCGCACAACATATCTTTCTGGGCGTCCCATATGTCACCTTGCGAGCCCAGAAAGGCGATTCCTTCATCGCCGCCAGCCAATTCTGCATACCACCATTCGATAATCTCATAGCCTGCTGCAAGCGACATGATCGCAAACAAAGCAAACCAGCAAGAGAACGTTTTGTTGAACTTGTTCTTGTGTATCAAGTATTCAGCTATCGGATACGCATAAAGACCAATCGAAAAGTGCGCAACGCGATCAAAGTTGTTTCTATCTGAACCAATCATGTCGTTAAACCAGTCAAATGGTACTTCGGAAAACGTATATTTCGCTCCGATAGTGTGCAAACAGAGCCAGATGAACATTAAAAAGTAAGCCGTATTACTGAATTGATAGCGAATCGAGATTGCCCAAATAGCAACAAGAATACCAATTGCTGGGATAATCTCCGCAAACCAAACGGCACGTGAGTTAGGTTCTAACGCAGAAAATAAAAACACGATGGCATAAAAAATCGTCAATCCTAAGAGTGTCGAGGTGCTTTTCATAGAGTTACTTGATCCTTCAATTTATCTTACAGTGGGACTCCATAGACTTGGGTAATGATTACACTTAATTGAACGGTGTGCAATTGTTATTTTGATGGTGTTTTTGATCACTGAAAATGTTGATTTATTGCCAAACTGCTCAACATTAAAACGTTTGCGCGTGCACTTTTCATTAAAGTTTGATTTACAACATGCCCATCCATAGAATCCGTGATTCAGTCTAATAAAAAAGAAGTAAAGCCATGAAACTGGAAACTGTCGATTATCTTGCTGACGATGCTGCTCAACAGTTCGTTACCTCTCTGCGCGAAACTGGGTTTGGTGTGTTGAAAAACCACCCGATTCCACAAGAGCTTGTAGAGTCAATTTACAAAAACTGGCATGAGTTTTTCTGTTCAGATCAAAAGAATGATTTTCACTTTAACGTAGACACCCAAGATGGCTACTTCCCACCTTCTGTGTCTGAAGTAGCGAAAGGGCACAAAGTGAAAGACATCAAAGAGTACTTTCATGTTTACCCTTGGGGTCAGATCCCAGAGCAGCTTAAAGCTGAAATCTTAGAGTACTATGAGCGGGCGAATGCATTTGCTCAGGAGCTATTAGGCTGGGTTGAAGCGTACGCACCTAAGGACGTTCAAGAGAAGTTCTCTATCGCGTTGTCAGAAATGATCAATAACAGCGACAAAACATTACTACGCGTTCTTCACTACCCACCGATGACAGGCGAAGAAGAGCCTGGCGCTATTCGTGCTGCTGCGCATGAAGACATTAACCTGCTAACGGTTCTGCCAGCCGCTAACGAGCCGGGGCTGCAAGTAAAGAGCAAAGAAGGTGATTGGATTGATGTACCCTGTGACTTTGGTAACTTAATCATCAACATTGGTGATATGCTTCAAGAAGCGTCGGGCGGTTACTTTCCTTCAACGACTCATCGTGTAATCAATCCAACGGGTGGACGTCAAGAAAAGTCGCGTATCTCATTGCCGTTGTTCTTGCATCCAAAACCAGAAGTAGTTTTGTCTGAGCGCTACACCGCACATAGCTACCTTATGGAACGTTTACGTGAACTAGGGGTTATTTAACCTTTACGTGATCTCCTTACAAAGGCCGATGGTTGATGACTATCGGCCTTTTGTTGTTTATGGTACAAAATGATACCCACGCTTAATTCGGTGCCACAGAAATTGGGCCTGAAACACGCGTCAGCAAGCATTTTTACCAGTACAGTTCTGAGATTAGAGTGATGCTTCAATATTAAAAACAGAGAGGATGAATGGAAGGACAACGCACGGTCAGTAGTATTGAGACTCACGCAATAGAAAACCCGTTGCTTTGGCCAATGCTAGAAATTCTTAGAAAGCAGCCTTCCGATTGGAAAGTTCACACCTTAGCAAGCAAGTTGAGTGAACAGGGCTACATTTCGAAGTTGGATGATTCTCCTGATAAGGATTTATTCAAACGAAATTTCTTAATCATGAACGCGCTATACCAACTGCAAGAAACGCTTTACCCAGATGCCTGGCTGCAAGTTGAAGCGATGAATATCCAGCTGATGTCTTCGTTAGAAGCTTCGAGGCATATCGTTGATATTAACGACCCTTTGCGTGAATATTATCTGGATTGGCGCAACTACGAAGCGGACGAAGATGAAGTGCGTCGATTGTTGAATGAATTTTGGACCACTTATCAAAAATTCATTGGTGGTTCGTCTACAGTCAGTGTGGATAAAACAAAAGCACTCTCACTGTTTGAGCTTACCCCTGATGCAACACCCGCAGAAATTAGAAAGCAGTGGCGAAAACTCGCGCTTCGTTGGCACCCAGATAGAGAGAATGGTGATGCAGAAAGGTTTAGAATTCTTTGCGAAGCGTGGAATGTACTGAGAAACGAATGATTCGGTATGAATAAAGATAAAGGAAGGCAGCTAACTATTAGCTGCCTTTTTTCATTGGATTGTCTCAATCAGCGTATCAAAACTAGCATGAAGGCTTAAACTGAGATTTTCTCATGCGGTTAAGCGCAGCCATTACGTCTAGTGTGCGTGGTTTGGCTAAGTCCCCTTGCTTAGGGAGCGATGCATGCCACTCACCAGACAGCATTTCTTCAATTTCCTTCGCTGGATGATTACACCAGCCTGGAAGCTGAGCGATTTGGAACCATAACCAGCCAATCGTGTTGACTTCATCTGCGGACTCAATCTGTTCCAAAGCGCTAAGGTCAGTAAACTCTTTGCCAAATCGAAGTGACTCTTTGCCTTTCGCATTCACACGGAATTTACCGTCAGTGAGAATATTCATCAAAGCAACGCGATTCAGGGCGCGAGGCGGGAAGGTTTGTAAACGTTCTTCCGATTCGTTATGACGTTGAGTAGGGTGCTGAGCGATCACTTCTTTCGCTTTTTCTGTCACATCAACCGCTTGGTAGTCGTGCATCTGAATGACTGTGTCGGCAACGTCTAAGTAGTCGCCTGAACCACCCATAACGATAATGGTAGAGATATCGAGATCATCTCGCAATTGACCAATGCGATCGACAAGAGGGGTAATTGGTTCATCACCTTTTGCCACCAATGCCTGCATACGTTCATCTCGAATCATGAAGTTCGTCGCAGAGGTGTCTTCATCAATTAATAACGTGCTCGCACCCGATTCAATAGACTCTTGAAGCCAAGCGGCTTGTGATGTTGAGCCTGATGCATCTTGAGTCGAAAAGTCCGCTGTATCTTTACCCATTGGCAAATGGTTGATGTAATTCGACAGGTTCAAATGATGCACGCATCGACCATCTTCGGCGCGGATCTTCATTGCCTTTTCATCAGCTACGATGTATTCACGACCATCTCCTGGAATATGGTCGTAAATCGAACGCTCAATCGCATTCAGTAAGGTAGATTTACCGTGGAAACCGCCACCAACGATTAGCGTAATGCCCTTTGGAATCCCTAATCCCGTGACATGGCCTCTGTTTGGCGCATGTAAAGTCACTTGCAGCGATTCAGGGGCTTTGAACTCAACCGCCTCTTTCATTGGGAGATCACAGTTGCCAGCAATTCGAGGGAGAATGCTGCCATTTGCGACAAACGCAACTAGGTTATTGGCTTCCAACTGTGCACGCAGGGCATCTTGGTCTTCAACAACTTGGCAATGCTCAATCAATGCTGCTTTGTCGAGTTCACGTTCTAAGGTCGCTCGACGGATAAACTTAGGCAAATGGAAAGTCAGTATGTTGTTGGCTTTTTTCCCCAACACTGAACGACCTTCAGCAGGCAAGTTAACTCGAAAACGCAGTTCAATACCTTCCTCGGTAAACAATACTGCGGTGCTATCCAACACAGTTTGGCCATTCAATGAAATGGATACGGAGTTTTCTTGTTTAGCAAACTGCTCAAAACTGCGCGCAATAAAATCACGTGCTGCTCGTTGAAAAGCAGGGGACTCGTCTTTTAACCATTCCAGACCAGTCAAGGACCAGGCGCGAGTTGCACGAAAACGTGACGCGGAAGCATACGGATCTCCTTGTACGTGATCGATGAACAAAGTGAAATCAGTGAAGTCGTATTGACCTTTTATTTGCTGATAAGCGCGGTAGTTCTGCTTTTCAATTTTCTTAAGCGTGGCAGTCAACTGATCCATGAAGATATTGGCCTTTTAATAGAAGCGGGCGGCGATTATAGAAACCACCGACACCTTAGTAAAGAGAATGCTTAGGAAGAGTAGGCGTATTGTCCGCCTGAAAGACGCTGATTAAACAAACTTTGCTCAAATTCATTACAAGGCATCGGTTTACCATAGAGAAAGCCTTGCCCAATATCACAACCCTCACCAATAAGAAACTGCTCTTGTTGGGGTGATTCAATGCCCTCAATAACCACTTGGAGGTCCAGTTTTTTAGCTATGTGTATGATAGAGCAAATGATCGCACGATCATCGTCCGACTTTTCCATTTGCTGGACAAAGCTCTTATCAATCTTGATGGCATCAAATGGGTATTTCTTCAAATAGCTGAAAGAGGCGTACCCTGTACCAAAGTCATCAAGTGACAATGTCACACCTAGTTCATGCAATTTGTTTAGCGTTGTGCGTGCTACTATTTCATCGGCAATTAAAGCGCTCTCGGTCACCTCGAGTTCGAGAAAATGTGCTGGTAAATGGAAGGATTCGAGTAGGTGTTGCACTTGCTCCGCAAAGTTCACGTTTTGTAATTGAATTGGAGAGACGTTAACGGCAATTTTGAAATTATCAATTAACTCCGACCACTGTTTCGCTTTGTCTATCGCGGTACGAAGAACAAAAGAGCCAACTTCAAAAATAAGTCCGTTTTGTTCGGCCATATGTATTAATGCTTCGTTAGAGACGTCTCCCAGTATTGGGTGTCTCCAGCGCAGCAATGCTTCTGCGCCAATCCATTTGTGAGTATGGGGATGAACTTTGGGCTGAAAGTACAGCATCAGGTCGTCATTTCTTACCGCTTGCAACAAGTAGCTTTCCAATTGATTGTGGTTGTTTAGCTCATTCGAATGACTTTCACAAAAATAACTATACGCTTCGCCAGACTCTTTACACAGCAGCATGGCATAGCATGCATTTTGAAGAAGTTGTTTGGCATTGCTGGTTTGGTGGGCTTGTACAACACCAATATAAGAGTTGAGGTGAACCTCTGTGTCTTTTATATAAAAGCTTCCCAAGCCAATATTGGTGATATCATCCAGTAGCTTACGCAATTTCATATCAATATCGTTGCCCCAAATGAGTAATACAAGGTCATTCGAGCTCGGTCTCCCGGTAACAAAATAACTCGATTCTCGTTTACCAAGGCGATACCGAAATTCCTTTAATATCTCGTCAAAGGCCTCAAAGCCATACCGGGTTTGGATACTGCGAGCATTACTAAAGCCAATGTTTATCACGAGCAGTGATTGCTGGCTATGATCCAACGTTCCGAGCGTTTCTCCGACAACACTTTCCAGTGCTGCGCGGTTTAAGAACCCGGTTCCCTGATCGTGTGTTTTTTGATAGCTCACTTGTTTTTCTGCGGCCTTACGACGATCAATCTCTTTTGTTAGGGAGTAACTCAACTGCGCTAGGTCCGTAGTACGGTTCTCAACTCGATTTTTGAGTTCATTATTGAGACGCTGGAGTTTGTGTTGCTGATACACGACAGAGAGCTGCGCTTCGATTGAGTCTTTGAAAGTTCCGAGCAATTGGCGGTAAGTGTCGCTGTATTCATTCTTCTTGGAATCAAGCATGCAGATGGTTCCAAACGTCTCTCCGTTTGGCCAGAATAACGGTAAACCGCAATAAGATATCATGCCTAGTTTGATGTCAGGGTTATTGCACCATTCTTCATCCTCGAGCGCATTAGGAACCATGAGTTCGCTCTTATGCTCAATGACATGCTCACAATATAAACCGTTGCCGAGCAGTTCAGCATCGCCGGTACGATAGGGGTTGCCTTGAGTTTCACTGGATGTGTTGACTTCAATACGATCTGGATGGATACGCATGATTAATGTGGTGGGTACGTGCGTTATTTGAGCCAGTAAGTTGACGATTTCCTGCCAACTTTTTTGCATAGACTCAGGGATTTCATAATCTAATGTTTGCAATCTCCCCATATAGGTCATCCTTTACGTGGTTTCACTTCCTGTGAATTTAAAATGTAGACTGCTCTATCTTGTTCTCGGTTTTTAATTAAGTATAGGGTGGCTGGGGCTTGAAACAAAAAAAAGTCCTGAAAAGTGTTCAGGACTAGGAATAGTTATCACATATCTCATACTTGAAACAGATAACAAGCATTAAGGTTTAAGCGATTTTAGCGACTCAATAGAAATGTCTTGCGAATAGTCGACGTCTTCAAAGTTAAAGCCATTTAGCTTCATAAACTCATCTTTAAAGCCTTGGTAATCACCAATCTCTTTAAAGTTATTGGCGTTCATTTGCTCTAAAAGAGCATGGACTTCTTGTTGTACTTGCGGGTCAAGCTCTAAGTCGTCTATTCGGATTAAGCGTTCACCGTCAACAGGCACTTTATCTTGATCGTACAATTTAGTGGTAAACAGTCGCTGCATTTGTTCAATACAACGTTCGTGAGTACCTTTTTCCTTCATCACTCGATAAAGTGCTAATAGGTAGGGACTTAGCGCAGGAATGAACACACTGGCTTTCGTCACCAACGCCTTACACACTGTTGCGTAAGCACCGCCGTCAAAGTTGGCAAGTTTTAGATTCAACGAGTGACTTGTTTGGTGTAAATCTATTTTCGCTCGACCTAACGTACCATCGAGATAGATAGGGTGCGTAACGTCTGGTCCCATGTAAGAAAACGCGATGGTTTTGCAGCCTTGTGCAATCGAGTCGTTATTAATCAGTGTATCAATCCAGCTTTCCCAGTCTTCACCGCCCATCACTTTGATAGTGGCTTCGGCCTCTTCCTCTGTTGCGGGAGTTAAAGTGGTTTCTACCCACTGATCGTTTTCCAGCATAATTGAAGCGCCAGTGACAGGCTCACCAATAGGCTTAATGACGCTGCGCCAAAACTCATCAGATTCTGGTTTAGGTCGAACACCCGTCGCTAAGCTATAGATGACTAAATCAACTTCACCTTCAAAGTACGTTTCAATGGCTTCAATCACTTGATTGCGGACAGAGTCAGAGAATGCGTCACCAACAATATTGATGGCGGTACGCCCCGCGTGATTTGCTTCTTGTTTAAAAAAGATGTTGTTATACCAACCCGCACTTCCAACGCCTTTATCTGAAGGCCCGCGCTCGAAGGAGACACCAATAGTATCAGCTTTAGCACCTCCGAAGGTGAGGGCAATACGAGCCGCTAACCCGAAACCAGAGGAAGCACCAATAATCAAAACCCGTTTTGGACCGCTTTTGATCTGCGGGGCGTGTTTTACGTATTCAATTTGCTCTTTAATGGATGCATGACACCCGTATGGGTGAGCAGAGCGAGCAACAACACCTTGAATTAAAGGGTCTATTCGCATGTTGTTATCTATCCTCGATGAGTGGAATTGAAAATAGATTAACGTAAAGTTAAGTAAAACTTATTGAGCTAGACCATTAAAATTAGAGATGTTTAATTAATTCTTGAGCAACAAAGTCAGCAATCCAAGGCTGTGCATCAGGCTTTGGGTGAAGGCCATCATCCATCATCCACTCGGGTTTGATGACAACATGCTCCAAGAAGAATGGCATCAAGGTAACTTGTTGATGTTGTGCAAGCTTAGGGTAGATATCGTAAAACATATCGCTATAGCGCTTACCATAATTAGGTGGCACTCGAATTTGCATCATGACAACGTCCGCACCTGAATCTTTTATCATGGTAATCATTTTTGAGAGATTCGACGTAATAAGTTTAGGAGGGAAACCTCTTAGGCCATCGTTGGCACCTAACTCAATGAGCACCATATCAGGGCTGTGCTGGGTTAGCAGCTGTGGTAATCGAGCTAAGCCGTTGCCTGTGGTATCGCCAGAAATGCTGGCATTAATAACTGTTACATCTTGACCATGTTCTGACAACGCATCAGGGAGTAAGCTAGGCCAACTCTTTTCGATCGGCATCTGATAGCCCGCGCTCAGGCTATCACCTAAGACAAGTAGCTTTTCGCTCGCATGTGCAGTAGCGGAAAAACAAAAAAATAGAACTAAGGAAAGTATACGAATCATGCAAACACCTGTACTTAATGCACCTATTGTTCAAGCCAATTTGGTTTCTAAACAAGTCTCTACTAATCAAGAGCAATTAACAATCCTCAAAGATGTAAATGTTGACATCAGGAAAGGAGAAAAAATCGCCATCGTCGGTACTTCCGGTGCGGGTAAGTCAACGTTGATGACGTTGTTAGCTGGCCTTGATACACCGACATCAGGTGAAATTACCTTGTTAGGTCATGAGTTATCAAAACTTGACGATGAAGCTCGCGCAAAAATTCGAGCTGACTCTCTAGGTTTTGTTTTCCAAAGTTTCTTATTAATCCCGAGCTTGAGTGCATTACGCAATGTCACGCTTCCTTGTCTTTTACGTGGTGAAGCCGAAGATGAAGCAAGAGCCGCCGAATTATTAACCGCTGTTGGATTGGAAAAACGTGTCGATCATCTTCCAAGTCAATTATCTGGTGGTGAACAACAACGTGTCGCGCTAGCACGTGCCTTTATGACACAGCCTGAACTGTTATTCGCAGACGAGCCTACCGGCAATCTTGACCATCAAACCGCAGACAAAGTAATTGAGCTTTTATTCGATCTTAATGAGCAGCATGGAACAACGCTGATATTAGTTACACACGATGGTCACCTAGCAAGTCGATGTGACCGTATTTATCGTATGGAGGCGGGTGAGCTTAAGGAGGAGGTGTAATGTCTGCAGTATCATCAAGCGAAGCAACATCGACAGAAAGAAGCAGTGCAATAAAACACTCGTCAAACAAAAGCCTAATACGTTGGAGTTTCGGCGAAATAAGACAGGGGAACCTTTGGCCTATTAGCGTTGCTCTTATTCTTGTGATTGCGAGCATCTTTGCGCTTTCTGCATTAGCGGAGCGAATGGAGCAGGTGATCGTCAAACAGGGGAAGGATGCATTGACAGCGGATGCGGTGTTTGTGTCTGCTAATCCTATACCTGACACGTTGTTAGCCTCGACTGAAAACCTAGAACGTTCGACGATGACACGATTTGCCACGATGGCATTTAGCGACAATGGTATGCAGTTGATTTCCGTAAGGGCAGTGGACGACAATTACCCTTTAATGGGAGAACTGGTACTAGACAACAACCCATCCGGTCGCGTTAAAGAGAACCAACTCTGGCTTGATGAGCGGATTATGGCTCAACTAGACGTCAAGTCGGGTGACAGCGTCACTATAGGCGATGCCGATTTTACGGTTTCAGGTGCAGTGCTGATGGAACCTGGGTTAAGCTTTAACCCATTTCAACAAATGCCTTCTGCATACATCCATCAAAAAGACGTTGAGAAAACAGGAGCGATTCAAGTCGGGAGTCGAGTTCAATACCGTCTGTTTCTACAAGCCGATGATAAAACGCTAAAAGGCCTGCAAGAAGATACTGTTCTTTCTCCTAGTGATCGCTGGCGCACGCAAGATACTGCCAGTCGTAGCAATGAGGTCTTTGAACGAACGACGCAGTATTTGTCTCTAACGGTTGCGATTGTCATCATTATGGCAGCGACAACATTGGTTCTTACTTGCCAAAACTATGTGAATAGTCGAACACAAACCATTGCGATGCTAAAAAGCCTTGGCGCAAGTCGACGATGGATTGAAAAATGGCTGTTTATTCAAGTCACAATCCTGCTCATTAGCGCCAGTGTCGTTGGGTTATTGTTGGGAAGTGGGCTGGAGTACTTGTTGCGCATTCCACTCAAAGACTTATTACCCGAGCCATTACCTAGTTACGGCGTCACTCCATATTTGGTGTCGTTTATCTCAGCGGTCCTGATCACCGTTCCTGCCCTTGGCATACCATTGTTGGGTTTGATTAAAACTCCAGCCTTAGAAGTGCTACAGCAGGGCAAAGCACAACGTTCTTGGAAGCGAATGTTGCTCGTTCTAGTCCCCGTTGTTCCATTACTTTTGCTTTATGCTGATAACACCTTAGTTTGGATTGTTCTTATTGGTATTGCAGTACTTTTTGTTGTGCTTGCTGCAGTGAGCGTCGCACTCACAAAATTGTTTGCGCGTATTTCAACACAACCTGCCATGAAGCTTGCGTTGAGTCGTATCAACCGCACGCCAGTAACCAGTGGCCTGCAGTTTGGTGCTTTGGCGTTGTCTTTGATGCTGCTATCTATTATCTGGCTTGTGCGCAGCGATATTCTCGCGGATTGGGAGAGAACCTTACCTGCAGACGCACCAAATGTCTTTGCATTAAATATTGGTGATTACGAACTCGATAGCTACCTAGAAACCTTAGATAAAAATAGGGTTACACGGTCACAAGCTTATCCAATTATTCGTGGGCGATTGACAGAGATTAATGGTCAAAACGTCAAAGAGATTGAATACGAAGGAGAAGGCTCTGACGCAATACGTCGTGAATTGAACCTTACGTGGGGAAACAGCCTGCCAGAGTATAATGATGTGCTTGCGGGTGAATGGACAAATAAAGGGAGTGTCTCTGTAGAAGCCGATGTAGCAAATGACTTGGGCATCGAACTTGGTGACAAACTGCGCTTTGTTATTAATAGCCAGAACTACGATGCGGTAGTAGATACCATTCGTTATGTTGAATGGCGTGATATGAAGCCTAACTTTTACTTTATTTTCTCATCCGACGTTATGGCTAATCTACCGGGTTCTTACCTCATC
The DNA here is from genome assembly GCF_003123985.1 of Vibrio sp. T9. Lineage (NCBI taxonomy): Bacteria > Pseudomonadati > Pseudomonadota > Gammaproteobacteria > Vibrionales > Vibrionaceae > Vibrio > Vibrio sp. T9. The sequence continues at coordinate 350,361 of NZ_NIGY01000008.1, forward strand.
AGTTATAGAATTGATGAGGGGAACGAAGCACTATTAACGTCTATGTCTCGATTTCACCCGACGGTATCTGTTTTAGATATTCGTACCATGGGCGAAAAAATCCAGGATTTGATTCAACAAATCGTATCGGCAATCACTATTCTCGCTCTTTTAGGCGTGGTTGCGGGGGTGCTACTTATCTTTACGCTATTGAGATTAAGCTTATCCCAACGTCAGCAGGAGATCCGTTTGTATCGCACATTAGGTTCAAGTAAAAAACGGATCAATACAACTCTGTGGGCCGAATACGGCATTATGGCGTTGATAGCTAGCGGTGTCGCGGTATTCGCTGCCGAAGTTTGTGTTGCCGCGGTAATGATATATGGCTTCGACCTAAACGCACAAATTCACCCCGAATTGTGGATAGCTTTACCACTGGCAACATTTGTTACGTTGGCACTTGTCGTAATGAGTTTGTTGAAAAGATTGTTAACGCCAGTAAACACTTAATCACTGCAAATGTTATTAAATGTGGAACACTCCATGACACTTTTATTTTAGTTATCCACAAAAACAGTGGATAACTTTTGGGATAACTAAATGGGGTAAAAAGTGGGGTGTTTCTGCAGGCTTTGCGCCATGGGTCTTACAGTGAAATTGTTATTCACATAGGCATAAAAAAGTGTCTTCCTAACCATGTCGTCAAGTACTTTTTTTGCAATTTTTTTCTACTTTAACGCACCATAAAGGCGCAGTTGGATATTTCGCAAACCCATGAACTTTTTGTGATTTTAATCAAGCCCAAACACGAGTAGAATCCACCGTTAGTAAAGAATTTTCCTTATAAAATTTTTAGTGAAGCAATGAAGTCTGAGTTTCCAAATTACAAAGATAAGCACATCGCTGTTGTTGGTGGCGGTGTCGCAGGTGCAACAGCAGCAATTCATTTTGCGGAGCTGGGTTTTAAAGTTTCCGTAATAGAGAAGGGCGTATCACTGGTAAATGGTCCGCCCATTTGCCATTTACATGCAGGTGGCAACTTATATCGAGAGATTTCTGAGCAACAATGTTTAGATTTGTTAGCACAATCCATTGATACTGTTCGCCTATATCCGCTTTCACTGAATATTCGCCCGACGATCATTGCAGTCCCTTATTCTGATGGTGGAGATCCATCCGCACTGATTCCTCGACTAGAGGTGGTGAAAAATGCGTATCAAAAGCTCGTTGATAAAGATCAAAGCAACAAAGTGCTTGGTGAGCCAAGCGAATACTACAAATTGTATTCAAAAGAGGATCTAGAAGCACTCGCACAACGTACTCAACCAAGTCACCCTGCAACCTTTGATGAGTGGTGTATTCCTTTTGCTCAACATGCTGATCTAGAAGCGCTAAAGTACCCAGTTGTGGCGGTTCAGGAATATGGCTGGAGTGTTTTTCGCCTTGCCGCAATTGCCAACTTAACGTTGAACGCTCTGCCAAACGCCTCAGTATGCACACAAGCAACGCTCAAACAAGCGGACTGGATGGGTAATCACTGGCAACTTGGTTACGAACGAGATGGCATTGATTATCTTATGACATGTGACTACTTGGTCAATGCATGTGGTTTTGAAACAGGATCCATTGACAATACCATCGGTGCCAAGCGTGATAGGTTAGTTGAGTTTAAAGCCGCTTATGTAACCAAGTGGGCAGACTGCCAACAACTGTGGCCAGAAGTTATTTTCCATGGACCGCGTGGAACTGATAAAGGAATGGCTCAACTGACCCCCTATGGTGATGGTTATTTTCAGCTTCACGGCATGACGAAAGGCATTACGCTATTTGAAGATGGCTTAGTTGAGAGTACGCCGTCCTCAGCTCAGCCCGAACTGCCAGTTCCTTTACTCTCAAAGATACGTAACGGTTGGCGAGAAGAAGTCTTAGAAGAACGAACCAATAATGCTATCAAACACATGGCGCAGTTCATTCCCGACTATCACTCTGCTATCAAAGGGGGAAAAGCCCTGTTTGGTGCCCAGCAAATTCCTGGAACGGATCCGGTACTCAGGGCAGCCGATGTGACCTTTGAAGACAACCATTACGCGCGGATAGAAGTGGTAAAAGCGTCATCAACACTACTCGCAGCGCAAAAAATGCTTCAGTTCTGGTTTGATATTGAACCTAACCAAAATGTGGAATCCCAACATCCTGTCGCTGTGCATTGGTCTGAACAAGAAATTGAGCAGTACGCGATTAAACTCACGCAAGAGCGAGACTATCCGCAAGCGTTAGCAGAGCGTTATGGGATGCCTGCATAACCGTTACGTATGGGCTCAGAGGTTGTACTAATATCCAAAAAACTGAGCCCATTGGCACCATACTTCTTGCAAGCCTTGTCTATCTCCTTTCACAAAATTGACTTTTTGCCCGGGTTTCGCCTGTGCCAGCCTTGGCAGGTCAATACGTGCTACACAGCCAAACTTAGGATAGCCACCGATGGTTTGATGGTCGTTGAGCAACACAATGGGATTACCATCGTTAGGAACTTGAATCGATCCTAGCGCAATTCCTTCCGACAGTACGCCTTCGTAGGGCGGTTTGATTTTGTTTCCTTCAAGACGATAGCCCATACGATTTGAATCAGGGGATATGGTGAATGCGTTGCTATAAAAGGCTTGGCGAGCGTCTTCATCAAAGTCCTCATTTTGATAGCCTTCAATCACTCTCAGCTTGATAGGTAAGTTGTAATCCGGCTTAAAGCGAAATGTCATCAGCCTTGGTTTGTGTTTCGGTAAGTTATGAGGAAAAAAGGGAAGAATATCGCCTGCTTTTAAAGCGCCACCATTTGAGTCATAACCACCAAGAGATTCTCTCGTGACTGTAGAAGCACTTCCTAAGTGCTGAGCAATATCGAACCCACCTTTAACCGCAAGATAGGAGCGAAGTCCATTTTTTGCGACTCCGAACTGCAGCTTCTGCCCCTTCTTCAATGTAAAGTCAGACCAATTTGAGATAGGCTCACCATCTACTTTTGCATTCAAATCACCACCACATATTGCAAGATGGCAGTTATGTAGTGCGACAAAGCAAGCGTTACCCAAAGTAATTTCAATCACAGCACAATTGACTACGTTACCAAGTAAATGGTTTGCCCAACTGTAGGCGTAATCATCTACGGGGCCACCTTGAGTCACGCCAATATGCGCTAAGCCAAAACGACCAAAGTCTTGAATCAAAGAAAGTGGCCCTGACTTTTCCACCAGCAATCCAGCGTAACTCATAGAACACCTCCTAACTCGATAAACTTTTGTTTGGAAATGGCATTAAACGTGACCTTGTCACCTACTTCAAACGGTATAAAAGGTGGCGTATCAGAGAAAAGGGGAAGCGGGCTTCTACCGATAATGTTCCATCCGCCAGGACTATCTGATGGATAGACGGCCGTTTTAGAGTCTGCGATTCCCACGCTTCCGGCTGGTACTCGCGTTCTTGGTGTAGCTAACCTTGGCATATGTAATTGAGTATCGACATCGGAGAGGAATGCAAAACCTGGAGCAAAACCAATCGCTGAAACCGCATACTCGGCCTGAGTATGTAAGGAAATGAGCGCGTCTAATGATAGTCCACGATCTTGAAAGCGGGGCAAATCTAGCGCGGTTTCTTCGGAGTAGTATACGGGAATAGTGATGTGGTTAGGTTGAACAAGACTGAGCGATTGAGTATCAAACTGACAGATCATTTGATGCAGTTTATGCACTAAATCTTTTTCATTGATTCGAAAAGGCAAGTAATCAATGAGGATGGTTTGATAGGAGGGGACCACGTTCATAATGATTGACGCTAAAGTGTCTTTGATGTTTCGAGCAAGTTCTCCGACCGCATTTTCAGAGATATTCTCGTCAAACTTAATGAAAATACTGCACTCAGAGATCAAAGAGATACTAAATTTCTCTTTATGCATTAATTTCCTCCCGCGTATAGGCTTTGACGGATCTTTTGGATCAGCGCGATCGACTCTTCATTGTCACCATGAACACAAATCGTATCGGCTTCCAGTAAAATGTAGCCGCCAGAAGCGGTTTTGACACGCCCAGAGTCTGCTAACGTACGGACTTGCTCAAGTATCGCATGCTCACTATTTAATACGGCATTAGGCTGTGTCCTAGGTGTAAGTAATCCGTCATCTTGATACAAACGGTCTGCAAATGCTTCAAACAGCAAGGGAACGTCATAATCATCTGCGATTTCTAAGTATTTTTCGTTTTCCTGTGACGCTAGAATCATTAACGGCACTTTGAACAAAGCTGCCGCCTTTACGACTGATCTAAATATCGAATCACTTTTCATCATGTCGTTGTATAACGCGCCATGAGGCTTTATATAGCTAATATCTGTGTATTGAGCCCGACAAAGTGCCTGTAAAGCGCCTACTTGGTATATAACCATGTTAGTAATTTCATCACCCGTCATGTTTATACTGCGCCTGCCGAAGCCTTGGAGGTCGGCGTAGCCCGGGTGTGCTCCAATATCAACATCGTTGTCGTTGGCGAGAGTGATAGTGTCGTGCATGACATTAGGATCGGAAGCATGAAAACCGCACGCGATGTTTGCCATATCAACATGAGGCATAACATCTTCGTCTGCCCCCATAATCCAAGAGCCAAAGCTCTCACCCATGTCACAGTTCAATGTAAGTTGCTGTTTATTCAATGTCATACGTTTTATTTCTACACAAGCAATGGGTTCACGATGCAGGAAAATGCATCTAGGTTCAGTGACTCACTTCATTCTTCTATCATGAAAGCGAGGTTTATGATCTGGTGGCTGACGAAAAAGATCACTTTAGTCCATAAAGATGTTGCCGTTATTTGAGTTGATCCGAATTTTAAGGTATTTCGTTCCTTTTCCATCCAATTATTGAGAATTTAAGGTTATTTTGCATTGGCATCGTGTTAATCTTGTCGCCCTTAATGGGTAATAGATTGCATAGCAACGCTTCTGTCATTTTTAGTGGTTGTCTGCGACAGGAATACATATGTCATTACGAGCAAAGCTTATTTGGCCAATTTTGGTCTTTATAACGGCTATCTTTGTTATCTCAAAAGGTTATACCTCGTATACTGCATACCAATCGTCTAAGCATGAGTTGGTCGAACAAACGAGAAAGTTGATTAACAATGTTTCTTTCTCAATTAAAGATGCGCTAACGACAAAGAACAAGCAAAAAGCTCAAACTACTCTCATCAACTTTTTAAACCAGCCGAATGTTACGCGGGTCAAACTTTACGACCAAGATGATCAACCTTTCGTTGTTCTTGAAGGAGGTGGGGTATCAGCTCCCGTCCCTAATCAAACTGAAAGAAGCAAGTTACACGCGCTAGGTTATGCCTTATCTGCCAAATTTCTTTATGTTCTAGAGCCAATTATTCACGATGGTCGTGTCATTGGCAGTATGAGGGTTACGCTTTCCCATCGTCCAATCATAGAAGCCCAACAATCTTTACTTCGAGATGGTGCTGTACTTCTTCTGTTGCTGTTCGCTGGTGGCACTATCTTTTACATAAGTATCGATAGGCTTGTTCTCAAACCTGTTATAGAACTGAGTCATACGATAGAGAGTGTGACACACGGACAAAATACGGATACTCAAGTTCGCTATTACTCCAAGGATGAAATTGGAGAACTCGCACATTCCTTCAATCAAATGATGAACAAGTTAACAACACGCGAGAAACAGCGGCAACATTCATTAGAAATGTTAGAACAAAAGCGGGCGTTTTCAGAAGAAGTCATTGAATCTATTCAACATGCATTAGTTATTACCGACAACTTCGGGCGTGTTATTTACTGTAATACTGCGACTCGGCAGATATTTCAAAAAAAGTCAGAGGAACTTGAGCATGCCAATATCCGTGATCTAATTAAAACGAAAACACCGAATGAGCTGAGCCAAATCCTAAGTAGGGGGTTAGAATGCGATGACATTCACCTCAAAAATGCAGACAACGAACAGCAGTTGAGTTTAACCAGTCGTCGTTTGTCCACACATGGACACTTATTGTTTTCGATTCAAGATATCACCGAAATTGAAGAGGCCATGAGCAGGCAGCGTGTTGCGGGGCGTGTTTTTGAGAGCAGCCAAGATGGCCTCATCGTTCTTAATCATCGAGGTGTTATCACAATGGCTAACCCTGCGGTCACTAAGTTAGTTGGACTAGAGATGGATCAGCTTATTGGGAAGTCATTTATCCAAACACTTAAGTGGCGCAAGTTGCAGGAAATGATGCCTAGCATCATTGAATCGATAGAAAACTACGGGGTATGGCAAGGGGAAGTTATTGAACAGAACCATCTTGGCCAGTTTGTGCCGATGTTTGCAAGGGTTAATCGTATCGTTAAGTGTGAAGACAATGGGTTCTACGACCTAGTCATTGTTCTTACCGATCTTTCTGGTGCAAAAGAGATGGAACGACTTGAGTACTTAGCTCATCACGATGCACTAACGGGGTTAGCGAATCGCTCCAAGTTCCATTTAGAGTTGGAAGAATTAGTACAACGGTCGGGATACTTACGTGACGAATTTGCGGTGCTTTACCTCGATCTCGATGGTTTTAAAGAGGTTAATGATACCTATGGCCATGACGCAGGTGATGAAGTTCTGAAAAAAGTAGCCGAGCGTCTAACATCTGCGACTCGACATAGTGATTTAATCGCAAGACTTTCGGGTGATGAATTTGTCATGTTGGTTAATCCTGCCAACCAAAAAGTCGTCACCCGAATTGCAGAACAACTGCTCGAAAGCGTATGCACACCAATCGAGTACAAAGGTAACTCGCTCAAGGTTGGCGTTAGCATCGGCGTAAAATTGGTCGGTGTTAATGAGCGAGATGCCACTCGAGTGTTAAAAAGTGCAGATACTGCAATGTACCAAGCTAAAAAAGCCGGAAAAGGCCAAGCAATATTAATGGGATGTGAATTGCAGGAGACAGTTTAAATCGTCACGTCAAAGCTTTAAACTAAACCCATTCGCGTCAGAAGGAATGATAAAATGAAAGTACTTGTTACGGGTGGTATGGGCTATATCGGTAGCCATACATGTATTCAAATGATCGAAGCTGGTATGACGCCAGTGATTCTAGATAACCTGTACAACAGTAAGTCTACGGTCTTAGAGCGCATTGAAAAGGTATGTGGCGTAAAGCCAACCTTCATTCAAGCCGATATCAGAGATAAATCGACAATGGTAGAGGTTCTAAAATCGCACGATATCGAAGCGGTTATCCATTTTGCAGGTTTAAAGGCCGTCGGTGAGTCCGTAGCAAAACCTCTAGAGTATTATGACAATAATGTGAATGGCACTTTGGTATTGGTTGATGCAATGCGCGAAGCTGGAGTTAAATCGTTGGTATTTAGCTCCTCAGCAACTGTCTATGGCGATCCTGCTTCTGTTCCAATCACAGAAGACTTTCCAACTAGCGCAACTAACCCTTACGGACGCAGTAAATTAATGGTGGAAGAGTGTTTAACAGACTTCCAAAAGGCGAATCCAGATTGGAGCATCACACTTCTTCGTTACTTTAACCCTGTAGGTTCACATCCAACAGGTGAGTTAGGTGAAGATCCTCAAGGTATTCCAAATAACCTAATGCCGTTTGTTTCTCAAGTTGCGGTGGGCCGCCGAGAGTTCCTCTCTGTATTCGGTAGCGACTACCCAACGAAAGATGGCACCGGCGTGCGTGACTACATTCATGTGATGGACTTATCCGATGGTCACGTCGCTGCTTTGGAAAAAGTAGGTAACAAAGCTGGGCTTCATGTCTACAACCTTGGCACTGGCAATGGCTACAGTGTGCTTGAAATGGTGAAAGCGTTTGAAACCGCAAGTGGTAAAGATGTTCCATACCAACTTGTTGAACGTCGTCCAGGCGATATTGCGGAATGCTGGGCTGATCCATCAAAAGCAATGAATGAGTTAGGTTGGAAAGCGTCTCGCACTCTAGAAGAAATGACGGGTGATGCATGGCGTTGGCAATCTAACAACCCTCAAGGTTATCCAGATGCCTAATTTTGATTTACACAATAATAACAAAAAGACGCATAATTGCGTCTTTTTTGATCCAAATCGGAAAAAATCGTAAATTACTGGTTAAAAGGTAGCAAGTCTATATAGAGCTGTTAAACTATGTCCGACTCTTAATTTGGGTTATAAATTTTCTCATAGCTATTGGGGTAGTTCATGGAACTCGGTCTGATCATCACTTTTATCATTGCAGCAGCAGTAATGGTGAAAAAAGAGATGGCAAAACAGTAAACTTTCATTTTTCATACTTTTCTTTACATTTTTGAAATGAAAGCCATAAAAAAAGCCAGCATTAAGCTGGCTTTTGTGTTTTCGGAGGCTTTAGAACTCGTATTTAGCTGTAATTGACCAGTTCCGCCCAGCTTGAGTCAGATCTTTGTTTTCTGTCTGAAGGTCACGCACATCATTCCAATTGTAGTACTCTTCATCTGTTACGTTGAACATACCTGCTCGCAACGTAAGGTCTTTAATAGGTTTGTAGTACGCGGTGATATCTACAACCGTAGCTGCGGAGATAGGCAACACTTTAGCGTCATTTATGTCGCTTTTATCTTTAGATGCGGTGTAGTTAATGGTTAACGTGGTTCCCCAGTTTTGTTCTGAATCGTAATTAAAACCAGCGACAAGGTTCCAAGGGTTAACACTGTTTAGTGGATTATTGTTTCCATCTTCACCTTCCGTATACGCCGCTGCTACACGAGAGCTAAATCCTTCGATTGGCATGAACTTGTTCCACGAAAGTTGGTTTGAAAACTCAATTCCTTTAATTGTCGCTTTGCCAATATTTACGTACTGCAGAATCGCAGGGTCAGTCACAGGAGTCCAAGTGCCAGAGACGGTTTTACTTTCGATGAAGTTGTCGTAATCGCTGTAGAAAACTGACACTTCACTGCTAGAAATGTCATTATTATGTCGCCAACCAAATTCGTACGAAATGCTGTCTTCTGCTTTTAAATCAGGATTTGGCTTAAAAATGTAGCCATGCATTGGGTTGCCGAAGGAGTAGTACAACTCTTGGAAATCTGGAGCACGGAAACCTTGGCTGATTTGCGCGAATAAACGATGTTGTTCATTAAGCTTATAAACAGAACCTAAGCGGCCTGTAAATGCAGAATCAGAAAACTTTTTGTAGTCGCTAGCCGCGTTACCACTTGGGTTGCTGCTTGTGTCACCTGGATCGGTTTCAAATGCATCCCACCGTACGCCCGGGGTAATCGTAAAGTTACCTACCGTAATTTCGTCTTGTAAAAAGAGCCCGTAACGACGCTCGCTCGCAGAAGGGATATAGAAAATTTCTTTGTTTGCGCTTGCACTGTTGTACTCTTTGTTAACGTTCTTAATGTCTTTATCACTGAAGGATGCACCGTACACAAAGTAATGCTCTGTACTACCAAGCATGAGATATTTGTCGAACTGAGAATCAAACTGGTAGCCTTCATCCTCGTAGATGTAGTCTTTACGTTGGTTATTCTGACCTTTAACACGATCAGTAATGCCGTTTTCTTCTTTGCTAAGCCAATCTAGTTGCCAGGTAAGGGAGTCCGCTACGGCCGTTTGCATCTCCCAAATATGTTTTATACCAACTTGATATTGTTCTGTTACATCTTCACTTGTTGCATTAGTATAACCGTTGTAAGACTGCTTTCCGTTGCCTTTGTTGCGAATATAATTCCCATTGAACTCAACACGATGTGCATCATTGAGTTGGTACTGAAGCTTAACCAGTAAGTTGTTCGCTTCTGTATCTGCATCTGCTAGATCTCCAAAGTTATCCAGTTCATTGCCGTCGCGACGCGTATAAGCAAGTAAAGATTCCAAATCACCAATTTTGTGCGCTAATGCCACAGATTCACTGAATGTATTGTCTTCGGAAGAGTAGTTGAACTTCGCATGGCCACCAAAGTTACGACCCTTAAGGACATCAGCCGGATCTTTGGTTTCAAATGCAACAATGCCACCAATTGCGTCAGAACCATGTAGAGACGATGCTGCACCTTTTACAATTTCAACCGCTTTTATTAGGTCGGTATCAACGTTAACGCGAGCAGAGTTAATGAACGTATTCCCTGATTCGAACTGGTTACCTTGAGATACGCCGTCCACAAGAACTTTAATTCGATTGCCTTCGATGCCACGGATATTGATACTCTGGACACCTTGGCGAGAGTTTGTCTTAACCGTGACTCCTGGCGTGTACTCAAAGAGATCACCTAAGCCAGTGACCATGCTTTCTTCGATGTTCTTATCAGTAACGATCGCAACAGAAGCAGCAGTGTCTTCGATTTGGCTATTAGTACGAGTCGCAGTCACGACCACTTCATTGAAGGTTGAATGATCTTCAGCGTAGGCACCTTGGGATAGTGCAATCAGAATAGAGGCTGACAAAATTGTTTTTTTATACATTGGCTTCAATACCTTAGATCCATAATAGGTAACAACAAACGGGATATTAATGGATCTAAATAACAATTACTATCATTACCATTGTCATTTGTGGTTTTATCTTGAGTAGAACTCTTAGGTTATGAGCATTTCTAGTCTTTAGTTATCAGTGTGTTATATTGTTTAACGTTAGTTCTTGATAAGATCATCCAAATACAATCAATGTGACAAAAATCACATTAAGAGAGGCCATGTGCAGAGTCCAATTACGTTAGAAGCGCTCCATATTCTGGATGCCATTGACCGAAGAGGGAGTTTTGCAGCTGCTGCGAATGAGTTAGATAGAGCCCCGTCATCACTGAGCTATCAGATCCAGAAACTCGAGCAAGACTTAGACATCATTATCTTCGATCGCTCTGGCCACAAAGCCCATTTTACTGAAGCAGGAAAGCTCATCCTTGAAAGAGGACGAGCCATTTTACAAGCCAGTGAAAAGTTAGTGAATGATGCAACGTTATTGGCGAATGGTTGGGAACTGGATATTACCATTGCCTTTGATGGCATTATTCCTATATCCAATTTCTTCCCTATGGTTGATGCATTGGCTGAAGTAAGCTCCACACGAGTCAGACTGCAAGAAGAGATCTTGGCTGGTAGCTGGGAATCGCTGAATACAGGTAGAGCGGATTTACTGATTTGCCCATCACTGGATACACTTCCTCAAGAAGTCAAATCAGAAAAAATTGGTAAAATGAGCATGTTTTGGGTAGCGGCAGCTGATCACTATGTTCACAAGCGTAGTGGTAAGTTTGATGAGGCGGCGCGAGAAAAGTACCGAATCATTGCCATTGCAGACACTGCACGCGAACAACCTGCGCTCTCAATTAATATCATTCAAAAACAACCTCGCTTGACCGTCACCAACTTTACGGCAAAAGTAGATGCGCTCACTGCAGGTTTAGGCATTGGTACGTTACCAAGCCAAATTGCACAACCTTTGATTGATAGTGGCGTATTGAAGCGAATCGAAGGTACAGAAGAGCAGCCGATGGATATTATCTTAGCATGGCGCCGAAATACCATGGGTGAGGCGAAATCCTGGTGTATTCAATACTTGAAAAAGAATTGGAAACTAAAGTAACAACGTAACTTTTACTTCTTAGATTCCCATTGATTATCGAATGTAAGAAGTAAAAGTCATCGCTAATGCTGCGCTTTTCAATTTAAAGGGAGCACCATATCTGCCGTACCGTCTGCAAACTGGACATCGATCTCAAACCCCAAGTTCTGAGCCAACATCAACATTCCTCTGTTTGTTGGCATGGTCATTCCAGACATTTGCTTTGTGCCTTTAATCTTGCAATAGCTGATAATTTTCTGCATCAGCACTTTACCTAAGCCTTTTCCTTTCAAATCTGAACGAACCAAAATAGCAAACTCAGCATCACTATTATCTGGTGTAATCAATGCGCGGGCTACGCCTATGATAGACGGTCCGTCGGTATTAAACGCTACCGCAACAAACGCCATTTCGCGGTCGTAGTCGATTTGAGTGAAGTTTGCCAAAGCCTCATGGTTGAACTCACCAACCTCAGAAAAGAAACGCTTATAGAGATCTTCTTTCGATACGCTATTAATGAATTGAGCATGCAGCGGCTCATCTTCAGGCAGGATAGGGCGAAGCAGGATAGGCTGTCCATCTCGAAGCGTTACAGTTTCGACAAATTCTGCCGGGAAAGGACGAATCGCCAGACGTTTTTGCGCATCTCCCTCGTATTTACACAGTGTGATGTCCGCATCGAGGATAGTTAAATCGCTTCCCGACACCAATACTGGATGGATATCCAGTCTTTGTATTTCTGGCAACTCAACCGCCATTTGGGAGATACGAACTAAGAATTTCGACAACTCACTAATATCGAGCGCATCTTTGTGTTTCTGCAGGCGAATCTTTCCAGACTTTAAAGCCACAACGACAAGGTAGCGTGCAAGCGTCATGTTCAAAGGAGGAAGTGCAGCGACGGCATCTTGGGCGATATTCCACTCCGAGCCGCCTTGACCCAGCAAGATGACAGGTCCAAAGACCTTATCTACTGCAATGCTAATCCTTAGTTCTTCAGCGCTGCCGAGCTTTGCCATACCTTGCACCAACAGACCGTGTACATTGGCAGAAGGGTAACTTAGCTTTACGGTATCTAGAATGGATAGCGCTGCGTTGGAAACTTCTCGACTGTTTCTCAAGTTCAGGGCGACACCGTGTACATCCGATTTATGAGGAATGTCTGGAGATCGCAACTTAACCGCAACAGGGTATCCGATATTTTCTGCCATATGCACGGCTTCAATTTCGTCAGATGCAATCCATGTTGGCAGAACATTAAACCCGAACAGCTTAAATAATGGGCTGGTTTGATGCGTATCCAAGGTGACTGTGTTTTTATCCAGTAGTCGTTCATTTACCCATTCTTTTGCAGAACTCACACTTCCAGAGTGCAATGGCTCAGCCGTCGTTGGCGTTTCCATTAATTGCTTCTGGTTTCGTCGATACTCAACCAAGTGCATGTATGCAACGACCGCACTTTCCGGCGTTCGATAGGTTGGAATGCCAGCTTGAGTAAATGCCAGTCGTGCCTCTCTCGACGTTTGTTCTCCTGACCAGTTGGTCAAGATATTAAAATGCTTATGCCGAGGGTGAGCCTTGATCGCCTCAATAACAGCTTGAGCAGTTTCAAGAGGGTCGGAAACCGCAGAAGGACTATGCATAATCAAGATTGCATCTGCACAGTCGTTATTCATCAGTGCGTTAATGGTATCAATGTAGCGTTTTTTTGTTGCGTCACCAGACAGATCAATCGGATTTCGAGCGCGCCAGTTGGACGGGAGTGCAGTTTGTAATTGCTCAATGGCAGCGTCATCAAGTGTTGCGAGCTGACCACCACGTTCAATCAAAGTATCAACGGACATAACAGCAGGGCCGCCGCCATTGGTGACGATCGCTAAACGCTCTCCACGAAGTGGCACAGAATGCGTGAGTGTTTCTACCGCAGCGAATAGCTCATGCGTATTGCTGACTCGTAACATACCAGTTCGACGGATGGCAGAATCGTAAATTACATCAAGCGTATCACCATCTTGCTGTTCGAAAGTATTCATCTCTTTAGAGCGGCCCGCTTTTAATACCAATATACGGCGGTTCCGTGAAGCAGCTCGCGCAGCAGACATAAATCGTCGAGCATCCTGGATATTATCCACATAAAGCAGAATAGCTTCCGTATTCCCATCCATACTTAAGTAATCAAGCAAATCTGCAAAATCGATATCCTGTCCGCGTCCAATCGAAATGAACGAAGAAAAGCCAATATTCTTATCATTTGCCCAGTCTAACACTGTGGTACAAACCGCCGCAGATTGTGAGATGAACGCAATTTTTCCGGGCTTAGCCGCAACAGGAGAAAACGTGCAGTTAAATTTGTGCCAAGGCAAGATAATACCTAAGCTGTTCGGTCCTAAAACTCGAATATTCAATGATGAAATATTTAAAGGCTGAGCGTCATCAGAGATAACAATCGCAAACGGCGTGCCTCTCTCATCTAACTCTTTAAGCAGTTGCTCATTGCGTGAAACGTTCGTACATAAAATCGCAATATCTGGCGTATAGGGTAGGGAAGCCACATCCGGGTAGGCTATAACTCCGGATACCGCTTTGTATCGCGGCGTTACTGGCATAATCGCGCCACCAAATCCACTTTGTAGAAGGTTACGCATAACGACATGCCCTGCTCGCAATGCTTTTTGAGATGCACCAATAACGGCCACAGAGTTGGGTTTAAAGAGTTTATGTAGTTTATTCATGCTGACTCCTAGCCGTTTGCAAGTAACGTTTGCCTATCGGTTTCATATCAATCATAAACGAATAATTTATTGATAAAACGCCTTCAGACCAGACATTGCATAAAATGTGGACGATGCTTATGGAGTTTGTGTTATTCATCACATCAAAATCACAGATTATTGTATTTGATGCTTGATAAACGGCCCTGCTATCGGCATGATTTATCGTAATATTTATCCAGAGCATTTGTTACTTCATGAAAAAAATCGCAATCATCGGCTTGTCAGTCCTGCTTTCTGCTTGTGCATCTGAAACTTACATCACAGACGTAACTTCTGAAAGTTATCGAGAGGACTACAAATCAGATCGTATCTCTAAGCCAATTATGGCGTCTGAAAACGCTGTAGTAGAAAAAGACGTACAACCAACTGTTGTGAAAATGACGGCAAAGCCTGAAGAGAAGAAAGTAGTCAAGCTAACGCCAAAAGAGCAGGCGAAGCCAGTTAAGATCGTACCACCGAGTAAAAAGCAAGCAGGTATTCAACGATTCGGCTATACCATTCAAGTCGCGGCTGTGGGTAGCCAAGCGAAAGTCGATCAGTTTGCAAATAAGCTGCCACAGAACGGTCAGCCAATTTGGGAAAACTACAAAGTCGTCAACGGTACTAAGTGGTTCTCAGTTTTATACGGAGACTACGCAACAAGCGCGGAAGCCAAGCAAGCGATTTCGACTTTGCCTGCTCAATTTCAGCAGCTAAGACCATTTGTTAAAAGCATTGACGCCATTAAAAACTCAGCTTACCCAACGCTTAACAAATTAAACTAACACATCAAATAAGGGAGCGAATAGCTCCCTTATTTATTTGTTCAAATCCTACTCGAACAAAATTCCTCACACTAAAATTACTGTACGTCACACTTCAAAGGTTTATCATAATAAATAGTATCTTTTGTAGGTCACGGAAAGATTGATTCATGATTAAAAATATTCTTCTACTATGCGGCGGCGGCTCTTCTGAGCACGAGATTTCATTATTGTCTGCAAACTTTGTCGAACAACAATTAAATCTTATTGAAGACGTTCACGTTACACGCGTAGAAATAAAAAACGAAGGTTGGATGACCAACCAAGGTGAGTTGGTTTACTTGGATCTCAATACCAAGCAGTTGTGCTCAAGTGAATCTAATCAAACCATCGATTTCATTGTGCCTTGTATACATGGTTTTCCAGGCGAGACAGGTGATATTCAATCTCTGTTTGAAATCGCAGGCATTCCTTACCTGGGTTGCGGGCCAGAAGCAAGTAGCAATAGCTTCAATAAAATCACATCTAAGCTTTGGTACGACGCTATCGGCATTCCCAATACGCCATACTTATTCTTAACGCGCAACGATGAAGAAGCTCATACTCAAGCTCATAAAGCATTTGAAAAATGGGGAAAAGTCTTTGTCAAAGCCGCGCGTCAAGGGTCATCTGTTGGATGTTACAGCGTCACAGAAAAAGATAAACTTTCCAATGCAGTAAATGATGCGTTTGGGTTTTCTGACCAAGTGTTGGTTGAAAAATCAGTAAAACCACGAGAGCTTGAAGTTGCTGCATATGAGATGAATGGCCAGCTGCACATAACGAAGCCAGGCGAGGTTATTGCACCTGACGGTGCTTTTTACTCGTACGATGAAAAGTACAGCAGTTCAAGTCACTCGCTCACCGAAGTTGAAGCGAAGAATCTAACCCAAGCACAATTAGATGCAATTCAGCACGCATCTGAAAGGGTATTTAAGCAAATGAATCTTCGCCATTTGTCTCGTATCGACTTTTTCTTAACGGAAGATGATGAGATTTACTTAAACGAAGTAAACACATTCCCAGGTATGACTCCGATCTCGATGTTCCCTAAAATGCTTCAAAATAACGGGCACAAATTCCATGAGTTCTTGGAAGATTGTATAAACAGTGCAAAGTGATTAACGTTATCGAGGCGCGTTTTATGATAGAAATTGTTTTCTAGAGCAAGGTTTATTCAAGCCGTATTTGAATATTGCTCAGTAGCAATTATGATTATATCAACGCATTAAACAGATGACTCAGTGGTATGGCGATTTCAAACTATAGAGGTTTTAACCTGCAGTCAGGCGGACCAGATGGCAGTATTTGGAAGGTTAAAATCAAGAACCACGTCTTACAAGGTAGTTTGACGGCGGTAAAGAAAAGCATTGATTGGTGGTGCGATACCGCATCAATTATTGATCCCAAAGAGTTTGCTGCGCTTGGACAAAGAGCGCAGCAAGTTGGTGGTGCAAAATCAGAAGTCTTTAACGGTTATACGATTCAAAATGATACAGGTCAGCCCAACTCTTGGTACTGTATGTTTAATGGTAAACTGATTAAGGGTAGTAAAACTGCTATTCAACGTCATATCGAAGCTTATTTAGTTGCAAAGCAAAAAGCGATGCAAGCTCAACAACAAAAGAAACAATAGAATGACTCTGGTATATTCAACAGAAACCGGTCGAATTAAGCCGGAAGAAGAGAAAACATCTCGCCCCAAAGGCGACGGTATTGTACGAATTCAGCGCCAAACGAAAGGACGTAAAGGTAAAGGTGTATGCATCGTTACAGGTTTAGACTTGGATGATGCACCTTTAAAATTATTAGCTGCAGAACTAAAAAAAGTCTGCGGCTGTGGTGGCTCGGTAAAAGATGGCAATATCGAAATTCAAGGCGATGCTAGAGACAAGATCAAAGCGCATCTTGAAAAGAAAGGCATGACAGTCAAATTAGCCGGTGGCTAATTTACATTCAGGGAAACTCAGAATGGCGTCTAAAAATAGACGCCATTTTTTATTTTAGTAAGTAATACGCTAATTGAAGAACAAGCAATCGCAGATTGATAGATCGATATTAGCTATTTTATGGTAAATAGCTAATATGTTTAATACTCATATTAAAGGCTTTAAATTTCAAATTCACAGGGAAATAGGAGCGCTCATTGGCAACATTTGGCGTACGAGCACATATAATTTAACATAATATACATAATACGCACTTTTAAGGGGAGGTTTATTCAAGTATATCATGGTCTTATAGCTCTAGTTCATTCCGTCGATTGCATCTTTCTGGCGCTTAACATGATTCAAGTAATCGTTCTTGTCCAGGTACAACCGTTCTTGGAACATACATACTTTTCTCACATGACTTTCATCAACGTCGAACTTATATGAGATCTCTCGATAAGTTAGCCCTAGTTCTGCCAGCTGGCGTATCAACTCAACATCATCATTTAAGAGTTTCACTACAGGCGAAGTCTCCGCAACTTTTCTGTATGAGACACCTAACTTACCAGCTCTAACTTTTACTGACTCTCTACTACGGCCAAGAACGTGGCCAACTTGTTCGAACGACATTTTATCTTGGCATGCAATGATGAACGCATCTTCTTTAGCACTGTAATGAGATTTCCTCCAACGTTGGTCGTTTACGATAAGTCCATCTCGAATGAGCTTTTTGGAACGAACATATATTGAATGAGCTGAGCGCCCTAAGTTTTTGCCTATCTGTGTGAACGGGATTTTTTGGTAATGCTCGATTAAGTAAGCATCTTCTTCTGGTGAGTATGGCTCGTATCCTGCGATACGAGCACCTTTGCGACCATTCTTTTTGCGTTCATTCTGAGGGATTTTGAAGAACGCATGAGTAAATTGTTTAATGGCTGGCTTCATAGTTCAGAGCAGCTTCCAGTAAAGTTTCTAGTGGAACTCTAACGAACGGTATTTCTTTGTGATCATCCAAGAACACTAAGAGTTGAACATCTCCATAGCCACGACGTGTAAAGCGTGCTTTATATGTGGGCCTTGATAGTTGAAGTAACTCGAAGTCTCTTAAGCCAAGATGTGCACTATGTTTTGGATCGTATATTCCTAATGTAGCCATGACGTTGTGTTCCTTACTTTACTTCTATTTTTCGTCTATAGGATCAATGAGTAAGCCGAAGCGTTTTAACTCCAGAGAACCGAACTGATTAATAACAAAGCTAGAGGGATGTATTGTATAGAGTCCTGCAACATACGCTGGCTGTCCTTCTTCTAACTGTAGCTTCATCTCTACTGGGAACTTACCGCCCAAGTGCGCGTAAGCTACTTGCTCATAGATATTGCGCGGTGGCTTTCCTTCTTTAGCTGGGATTGTGCGCGTTTCGATTTGTACATTTTCTGGGAAGATTTCGATTTTCAACATGTTGTTTCCTTCTGGTTTGTAGTTAAGCTGTGAGTCTGATTACATTGTCTTCGCCGTAACCATACATTCGTGATATGTGCCCTACTTTGGGCTCCACATAATCAGCCGGATGCTGTTGTGAGAAGTCTATTTCGATGACCTGAAGAAGCGGAACAACGTTGTCTTTTTCATTACCTTGTAAGTTTTGAAGCTGAGCTTTTGAGAAGCCGATAGCTAACAAGTCATTGAGTTGGCGAGAGAACGTTGCTCTCGATGTGAAGGATTGATACACGGCGTAGTAACCATCTGATACTAGTGAGCGGTAGAACCGGAACAACTTATCGGCTTTCGCGTAAGATATGTTCCCTTTTGGTGTTACGCGGTAGTAAGCCTTTTTCAAGTTGCTGTGTACTTCTTCGTCGTTAAAGATATTCATGTGTTGTCCCTCTAGCGCTTCCAGTAGTGGTGTAAATGCTTTGGTCCAGATATCTGCTATTAAATTGCGGCCTGTTGATTCGTATTCTTTCTGGTAGTTAATCGCGTCGAATAGATTTTTAGGTATCTCTAAAGCGTCTAAATAGCGGCGGTGTGCTCCGGCTTCAAAACGGACTAAGTGTCGTGCATAGTTGATTAGTTGTGGTGAAGACATGACGTCGATAACACGATCGTATGAGTGATCGCCTTTTTCTTGTAACGCCCTTAAGTCTCGTAGTTGGCGGCTGAACTCAGGTCCTTTCAGATAGGCTTTTCGGTCACAGTGACGGGAGTTCTTGTTAAAATATACAGTGGTTTCATGTTCGTTACGTACAGCCGTACGCATTTGTTTATTCGAGACATTTTTTAGTTGCTGTATAACTTGGCGAGCCTGTAGTTCGGTCTTTACTCGTGCCGAGTATGTCGCATCAATGGCGTCTAGTGTTGCAGACTGGATATCTAACATTTCATAGACGTCAGGGTAATTGTTGTAAAACGCCATCAACATTTCTATAGCTCCAACCTCGATAGACGTTGGGCCGTAGACATTATGACCCTGCAGGATTTTAGCTGGTGATGCTTTTAACTCTATACATGGAGAACGTAAGCGAGTTCCCTGATAAATCTTGAATGCCATTCCAGTAAAATGTGTTGGAAGAGATTCGAATGCATGTCTTAAGTCAGCAACCTCATATTTATCTGCACCAACTTCACCAGTGAAGAAGATCGTTTTTGCCTCAAGACCAACACCACGACGGGAGCACTCTTTGATATCGACGTAAGACACAGCTTCACCCGACTTAGCTTGGTAAGTCGTCATCGTAAACTCAGTCTTAAATGGTATCGATATCTTGAGTTTGTCTATCACACCCAAAATCCTGTCAAGAAGTTTAATAAACACTTTTGTGTATGTACATATACACTAAAGTATGTGTTACTAATAAGCAACACTAAAGTGGGTGTAAACTTAAACTAATGTAGGGTTTTGATATGGACAACGTAAACATGAGTATTGGTGAAGTACTAAAGGAACGTAGAATTGAACTGGTCATCAAACAGGAAGATTTGGCTGAACAGATGGATGTAACTGTACAGACAGTCAGCAAGTGGGAACGTGGGATAACCGAGCCTAAAGCAACTCAAGTGGCTAAATTAGCCAAAGCTCTAAAGCTTACAGAACGTGAGATTTGCCAAGGTAAAAAGGATCAAATGACTCAACTTGATCCTTTTGAGTTTATGAAGCTTGTTGGTCCATGTATGAAAGGGATTTCAGAGACCGAAGTAATCATGACAATGTATGATTATGTTGATGATAAACAAGGGTTTATCAACAGCTTAGCTGAGCAGTCTAACCGCCCTTTGTTTTCATTTAAAGAACGAGACAAGAGTCAAGCGCGTGACATGTTAGCACTATATGAGAGCGGTTCGATTTCGTTCAACAACGAGCAAGAAGAGCAACGTTGTTTAGAAGTTTGGAAGCGAACATTATCCGAGTAAAGTTTCAAAATGAAACAAGAGTACACTATTAAAGATAGTGTACCTTGGTCACGATGGAGCCATTTTCGAATGGCTCCTTCCCCGACGAAACGGGGCCCCTTCCATTCGCAAATGTCTTGCTCTGACCTGCTCCTCATTTCTCCTCGCTCAGTCTCCGCTCGTCGGCATTCGTTACAGGCCGAGCTAACTGACAGATACAAAAAAGGCAGCCGAAGCTGCCGCGCGATTGACTTAAGCGAACGCTTGATTAAGGCGAGCGCTTGGCTACTCATTTTCACTCTACAAGCAAGCTTATAGCAGTGAAAATCGAGCTCACTAAACTAGTGGTGTAATAGCCACTCTGATTTGACCAATTGGGAGAGCTAAAGTTTGCTGAGTTGGTCTCTCCACATCAAATTCAACTGAGAAATCAAAACTCATTGGTTCAGGGCAAACTCCTGTAACTAAAGGAGCTCCAGCTGGAATAGTCATAACAACGTTAGCATTAATTGTATTACCGTCTTGAGTATACGTTCCACGATAACTCAAACCGCCAACATCTGTACCACGTACTTGGTTATCAGTCATGGTGAATAGAGCAAAACCTGTCAAACCTGCAGCGTAATCTACTCGGAAGAAATGCGCATTCATTATAGTCCCCTATGTGTTGTGAAATGCCATTAACTACATGGGGCTTACTGTACATAAAAACAAGAGCAAACCATTGCATTATTTCATGTTGCGTGAATCTACCTTGCATTGGTTTGGCATATTATTCTAAGGAATTAAATGAAAATAGAGAGGAATCACTCAAAACCTATAACACTTATCTCATATTAGCTAGAATATTCTAGCGTTTTTAGGGCTGTTTGGGTCGAAGCGTTTAACCAAATTAAATGATGCAGTACAATAACTTAAAGAAAAGCCCTCGAGAAATGGGGTTCTCAAGGGCTTATCAATAACCCTAAGGAGGGAAATAAATGATAGCTCTACTAATAGCAATAATTAACTTAATAGACACAATCATCCAACTACTAATCTCAACAATATAAGAACAAAGTCCAGTGTTGCAGCACTGGGCTTTTTGTTTGAGACAAAGTGATAATATCATAAGAAAGCAATTATGCGCATTATGCGAATTATATTACGGGCTATCCCTTCAAAGCGATTCTCTCTCCTAGCCATCACGGCAAGCCGGATTTGGTCAAGTCGCACCGCCCACCCTTTGCGCACTCTAGGCTTTCAGCAAACCCTCAACATAATTCATAACCATAATACGCACTTTTAAGGGGAGGTTTATTCAAGTATATCATGGTCTTATAGCTCTAGTTCATTCCGTCGATTGCATCTTTCTGGCGCTTAACATGATTCAAGTAATCGTTCTTGTCCAGGTACAACCGTTCTTGGAACATACATACTTTTCTCACATGACTTTCATCAACGTCGAACTTATATGAGATCTCTCGATAAGTTAGCCCTAGTTCTGCCAGCTGGCGTATCAACTCAACATCATCATTTAAGAGTTTCACTACAGGCGAAGTCTCCGCAACTTTTCTGTATGAGACACCTAACTTACCAGCTCTAACTTTTACTGACTCTCTACTACGGCCAAGAACGTGGCCAACTTGTTCGAACGACATTTTATCTTGGCATGCAATGATGAACGCATCTTCTTTAGCACTGTAATGAGATTTCCTCCAACGTTGGTCGTTTACGATAAGTCCATCTCGAATGAGCTTTTTGGAACGAACATATATTGAATGAGCTGAGCGCCCTAAGTTTTTGCCTATCTGTGTGAACGGGATTTTTTGGTAATGCTCGATTAAGTAAGCATCTTCTTCTGGTGAGTATGGCTCGTATCCTGCGATACGAGCACCTTTGCGACCATTCTTTTTGCGTTCATTCTGAGGGATTTTGAAGAACGCATGAGTAAATTGTTTAATGGCTGGCTTCATAGTTCAGAGCAGCTTCCAGTAAAGTTTCTAGTGGAACTCTAACGAACGGTATTTCTTTGTGATCATCCAAGAACACTAAGAGTTGAACATCTCCATAGCCACGACGTGTAAAGCGTGCTTTATATGTGGGCCTTGATAGTTGAAGTAACTCGAAGTCTCTTAAGCCAAGATGTGCACTATGTTTTGGATCGTATATTCCTAATGTAGCCATGACGTTGTGTTCCTTACTTTACTTCTATTTTTCGTCTATAGGATCAATGAGTAAGCCGAAGCGTTTTAACTCCAGAGAACCGAACTGATTAATAACAAAGCTAGAGGGATGTATTGTATAGAGTCCTGCAACATACGCTGGCTGTCCTTCTTCTAACTGTAGCTTCATCTCTACTGGGAACTTACCGCCCAAGTGCGCGTAAGCTACTTGCTCATAGATATTGCGCGGTGGCTTTCCTTCTTTAGCTGGGATTGTGCGCGTTTCGATTTGTACATTTTCTGGGAAGATTTCGATTTTCAACATGTTGTTTCCTTCTGGTTTGTAGTTAAGCTGTGAGTCTGATTACATTGTCTTCGCCGTAACCATACATTCGTGATATGTGCCCTACTTTGGGCTCCACATAATCAGCCGGATGCTGTTGTGAGAAGTCTATTTCGATGACCTGAAGAAGCGGAACAACGTTGTCTTTTTCATTACCTTGTAAGTTTTGAAGCTGAGCTTTTGAGAAGCCGATAGCTAACAAGTCATTGAGTTGGCGAGAGAACGTTGCTCTCGATGTGAAGGATTGATACACGGCGTAGTAACCATCTGATACTAGTGAGCGGTAGAACCGGAACAACTTATCGGCTTTCGCGTAAGATATGTTCCCTTTTGGTGTTACGCGGTAGTAAGCCTTTTTCAAGTTGCTGTGTACTTCTTCGTCGTTAAAGATATTCATGTGTTGTCCCTCTAGCGCTTCCAGTAGTGGTGTAAATGCTTTGGTCCAGATATCTGCTATTAAATTGCGGCCTGTTGATTCGTATTCTTTCTGGTAGTTAATCGCGTCGAATAGATTTTTAGGTATCTCTAAAGCGTCTAAATAGCGGCGGTGTGCTCCGGCTTCAAAACGGACTAAGTGTCGTGCATAGTTGATTAGTTGTGGTGAAGACATGACGTCGATAACACGATCGTATGAGTGATCGCCTTTTTCTTGTAACGCCCTTAAGTCTCGTAGTTGGCGGCTGAACTCAGGTCCTTTCAGATAGGCTTTTCGGTCACAGTGACGGGAGTTCTTGTTAAAATATACAGTGGTTTCATGTTCGTTACGTACAGCCGTACGCATTTGTTTATTCGAGACATTTTTTAGTTGCTGTATAACTTGGCGAGCCTGTAGTTCGGTCTTTACTCGTGCCGAGTATGTCGCATCAATGGCGTCTAGTGTTGCAGACTGGATATCTAACATTTCATAGACGTCAGGGTAATTGTTGTAAAACGCCATCAACATTTCTATAGCTCCAACCTCGATAGACGTTGGGCCGTAGACATTATGACCCTGCAGGATTTTAGCTGGTGATGCTTTTAACTCTATACATGGAGAACGTAAGCGAGTTCCCTGATAAATCTTGAATGCCATTCCAGTAAAATGTGTTGGAAGAGATTCGAATGCATGTCTTAAGTCAGCAACCTCATATTTATCTGCACCAACTTCACCAGTGAAGAAGATCGTTTTTGCCTCAAGACCAACACCACGACGGGAGCACTCTTTGATATCGACGTAAGACACAGCTTCACCCGACTTAGCTTGGTAAGTCGTCATCGTAAACTCAGTCTTAAATGGTATCGATATCTTGAGTTTGTCTATCACACCCAAAATCCTGTCAAGAAGTTTAATAAACACTTTTGTGTATGTACATATACACTAAAGTATGTGTTACTAATAAGCAACACTAAAGTGGGTGTAAACTTAAACTAATGTAGGGTTTTGATATGGACAACGTAAACATGAGTATTGGTGAAGTACTAAAGGAACGTAGAATTGAACTGGTCATCAAACAGGAAGATTTGGCTGAACAGATGGATGTAACTGTACAGACAGTCAGCAAGTGGGAACGTGGGATAACCGAGCCTAAAGCAACTCAAGTGGCTAAATTAGCCAAAGCTCTAAAGCTTACAGAACGTGAGATTTGCCAAGGTAAAAAGGATCAAATGACTCAACTTGATCCTTTTGAGTTTATGAAGCTTGTTGGTCCATGTATGAAAGGGATTTCAGAGACCGAAGTAATCATGACAATGTATGATTATGTTGATGATAAACAAGGGTTTATCAACAGCTTAGCTGAGCAGTCTAACCGCCCTTTGTTTTCATTTAAAGAACGAGACAAGAGTCAAGCGCGTGACATGTTAGCACTATATGAGAGCGGTTCGATTTCGTTCAACAACGAGCAAGAAGAGCAACGTTGTTTAGAAGTTTGGAAGCGAACATTATCCGAGTAAAGTTTCAAAATGAAACAAGAGTACACTATTAAAGATAGTGTACCTTGGTCACGATGGAGCCATTTTCGAATGGCTCCTTCCCCGACGAAACGGGGCCCCTTCCATTCGCAAATGTCTTGCTCTGACCTGCTCCTCATTTCTCCTCGCTCAGTCTCCGCTCGTCGGCATTCGTTACAGGCCGAGCTAACTGACAGATACAAAAAAGGCAGCCGAAGCTGCCGCGCGATTGACTTAAGCGAACGCTTGATTAAGGCGAGCGCTTGGCTACTCATTTTCACTCTACAAGCAAGCTTATAGCAGTGAAAATCGAGCTCACTAAACTAGTGGTGTAATAGCCACTCTGATTTGACCAATTGGGAGAGCTAAAGTTTGCTGAGTTGGTCTCTCCACATCAAATTCAACTGAGAAATCAAAACTCATTGGTTCAGGGCAAACTCCTGTAACTAAAGGAGCTCCAGCTGGAATAGTCATAACAACGTTAGCATTAATTGTATTACCGTCTTGAGTATACGTTCCACGATAACTCAAACCGCCAACATCTGTACCACGTACTTGGTTATCAGTCATGGTGAATAGAGCAAAACCTGTCAAACCTGCAGCGTAATCTACTCGGAAGAAATGCGCATTCATTATAGTCCCCTATGTGTTGTGAAATGCCATTAACTACATGGGGCTTACTGTACATAAAAACAAGAGCAAACCATTGCATTATTTCATGTTGCGTGAATCTACCTTGCATTGGTTTGGCATATTATTCTAAGGAATTAAATGAAAATAGAGAGGAATCACTCAAAACCTATAACACTTATCTCATATTAGCTAGAATATTCTAGCGTTTTTAGGGCTGTTTGGGTCGAAGCGTTTAACCAAATTAAATGATGCAGTACAATAACTTAAAGAAAAGCCCTCGAGAAATGGGGTTCTCAAGGGCTTATCAATAACCCTAAGGAGGGAAATAAATGATAGCTCTACTAATAGCAATAATTAACTTAATAGACACAATCATCCAACTACTAATCTCAACAATATAAGAACAAAGTCCAGTGTTGCAGCACTGGGCTTTTTGTTTGAGACAAAGTGATAATATCATAAGAAAGCAATTATGCGCATTATGCGAATTATATTACGGGCTATCCCTTCAAAGCGATTCTCTCTCCTAGCCATCACGGCAAGCCGGATTTGGTCAAGTCGCACCGCCCACCCTTTGCGCACTCTAGGCTTTCAGCAAACCCTCAACATAATTCATAACCATAATACGCACTTT
>NZ_NIGY01000090.1:0-386 GCF_003123985.1 Vibrio sp. T9
ACTCAGGCCGAGCGGCTCGAACACCTCACGGCGCAGCAGCGTTTCGTACGGCGCGCCACCGGCCGAGGCGGCTACTTCTCCGGCCACGACATACGGCAGGTTGTCGTAGGCGTAGCGCGAACGGAAGCTATGCTCGAATTTCAGGTAGGCCAGGCCGGCGAGGATATCCTTGCGAGTGAAGTCGTTCGGCTCGGGCCACAGCATGAGGTCGCCCGCGCCTTCGCGCAGGCCGCTATTGTGGATCAGCAGGTCGCGTACCTGGATTTCGCGGGTGACCCAAGGGTCGCTCATGCGGAAATCCGGCAGGTACTTCGTCACCGGGTCATCCCAATGCAGCTTGCCTGCCGCGACGAGCCGGGCTAGCAGCGCCGTGGTCATTGCCTTGC
>NZ_NIGY01000091.1:0-383 GCF_003123985.1 Vibrio sp. T9
TGATACTGATATTGTCTATAGTAATACCTGATTCACTCACCCCTTCATCGGTCACATAGTTCAATTCAATCGTCACAGCTTTGCCTGCGTAGGCTGATAAATCATATTCCAACCCCACCCAAGCATCACTGCCTACTGCTGTCGAAATACTCGATGATTTACCCGTAATAATATGTCGAGCGCTGTTAATCGCGTTGACGGGCTTAGTGTAATTGCCCGCAATCGCCACACCGTTCACTTTGACCTGCATATAGTCGTAGTCGGCTTCAATCTCCCAACTCGCCTGCATCGCAAGCGTGAATTTTTCACTCGTCGACGGCAAATTTGCCGTAAAGCTCATGCTGTTGCTCAGCATGTTTCCTTGGCCAGAATAATACTGGTAA
>NZ_NIGY01000092.1:0-381 GCF_003123985.1 Vibrio sp. T9
GCGCACGTGGTTGAGTACGCGAAAACCCTTCGCGTTCACCGTGCTGCCGAAAGCATCGTTGAGCAGGCTCACGCAGCGATGCACGACCTCGACCGGGTCGCCGGAGTCGGGTCGTATGACGACGGTGGCGCCCGAAGCGATCACTTCGTCGCGCAGCGTCTTGCCCCAGTGGTCGGTAATCGCGTGGTAGATGTCGTAGCTGTCCGAAACCACGGCAACGAGTGAGCCTGGCTTCGCGAAACGCTTGAGCATGTTCCGGTACGCGTCGACTTCGTGCTCGCGGCCCCAACTGGTGATGGTGCTGTGCTCGGCGGCCGGAATGGAATAGCCCGCCATGGCTTCCCCGTAGAACGCACGTGCGGCGAGCACGCCGGACACGGT
>NZ_NIGY01000093.1:0-380 GCF_003123985.1 Vibrio sp. T9
GTGATCTTCTCGGTGCCGGTGAACGTGGTCCCGCGTGTGCTGCAGCGTCTCAATGCCGGCACCTGCATTCCGGTCGACGCCTATGGTGACAGTCCCGATGAGGTGATCGCCACCGGCCGCCTGCGCGCTGCGAACAATGAAGTGGACCCGGCGACGGGTACGGTGAAGTTCGAAGCCGAGTTTGCCAATACCAACAACGAGCTGTTGCCCAACCAGTTCGTCACCGCGAAGCTACCCGTCCAGGTGTTGCCGCAGGCGATTCTGGTGCCGGCCGCTGCGATCCAGCAGGGCGCCCAGGGCCCGTTCGTTTACGTGATCAACGACGACAAGACCGCTGCCGTCGTGCCGGTCAAGCTGGGCCCGGGAGATACGAGCACGGC
>NZ_NIGY01000094.1:0-380 GCF_003123985.1 Vibrio sp. T9
ACGGCGCCCGAAGGCGCCGTCTTGTCGAACTGATTGGAAAGCTGAGCGTCGTGCGGGAGCCGGCGCCTGCTCAGTAGCGCGGGACGGTGGGATCCACTTCGCGCGACCACGCGTCCATGCCGCCTTCGACATTGAACAGCTGCGTGAAGCCGTGCGCGGCGAAGCGCTCGGCCGCGGCGCGGCTGGACACGCCGTGATGGCAGATGAACGCGATCGGTGCGTCCTTCGGCAGCTGGGCGAGTGCTTCGTAACCTTCCTCTTCGAGGATGCGCGCGCCGGCGAGCGGTGCGGCCATGGCGCGGGCGTGGGCCGGACGTACGTCGACGAGGGTGATGTCCCCGGCGGCGAGGCGGTCCTTCAGCTGATGGACGTTGAGCGTG
>NZ_NIGY01000095.1:0-379 GCF_003123985.1 Vibrio sp. T9
GGCGACCGGCTCCGGCGTGGGAGCCGGCGGGGTCTTGACCTGCTTCTTGTTGCAGGCGACCGCGCCCACGCAAAGCAGGGCGGCCAGGGTGACGCTAACGGTCTTATTCATGGGACGTTCCTTCAACAGTTGAGTTCCGACAGTCGATTTACGGTTTCGGGACAGGCACCGCCGGTTGTCCGGCTGTTTTTCTACTTACATCTACGCCGACGGGGCGCTGTCCCGCACCCTACGTCTTCGTTCCGGTCACTGCCCTTAAAGCAACTGCCGGTTAACCTTGCGTCCGCAGAAAAGGCGCGGAACACCCGCGCCCCTTCCCTGGACTTTGCCAATGTCGCGGCCCGAAACGGGCGCGCCATCAACGCTGTCTATAGGGTCC
>NZ_NIGY01000096.1:0-378 GCF_003123985.1 Vibrio sp. T9
TGATCGACTATGTCGCGCGTAAATACGGCCGCGACCATGTCAGCCAGATCATCACCTATGGCTCCATGGCGGCGAAGGCCGTGTTGCGCGACTCCGGCCGTGTGCTTGGCATGGGCTACGGTCAGGTGGATCGCCTGGCCAAGCTCATTCCCAACCGGCCACTCGACCTCACGCTGGGCGACGCGCTCGGCCGCACGGAAAAGTCGAAGAAAGAGCCCGATCGCATCGTCAGGGAATTCTGCGACGTCTACGAGCAGGAAGAAGAACCGCGCCAGTTGATCGACCTCGCGCTCAGCCTCGAAGGCCTGACGCGGAATGCCGGTAAGCATGCGGGTGGCGTCGTGATCGCACCCACGCCGCTGACCGACTTCGCGCCGC
>NZ_NIGY01000097.1:0-376 GCF_003123985.1 Vibrio sp. T9
TCGCCTTCGGGCGCGTCGATGAGCTGCGAGTCACGGGTGGTGCCGAGCGTGGCAACAACCAGTGCCTGCGTTTCACCGCGGGTGAAGAGTGCCGAGCCGTGCGTGCGCGGCAGGACGCCGACGCGCACCGAGATCGGGCGGACGTCGTCGAGCTGACGACCGTCGATGCGGACCTTCGTGCTCAGCACGCCGTCGCGCAGGGTGCGGTATTCGACTTCGCCGAAGGCGTTGCCGATGTCGCCATCGGTCCAGCCATTGGCTTCGGCATCGGCGGCGATAGCCGTCTTCACGTCGCTCTTGAGCGCGCTGACGACGTCACGACGGGCGAGCTTGTCGCGGATCTGGAAGGCTTCGGTGAAACGGTTGCCGACGGCGG
>NZ_NIGY01000098.1:0-374 GCF_003123985.1 Vibrio sp. T9
GACTCGCGCCGGTGGCACTTGTGTCCATAGCTAACCTTGCCGGTCCGACAGTCGTGAGGAATAGCTTCTGGTCCGAGCAGCACTTTCCCTCTCTGCGCTAGAGCGGCTCGAACCCCAGCGCGCCAAGCTCCTCTGCAACCCGCAGCATTCCCGCTCCGTAGCCCGGGGATGGCGCCGTTCCTACCGGACCAAGGACGACGACTAAATGAGCGGCAGCGAGCGCCAGGTCGACATACCCGGCCACATCGGCCTTGGCCGCAATTAGCTGCGCTCGGAACCTGGCCTCATCGAGATCGAGAGCCAGAGCAGCATCGTTCATGCCAGCCGCGTCTCGAACGAGAACAGCAACATCAAGGATGTAATTCTCGCGGGAG
>NZ_NIGY01000099.1:0-374 GCF_003123985.1 Vibrio sp. T9
GCCATGGCGAAGGCCGGGGAAGTGGTCAGGTACTCAGCCTGAAACCGATGGCTACGACCGGAAACGGTAGATCCATGAAGGCGCGGACCGTAAAACTACTGCCTTCCGCTTCTCGCAGCGGCCAGTAGTTTCCCCGACGGGGGCCTGCGTAGTTTCTCGCTTGAACACTACCTTTATGGGGTGTGCCATACCTGCTCTCCATACAAGGCGACGGCCATGAGCGGGAAGACCTTCGGCGGCATCATCGAGCTGGACATTCGCGACTCGCGACCGGATTGGAATGCCTTCCTGGACAAGAAAGCACCGGCCGATGCGCCCAATGTCCTGGTCATCCTTTATGACGACACCGGCCAGGCGGCGTGGTCGCCGTACGG
>NZ_NIGY01000009.1:0-248532 GCF_003123985.1 Vibrio sp. T9
GTTGAAGAATGTTAGTGGTCTCGTTCATTGCACCTTCAGCGGTTTGTGCAATTGAGATACCGTCGTTCGCGTTGCGAACCGCCACATCCAAACCACGGCTTTGTACGTTCAAACGGTTCGAAATTTGTAGACCCGCAGCGTCATCTTTTGCGCTGTTGATTTTGAAACCCGAAGACAAACGCTCCATAGAAGTTTGTTGAGCTGAGTTTGCGTTGTTTAGGTAACGCTGAGCGGTCATTGCTGATACGTTAGTGTTTACATTCACTGCCATGGTGATTTCTCCAATTGATTTTCCGGTATAGCGGTTTCCGACGTCTCGGAAAACCAAGTAGTTCTCTCAAAGTTACCCCTATTAACGACACCAAATTCAGAAGCTTTAGAAAAAAATTTAAAAAAATAACATTGCGAGATTTAGCTAATAAAATTGAAGAAAAGTAAGAAAAAGTGCTCAAGTTTCCACAAATCGAGCCGAGAGGGCCAAATTGTATAGAAAACCAGCAAAAGGAAACAATTAAAGGTAAGTTCGCAGACGATAGACGTGAGAATTAGAAAAGAAAAAGCCCCTTTTCCTTTGAGAGAACTGGGGCTAGGTTGGTCGCCAGAGCCTATGTGGAGATCAAGAGAAATGAACACATTTCCGGCATACCGAGTGCAACTTTACATTGAAAATGATTGGCAGGTGAGAGATGAGAGAGCCGCTCATTCTATTATAAAGTTGCTTGCCAAAAGCCTGCATTCCCATCCACGTCTGAATGTATTGAGTACAGGCTAAGTAAACTACTGCAATAGTGACATTGCAGAGTTTGGCAACTGTTTCGCTTGAGCAAGAATCGATGTACCTGCTTGTTGCAAAATTTGTGCTTTGGTCATTTGCGTGGTTTCTTTCGCAAAGTCCGTGTCTTTAATTCGGCTGTTCGACGCGTCAACGTTTTCTTGGATGTTAGCCAAGTTGTTGATGCTGTGACTCAGACGGTTTTGCTTCGCACCCAGATCCGCACGTTGTGAATCCACGTATTTCAGTGCCGAATCCAGCACAGAGATAGCGTTTTGAGAACCTTGTACGGTTGTCATATCAATATCTTGTACTGATGTTCTAAGAGGTTCATCGCTCAAACCAAGCTCAGACGCCAATCCACCCGAAATTGAAATTTCACCCTGAACGTTTGGATGTGCAACAAAAACTTGTAACTTGCCATCTTCACTTACAGACGCGTTGATCATATCAGACTGACCATTAATGTACGTTGCAAGCTCTTCGATGTCGTCACCTGCTTTTGCATTAATGTTGATTTCTAGATCATCGACATTGCCGTCTTCGTCTTCACCCATACCTGGCAAAGTGATTTTTAGATCCGATTTAGCTGGGTCAACGCCCCAATCTTTATCTTTACCGTTTTCCGATAAGAAGGTCACACCGCCCATGCGAGTATCGTCCGCACGAATGCTGGTTAGCCCCATAATCATTGCTTCACCTGAGCTCGCACCAATCTGGAATGCCGCTTCACCGAATGAGCCGTTCAATAGACGACGGCCACCGAATGACGTGGTTTCTGCGATACGGTTTAGCTCGTCAATCAATGCCATTGACTCTTCGTTGATCGCCTGACGCTCAGCCGGAGAGTTAGTACCGTTCGATGATTGAATAGCAAGGTCACGCATACGTTGCATGACAGATGTTGCCTCATTCATAGCACCTTCAGCGGTTTGTGCAATCGAGATACCATCGTTCGCGTTACGCATTGCGACATCTAGACCACGAGACTGTGCGGTTAAGCGGTTAGAGATCTGGAGACCTGCCGCATCATCTTTTGCACTGTTAATCTTATGTCCTGAAGATAAGCGCTCCATCGACGTGTTTAATTCGTCAGTCGCTTTGTTTAGGTAACGCTGCGCGGTCATCGCGGAGACGTTAGTACTAACTGTTACAGCCATTTTGCTCTCCTTTTGAGTTCGCAAGCTTTTGCGAAGCGGCCAGCTTTACTCTCATTTGGATAAGCACTGACCGTAAAAATTACTTGCTAAATCTGCCTTAAACGCAGGGTTTAGAATCTCGAAATCTGTTCTAATATTTTCAATACAATTTGTGTGCCAACTTACAAAATTTATTTCACTACTTTTAAAAGAATTAAATAAACAATAAGTTAGCGTTAGCACCAAACCATTTCAGGATAATGAGGCTCATCTTGTCTCATGTATATTGACCGCTACTCTGTTGCCGCCCGACTTGCCTCTCGCGTCATTGCCGCTTTGGGTAAAATCGTGCCGCATAGCATGACTCTCAATTTACGTCGATTTATCGCACTTAAGGCTTTGCACATAAGGCATCAAAAATCAGACAGTGTGTCTTAAGTCAGACTAAATATAGTTAAACAGAGTTAGATCTTTGGTCTTACCGAATGCTTGTTGCGATGCCTGTAACGCTCGCGAGTTTTCACTGAACTCGATCACGGCTTTAGAGTAATCCAAATCCTCAAAGTTGCTCTTCGCTTTCGCCAGAGACAAATTAAAGTCTTCGTGGTTTTGCTCTTGGATATCGAGCGTGCTCAATCGAGCGCCAGCATCAGTACGCGCTTTATTCAAATGGATAAAAG
The DNA here is from genome assembly GCF_003123985.1 of Vibrio sp. T9. NCBI lineage: Bacteria > Pseudomonadati > Pseudomonadota > Gammaproteobacteria > Vibrionales > Vibrionaceae > Vibrio > Vibrio sp. T9. The sequence continues at coordinate 2,592 of NZ_NIGY01000009.1, forward strand.
CAGCGTGAAATTCTTCTGTCATTTGGTGCAATTTGGCGGTCGCCGACGTATCCGACACCGATTTATCTGACCACGCCATTGCATCCTTGAAGGTATCGAAAATGCTGAACTCTGCCCGCTTTTCAATCTCGATGCTGTCGCCAGGCGTAATTTGACCTTTTACGTGCACTGTCAGGCCTTTGTACTCAATGCCTTTTTCTGGAGAAAACTCATCGGCATCCACGACTTTACCGTTACGCTCTAGTTGGTAACCAAATTTGCCGTTGTTCATATCGACAAATGTCACGCGATACGCCGCATCATCCTTCGTATCAACGTTAGTGGCTCTGTTTAATAGCAACTCAGAACCGTTTTGTAGATCGTAATTCGGCTGATAATCACCAAATGGGTTTGGTATCTCCATAAACAGCTTGCTGCCAGGATCGTTCATTGGCATCTCAAGCATGCTGGAGACTTTCATTTTGCGCTGGTAATCGTCTCCAGCGTACTGAACACTACCGTCTTTATCGCGATAGAATGGTTGGCTTTTTGGCTTAGTGCCAGCAAACACGTAGTTACCAGATTCATCTTGCGAATTCACTAAGTTAAGGAAGTTGTTCGCAATCTCTTCTAGCTCACGCTTCTTTGCTTGTCGGTCTTCCGCAGAAAACGCACCGTTAATCATCTCCATCGTTAAGCGCTTCGACTCGTCGGCAAAATTCTCTGCATTGGCGATATTAACTTCGTGGTTTTCTAGACGATTACGCACCAACACTATTGAGCTAAGGTATTGTTGTAGCTGTTCTTGTTGCTGACTAATATTTTGAATGTAATGCGACGCAAGGGGATCGTCGCTAGGTTTCAGTAACTTTTTCCCTGAAGCAAGTTGCTCTTGGTTATGGTGAACCTTATTCTCTTGACGACGCAAATCATTTTGTACGGACTGATAGTTATGGAAACTAGAAATTCGGGTTAGCACTTATCTCTTCTCCTTACCTCAGTTGTAAAATGGTATTGAAGGTATCATTCGCCGCTTGCATCACACGTGATGAAGCCATGTACGCTTGTTGAAACTTCATCATGTTGGCCGCTTCTTCATCGAGGTTAACGCCAGAGATAGAAGCAACGCGCTCTTGTGCCGCTTCATGCTCTAAGCGAGCGACAGAAGCTAATCGGTTTGCTGTAGAAGATTTCAATCCGACTTCGGTATTGAGGTTGTGATAAACATCAATCAAAGTACTGGATTTTCCATCCATCATCTTGTCTGTTTGGATCTTCTGCATTTTTCTCAAGTTGCCGTTACCACCTTCAGAAGGCACCAAGTTTGCGGTGAATTTATCATTCATCAGCGCGCCTTCGCTCAGCTCAAATACAGTCGCATCGCCATTTTTATACAGCGGATGACTTTTCGGCACTGAGATTTCAATCATCGGGTTGTCTTTGTCTAGCGGGTATGAGTATTTGTCCGATAGCAAATTGCCTTTGTTGTCCGTGATCTTTAACCATGGCTTATCATGTTTCTCGTCGGCTGGTTGTACGGTGACCTCAAACTCTTTAACATCCCCCGCCTCACGAATTTTGAACTTGGCGTTACCTTGAGCAAAAGTGGTTGAAGCTTCATAACTTTGCGCGGCAATGGCTTTTGCATCATTGGTTTCCATCTTGATGATGGCTGCGCCACTTCGTGTTGGGCGCAATAATACGCGCTCACCAGCGGCAAGACCTTCACCGATTTGCACTTTCATACCATCCAGAACAAACGAAGAATCCGATTGATCAATGTTCAACGACATTTGCTCACCTTTCGGTGTTGTCACGCTATACTGGTCGCCATCATAACGTAGCGAATATTCACCACCTTTGATCGCTGAGATATCATCAATGTAAACCGCAACATCAGCTTGAGAGTCAGGCGCAGCAAAAACTCGAGATTTTGCCACCAGCTCAGAGTTCACGTCGGTAAATACGTCTTTACCTATCTTGCCGTTGAGATCCAGACCTTGAGATTGCAGCTGATTAATTTTGTAGGAGAAACCCGTCGCTAAACGGCCCATTTCATCCTGAAGTTGCGGAATGTGTTTGTCGCGCATTTCAAGCAAAGCGCCGATTTTGCCATCCATATCATCAGACTTGATCGCTTTAATGCCATTCCCTTCCACCATTGCTAATCGTCTTTGATGAACATCCGGATAGCCATCGATCATTTTGAGCTGGCTTGCTTCCGTGCCAGAAACAAGTGTGTGTCCATTGCCGATGTGAACATTAAACCCTTCGGCATTTTTGCGTGGGGTTACGGTAACTTTGGTGTACTCAGATAACTCAGTAACCAGCTTTTCATGCTGGTCCATCAAATCATTATGTGGACCGGGTGTGCGCATCATTAACCGATGCACATCGCGGATTTCCAACGCAAGTTGGTTCACGCGTTCAATGCCCATATCCAATTTTTTATTGGTCACATCAGATTGCAATCGCACGGTTTCATGGAAGTCATTTAATGTATCAGAGAAGATTTTCGCCTTTTCCAATACCACTTTCCGTGCCCCCAAATCGTTCGGGGTATCTGCCATGGTTTTGACCGCATCGAACCACTCGTTCAAGTTCTCTGGGATTTTCTTCGATGCAACTGAGCTCAACATGCTAGAGAGCATATCAAGATTGTCTTGGGTATCCGTTTTGTTGGCATTGTTGGTTGACGACAAGTTCAGTTCATTCACGGCAAACTGATCCCACGAGCGGCGAACATTTTCCACATGCACACCCATGCCGTAGGTAGAACCACCAAACATGCGCGGATCATTCGTACCTTGGATAACAGACTGGCGGCTATAACCCTCTGTATTAACATTAGAAATGTTATGACCAGTGGTGTTTAATTGTCTCTGAGCAGTAAGCACACTTTGAGTACCTACATTCAGAAGATCTGACGCCATACATGCCCCCAAAAACGAAATAAAATCGGCAAAACCGATCACCTAGACACATCAAAGCAAAAGGTGTGCCAAATAAAATAGAGGTGTGAATGTTCAGAAAAAGTAAAGGCTTGCACAGTGGCAAGCCTTCGAAAACAACATGAACTGGCGAAGAGTAAATTACATACTTTCGATTTTCTGCTTCACCTGCAGGACTTTGTCTGCGTAATTCGGATCAGTCGCGTAACCCGCGCTGTGGATGCCGCGAATGAAGGACTCTGAATTCCCTCGCTGTTGCAATGCCATCTCGTAACGTGGGTTGTCATTTAAAAAGCGCACAAAGTCATTAAAGCTGTCTTCGTAATTTGAGTAGGCGCGAAACGCTGCCGTCTCTTTCACTGGCGTGTTATCGTGGAACTCTAGAGTTTGAGTCGTCACTTTGTCCCCCCGCCAGCTTCGATCTGCTTTGATGTTAAATAAGTTGTTGCTGCTGCCACGCGCGTTCTTCACGACCTTTTGTCCCCACCCCGTTTCCAAAGCCGCTTGAGCAAGTAGCAGAGATGGCTCGACACCTAGGGCTTTAGCGGCTTTCTCCGCGTATGGCTTCATCGAGTTAACAAAAGATTCTGGCGAATCGAATCGAGTTGGTTCATTGCTTGGTCGAGATAGCTGACCAGATTCAATCAAGCGCTGTTCAATCTCACGCGCTTTTTTCGGGTCAACACGACGATATTCCACGGCATTATTTGCCGCATCACGCATTGCCGTTTCACTCTTGTCGTTACCTTGTCCAGCCGTTAATTGCTTAACAATCATATCGGCCAAGCCCATTGAACCAGACGAACTGAGCTCACTCGCCATCTGCTCATCGAGCATTTGTCGATAGAACTTCTCGTTCTGGCTGTTCATCATGTTGGACTCAAAGCCCTCATTGGCTTCTCGCATGGATTTCAACATCATGGAGGTGAAAATAGATTCGAACTGACGAGCTGCTGCACGCAGTGCTTCTTGCTCGCCATCTTTACCTTCCTTCACTGCTTTTTGACGCAAGGTATCCAGCGAACTGATGTCATGAATAAAACCAATGTCGTTAGGATTGTTCATTATACCTACCTCCTAACCATTAAATGATGATCAACTGGCCTTCAATGGCACCAGCTTGTTTCAATGCTTGCAAGATAGCCATCAAATCCGACGGCGCTGCGCCGACTTGGTTAACGGCACGGACCAAATCATCCAACGTTAAGCCTGGCTCAAACTTAAACATCTTGCCCTGCTCTTCGCTGACTTCGATATCCGAGTCTGGCACGACAACGGTTTGCCCACCAGAAAAGCCGTTCGGTTGGCTAACATTCAGGTTTTCTTTGATCGCAACCGTCATGCCACCATGCGTTACCGCAGCAGGTTTAAGGCGAACATGTTTACCAACTACGATGGTACCCGTGCGAGAGTTAACGATGATTTTGGCTGCGCCATCTGCTGGGTCGAACTCTAGGTTTTCAATTGCCGATAAGAACGCCACACGCTGGCTGACATCACGAGGGGCACGTACACGTACCGACGTCGCGTCTACTGCACTCGCCATTTGTGGGCCAAGGAAGTTGTTTACCGCATCCGCCATACGTTGAGCCGTTGTGAAGTCTGACTCAAGCAAGTTGAACGTGATGTAATCACCACGACCAAATGGATTTGGAATTTCTCGCTCTACTGTCGCACCACTAGAGATAAGACCAACGGTTGGATTGTTACCTACGATTTTTGAACCGTCAGCACCTTCAGCGCTGAAGCCGCTCACCACTAAGTTACCTTGAGCAACCGCGTAAACTTGACCATCGAGACCTTTTAGGAACGTTTGCAGTAGCGTACCACCACGCAAACTTTTGGCACTTCCGATGGAAGAGACTGTCACGTCTACTTGCTGACCTGGTTTAGAGAAAGGCGGCAACTCTGCCGTTACCATGACTGCAGCAACGTTTTTAATTTTTGGCTTTGTGCCCGGCGGCATCTGAATGCCGAAGTTTTGCAGCATAGCGGCGAAACTTTGCTCCGTAAACGGGTTCGCTTCGCCTGTGCCAGGTAAGCCTGAAACCAAACCATAACCCACGAGTTGGTTGCTTCGTACACCTGCCACTTGCGCGACGTCTTTGATACGTGCAGCTTGGGCAGCGGTAGAAAACAGAGCAACGCTCATCAGTATTAAAAGGAGTTTTTTCATGCTTACTTATCTCTTGCAGTCAAATTGCCGTCAGCACGGCGTGTTATAGCGCTACATTAAAGAATCGTGCCAAGAAACCCGGCTCTTGCATATCTTGTTGTACACCGGTGCCAGAGTACTGAATTCTTGCGTTAGAAACGCGGTTTGATGCAATAGTATTGTCGAAACTAATGTCATCCGGACGAATAGTGCCGCTTAAACGTATGTACTCATCACCCGTATTAAGCGTCATCCATTTTTCTCCACGGATAACGAGGTTGCCATTTGCCAAAACTTCAATCACCTCAACAGTAATGTAACCACTGATGCTGTTGCTCTGCTTTGCAGAAGAGTCACCTGCAAATGAGTTGGAGTTGTTTAAGTCATAAGAGAAATTATATTTTCCGCCAATTTGCAGCTCTTCTCCGCCCACTTGAAGCGGGTCCATTTGTGCTTCATTGGTTTTCGATAAATCGGCATTGGCGCTTTTCGTCGCACTGGTTGTCTCATCCAGAGTTACGGTAATAATGTCGCCAATACCACGTGGCTTGGAATCGTCGTAAAGATCGGTAATGTGCTCGGCGCTAAACAGTGAACCTGTTGCAGCAGCATAATGCTCAGGTTTCTTTTTCGGATGAATAGGAGCCCATGCAGGATCACCCGCAACCGGATCGCTTCTGCCACGCAGTGTATCCACGATACCGCTGCTCTCTTCTTTCGATTTATCGCCTTCTACCGCGTCAACCACCGTCGTTGCTTGTGTCACTTCATCCGTTTCAATCGGCTCTAACATGGCACAACCCGACATCGTGGCAATCAAAGCAAGTAGACAAATACGTTTCATCGTGAGCTCCTCAATTCTTGCTCTTAACCGTTATAACTGCTGGTTAACGAAGCTCATCATCTTATCGACTGACGAGATCACTTTTGAGTTCATTTCGTAAACACGCTGGGCTTCGATCATGTTGACCAACTCTTCCGTTACATTCACGTTAGACGCTTCCAGCATGGATTGACGGATTTCACCCAAACCGTCCAAACCAGGAACACCTTCTTGTGGATCGCCACTGGCACCCGTTGGTAAGTAAAGGTTCTGGCCAATTGGCTCTAGGCCACCTGGGTTAACAAAGTCTGTAATGGTTAGCTGACCAACGACTTGGTTGTCTTGCTGACCACGGACGCGAACCGATACTTCACCATCCGTACCGACAGTGATAGAAATCGCATCTTCTGGAATCACAATTTCAGGTTCTACAGGGTAGCCAGAACCCGACGTGACTAACGTGCCTTCACCATTTAACGTGAATTGACCGTTACGGGTGTAACCGATGTTGCCATCCGGCAACGTCACTTGGAAGAAGCCGTCGCCTTCAACCATCATGTCTAGTGCGTTGGTCGTTGTCTGAGCATTACCATGCGTGTGCACTTTTTGCGTTGCAACCACTTTAGAACCCGCACCTAGCATCAAGCCACTCGGAAGCTCAGTGTTCTGAGATGATTGGCCGCCAGGCTGGTTGATGTTCTGATAGAACAAATCTTCGAATACCGCACGGCTCTTTTTGTAGCCCACAGTAGAGGCGTTCGCCAAGTTATTCGAAATCGTGGCAATGTTGGTTTGTTGGGCGTCTAGACCTGTTTTACTTACCCATAGTGCTGGATGCATAGTGAACCTCTAACTCTGTTAACTCATACGAAGCAGTGAATCTGAAGATTTATCCATCTCTTCAGCAGTGCTCATCATCTTGACTTGCATTTCAAACTGACGCTGTAAGTCAATCAATGCGGTCATTTCACCTACGGCATTCACGTTACTGCCTTCAATCGCTCCTGTCTGGAGGCTAACAGTCGCGTCTGCTTCGTAAGGTTGGTTTGGAGTTTTATGGCGAAATAAGCCATTGGTGTCTTTAAATAAGCTTTGATCATTAGGCTTAACAAGCTTGATGCGATCAACCGCTTGGAATTCTTCTGCCGGGGCACCTTGAGGAAGCACAGAGATGGTGCCATCTCGACCGATTTCAATTTTGGAGAGAGGAATAGGCAAAGTAATCGGCGCATCATTTTCACCTAGCACTAAATGGCCACTTGCGTTAGTAAGCATGCCATTTTGATCGACTTTTAGGTTACCGTTACGGGTCAACCCTTCTTTACCCGTGTGATCGAGTACCGAAATCCAGCCGCTGCCTTCAATCGTCACATCCAGATCACGCCCTGTTGTAATCACGCTACCTTGAGCAAAGTTATGCCCTGGACGCTCTGTCATGCTGAACACACGTGAAGGATGGCCTTCACCATAAGCCTGCATTGAGCGAGCCTGTGCTAAATCCGCACGAAACCCTGTCGTGCTTACGTTAGCCAAGTTATTAGCACGCAATTGTAGTGCCTGCATATTTTGCTTGGCCCCACTCATTGCGAGAAACAGTGCGCGATCCATAAATTACTCCAAAAACTTCTCTGTATACGGAGTAAAAGCAATAGTTATGCCAACATAAAATTAGCTTATTTATCAAACATTTAAATAAGAAACAAAAGATTAAGAGGGGTTTCAGTGGCAGAAAACTGCAACAAGGGCAAGGTTTTGATCCACATGGCGGCAACGGCGGCAAATCAGAGATCAAAGCATGCTTAACCTGAACTGAGGTATTTTCAGGCTAAGCATCAGATGAATGTCATGATGTTATCAAGCCGAGCGGCGAAAGCGCGCCTAACTTGATGATGCAGATTATCGGATCTGCAGGATATTTTGTTGTAGCTGGTTGTGCACTTCTAGCGAACGTGAGTTTGCTTGGAAGTTACGCTGAGCAGAAATCAGGTCAACCAGCTCCTGCGTCATATCAATGTTTGACTGTTCCAGCATACCGTTGTTGATGGTGCCAAAAGAGCCTTTGTTAGATTCACCCCAAATCTTGTCACCAGAGAACTGAGTTGAATCCCATTGCGTACCGCCCTTCTTATCCAGACCTTGCTCGTTTGGAACACGTACTAGCGCGACACGACCCAATGTGACGTTTTCGCCGTTTGAGTAAGTCCCCATTACGCTGCCGTTTTCATCGAAGTCAACTTTGGTTAGGAAGCCCGTTGTTGCACCGTCTTCATCGAACTTGGTCAGTTCGAACGGAGCAGCAAACTGTGTTGCCGAGCCTAAACCAAAGTTAAGCGTCTGCGCAGGATCGGCACCATTCATATCGACTGGTGTCGTGTTCGTCGCCGGATCGCCCAGTGCCACAGACGTAATTGGCTGACCATTGTTCAAGCTCGCCAACGTACCATCGTTGTTGAACTTCATGGTATGACCCACATGGCCTGTTGGCGTTTGTGCATCACCTGCCGCAACATTTAAAGGCTTTTCACCTTCTTTATCTGTCACGGTGTAGTAAGTGTTCCACGTGTTTGGCTGAGTCTGATCTTTCAAGTAGTACGTCGTTAGCTTGTAAGACTGACCCATCGAGTCATAAATAGTCGAAGAGGTTGAACGGTTGTATGTATCTGGGTCTGAAAAATCAAACTGAGTTGGATCTTTCAAATCGCCGTTAGCTGGCAAGTTCACGCCCACTTCAATGTTTGCTGTTTGCTTTGGCTTACCAAATTCAGCAGGAATATTGATAGGTTGTGGCTCGTATGAAGAAACCTCACCAGAGCTTGGATCCACTTGGTAACCTAATAAGAACTCATCGTTCGCGGTCACCATGTAGTTTTCTTTATTTAAATGGAATGCACCATTACGTGTCAGTTCATTCTGTTGTGGAGTCAGACGCTCCTTCGCCACGGCGAAGAAACCTGTACCCGAAACACGCAGATCCATTGGGTTGTTGGTGTAAATGCTTGAGCCTTCATGGAACTGCTGCGCCACTTGGCTTGCTTGCGCACCACCACCCGGAGTGGTTTTTGCGTTAGTAAATAAAGAGTTAGAGTAAACATCAGCAAACTCAGCACGGGACTCTTTAAAGCCGTACGTGTTGGCGTTCGCAATGTTGTTACTGGTGGTGTTCAAATCCAGTTGGGCGGCGGACAAACCGCTTAAAGATACATATGACATTCCAAAATCTCCTAATCTAGCGAGCTATGACTACGCTTTGCCGACTTCCAATACTTCTGCAAGTCGAACTGGCGATTCAAAACCAGCCAGATTGAGTAATACGTTTCCGTCACCTTTGCCGAGCAATACGCTGTTTACGTTGGCGTATGTCGATACTGGGAACTCTTGCGACTCCCCTTCAACTAAGCCAGACGCTTTCACTTTGTATTTGCCAGCAGGCAGTGGATTTCCGCTTTCATCTTTACCGTCCCAAAGCACACGCGTGTCGCCGGCTGGTTTCGCCCCTACCTCAAAAGTACGAACCAGTTGGCCAGCTTCATCCTCTACACGAACAAACAGATTATCGATAGATTGTGAAAGCTTAACCATTGCCGCCATTGGCGCGTCGTCCTGCTTCACACCTGCCGCTCCTGGGACCAATACGTCACGCCCTACCAAAGAGGAAGCTTGTAACGCTTGGTTTGATGTCATTGACGAGTTCAAACTCTCAAACTGAGTATTCATCTTGCCGATGCCATCAACGGTCGCAAATGAAGCCATTTGCGCAATCATCTGGTCATTACTTACCGGCTTAAAAGGGTCCTGTTGAGACAATTGCTTCGTGAGCAATGATAAGAAGTCTTCCTGTTTTAGGTCCTGCTTACCCGTGCTCTCTTCCGTCTTCTTGTTACTCTCTTGTAGACTTTTAAGCTGGTCGATATAGGACAAGCCGCTTTGACCAACGTTGTTAATTCCGGCCATACGCTACCTCCTTATCCTTATTGACCCATCTGCAGCGTACGCAGCAGCATTTGTTTACTAGAATCCGCTACTTGCACATTGGTTTGGTATGCGCGAGAAGCTGAAATCATGTTCGCCATTTCTTCCATTACATTCACGTTCGGCTTGTAGATGTAGCCTTCTTCGTTTGCAAGGGGATGGTCTGGGTTGTACTCCGCACTCAGCGGTTTATCGCTTTCTACAATGCCCATCACTTTCACTGGCACCGTATCACCGCCACGCATGGCGTTACTTAACTCAGCTCCAAACACAGCATGGCGCGCTTTATAAGTGTCTTTCGCAGAGCTGCTGACACTGTCGGCGTTCGCCAAGTTGCTTGAGGTAGTGTTCAGACGAACGGATTCAGCGCTCATTGCGGAACCTGTCACATTGAAAACGTTAAATAAGCTCATCTAAATTATTCCCCTTTGATTGCTTTGGTTAAGTTCTTGAATTTGCTGCCTAGAAAATCGAGTGATGCTTGGTGTCTGATTTGGTTTTGCATAAACAAGTTACGCTCTAAATCCAAGTCTACCGTGTTGCCATCACCCGTATCAGGCTGCGTAGGAAGACGATATAGCTTGTCCCCGACCAACGTTGTAGTGGCAGGAATATGCCGACCATCCGTACGACTAAGACCAATGCTTGCCCCAGATGTTGCCGCTTGCAATTCCTTCGCAAAGTCTAAACCTCTTGCTTTGTAACCAGGCGTGTTGGCTTGTGCAATGTTGGTGGAAATCACCTCAGCATTGCGCTCACGTACGCCCACCGTGTGCTGGTGGATGCCTAGTGCATTGTCAAAAGATATAGCCATGTTTGCCTCTACAATTAAGAACTGACCGTGATTGATAACCAAAAAGCAACTATCATGCCAAAAATATAAAGCGCTCTATCTACTTAATAGCTATCACCCATTGGAATAGCAATAAGTGAGCCAAAGTGACTGGAATGTCATGTCGTTTCACTTTGTTCACTTAATAAAGATACACCGTGATGAGGGAACAAAGCAAAATCGCGCTTCAATTTAGCAAGTGAAAACGTGGAAACACTCGAAGGCAGGAAACCAGCAAACAAAAAAGCCTGACACGAGGTCAGGCTTTTTATCAATGAAGAGATACCGCTATTTAAGCTTGTAAATGATACCCGGATTACAGCGCACCATTTCAAATTTATCAGTCAGACCAGTTAGCGACTCTGATGCCCCTAACAGCAGATAACCACCTGGGTTTAAGCTGCTCGCCATTTGGTTAAGCACTTTTGATTTCATTTCCGGTGAGAAGTAAATCAGCACGTTGCGACAAAAAATAATGTCGAACTTACCCATCAGTGCATAACTATCCATCAAGTTTTGTGGACGAAAGTTCACCAAACGTTTGACGTTGTCTTTGACTTTCATACGGCCACCGTCCGCATCCTCAAAGAAGGTGCGGCGACGTTCTGGTGAAAGTCCGCGCCCTAGAGCCAAATTGTCATACACACCTGCACGACACATTTCGAGCATACTTGCTGAAATGTCTGTTGCTGTAATAGACACGTTTGGTAACAAACCCGGCTTGCGCTGTTGCGTTTCCAGAATCGTCATTGCAATAGAATACGGCTCTTGGCCCGATGAACTGGCTGCAGACCAGATCTTGATTGGGCGCTTGCTTGCCGCTACTTCTGGCAATAATTTGTCAGCTAAAACTGTGAACGGATAAGTATCTCGAAACCACAAGGTTTCGTTAGTCGTCATCGCGTCCACAGCGGCCACTCGTAATTCACGATTGCGCCCTGTAACAACATCACGTAGCAAATCTGATAACGATGCGAGCTTAAACTTCGTCACTAAAGGACTCAGTCGGCTACGCACAAGGTATTGCTTGCTATCACCTAACACGATGCCACATTGCGATTCTAGAAAACGGCTAAAGTCACGATACTCTTGATCACTGATTGTAATAGCAGTCATTAATGTCTCTTTTATTGTGTTAATGCAGATTTAACCGCGTTACCCAATTCATCTGGGTTAAATTTCGCAATGAAGGTATTGGCACCTACACGCTCAACCATAGCCTGGTTGAATACACCACTTAATGAAGAATGGAGGATAACATAAAGGTCTTTCAAATCGGCATGTCTGCGAATTTCAGCCGTTAAGGTATAGCCGTCCATTTCTGGCATTTCAATATCGGAAATAACCAACGAAATTTGATCGTAGATATTGCCTTCTTGAGCCATTTCAATCAACTTATTGTACGCTTCTTTGCCATCTTTGACAGATACGACCTCGAAACCGATTGATGTAATCGCACGCTCTACCTGTTTACGCGCGACAGTCGAGTCATCAGCAATCAATATACGGCGTACAATAGGCTTTTCTTGTTCTGCTTGCGCGATTTCTTCACCGATAGCGGAATCCATCGTTTCATCAACCGGCGCAATCTCTGCCAGGATTTTTTCAACGTCAAGGATTTCAACCAGCTCGTTGTCGATGTTCGTCACTGCGGTCAAGTAGTGCGCTTTACCCGCACCGTCTGGCGGTGGCAAAATCGCTTCCCAATGCATATTGATAATACGCTCAACCGATGATACCAAAAATGCTTGGATCGTACGGTTAAATTCTGCGATAACAACAAAACATTTATCCAGATCAGTGGTTGGGCGGCCACCAATTGCCAGGCTCAAATCAATAACGGACACGGTATGGCCGCGGATATGAGCGATACCTTTTACCAGCGGGTGTAGATTTGGCATTGAAGTCAGCTTAGGGCACTGCAGTACTTCTTTCACTTTGAATACGTTAATGCCGTAGCGCTGTCGGCCCATCAGTCGAAAGGTCAATAATTCCAATCGGTTCTGACCGACGAGTTGCGTACGCTGATTCACCGAGTCAAGAATCCCCGTCATATGCTCATCTCCATCTCAAACTTTTTGTTTTTAAATGATACTCTACCACTGGCAAGCACGATACCAGGGAGACAGTATGGCGTATTTCACTTTCACTTCGACACCATTGACTATGACAATATGTAGAGCGCTAATTACAAAGTACGCTAAGTCTATCGGCATTTTGCTCAGTATGTTTAGCTTTTTTGTTCATTCAGCTTCAGATAATCAGATCGAGCAAATAAAAACGGCAGCAGAACAACATATTCTTGCTACAGTTGATCAGCCTGATGGTGGCGAGCTATCTGTTAATGCGGCAGATATCGACTCGAGAATAAAAGCAACGGATTGCCCAGTGCCCCTGGATACGTCAGCTTCTTCCACCAGCAGTACTCGAAGCAACATCAATGTTCTAGTGGAATGCCCATCGGATGACTGGAAAGTCTATGTGCCTGTACGGATCTCGGTATCAGTGCCAATGATCGTCGCAACACGAACACTAGGGAGAGGAGAAATCGTCAGCGCGTCGGATGTCACCACTTCTATGATCGAGCTGCAGCGCTTTCGCAAAGATGGCTTTTCTAACTACGATCAAGTGGTTGGCGCAAAGCTAAAACGCAACGTTCGCCTAGGTGATGTTGTTGAACGTAATGATGTCTGTGTCGTTTGCCGGAATGAAAAGGTCACAATTAAAGCGGTAAATTCTGGCATGACAATCACCACGCAAGGCACAGCATTGCAAGATGGTGCGGCTGGCGATCAAGTAAGAGTGAAAAATGATAAGTCACAGCGTATAATAGAAGGCATAGTGACTGGCATTGCGGAAATCACTGTTAATTTTTAACACCCACTGGTAGCGTGTTTAAACTGATCAATAAAAATGCAAAAAATGACTAAAGTTATTTTTGCACTGGTCGATAGTCTGGATACCAGTATTACGATACAAGGCAAAGGTTAAACATGGCAGGTATAGATAATATACGTTCAGGGCAAATGATGACGACGACAAGTCGTGCACCTGCGCGTAACGATTCCAATGCTACCAGCACGACTGAATCGAAAAAAGCACCCGCACAACAAGACGCTGTATCACTCAGCCAGCAAAGCAAAGCCGTTAGCAAACTCCAAAAAGATATGGCAGCTTCTCCGGCCTATGACAGCGCCAAAGTGGCGGCAATCAAAGAAGCAATCACAAACGGTTCATACAAAGTCGATCCTGAAAAATTGGCCGACAACATGATTAAGTTTGAAAACGAATTGCAAGGCAAAAGCTAACTGACTTAGGCCGAAGGTAAGTATTTTATGGCAGCATTAGTCGATCTCGTCAATTTCCAACTAGAAAATGCTAAGGCACTTTCTGCTGTTTTGCGTCAAGAAACACAAGCGATAACTGCGCGTGTCTCTACCGAGATTGAGAGTATTGCCAAACAGAAGATGACACTCATTGATCAGCTTAGAACAACTGATCAGCGAATCGCCTCTCACCCGCACGTCAATCAACTTACTGAAGATGAGCACCTAAGTCAGGTTGTTGCTCAAATCCAATCGATCGTCCTCGACTGTCAACAAGTCAACAAAGTAAATGGTGAATCGCTTAGTCGCGCACAGCTGAGTTTCAATAAACTCAATAACATGCTTCAGCGAACTCATGGCAAAGTGGGCATGACCTACAATGCTGGTGGCAAAACCCACACTATTTCGACACTTGGCACCAATATAAAAGCCTAAACGTCACTCCTACCCCACACCATCTCTAGAATGTAGATATAAAAAAGCGACTCATTGTTGCCAATCAGCCGCGGGAAAGATTATCTGGTCTTCTGAAGTAATGCGCTTAGTGCATTAGAACAAGGTTTGTTGACGCTTCTCAGGCACCTGTTGAACTTCTCCGTAATCACGTAGCTTATCCATTTTACGAATATCAAGACGCAGCTCTGTCACGTAACTGTCCTCAACAAGATAACTACGCACAACTTCTGCACCGCGAATCACACCATCAACCGCACCTGTAGTGCTCTCAATACCTAAACGCTGGTCTTGCAGTTCTGCACGTCCACTAACACGCATACCATACACTTGTTCTGCCAGTTCACGGTATGCATCAATTTTTGATGCGCGCATTGCTCGTACGCGCTTTTCTTCTACTGTGCGGCCTGTTTGCTCACTGACACTCGCATAACCCACTGCCACTAAGATTTCATCTTGACGCATCTGTTGTAGTGGCTGACACCCCACCAATACCAGTGTGGCAATAATAAATAATAACTTCTTCATGCTTCTATCCTATGGACGCAGAATCACAGTGTACGGCTGACGAATGGTTGGGTCTGAGCGAATCAACACGCCATCTTGCGTACGGATACTGTTTAACGTATCTAAGTCACGACCAATACGGTCAGCCGGAAGGAAACCCTGCGCCGTTGCTACAACCACACGGCTCTGCATACCGACCACACGTGCATTGACCAGCACCCCGCCCTCTTGGCGCAGCATCGTGCCGGTCAGTACATACTGAATTTGTTGCT
Source organism: Vibrio sp. T9 (assembly GCF_003123985.1). Classification (NCBI taxonomy): domain Bacteria; kingdom Pseudomonadati; phylum Pseudomonadota; class Gammaproteobacteria; order Vibrionales; family Vibrionaceae; genus Vibrio; species Vibrio sp. T9. The sequence continues at coordinate 17,859 of NZ_NIGY01000009.1, forward strand.
CTTGCGCCAGATCTTGCCAATCACGGCTTAAAGCAAAATCGCCCTGCTGCGTCACTTGGATAGAGCCCGTAGTTTTGAAATCAACCACTTTGAACCCTCGGCGCTGGAACTGATGGATAAAACCTTCCGAGACCGAGTTACCTAACCAGTTTGTTGCATCCATATTTTGTAGATCAACAAACGAGGTAATCGCAATCGGTGTCCGCGCAGATACCGCCACATTAGAAACCATCAGGTCTTCGGTCATGCTTTCAATGAAAAAGTCCATCGTATGACGTGGACTATCCATAAGCATAAACTGGCTTCCCGAGTACGGTTCTTTACCATTGTAAATCGGTGAGTACGCGCACGATGTCAGAAGCGTCATCATCGATGCGGCGACAAGCCACTTTTTCATGGTTTGATTCTCCAGATAATCTGAGGTGATACCGTTCTTGATTAATTCCTTTCTAAGAAAGTGAATATTGGAACAGTCTTTGCTTTTTCTTTGTTTGCCTAACGAAGAAAAATCCACCAAACTTCACTGAAATTGTTAAAGCAATATTTATACCCGAACGGTTGTAATCAATGAAAAAAATATTAAACAGTCTGTTTTCAATCACTTTAGTGATGCTTGTTCCTTTTAAAGTAATGGCATCTTGGTATGAAGTAACAGGCGTTGCCACTATCGTTTCTTCAGAAGAGACGGCAAGGCTCCATGCGTTGGAAGACGCGCTGTTCAAAGCCGTCAATTTTTCGGGCGCAGATATTGGCAGTATTAGCAATTTGATGCCGCTACTAGAAAAAAGCCGTAACGAGTACCAGTTTACCAACCATGAAGTCCGTTACATTTTGGTCGAGTCTGAGCGTAAACGTCGAGGTAAAGTCGAGGTAAAAATTCGCGTCGATATTTATCCATCGGCAACGGGTTGCCACACCGACCAATACAAAAAGACGATCCTTGTCGGCAATATTGAGGTTGCCTCACCACAACAAGCGGTGATGGGGCAGATTTACCAAGTGGGTGACGATTTTAGCCGCGTGGTGAATCGCCAGCTGGATCAAACCTCTCGCAGCTTTGTGTCTGTGGGTACAACGGACTATTCAATTAGCAGTAACTATCCCGCTCGTACTCAAATGATCGCGCAAGACAACGGCGCACAATACATCATTGGGGGAGTCATTACCGATCTCACTGCGACGGTCGAATCTCAACTACTGCAAGATGACATCATCAATCGTCAGTTTGCGTTAGAGATGAAAGTATTTGATGGTAAAACTGGCCATGAAGTCTTCAACAAAGCCTACCGTGAAGTGGCGCGTTGGCCATTTGCCAAAACGAGCCAAGTAGATACTCGCAGTGCGCGCTTTTGGGCGTCGACCTATGGCGAGATGATGCTACGCGTTAGTCGCAATATAATGCTGGATCTAGAGTCAGAGCTGTCTTGCAAAATTACGCTGCCAGAGGTCGTCGCAGTCTTCGGCAATACGGTAACGATGGATCTCGGCCGTATGCATGGCGTAAAAGAGGGAGACAAATTGCAACTTTGGCACACCGCATCATTTATCGACCAAAACGGATTACCAAGAAATAAAGTATCGCAAAGTGAAATTACATTGACGGTATCTCGTATATACGAACACGAAGCCGAGCTGACGATTGATCAGCCAAATTTAGCGTCTAGTGTTCAAATTGGCGACGTAATGAACAAGATCCTATAAAAGCAAACATTAAGTCTTGAGATATGCTCACTTTTGAATATCATAGGCAGCGCATCTTATTTGATTATACCAATGACCGTAGTAAGTCGTTCAAAGTGATGCTGATAAAGATCTAAACAAAGTTGCTAGGTTTGCATTCAGTAAAACGGTTCAATGAACTGCAACTATTGGTATTACGCCCCCATGGCACAGCTGGATAGCGCAGTCCCCTCCTAAGGGACAGGTCGTAGGTTCGAATCCTACTGGGGGCGCCATATCATAGCCTTAGCTCCCACTTGAGCTAAGGCTTTTTTGTATCCACTATTTCGAGCTTCACAGAGCGTTTCCAAGTAACGTGTGAAACAATTTCCTCAGTAATCAATATGATCGCCTCGCTCCTTTACTCGACGAGATAAAACCTTTTACTGTTCCGACCTCTTCCCCTTGAAATCATTTCAACAAGCCCTATTTACAGTTTTGTATTTTATTACTTTAATTATCTATGAGTTTTGCTTACCCTTTTAGCTATTAATAAAATTATTAGTTAGCACTATGTCTAAGAGCAATTTAATAACTAACACTGGACACCGCTTTATTTCTAAAGGCAAGACTGCCTTTAAGATTCATATCCATACCCCCGAGGACACGGTATTGCACCGCTCGGTTGGGTTTGTTCGTATTGGAGAAAAGAAAGGCTTACAAAAAGCCATTAAGCTGAGAAACGAATTAGGCCGGCAAATGTGGGGCAAATTTTGGCGACGTCTTTTGAAGGATCCTTATCTCATGACCAGACTCCCACACAGCGTTGAGCCAAAAATTGTTCACAAACCTAACCCCACTCTTGAAAACCCAGATAACCGAGATACGTGTTACATCGCTAAGTGGCGAGAGTTCAATGACGACGGTGACTACAAATACAAAACGGTGGTTCGCTCTATTAGTAAATACGGCAAGCTTGCCGCCTACATGCAAACCAAAAAAGCGTTGCTAGAAGCACATAAAGACAACTTGGAAATCCTAACGTTCATGGGGCGCTTAAACAGCATTGACCTCAAGTGATGTTTACCGTTTTTAACTTTTCAGTCCGTTTCAAATAGAAATGAAAAAGCCCCAAAGAGCGAATTCTTTGGGGCTTTCAGCTTTAGTCTTCTATACTACGGTCGGATAGAAGCTTATTGCTGAACTTGGTATTCAAATTCTGGAACAACGATTTCTACGCGACGGTTTTGCTGACGACCTTCACGAGTGTCGTTTGAAGCGATTGGATTGTTTTCACCTTCGCCACGCGCTTGAATACGTGATGAATCAATGCCTTTTTCAACAAGTGCGTTAGCTACAGATTCCGCGCGTTTCTCAGAAACTTTTAGGTTGTAAGCTGCTGGGCCAGAAGTATCTGTGTAACCTACAACTTCAACGTTCGCTTGTGGGTGCTCGTTTAGGAAAGCAACTAGGTTATCAAGTTTTGCAGCGCTCTCTGGTTTTAGATTTGTGCTGTTTAGATCAAAGCTACCAGTGCCGATTGTTTGAGTTTCGAATGTTTTCGTTACAACTACTGGCTCTTCTACCACTTCTTCTACAACCACTTCTTCAACAACAACTGGCTCTTCTACGATTACCGGCTCATCGTTGCCACCGAATTTGAAAGAAACACCCAGTGTTGCTGTGTTACCTGTCGCACGAGTTACATCGTTGCTGATATCAGTCAGAGTTTGGTATTCCGCGCGAGCAGTTACGTTTTGGCTTAGGTTGAACTCAAGGCCAGCTGCGCCTAGGTAAGAGTAATCATCTTTACCATCAAACATTACGTAAGCGCCACCCACTTTACCGTAAAGTGCGATGTCTTCAGTGATTGGTAGGCTGAATTTAGGTGCAAGAGTGATTGCTTCTACATGGCCACCGAAAGAAGTTTGGTTAAAATCACCGATGTTGTCGAAACCTGCTTCTACTGCGAAGTATTTATTCATTTCGTAACCAACAAAAGCGCCAAGAGTAGAGTCGTCTTTGTCACAAGCCTGGCCCGCTACACACGCGTCTTCCATCCATGACTTACCCATCTTACCACCAACGTATACTTCTGCTTGTGCTGCTGAAGCCATAAGTAGAGACGCTGAAATTACCGCTGCTAATTTTTTCATTATTGATTCCTCTAAAGAAGTTCTTTTGTTAGATGCCGAAATGCGCCGTCTGACTGACGTTGTATTTCAATTCTTTTTATTCATTCCTTGAGTGAGATACTTAGTCAGCTTCTTTTTATGCACATGCATTTTTTTTATGGAAGCTACTTACGTACATTTCCTGTTCAGTGATACATATCGCCATCTCGGTATCACTGACGGGGTGAACTATAACGCTAAGAAATCGCGAGAAAAATCCCAATTCTGTCAATTTATTGTCATCAAAAATCTCAACAACATGTGATCTTAAGCAAAAAAATCCCCACACAATCACGACGCAAACGTTTGCTTTATTTTCTGGAACACTACAACTTAAGCAAAGTTTTTTCTTAAAAATGAGACAACAAAAATGGAACTTTAAGGAAGGCGGATAAAAATCAATCAGATATTTGATATATAATCGCTCGTTTTTTATTCATGCCAACGATATTTGGATTAAAAAATCTTATCCATACCTAGGTGAATTACGGTCCTAAATACCACATCCTTCACCGACATATGAGAAGGTTTCTCATTATCTAGGATTCAGATACAAAAAAGCCGCGGGTGTTTACCGCGGCTTTATGACTATTTATTCAAAAGAACGTTTAGTTCAAAGCAATTATGCGTTTGCTTCACGCTCAGCAATGAACTCAAGCGCCATCTTAATACGAGCAACACAACGCTCTTTGCCAACCAGTTCCATTACTGCATCGACAGAAGGAGACTGACCGCCGCCTGTTACAGCAACACGTAATGGCATACCGATTTTGCCCATGCCGATTTCTAGCTCTTCACAGACTGCTGCGATAACGCCATCTTTGATGTTTGCTGTTGTCCACTCGGTCAGTGCTTCAGCTTTCGCTAGAGCAAGCTCTAGAGGCTCTTTAGCCACACCGCGTAAGTGTTTCTTCGCTGCGCCCGCTTCAAACTCAGAGAAATCTTCGTAGAAGTAACGGATTTGCTCAGCTAGCTCAACCAGCGTGTTGCAACGCTCACCCACTAGCTTGATCACGTCAGTGATAGCAGGACCATTCGTTACGTCTAGTTTTTGTTGATCTAGGTGCCATTGTAGGTGCTCTGCAACGTACGCAGGATCTGAATTTTTGATGTAATGGTTGTTCAACCATTGCAGTTTGTCCGTGTTGAAGGCAGACGCTGACTTAGATACTGCGTTTAGGCTGAATAGGTTGATCATCTCTTCTTGAGAGAAGATTTCTTGGTCGCCATGAGACCAACCTAGACGCACTAGGTAGTTGTTTAGTGCTGCAGGCAAGTAACCCATATCGCGGTATTGCATGACCGATACAGCGCCGTGACGTTTCGACAGTTTCGCACCGTCATCACCTAAGATCATTGCACAGTGCGCAAACGTTGGTACTGGTGCACCTAGTGCCTCGTAGATGTTGATTTGACGAGGCGTATTGTTGATGTGGTCTTCACCACGAACAACGTGAGTGATACCCATGTCCCAGTCATCCACTACTACACAGAAGTTGTAAGTAGGTGAACCGTCAGTACGACGAATGATTAGGTCATCCATTTGATCGTTGCGGATTTCGATACGACCACGAATTTGGTCTTCGAATACTACGCTGCCCTCTTTTGGGTTACGGAAACGGATAACACATGGGTCGCCGTCTTTTGCCGCTTCGTTTGCCGCTTTGATTTTTGGATGGTTCGCATCGTAACGAGGCATTTCTTTGTTTGCTTCTTGCTCTGCACGGATTTCATCTAGCAGCTCTTTAGACGCGTAACATTTGTAAGCTTTGCCTTCTGCCAGCAGCTTATCAACCATTTCGTTGTAACGATCAAAACGTTGAGTTTGGTAGTAAGGACCTTCATCCCACTCCAAGCCTAGCCATTCCATGCCTTCAAGAATTGCATCAACCGCTTCCTGAGAGTTACGCTCAAGGTCTGTATCTTCGATACGTAGAACGAATTCACCACCTTGGTTTTTAGCGTATAGCCAAGAGTAAAGTGCAGTACGCGCACCACCAACGTGTAGATAGCCAGTTGGGCTAGGAGCAAAACGAGTTTTAACCGTCATTTGAGTTCCTTAGGGGTAATGAGCAACGAGAGATCTCTCGTTGTAATGTCAAGGATAAAAGTGGCGACATTTTACCACCGTAAGTCAATTCTACAATCGGTTTGACACCAGAAATACAAACAGGGCAGCACCAATAAAGGTACTGCCCTCCTATTTACTGTTAAAGTGCAGAACGAAATTACTTCAGGTTACGCATCGCCCATTGCATAAATTCTTGCTGCTCTTCACGGCTTAACTCATTAAACGATGCTTTGATTGTTTTGGTTTCCGCCGGAGAAGACGCAATGCTTGCCTTGGTCGATTCTTTGTTCATTGCATTGTTATAGTCAGCCACTTCTCGCTCGTAATCACGAAAACCTTGCAAGCCACCTTTACGAAGTTGAACCATAGAGAATTCCACTTCTTTTCCGTGTTTGTCTTTCAATACCACTTTGGGATCAAGTTCGAAAGCTTTCGCTTCTTCGATGGTACGGAACGCTTTGTAAGTCAGCGATAGTTCGGCGTCTTTTTCTGCTTCAAACTCTAATACCAGTGGCTGCGAATCGAACTTACGGCGCTTGCCATCTTCAAAGACAATTTGTCCAACCGTCACCGCCAACTGATTTTCCCCGTCCTTCAGCTCGATGCTGTTATTTTTGGAAATCCACTCAGGGTACACGAACTCACCGTTGAGAACGCGAGGAACCAGTTCAGCTTGCAGAGTCAGTTGAGCAGCAAAAGCAGGCGCAGAAAGCATTGCGCAAAGTCCGAGAAGTGTCGTTGTTTTTTTCATCGTGGTTTCTCACTTTATACCAATTTAGATAAGCCTCTAAAACTTACAGGCCAGTCATTCCAAAGGCTTATTTGAATCAGTATCAAGACAAAAAGGGCGTTTCCGCCCTTTTAGCTGCTTCTTTATTAGAAGTAGTATTCAACACCCACAGAGAACTCATCGTAGTCTGCAGATTTCCAACGCGCTTCTGTTGGTTTATCCAGTTGATATGCACCGTCGCCAAAGTCTAGAGTACGAGCACGTACGTAAAGCACTGCCGATGGGTCTACGAAGTACATAACTTGTGCAGATAGTACATCGTCTGCTGTATCGTTAATGGTCTTACCGTCACGCTCTAGATCGAAGTTCGCTGCGTAAGCCAGTTTGTATTGCCAATCACCAGTGGTGTACATGATAGCGGCAGACATTGCGTCTTGCTTCTCACTCACGCCGTTGCTTGCGTCAGCTTCCATGTATTTGTATTGCGCGAAGAAAGAAATACCGTTATCAAACCAGCCTTGAGCCCCCACCAAGTATGTGTTGTTTTCCCACGTTTGGCCTTCCATCTTAATGTTACGGTTACCCTCGTATGCGGCATCTAACTGAATTGGACCAATTTTGTAGTGCGCTGCGATACCACCCCAGTAATCATCACCTTCACCCAGACCCGCTTTGTCACCTGCACCAGCCGCAATATCTAGAGAGAATTTGTCCGCATACATTGGCGAGTCCCAACGAATGGTGTTTGATTGACGGTCTTGATACTTAGCACCACCAATTGCACCACCCCAGTCGTAAACGTCACCGAGACCTGGGTTAGATGCAGGCCAGTCAACCAATTCGTACATCGGTGTTAATACACGACCTAAACGAACTTGACCCCAAGATGCACTTTCAAAACCGACGAATGTGTCACGTTCACCAAGACCTGCACCCTCGCCGCCAAAGCTAGGGTCAACGTAACCACCTTCGATTTGCCAAATAAAAGTAGGACCGAAGTTAGCAAATTGTTTTTTACCACGGAAACCGATGCGAGATTCGTTGTTTAGCTGCATGCCACCTAGATCATCGTCCGTTGCTTTGTTGCCAGAATCGTAATCGCGGTACGCGGCCTGCATCGCGATGATCCCGTAAACTTCATAAGAGAATGAATCTTTGGTTAGGAACTCTTTTGCTGCGTCACTGTTTGCACCATCAGCAAATGCAGCACCACTGAACATCATGCCTGTGATTGCCGTAGCAAGTAGGCTTTTCTTTAGGTAAGACATTTTTAACCCCTATATTTTTTAGTTTTTTCCATTTTCAAATTCGCTAACTAGGACATGGCAGGAACTTGAAACAATGTTTGGACGGGGCAAATATGACAAACTTTTTTCGCACTAAAAAACTTTCCCTACAGCAATCTGAGCGACTTCAAAATGAGAAGATCAAAAATAATATAATCAATTAAAAATCAAAAGCTTAAATTTAAATATAAAAAATCAAAAACGTTAAAAGCACTTTTTGACACTGAACTGACATTGAGAGCATCTCAAAAGCGTGAGCGACTTCATTCATCTTTTAGGTGTTTTAACGGAACTTTATATTCAGAGAGAAAAAACCTTGAGATCACTCGCAAGTAAAATGGCGGTGAACTTGTGTGATTCAAGCGATTTTGACGAAATTGTTGTGAGCCCAAAATGGGTATTGACCTTACCCTTGCAGGAAGGTTTAAGCTCAATGTATCACTATTATTGAGGTGCAGATTATGTATCAGTTTGTTATACCTTTATCAGGGCTCAACTGCATGGGCTGTGCGAGAAAAGTTGAGAAGGCTTTACATGCGAATCACGATGTAGAGATCCTCACTTTGTCCCCAACGCAAGTCGAGGTCAAAACCGAGTCCTCGCTTAAAGAGCTTGTTTCATCAATTGAATCTCTTGGTTACCAAGCAGGAAATCAGTACGAGTTAAGCCTTTCAGGCTTAAGCTGTGGCGGCTGCGTGAAAAAACTCTCGTCTTTATTAGACTCTCATCAAGACGTTATTTCTTTCGAGGCTTCAACGACGCACTTAGAGATTCGTACCCTGCTCTCCGAGCAACAAGTCATTGAGCTAGTTGCCAGCTTGGGCTATACGGCCAACAATAGCGCTGTTACTGATAACTCAGTTGCTGAAGAGCACAAGGCAATCACTCCCGATCAACGCCAAAGCCAGACACATCAAAGCGAAAAAGGCGACCAAGCAGCGCCTGACGAGCAACCTGCAGGCACGGCTCAACTACAGATGTTGATTCAAGGTATGACCTGTGCAAGCTGTGTCGCATCAGTAGAAAAAGCCCTGACTAATGTACAAGGGGTTGAAAAAGCTCAGGTAAACCTCGCAGAACAAAGCGCACTGGTGTTTGTGACTGAAGACTCAGATTCGTTACATCAATCTATTTTGCAATCTGTCAAACAAGCGGGTTACCAAGGCGAGGTTTTACAAGACGCCGCGACACAGCAAGAAAAGAAAGCGCAGCAACAACGTCAACAGCAAAAACGTTTTAAGTTGGATGCAATTGCTGGCCTTGTTGTGGGTGCCCCTTTAATGATTTGGGGTGTTGCTGGTGGCAACATGATGATTCGCAACACCAATGACCAATTGGTTTGGGGCTCGATCGGTATTGTGTGTTTGCTGCTGCTTGCCACTGCCGGAAAGCAGTTCTTTAGTAACGCTTGGTTAGCGGCCACTCACAAGCGCGCCACGATGGATACCTTAGTTGCGCTCGGTACTGGCGCAGCGTGGTTCTATTCTATGCTTGTGGTGATTTTCCCAGATTGGTTCCCAATGGCATCTCGTCATGTTTACTTCGAAGCCAGCGCGATGATCATTGGTTTGATTTCACTTGGTCACTATATAGAAGCCAAAGCGAAAGCAAACACAACTCGCTCGCTTCAGGCTTTGGTGAACTTACAGCCTCAACAAGCGACCGTCATCACTGAGCAAGGTGATAAACAAATCGCGGTAGAAGAAATCACTTTAGGAATGAAATTACGTATCAAGCCGGGAGAGAAAGTGCCCGTCGACGGTACGGTAATCAATGGTGAATCGTATATCGATGAGTCCATGCTAACTGGTGAACCCGTTCCTGTATTAAAAGCACAAGAGGCACATGTATCCGCAGGGACATTGAATACCGACGGCTCTCTCACTATAGAGGCTACCGGAATCGGCGCAAATACGATGCTCGCACGTATTATTCGTATGGTGCGCAGCGCTCAGAGCAGCAAGCCCGCCATCGCTAAATTGGCAGACCAGATTTCATCGGTGTTTGTCCCTGTCGTTGTAGGCATAGCAATACTGGCCGCGCTTGTTTGGTTTGCCGTTGGCCCAGAGCCAAAAGCGAGCTATATGCTGGTGGTCACCACAACCGTACTTATCATCGCCTGCCCTTGTGCTCTAGGCTTAGCAACCCCACTTTCTGTTACGGTGGGAGTGGGTAAAGCCGCAGAACTCGGCATTTTGATCAAAGATGCTGATGCCCTGCAGCTAGCGAGTAAAATAGATACGGTAGTGTTCGATAAAACAGGCACGCTTACCCAAGGTAAACCAAGTGTGCAGCAAGTGTTTACTCACACCACCAGCCAAGAAGAGCTGTTGGGGTTAGCGTACGCCGCCGAGCGTCAGTCAGAGCACCCACTAGCAAAAGCGGTATGCGACTTTGCTAATCAGCACGACACGCAAGAAGTGACTCTCGATAAATTTGAAAACGTTCGTGGGCGCGGCATTTTGGCAACGTATCAAGGTAAACCGCTGCTTATTGGCTCGCTTCAATTTATGCAAGCGGAAAACGTTGCAACAGAGGCACTTCAGGATGCAATTGACGAATGCGCTCAGAATGCATGGACTCCGGTTGCCGTTGCGCTCGATGGTGAGTTAGTCGGCCTGATCGCCATTGCTGACCCAATCAAATCAGATGCAAAACAAGCGCTCTCTGCATTAAAATCGCAAGGCATCAAAACGGTAATGCTGACGGGTGACAACCAGCACGTAGCCAACGCTATCGGTCAAGAACTTGGTATTGATGAAGTAATCGCTCAAGTAATGCCAGATGAGAAAGCTCAGCACATTGAGCAACTTCAATCCCAAGGCCATGTCGTGGCAATGGTGGGGGATGGCATCAACGACGCCCCTGCTCTCGCGTTAGCCAACCTTGGTATTGCAATGGGTAGCGGCAGTGATGTCGCCATTGAAAGTTCGCAAATGACCATCCTGAACACGTCACCAATGGCGGTGGTACATGCGATTGAACTGTCGCGCGCTACACTTAAAAACATGAAGCAAAACCTATTTGGTGCCTTCGTTTATAACTCACTGGGGATCCCTGTTGCCGCAGGCGTACTTTATCCTGCATTTGGATTTTTGCTCAGCCCAGTTGTCGCAGGTGCGGCAATGGCGCTGTCATCTATTACTGTCGTTAGTAATGCAAATCGACTACGACTTTTTTCAGTAAAATAACCACTTATATTTGAGGCTATTATGAAGTTGAAATTATTGACCTTTGCAATGCTTGCGACCGCATCCGCCAACGTATTGGCAGCTGATGTCATTAACCACAAATCGCCATACTGCGGCTGCTGTGGTGAATGGACAAAACACATGGAAGAGAACGGATTTACGGTCGAAGAGAAATTGCACGATGACATGAACGCCATAAAACGCGATCTAGGCATCAAGAACGAACAGCTTTACTCTTGCCACACAGCAGAAATCAACGGCTATGTGTTCGAAGGTCACATTCCAGCCGAAGACATTAAAGCATTCTTAGAAAATCCACCACGTAACGCAAAAGGGCTCTCGGTACCGGGCATGCCAATGGGTTCCCCTGGTATGGAGTATGGCGATAAAAAAGACAGCTACACTGTTTACGCCTTTAACGAAAAAGGCCAAGTGTTCGAATATAGCCACCACGAAGGCAACGACAAATAACAAGAAAGCCCAGCAAATCAATTGCTGGGCTTTTTCTTAATGGACAAATATAAGATTAGAAGCCGTAAGAGGCACCAAATACAAACGCATTGTTAACTAGGCTATCACCACTTGCGTTTTCTGCACCGTGTGCTTGGCTACGGAACTCAAAGTAAGGCTGAACACCTTTACGTGTCCACGTTGCGCGAAGTTCGTGGTCCATCGTTTCCGCTTCAATCATGTAGACGTTGTTGTAGCTTAGCGTCACATCTTCATTCATCACGTAACCAATACGGTTATCCATGCGGTAGTCTGTATCCGCATCTGCGTCTGTCGCATCAATATGCGCACGAGTACGGTTACTTAGCGAGATACCGTTATCGAAGTTGTAACCGATCTTAACCAATGGACGGTACTGTACGTTCTCGCCAGCAGAGAACAAGTGTTGGTAACCCGCTGCAACCCATAAATGATCGGTAATGTTAAATGACTGCTCACCACCCACAGTGATTGCTGGTGTTGTGTTACCCGCGCCACCGTTTTCTGTTTCCAGTTTACCCAGCTGAATACCATCAAACTCGGTGTAAACCGTAAAGCCACCAAATTGGTTATCAAAAGTATGACCAGCTTCCAGTGTAGACGTAACGTCCGAACCATGGATTCGACCATCATCGTGGAATTGAACGTTACCTGTTACGTAAGAAGAACCAGCAAAAGCGCTAGAAGCGAAAGCGAGAGAAAGAGCACTCAGTGCAAAAATGTTTTTCATAATTACTGCCTTTATTTATTCACGTTATGCGACTGTGTTAAAGGGCTTCTCTTCCCTTTTATCGCAAACTTTGGAATGTGCCTCCTTGGCGATCGCAATATTGTTCCAATTAATTCGCGATGGAAAATAAAACATTTTAAAAAGTGATCTTGTTCAAACCGACGCTCAACAACCCTGATAAAAGTATGGTAAATACAGGCACTTACCGTATTTTTCTATAATGATTCAAAAAATAGAAGTGTGATCATAAACAGGTAATTTATTGATATTTAGCAGATTAAGTCGATCCAGTTCACAATAAGCCTGACCATTACAAGCTAAAACTTATTTATCAATGAAAAATAATTAGACATTGGTCACACTTAATTTCCCCTAAAAATAAAGAAACCCTCAACATGATATTGAGGGTTTGCTTAAATTTAGCTGAGAAGGTTAAGGTTATTCCACACTAGTTACGCGGCTTGCTCTTTCCCCTGTCGCCGATACAGAGCGGATAAACACTTCTCCTTTCACACTTGGACGAGCATTGTCTGCGTAAGTCAGCCAGTTTTGACCGTCTAACGAGTATTGCAGTTCAACGCCAGGGAACTGAACGTTCATAGCTAGCTTGCCGTTTTCTACTTTCGCACCAGGAATTGGAAGGCGGTAGTCGATACCAGATTTTTCTAGCTTAGCCAGTTCACGTTGGCCAAGTACGTTCGCAAAGCGGTTGTAGTCTTGGTTTAGCGATGCTTTATCAACTAGGTTAGAGTTTTGCGAGTACTCAACACCGACTTTGTAGTCATTCTCCCAATCTGCACGGTGCCATGCACGCTCTGCAGCTGCAAGTACGCGAGGAAATACCATGTACTCGTATTGCTCATCGTTACGTACTGTCTCAGACCAAAGCTGTGCTGATAGGCCGTAGAAAGGTTTCGCTTCGATTTCACCTTTACCAGTAAAGCCGTTGCCATCGCGGTCTACAGAGGTTTCTGCGTTCTGAGGCATGTTCTCTGGTGCAAAACCAAACATCTTACGCGTATCGGTTGCACGTGTTGCCCAGTAGTAACCACGCTCTTTCGGATCAACTTCGTATGGCATGTCCATGTACACATAGTCAGGGTTAGAAACGATCACGTCGTAACCTTTCTCAGACCACTCGTACACTGATGATGTACCACCCCAGTAAAGAACGTCCCAGAAGTTAACACGCGTATTTTCTGTTGCGAATGCTTTCTCACCTTCGCTGTATTTCAAACCATCTTGCCATGCTTGGAAGCTTGGAATGCCTTTCTCAGCAACTAATTTTGATACTTCTTGTGCAAAATGACTCGGTAGGTGAGCAAAATCGCTCACTGTGCCTTCTGCGATTAACGCCTGACACTGTGGAGATTGCGCGAATGGCTTGTCTTGTTTCGACAGGTCAATCGTGCCTTTCCAGCTTACTTTGTCTTCTGCGTTAACGTCTTGGAAACCAGCACCTAGCTTGATGTTCTTCGCCTCGTCACCACCAAAGTGCCATGTCGTTAGCGGTGCCCCAGCTTCAGCGTGCATTGCTGCCACTTCTGAAATCACTTTATCTACAAAGCGAGTGGAAGATTCCATACACGGGTTGATAAAGCTTTGCCTATCGTAGAACTGAACCGTAGTGACATTAGAAGTATCTTGAGGATCCATCAGGCGGTATTCGTTCGCTTCAGCTTCCTTACCTTCTTCCATCAGGCGGTCGTAACGTGCTTCCATTGATACTACCGCTGCACGCGCGTGTGCTGGCATATCGATTTCGGGAATGACTTCAATGTTCCGCGCTTTCGCGTATTTCAAGATTTCCACATAGTCTGTTTTACTGAAGTAGCCAGAGCCAAAGTTGTCTGTCGTTGGACCGGAACCAAGCTGAGGCAGTACGCAGCTTTTCTCTTGTGTATCGAAACAACGATTAGCGCCAACCTCTGTCAACTCAGGTAGGCCTGGGATTTCCAAACGCCAGCCTTCATCATCGGTTAGGTGAAGGTGAAGTTTGTTCATCTTGTACGCTGCCACTTGGTCTAGCGTTGCAAGAATTGCGTCTTTAGAGTGGAAGTTACGAGCTACATCCACCATCACACCACGATAATCAAAGCGAGGTGCATCTTGAATAGACAGTTGTGGTAGAGAATCAGCATTTTGGCTATCTACCAGGCCAAAGATAGATTGTACTGCGTAGAAAGCACCTGCTTGGTCAAACGCTTTAATCACAATACCATCGCCTTTGATGCTCATCTCGTAAGCACCAGATTTTGCTAATTCACCAGTGAAGTCTGCAGGAACAACAGTGATGCTTACAGGAAGATCACCACGAACGTCCACACCTACCACTTCTGCACGATCTTGAATTGCTGCGAATTGAGTCGCATCGAATGCGTCTTTAGGCAGCGCAATACCCGCAGCGATATCTACTGTACCTTTGCCTGCTTCAACAGACATTGGCGTTGGTAGTAACGTGGTTGATACATCTTGTTTTGCTAGGTCTTCGTTCTTCTCGAAGCGAGACACAGCGTTTGCAAATACGTTGTTGTCATCTGGCGTACGTTTTAGGTTGTTACCCTCAAGGCCAGTCACGAAAGACGCAACGTCTTCTGTGTTAAGAGAAGCGATCATCTTAGGTTCTGCGTTTGGTGCAGCCACGAAAGCGCCCGGCATAAAGTCGGTTTCAAATAGCTGCCAATATTCGCCAATTAGTGGAAGTACCACTTCTTCGCCCGCCGCAAAGCCATCAAACTTATCTGTTGGTTCCAGTTTGTGTAGGTCACCCGTTACACGAGAAATTTTGAACTGATCATTATCTACATCCAAAATCAGACGAATGCTGTGGAAGTAGATAGCCCAATCTTTAGAGTTAACCGCTTCACCTTGGTTAACTAGCGTCATGTTCACCTTGTTACAAGAAGCCCACTCAGCCCCTAAATCCTGACAAGCAAGACCTTCGTTTGCACCGTGGTTAGTCAACACTTGGTATTGAATATCAAGGTTATTAGCCAGTGAATTTACAGCTTGTTGCTCAGAGCTTTGCAGAGCAGAGCAACCTGCTAATGTGGTGATAACAGAAACAGCAATCAGACTAGGTTTAAACATCTTACTTCCCCAAAAAAGTCAGTGGTTCAAAACGACAATGATAAAAATCGCGGCTCCTCAAATGCGAGGGGCCTAACAGTTGCATTCAACATACAACCAGTTATTTCTAAGCGTAAAATAAATAGAAATAGGAAGTGATCTAGTTCAAAAAATGATACTCAGCAAAAACCATAAAAACTTAACTTTCATGAAGTTACAAGCTACGTCAAAATCGAACAACTTGTTTTGACGAGTTTGCTGCGATCTAGGTCACTCATATTCATGAGTTACGACTGATTTTGTAAGATTTGGATCACGCCTAATTATTTTGTGAACCATTAGTAAGCGAATGACCTATTTATCTTTCGTGAAGTGACTCTCATTTATTCGTCGTCAAAACTCGTCAATATTTTTAGAAATGACGATTTTGTCGAATATCCCCACTAGAGAAATTGCACTTAACCTCAAGCATTTTTGCGTATAAAGTTTAAAGGTATCTTACCTGAGGACCATTCTATGTTTCGTCTCTTGACACTCATATCATCCCTACTTGTTGCCTTTGCTCCCTTTTCCTCTTATGCAGAACCGCAACATTGGTTAGCAAAAAAAGGGGAAACCGAGCTGATGATCATTGGCTCTGTGCATGTGGGCGATAAAACGATGTACCCACTCCCTAAAACTATTACTCAGCACTTAAGCCAAAGCGCTGGGTTGATTATCGAAGCAGATGTCAGAAACTCTGAAGGCTTGGTTTACCCACAAACAACCATCCTTTCTAAAGATGTTTTAGATAAGGCTCAACGTCGCCACTTAGTCGAGATAGCACAAGATTTAGGGTTGCCTGAAACTCAACTTTTAAATTCTCCACCATGGACGGCTGCATTAACCATCCAACTCGCTTTAGTCAACAAACTGGGGTATGTCTCTGATAAAGGGGTCGACATGCACTTAATAGGACTCGCTGATAAAAAACAAATCCCGGTCATTCCACTGGAGTCCGTGCAATTCCAAATTGATTTAATAGCAGGTCAATCAGAAGGCGGTAAAGAGATGCTCCTCTCGTCAATTGAAGAATATGACGGTGGGGAAGAATTGGTTCAGTGTTTGATAGAAAGCTGGAAGAGCGGTGATGGTAGTATGTTGGTCGAGGCATCATTAACCGATCAAGCAACAGAAGATTTTAATCAGGCTTTCTTATATGAGCGCAATCGAGATTGGGCAAAAAAGCTTGATACTGGCAGTGTCCTACCTCAACGTTCGGGTCGCTATACCGTTGTTGTCGGCAGTTTGCATTTAGTTGGTAAAGATAATCTGATTGAGCTGCTTAAAAAAAGGGGCTTTGACATAAAACCACTCGGTAAAACCCGCCAAGCTAGGTGCCATATTTAGAAATTTATTTGAAGGCAGCCGGCCTCATCAATGATGAATAGCAAGGCATCACGCTAACACGATCACTGACAATGGTTTACTCCTCTGCTAAAACGACTCTAACCTATGCGGATACATAATAACTCATATGAAATTTAAAGCTTTATTCCTATGCGTGAGCAGCATGATGCTCACTTCATCGCTTGCTTATGCTAAACCGTCATGTAACGTAGAAAATTTTCAAGCTATTGATATAACCCCAGAAGCAAAAGGCGGGGTATTAGATAAAGAGAGTGGCCAGTTTCTTATTACCGAAAAACCAATGATGCGTTGTGCGAACATCACTTTTTCCACTAACCATACCCGAAATCGTGTCGCACATATGATGAATCAAGGCTTTGAAGCTGTTTACTTTGATGGAAGTACGAGCAAATCTCACTCTGTCACGTTTGATGAAGACGAACTAAAAGCAGGTTACATCAAAGTTGGTCCAAACCATCCAAAGACCGCTTATGTTTGCTTCACAACTTCTGAAACTCCTATCAGCACTATCTCGTGTGACATCAAGTAATAAATTTACTCGCTCTAAAAAATGAAAAGGCCCTACATCTCTGTAGAGCCTTCCTCTCAATACGTGTCGGTGAAGTGCCATATTCTAACGTCAGGTGAACCCATTTGGCTCAATACTATTGAAGTCTAAAATTACTAGCGCTAAAAACGACGAAAGCCTGCTCATTGAGCAGGCTTTCTAAAAGTGGTCGGTGAAGTAGGGATTCGATTGGACTGGCATTCCAGACCCCGACCCTCTGGCTCCAAATAAATATCACCAAATACGAAAAAGGCTCTACATTTCTGTAGAGCCTTTTTCTCAATATGGTCGGTGAAGAGGGATTCGAACCCCCGACCCTCTGGTCCCAAACCAGATGCGCTACCAAACTGCGCTATTCACCGAGATGTTTAACTGAGGACTTGTCCCCGTCAACGAATGCGTATATTACGGATTCTGAACTGTGACGCAAGTGCTTTTTACAAAAAAACCTTAGGTCTTAATTCGTTTGATGAATAACTGAACACTAGCACGTAAAATGTGACTGATAACTCACAACAAAATACAGTTTATTAACCTTAGCAACATAATTGATCCAGATCAGTGTGCAACAAGGCACTGCCATTTAGTTTTATGCCTGTCGGGAACATCTTGGAGGAAACGTATGGACTTTTGGCTTGATCTCCTATTTGGTAATGCAGTGGGTCTATCGTCAATGATAGTAATCTTTGGGGCAATTGGTCTGATGTTATTTTACGGCGGTTTCTTCATATACAAGATCATGAACGACAAATCTCCTCACTAGATCTCGCTTAGCTCTAGAAACGCTTTGCACCGGAGTCGGTTACTTGCCTACTCCGGTTTTTTATTTGATCTCAATGCACCACTCATTGATATAATCCTATTATTCCTCCCTGTTCTTAATGAGATTACTACTATGTCTCACGATGACGATTTTGATCTGTTCCAACAGATGATGGGCGATGTAAAGCCGATCACTCAAGACACCGCCGAACACAAAAAAGTACACCAAGTAACCGAAGCACAGCTCGCCAAGAGAGAAGCGGCAATCTGGCTAACAGAAGATGACCCAGAATACCTGTCACTTGATCACGCAGAAATGCTGAAACCAGAGGACTTTGTTGAGTTTAAACGTGATGGCGTACAAGACGGGGTTTACCGGAAGCTTCGTCTTGGCAAATATCCAATCCAAGCACGCCTAGATCTGCATCGTAAAACATTGAAAGAAGCTCGTGATGAAGTCGTAAAGTTTTTAAAACAGTGCCTATCAATGGACATACGAACGGTCGTTATTGTCCACGGCCGAGGAGAACGCTCAAATCCACCAGCACTAATGAAAAGCTTTGTTAGCAGCTGGCTACAACAAATCAGGGAAGTTCAGTGCGTGCATAGTGCGCAACGCTTTCACGGTGGAACCGGAGCCGTTTACGTTCTACTTAGAAAAAGTGCGGAAAAGAAATTAGAAACTCGCGAACGTCACCAAAAACGGTTGGGCTAAATTTCACCCTAATGCTAGAATGCCCGCCCTTATTCTTCCTTCCCTTTCACGGGAAGGAAACTTCATTCGCCGTTGTGAAACGTTAGGAGACAAAAATGTCACAAGACAACGCTAAACGATTAAATAAATTCATCAGTGAAACTGGCTTTTGTTCACGCCGTGAGGCAGACAGACTGATTGAACAAGGTCGTGTCACCATTAATGGAAACAAGCCTGAAATGGGTACAAAAGTGCTACCTGGTGATGATGTTTGTGTGGATGGTAAGCCAGTTGCAGCAAAAGAGAAGCCGATTTATATCGCTCTCAATAAACCAACAGGCATCACCTGTACAACAGAACGAGATGTACCTGGAAACATCGTTGATTTTATCGGTCACAAAAAACGTATCTTTCCGATCGGCCGCTTGGATAAACCCTCTGATGGTCTGATTTTTTTGACCAACGATGGCGACATCGTTAACAAAATCCTCCGTGCTGGCAACAGCCACGAAAAAGAGTACGTTGTGCGCGTGGACAAACCGATTACAGGTGAGTTTCTCAAACAGATGTCGAGCGGCGTTAAGATTCTCGATACCGTCACTCTACCTTGTAAGGTAACGAAAGAGACTAAGTTCTCTTTCCGTATTGTTCTCACTCAAGGACTTAACCGCCAAATCCGTCGTATGTGTGAAGCACTAGGTTACGAAGTCTTTAAGCTTCGTCGTGTTCGAATCATGAATATCTCTCTTGACGGTATTCCGAACGGAAAATGGCGTTACTTAACTGACGATGAAGTCGCTGAGATTCTTGCTATGTGCGATGGTTCGGTGGGTACAGAAGAGGCATCTCGTGTTGACTCAAAAGGCCGCAATATTCGTAAAGCGACCGACGCGAAGTTATATGACAGCCGTGAAGAAAACCAAGACTCGGTATCTCGACGAAATCAAAAGCCACGTACCTACCGCGGAAATAACGCAGACGATTTTCGTCATGCTCCAAATTCGAAAAAAGGTCAACAAAAGCGCCGTCAGCGTGAAGACGAAGGCGGACGTCCAGCAAAAGAACATTACAAAACGAAACCACAAGGTGAACGCAGCAGACCGCAAAGCGAGCATGGTAAATCACACCGTAAACCAGATGCATCGAGCAATACGCACTCAGCAAACAAGCCTCAATCACCGAGTAAGCCTAAGCAGCATTACATGAACCCAAATGTCGCGAAGCCAAGCAAACCAGCTAAACGCACCGGTGGTACATTGAGTCTGAAGAAGTAACGCTTCACTGACAGGCAAGATCAAAAAAGGACGCTCATGAGCGTCCTTTTTATTTGTCATGAGTTTACAAACAAAGAGGTGCAAACTGACCACGAGTTAATCCAAGCAAATCTCTCGGGGCGAGTTCAATCTCTAATCCTCTCTTCCCTGCGCTTACACAGATGGTGTCTTGCTCTGCTGCGCTTTCGTGCAAAAAAGTAGGTAAAGCTTTCTTCTGCCCCAGTGGGCTAATCCCACCAACAACATAACCTGTGGTCTTTTGCGCGATTTCCGGATCAGCCATATCGGCCTTTTTGCCCTTCGCTGCTTTCGCTGCCAGTTTTAGGTTCAGCTTTTGATCAACAGGGATAATCGCAACCGCAAGGTTCTTTGGCTCGCCGTTCAAGCAGAACAGCAAGGTTTTAAATACTGTTTTCGGATCCTGCCCCAGTACTTCAGCAGCCTCCAAGCCATAACTATCGGCTCTAGGGTCGTGCTCATACTGATGAATCGTGTGTGGAATTTTTTTCTTTTTCGCAAGATTAATGGCCGGAGTCATCAAGATTCTCCTCATAAAAACAAAAAGCGCAGATTGAATCGGATCTGCGCTTTTAGTTAATGATATCAGCGAGTTTGAGTCAATCGCTTTTTCTCTGTTGGGTTACTGATCAATCGCCGTATCAACTAAATACGTGATTTCACCTGAAGGGGCATACTCATTAACATCAACAGGGCTGTGTGTTTCTAAATAATCCTTCAAAACCTCAGCATCGGTAAAACCTGTATTTACATACCCTGGATGATCATCGATTTTAGGGTAACCATCACCACCAGCAGCATTATAGCTTGGTACGGTAAAGCGGTAATTACCATCTAAGCGAAGTTGCTTATTACCAATGAACACATTGGTTACCTCACCATTATTGATACTCATCGCAATACCCGCAAACTGCGCGTAAGCTCCAGAGTCGACAGGCTTAGTTGCAACAACATTTAGGTAATCCAATACTTCTTTGCCCGTCATATCAACGTAAGAGACCATATTGCCAAATGGCTGAACAGTCAGCACATCTTTGTAGGTAATGTCACCTGCTGCAATCGAATCACGAACGCCGCCAGAATTCATTACGGCGAAATCTGCTTTTGCCCGTTCCATGTGAGCCGTTGCAATTAATCGACCTAAGTTTGTTTGCTGGTAACGAACCACACTGCGGTCACCCTCAAGCTTACCGTTAGATTCTGCAATCTTCACGTTTAGCTTGCCCTGACCTTTTTCTTGATAAGGACGAAGAAACTCAAGCATCGCTTCGTCTTGTTCAATCTCTTCTTGGATCAAAACTCGTTGCGACTGGCCATCAACTTTAATTTTCTTTTTCAAGTTTACTGGGATCAGATCGTAGCTCACCATCGAGAGTTCGCCATTACGAAACTCGTAATCGGCGCGTCCCACATATTTCCCCCACTCATGTGCCTGAACAATAAAGGTACCATTTTGTTTATCGGGCTGACATTCATCACCTGGTTTAAAGTTCTTTTTGATGACGTTTGGACCTTCCATACAAACCGGCTCTTGTGAGTGACCACCGACAATCATATCCAGATCACCTTCATTCAAATAACGAGCTAACGCTACATCACCAGGTGCATTGATGCCTCTATTGCCATTCTCATAGTGTCCCATATGTGTGACAGCAAAAATAAGGTCTGGGTACTCCGTTTCTTTCAGCTCAGCAATTAGATTCTTGGCTTCTTCTTTTGGGTCACGGAAGTCAATTTGTTCAATGAATTCAGGGTTGCCAAGTTTCGCTGTATCTTCGGTTGTAAGACCAATTACTGCAATCTTAATACCCTGTTTGTTAAACATCGCGTACGGTTGGAATAGGCGCTTGCCAGTATTTTTATCGTAAATATTGGCAGACAACATCGGAAAACTTGCCCACTCTTGCTGCTTGAAAAGCACATCCAATGGATTATCAAACTCATGATTACCTAGCGCCATCGCATCGTAACCAATTTTGCTCATGCCTTTAAAATCTGGCTCGGCATCTTGTAAATCAGACTCAGGTACTCCAGTGTTGATGTCACCACCAGAAAGCAGTAACACACTGCCCCCCTCTGCTTGTATTTCTTCACGCAAATCATCTATTAACGTTTTACGTGCCGCCATACCGTACTCGCCGTATCGATTTTGCCAAAAACGACCGTGATGATCGTTAGTGTGTAGCACGGTCAATTTATAGGTTGTATCGGCATTCCATTCTGGTGCAGGTTGCGTACCACACCCAGCTAACGAGGCCAAAATAGCGGCACTCAACGCAGTTTTAATAATCAGACGCTGCTTCATTTATTTACCTTTTTTCTTATTGGGAGTCACTGATGCACATTCCCAGCGGCCTAGAGCCTTTACAGCAAGAAGCTGAGAATGATGCGCCATCTGATAAAAAAATAGCCAACACGAGGTTGGCTATTGCATTTGATCACCAGTCATCTGGCGTTTACTTGATATCGATATCTGCAAAGCTCTTGATCAGATCATCAAGAGATTTCATTTGCGCTAGGAACGGTTCTAACTTGTCTAGCGGCAGTGCAGATGGGCCATCACAGCGTGCTTGGTCTGGGTTTGGATGCGCCTCGATAAATAGACCTGCGATGCCTGTTGCTAGACCCGCTTTCGCAAGTTCAACTGTCTGCTCACGACGACCGCCAGACGCCGCACCTGACGGGTCACGCATCTGTAGTGAGTGCGTTACGTCAAAGATGATAGGGCTGCCTTTCGACGCATTTTTCATCACACCAAAGCCAAGCATGTCTACGACTAGGTTATCGTAGCCGTGGCAAGAGCCGCGCTCACATAGGATGATCTTGTCGTTACCGCATTCCGCGAACTTCTCAACGATGTTACCCACTTGACCTGGGCTCATAAATTGAGGTTTCTTCACGTTGATAACCGCACCTGTTTTTGCCATTGCTTCAACAAGGTCAGTTTGACGAGCTAGGAATGCAGGAAGCTGAATAACGTCTACCACGTCAGCGACAGGTTGAGCTTGCGCTTCAGTGTGAACGTCCGTGATGATCTTCACACCAAATGTGTCTTTTAGCTCTTGGAAGATTTTCATACCTTCTTCCAGGCCTGGCCCACGGTATGAATGAACAGAACTGCGGTTTGCTTTGTCAAACGACGCCTTAAATACGTAAGGAATGCCAAGTTTTTCCGTTACTTTTACGTAGTGCTCACAGATCTGCATCGCAAGATCACGAGACTCAAGAACGTTCATGCCTGCAAATAGGGTGAATGGCTTGTCGTTAGCAACCTGAATGTCGCCGATATTAACGATTTTCTGTTCCATTTTGATTCTCTTTTTCTGTCCACGATACGCCACAGTTCGGCACATCGATAAAATTAGTGAAGTGTGACGTGCGTTTCACTCATCACATTAACTTGTGATTTTAGTAGCTCAGAAGCCGGATCGTCAGGGCATTGGTCAATAAAGTACTGAAAATCTGACACCGCCACTTGAGGGCACTCTAGCTGTTGGAAAATAAAACCACGGTCACGAATCTCGTATGGGTCATCTGGCACAAAGGTTAACGCAAGGTTCGTACAACGCAACGCCAGCGTGTAGTGCTCTTCACGTAACATCGCGCTTTTGATCAACGCTAACCAGCGACCAATAATGGTTGGATTGTCAGCTTCTTCAAAGTGTTCTGGCTTTAACTGAGCCAACGGCCCTTCTTGACCAATAAGCCAAGCTTGGAGAATTCTTTCCCCCACATACTCACCATTAAATGGGTTAATGTAGTCTGGCTTTTTATGCATCCAATCGACTTTTAGTAGGAACTGAGTAGGGAAAGTAACTCCCTTCAACGGGAAACCCAGCTTTTTGCCTAGATATAATAAAATCGAACCTAAACTAACCGGAATACCTTTTCGGCGCTCCAACACTTTATCGATAAAGCTGTTGTCCGAAATAAAGTATTCCTGTTCGTCGCCTTTGAATCCCCACTCATGGAAAAACAGTCGTAGGAATGCATCAAATCGCTGCTCTTCATCCGTTTCATGAACAAGCGTGGCTTCCGCATCTTTGTAAAGACGCTCTAACTCTTGTTTCGCCCAATGTACTTTGGTTTCAGGGTTAATCGCTTTGTTTAGCTCAAGCGCACCTTCCACCAACGGTATATTGTCAAAATCTTCGTCAAAAAACTCTAACATGACGTCTTATCCAAATAACGTAGGGCTCTTAGACACAGCAATGTTTGCAGCCATGACCAACCAACCTAATGCGCCGAAAAAGCCAAATATCTTCAGTAGGTTGTTTTTCGCAAGCTTCAACGAGAAGAAACCGAGTGCAATGTACGCCAATACGCAGGTGATTTTGTTTGTTAACCACGGTGCGGCATCAGTAAACGGGATGAAACCAGTAATGAAAATAAGCGCGATACCTGACACTAGCAATGCAGTATCAACGATGTGGGGAAACACTTTCAAAAAGCGATTATTTCGCTTCGGTGAGTTCATCATCATTAACACGAATCGGATCGATAATAGTGTCGCGCTGAGCGCAATCGTCACTAAGTGTATGTGTTTTAGAGCTACGTACATTTTTCTTCTCTTTTTAGTTAGTGTTTGCTGACTTCCATGATTAACTGGCCAGGCAACCAAGTGTTACTCGGTCGTTACCGCCATAATCTTTTTCCGTGGCAACTTGTTGGTAACCAAAACCACGCATTATCTCACGTACGGCATCACCCTGATCATAACCATGTTCGAATGCCAGCCAACCGCCTACTTCAAGATACTGACGAGCAAGATCCGAGATATGACGAATATCAGCTAAGCCATTCTCTTTAGCAACTAATGCTGATTTTGGCTCAAAGCGCACATCACCTTGGGATAAATGTGGATCTTTTTCATCAATATACGGCGGATTGGAGACAATTAAAGCAAACTTCGTACCCTCTGCAATAGGCTCGAACCAACTGCCTTGAGCAAAGGTCACATTTTTGATGTTTAGCTGCTCAGCATTGTACTCTGCAAGTGCTTTCGCTTCTTGCTTGAGATCTACGCCCATCACTTGACGTTTTGGCATTTCAGATGCGAGTGCGATAGCAATTGCCCCCGTCCCCGTTCCAAGATCTAAAATAGGCCCTGTTTGCTCATAGGTCTTATCGAGTGCAACTTCGACCAAACGTTCTGTATCCGGTCTTGGGATCAAGGTAGAGGGAGAAACTTTGAACGGTAGAGACCAAAACTCTCG
This sequence comes from Vibrio sp. T9, assembly GCF_003123985.1. Lineage (NCBI taxonomy): Bacteria > Pseudomonadati > Pseudomonadota > Gammaproteobacteria > Vibrionales > Vibrionaceae > Vibrio > Vibrio sp. T9. The sequence continues at coordinate 43,179 of NZ_NIGY01000009.1, forward strand.
CTCACCAATAATATAAGCGACGGGTTCACCAGTTAAACGTCGTTCAAGTAGAGCGTCGAATTTTGCTTGTTGCTCTGCTTCTAATGCTTTTTCTGGCCAGGTCAGTAGATAAGTTCGTGGTTTGCCAAGGACATGGCAGAGGAGTACAGCTGCATCGAGAGAAGGCGACTCTTTGCCGCCTTCTGCCAGTTTCGCCGTCGCACTTTTCAGTGCTTGCTCAATTGATTGAACTTGGCTCATCGATTAGCCGTTCTCTGCGAGCGCCGCAAGTTGGTCTGCTTGGTGCTCTTGAATCACAGGATCAATCAAGCTCTGCAGGTCACCTTCCATCACTTCGTTCAAACGGTAGATGGTTAGGTTGATGCGGTGATCAGACACACGACCTTGTGGGTAGTTGTAGGTACGAATACGGTCACTACGGTCACCAGAACCTAGAAGGTTACGACGTGTATCAGACACTTCTGCAGCACGACGCTCTTCTTCCGCTTGAACGATACGAGCAGCAAGAACCGCCATCGCTTTCGCTTTGTTCTTGTGCTGTGAACGCTCGTCCTGACACTCTACTACCGTACCCGTTGGTAAGTGGGTAATACGGATTGCAGAATCCGTGGTGTTAACGTGCTGACCACCCGCGCCAGATGCACGGAACGTATCGATTTTCAGGTCTGCTGCTTTGATTTCTGGCAGATCCGCCTCTGGAATTTCCGCCATCACCGCTACGGTACATGCAGATGTATGCACACGGCCTTGAGATTCAGTTGCAGGAACACGTTGTACACGGTGACCGCCAGACTCAAATTTCAGTACGCCGTACGCACCGTCGCCGCTCACTTTTGCGATCATCTCTTTGTAACCACCGTGTTCAGCTTCGTTTGAAGACATCACTTCGATGCGCCAGCCACGCTTTTCTGCGTACTTGCTGTACATACGGAATAGATCACCCGCGAAGATACCCGCTTCGTCGCCACCCGCACCTGCACGAATTTCTAGGAAACAGTTACGATCATCGTTCGGATCTTTTGGCAGAAGAAGAATCTGTAACTCATCAGTAAGACGCTCAATCGTCGCTTTCGCTTCTTTGATTTCTTCTTGCGCCATTTCACGCATTTCTTCGTCGTCTTCGTTTGCCATCTCTTCAGCGGCGACAAGATCTTCTTGTGCTTGTTGATAAGCTTGGAAGCACTTGGTTACTTCTTCTAGCTGAGAGTACTCTCTTGATAGAGCTCGGAATTTGTCCTGATTTCCAATTACATCAGGATCACCAAGAAGATGTTGAACTTCTTCGTAACGTTCTACTAGCGTTTCTAGCTTAGTCAGAATAGAGGCTTTCATAGTGTCGTTTTCTTAATAAAAAGCGTGAGTTATAGATCATCCAAGCCGAGTGTCTGGCGGATAATCGTTAATTTTGCTGGTTCGCCTTGCTCTGCCGCACTTTGCAATGCGCGAGTTGGAGCGTGAATCAGTTTGTTGGTGAGTTTATTACTCAGCTCGCGCAGCACTTTCTCTGGATCTGCGCCCGCCGCTAAAGATTGCAAACTTTTGCTCAGTAACTCTTCACGAATTTCGTTGGCTGATTTGCGATAGTCGCGAATACTATCGACGGCTTGCAGTGAACGCAACCACGTCATAAACGCAGCGCTTTCTTCACTAACAATCGCTTCGGCTTGAATCGCTTCGACTTTACGCTGCTCAATGTTGCTGTCGATGATAGATTGCAAGTCATCAACCGAATACAAATATGCGTCGTTCAGTTCACCGACTTCCGACTCTACATCTCGCGGCACCGCAATATCGACTAACAAGATAGGTTGATGTCGGCGCTGCTTCAGAGCCGTTTCGACCATACCTTTGCCAATAATAGGCAATGGGCTCGCCGTTGAGCTAATCACGATATCCGCTTTCGCCAAATGTTCAGGAATTTCGTTCAAACTGATCACTTCTGCGCCAAATTGATCCGCTAAGCCTTGCGCACGCTCTTTAGTGCGGTTCGCGACAATCATTTTTGTGCAGCCGTTGGATGCTAAATGCTTCGCGACCAGTTCAATCGTCTCTCCCGCACCAACCAAAAGCACGGTTGAATCAGATAACGACTCAAAAATATGTTTTGCCAATGTACATGCGGCATAAGCCACGGACACAGCATTACCGCCGATATCTGTTTCTGTTCTCACACGCTTGGCGACTGAGAACGTCTTTTGAAACAGTTTATCAATTGAAGCATCGACAGCTTGATGATCTCGCGAGTCAGAAAATGCTTGTTTTACCTGCCCCAAAATTTGAGGCTCACCCAACACCAGAGAATCTAGCCCGCATGATACGCGCATCAAATGCTTAATTGCGGCTTGTTCTTCATGCACATACAAACTCGGCATTAAATCTTCGCGGCTCACTTGATGAAACTGAGCAAGCCAATCGATTAACTTATTTCGCGCTCCTTGCTTAACATCGCAGTACAACTCAGTTCGGTTACAGGTTGAAACAATCACACTGCCGTTAACCGCTTCGTGCTCTCTAAGTTGCTCGAGTGCAGGGCCGAGTTTATCCGGACCAAACGCCACCTTCTCTCGCAAGTCGACAGACGCTGTATTGTGATTGATTCCAATAGCAAGCAAGGACATCTAACGTGGTATCTCTGGGATAGGTTATAAAATAGGTCCAGAATTTTACTGTAAGCACGCATTTATTGAAAGGGTAAGCCGGATTTGTTTTCCTAACTGCGACTTTTCAATGCTATAGTTGTGAGCGATTCCCGACGAAACTGATTAATAAGCCATCAAACATGACGTTACGCTCCTTTATTCTTTTTTTCTTGTCGAGCTTACTGCTCGCTGGTTGTTCCTCCGTTCCTGAAAGTGTTACCAGCGTTGAATGGCAAGCTCATGAGCAACGACTCGAGACCATCCAAGATTTTCAAGCAACGGGAAAACTTGGTTATATTGGCCCAGACCAAAGACAAAATTTAAATTTCTACTGGAAACATTCTTCAGCACTAAGCCAGTTGCGTTTAACTACGATTCTCGGACAAACGGCATTAAAGCTCACCATCACCCCACAAGGTGCCACAGTAGAAACTTACGACGATCAGGTCCTTTCCTCTCGCAGTGCAAACCAGCTAATTTACCGTCTTACGGGGTTAATGATGCCCGTTGAACACATGCCTGACTGGCTATTAGGCCTACCGACCGACGCCGACAAATTCCAATTGTCCCCAACCAATACACTGCAAGCGTTAAACAAACAAATTGGTTTAAATGATTGGCGTATTGCTTATCAACGGTATGGCGATGTTCAATGGCATGAGCAGTCTCTACCACTGCCAAATAAGCTGAAACTCACCACTGCTGACGTCAAAATAAATCTAGTGATCACAAAATGGAACATCACCCAATGATCGAACTTTCAACCCGCTGGCCATCACCAGCGAAATTGAATCTCTTTCTATACATCAACGGTCGCACAGAAAATGGCTACCACGAGTTACAAACCTTATTCCAATTCGTCGATCACGGCGATGAGCTCACCATTCAAGCAAACCATTCTGGTGATATTACGATTTCTCCAGATATAGAAGGTGTGCCTCTTCAAGACAATTTGATTTGGAAAGCAGCAACCGCACTTCAAGCATACTCAGAGTGCCCTTTTGGCGCACATATTGAGCTACAGAAAGTGCTACCTATGGGTGGGGGCATTGGTGGGGGCTCATCGAACGCGGCTACAGCATTAGTGGCACTGAACTACTTATGGCAACTGAATCTAACTGACGATGAACTGGCTGAAATTGGTTTAAAACTGGGCGCAGACGTGCCCGTGTTTGTGCGCGGATTTGCAGCTTTTGCTGAAGGTGTTGGCGAGAAACTCTCCCCCGCTTATCCCGAAGAAAAGTGGTATTTAGTCGTCAGACCGAATGTTTCTATCGCAACCGTCGACGTTTTTTGTCATCCAGATCTAACGCGAAACACCCCAAAACGAGATCTAGAAACACTTTTAAATACACCAAGCGTAAACGATTGCGAAAAAATTGTACGAATGCTCTACCCAGAGGTTGATAAGCAACTTTCTTGGCTGCTACAATACGCGCCGTCAAGATTGACGGGGACAGGATCTTGCGTTTTTGCTGAATTTTCGAGCAAATCTGAAGCAGAAACTATCCTTGCACAACTCTCTGATAAAGTCTCGGCATTTGTCGCTCAAGGGCGCAATATTTCGCCATTAAAAGAGACTTTGGCTGAATACCAATCAGCCTCACACCGACCTATTTAAACTGGACGCAAACCCGAGGTTTCCACCGTGCCTGATATGAAGCTATTTGCTGGTAACGCAACACCTGAACTAGCCCAACGTATTGCTGATCGTCTTTACATCTCTCTTGGTGATGCATCTGTTTCTCGCTTTTCTGATGGCGAAGTTGCAGTTCAAATCAATGAGAATGTTCGTGGTAGCGATGTTTTCATCATTCAATCCACTTGTGCACCGACTAACGACAACCTAATGGAATTGGTTGTTATGATTGATGCAATGCGCCGTGCTTCAGCAGGCCGTATCACTGCAGTTATCCCTTACTTCGGCTACGCTCGCCAAGACCGTCGTGTACGTTCTGCGCGTGTGCCAATTACTGCAAAAGTTGTTGCTGATTTCCTATCTAACGTTGGTGTTGACCGCGTTCTAACTATCGACCTACACGCAGAGCAAATTCAAGGCTTCTTCGATGTACCTGTAGACAACATCTTCGGCACGCCAGTGCTACTTGAAGATATGCAGGCTCGCGGTCTAGATAACCCTGTTGTGGTATCTCCTGACCTAGGTGGCGTTGTTCGTGCTCGCGCAACAGCAAAAGCACTAGGCGACATCGACATCGCAATCGTAGATAAGCGTCGTCCACGTGCAAACGTTTCTGAAGTAATGAACCTAATCGGTGATGTTGAAGGTCGTGACTGTGTGATCGTTGATGACATGATCGACACAGGTGGCACACTATGTAAAGCAGCTGAAGCACTAAAAGAGCGCGGTGCTAAGCGTGTATTCGCTTACGCTACTCACGCTGTATTCTCAGGCAACGCTGCGGACAACATCAAGAACTCAGTTCTTGACCAAGTTATCGTAACTGACTCTATCTCTCTATCTAAAGAGATGGCTGCAACAGGCAAAGTGACAACACTAAGCCTATCTCGCATGCTAGCTGAAGCGATTCGTCGTATCAGTAACGAAGAGTCAATCTCTGCAATGTTCAACTAATCCGAACATTTCAGTTACACTGATTTCAAAAGCACCCCTCTTTGGGGTGTTTTTTTATTTGTACTGATAACCAGAAAATCCCTTGGTCGCCCACTGCGAGAATTCTGTGCTATCATACTGCGCTTTTTGAGATTCCAGAGAGATCCTAACCTTGAGTCAACAAATCAAACTTCTTGTTGGTCTTGCTAATCCAGGACCAGAATACGCCAGAACTCGTCACAATGCGGGCGCTTGGGTTGTAGAAGAATTAGCACGCGTTCACAACGTTACACTGAAGAACGAACCAAAGTTTTTTGGTCTAACAGGACGCATTATGGTCAATGGCCAGGATCTCCGTTTGCTTATCCCAACCACCTTCATGAATCTATCAGGTAAATCGATCGCAGCGCTTGCGAAATTTTATCAAATTAAACCTGAAGAGATCATGGTCGCTCATGACGAGCTAGACTTACCGCCAGGTGTCGCTAAGTTTAAAAAAGGTGGGGGTCACGGTGGACACAACGGTCTGCGTGACACCATTAGCAAACTGGGCAATAACAAAGATTTTTATCGTCTTCGCATTGGCATTGGTCATCCGGGACACAAAGATAAAGTGGCGGGTTTTGTATTAGGTAAAGCGCCAGCTAAAGAGCAAGAGCTTTTAGATGCAGCAGCTGATGAGGCTGTTCGTTGTCTAGATATCCTGATTAAGGATGGCCTATCTAAAGCACAAAATCGCCTCCACACGTTCAAAGCTGAATAAGGTTACTATCATGGGTTTTAAATGTGGCATCGTTGGTCTACCTAACGTAGGTAAATCAACTCTGTTCAACGCACTAACTAAAGCGGGTATCGAAGCAGCAAACTTCCCGTTCTGTACCATTGAACCAAACACTGGTGTGGTTCCTGTGCCAGATCTACGTCTAGACGCACTAGCTAAGATCGTTAACCCACAGAGAGTTCTTCCAACGACGATGGAGTTCGTGGACATCGCTGGTCTTGTTGCTGGTGCATCACGTGGTGAAGGTTTAGGTAACAAATTCCTAGCTAACATCCGTGAAACAGACGCGATTGGCCACGTTGTACGTTGTTTTGAAAACGAAAACATTGTTCATGTTTCAGGTAAAGTTTCACCTATCGAAGATATCGAAGTGATCAACCTTGAACTTGCAATGGCTGACCTTGATTCTTGTGAGCGCGCGATTCAACGTAACGCGAAGAAGGCAAAAGGCGGCGATAAAGACGCAAAATTTGAACTAACAGTACTAGAAAAACTGTTACCAGTACTAACTGAAGGCGGCATGGCACGCACAGTTGAGCTATCTAAAGAAGAGTTAGCAGCAATCGGCTACCTAAACTTCCTTACACTGAAGCCAACTATGTACATTGCAAACGTAAACGAAGATGGTTTCGAAAATAACCCATATCTAGATGCGGTTCGCGAGTTCGCAGAAAAAGAAAACAACGTCGTTGTACCTGTATGTGCAGCTATCGAATCTGAACTATCTGAACTAGAAGATGAAGATCGCGAAGAATTCCTAGCGGATATGGGGATCGAAGAACCGGGGCTGAACCGTGTAATTCGCTCTGGTTACGAGCTACTGACTCTTCACACCTACTTCACGGCAGGTGTTAAAGAAGTACGTGCGTGGACAATCCCTGTTGGTGCAACTGCGCCTCAGGCTGCAGGTAAGATCCACACTGACTTCGAGAAAGGCTTTATTCGTGCAGAAGTAGTCGGTTACGACGATTTCATCCAATTCAATGGTGAAAATGGCGCAAAAGACGCAGGTAAATGGCGTCTAGAAGGTAAAGACTACATCGTAAAAGATGGTGATGTTGTACACTTCCGCTTCAATGTTTAATTAAATGAATGAATTTTAAACACTTCATTTACACTAAAAGCCAGCTGCTAAGCTGGCTTTTTTAATACCTTAAGTAAATGAGCAAAAATAAATTACCTAACTGCGAGCTAATTTATTTCCAGTTTTAGATCATAAACACGCCTCTTTGTTTAAAAAGGAAGCGAACGAGGTTTTTTCCGAAATTTATTAAAAAAAACTGTTGACGGATCTCACTCAACTTCGCATAATGCGCGCCGTTCCCAACGACAAGGCAACAAAGCGTTGAGAGCAAAAAATATGGTTTTGGCTACGTAGCTCAGCTGGTTAGAGCACATCACTCATAATGATGGGGTCACAGGTTCGAATCCCGTCGTAGCCACCATTCCTAAGTGTTCTTTTTATCAGAGCAATTAGGAATAGATGCGGAAGTGGCGGAATTGGTAGACGCACCAGATTTAGGTTCTGGCGCCGCAAGGTGTGAGAGTTCAAGTCTCTCCTTCCGCACCATATTTTAAATAGTCATTGTGACTATTGCCTGCAGGTCTATCGCCAAGCGGTAAGGCAGCGGCTTTTGATGCCGCCATTCCCTGGTTCGAATCCAGGTAGACCTGCCATTATTCAAGTGAGATTCCTTTATAAAAGGGGTTGTCACTGAGAGCGTGAAGGTTTATATTGTCTCGCTCCAAAAGATGGCTACGTAGCTCAGCTGGTTAGAGCACATCACTCATAATGATGGGGTCACAGGTTCGAATCCCGTCGTAGCCACCATGAACAACGTTATTTAGGTTTTTACCAATTACCTTGATAACTACAGAATAAGTTGCGGAAGTGGCGGAATTGGTAGACGCACCAGATTTAGGTTCTGGCGCCGCAAGGTGTGAGAGTTCAAGTCTCTCCTTCCGCACCATTATTTAAGTCTCTTGTATTAGAGCAATGTAGGGCTATCGCCAAGCGGTAAGGCAGCGGCTTTTGATGCCGCCATTCCCTGGTTCGAATCCAGGTAGCCCTGCCATATACAATGATATTAAGATTTTACCAATCATCTTGATATCTATAGAATAAGTTGCGGAAGTGGCGGAATTGGTAGACGCACCAGATTTAGGTTCTGGCGCCGCAAGGTGTGAGAGTTCAAGTCTCTCCTTCCGCACCATTATTTAAGTCTCTTGTATTAGAGCAATGTAGGGCTATCGCCAAGCGGTAAGGCAGCGGCTTTTGATGCCGCCATTCCCTGGTTCGAATCCAGGTAGCCCTGCCACATACAATGACATTGAGATTTTGCCAATTATCTTGATGTCTACAGATCAAGTTGCGGAAGTGGCGGAATTGGTAGACGCACCAGATTTAGGTTCTGGCGCCGCAAGGTGTGAGAGTTCAAGTCTCTCCTTCCGCACCATTATTTAAGTCTCTTTTATTAGAGCAATGTAGGGCTATCGCCAAGCGGTAAGGCAGCGGCTTTTGATGCCGCCATTCCCTGGTTCGAATCCAGGTAGCCCTGCCATATACAATGATATTGAGATTTTACCAATTATCTTGATATCTACAGATCAAGTTGCGGAAGTGGCGGAATTGGTAGACGCACCAGATTTAGGTTCTGGCGCCGCAAGGTGTGAGAGTTCAAGTCTCTCCTTCCGCACCATTTTTGATCAAAAGTTTAAAATGGCTACGTAGCTCAGCTGGTTAGAGCACATCACTCATAATGATGGGGTCACAGGTTCGAATCCCGTCGTAGCCACCATAAACAACGTTATTTAGGTTTTTACCAATTACCTTGATAACTACAGAATAAGTTGCGGAAGTGGCGGAATTGGTAGACGCACCAGATTTAGGTTCTGGCGCCGCAAGGTGTGAGAGTTCAAGTCTCTCCTTCCGCACCATTATTAAAGTCTCTTTTATTAGAGCAATGTAGGGCTATCGCCAAGCGGTAAGGCAGCGGCTTTTGATGCCGCCATTCCCTGGTTCGAATCCAGGTAGCCCTGCCATATACAATGATATTGAGATTTTACCAATTATCTTGATATCTACAGATCAAGTTGCGGAAGTGGCGGAATTGGTAGACGCACCAGATTTAGGTTCTGGCGCCGTAAGGTGTGAGAGTTCAAGTCTCTCCTTCCGCACCATTCTTGATCAAAAGTTTAAAATGGCTACGTAGCTCAGCTGGTTAGAGCACATCACTCATAATGATGGGGTCACAGGTTCGAATCCCGTCGTAGCCACCATTGATTGGATTGCTAGCATAAGCTATCAGTCACGTAGATTTAAGATGCGGAAGTGGCGGAATTGGTAGACGCACCAGATTTAGGTTCTGGCGCCGCAAGGTGTGAGAGTTCAAGTCTCTCCTTCCGCACCATCTTAAATTAATCTACACTATCAGAATACGCGGAAGTGGCGGAATTGGTAGACGCACCAGATTTAGGTTCTGGCGCCGTAAGGTGTGAGAGTTCAAGTCTCTCCTTCCGCACCATTATTTAAGTCTCTTTTATTAGAGCAATGTAGGGCTATCGCCAAGCGGTAAGGCAGCGGCTTTTGATGCCGCCATTCCCTGGTTCGAATCCAGGTAGCCCTGCCATTACACAACGTTGTTGAGGTTTTACCAATTACCTTGATAACTACAGAATAAGTTGCGGAAGTGGCGGAATTGGTAGACGCACCAGATTTAGGTTCTGGCGCCGTAAGGTGTGAGAGTTCAAGTCTCTCCTTCCGCACCATTATCGGAAAACCCAGCATGATTTTGCTGGGTTTTTTCTTTTTTTGGTTCTGGACTCGGGAAATCATTAGATTTGCCGAATTAAAAAAGCGAGCTCATAGCTCGCTTTTTTTCTATCTGTGGATTGAGTAACTTACTACATACCTAAAGCGTATTTCAGTACTTGAGCCTTGATCGGTCCTGAGTTTTCAGCAAACTTCAATGCAGCATTACGTACAAACTTCAATGGCCCAAGATCGTTGCTAAAACTTTTATAGAAAAAGTCCATGCCAGTCTGCATGAGTAAGTTGTCAGGTCGACGTGCACGTTCGTATTTCGCGAGTAAGGCATCTTCCAGCTGTTCTTTGTGTTCTGTTACCGAAAGGAGAACGTCTACATCTTTGAAGCCTAAGTTTACCCCTTGCCCTGCAAGCGGATTGATCGTATGAGCAGAGTCACCCACTAATACGCAATTTTTGCTTGAGTAGCCTTGCGCATGACGACGAGTGAGTGGAAATGAGCCAAACTGTAAAACTTCAATATCGCCCAATTCAGCAGGGAAATGACGTAAGATTTCTTCCCTTAGTTGAGGCTTACCCATCGCACACAGTTGTTTAATGCGTTTTGGCGAGTCATACCAAACCAACGAACCTTGGCCTACTTCTTGACCGTCTTCATTAGTCAAAGAGCACAAAGGTAAAAATGAACGCGGGCCTGAAGGAGTAAATTGTTGCCAAGTGATATCTTGCTGTGGCAATTCTGTTTTCACGTTAATCAACATGCAGTGTTGTCGGTAATCCCACGCAGTCACACCAATTCCAGCCAATTGACGAACTTTAGAGTTTGCACCATCAGCACCAATTACCCAGTTAGCTTCAAACTGCACCCCACTTTCGAGTGTCACAAGGTTTACATCTGCAAACTCAATGTCTTTTAATCGCTCAGGACACATCACGGTTAGATTGTCATACTGAGAGAAGACTTGCCAAAGACCTAATTGGATTAGGCGGTTTTCAACGATATAACCTAGTTGCTCCAATGACAGTTCATCAGAGTGAAAACGAGTACGGCACTCCGGGTGCTCCCAAGTCTCTAAACGCCGATAAGGGCAAACTCGCATACTTTTAATTTCTGACCATGCGCCGAGTGAATCAAGTAACTCCACCGACTGGTGCGAAATCGCAGATACGCGAATATCCATCGCCTGAGCGGCATCAAAAGCTTTGGGTTTTGCACCTTCAACCAAGACAACGCTTCTGCCCTGCTTGGCAAATCCAACAGCGACGGCTGCCCCAACCATACCGCCACCGATCACGGCGATGTCATACTTGTTCATTTTTTACTCTTCATCGTGCTGATTAATTGGCGTTTTTTATTGTACTTTCCATGGCTATTTTTACAAAATTGTTTAACAAAAAACCTTGTTCTGCATAGGGCGAAAAACTAGATTTCATCAGGCTTTGCAGAGAATTAGCCAGATCACTAGTCAGGTGCTTTTTAAAGCAGTACAATACGCCGCTTACCGCCGTGATGGCGGCTATAATTTGAGCAATAGCTCTCCAATTTAAGTACAACTGAACGAGCGAAAGTGAGATGAGTAAGAAACTGCTAATTAAAACCTGGGGCTGCCAGATGAACGAATACGATTCATCAAAAATGGCCGACCTGCTTAATGCTGCAAACGGCTACGAGCTGACGGAAGAGCCAGAGGAAGCAGACGTACTTCTACTTAACACCTGTTCGATCCGTGAAAAAGCGCAAGAGAAAGTTTTCCACCAGCTTGGCCGCTGGAAAACACTAAAAGATAAAAAACCTGGCGTAGTTATCGGTGTAGGTGGTTGTGTAGCAACGCAAGAAGGTGACCATATTCGTGAACGTGCACCATACGTCGACGTTATTTTTGGCCCACAAACTCTGCACCGCCTACCTGAGATGATCAAACAATCTCAGTCGGATGACGCACCAGTTATGGACATTTCGTTCCCAGAGATCGAAAAGTTCGACCGCCTACCAGAGCCTCGTGCGGAAGGCGCGACAGCATTCGTTTCTATTATGGAAGGCTGCTCGAAGTACTGTACTTACTGTGTCGTACCGTACACTCGTGGTGAAGAAGTAAGCCGTCCAATGGATGACGTGCTGTTCGAAATCGCACAGCTTGCTGAACAAGGCGTACGTGAAGTAAACCTACTGGGTCAAAACGTAAACGCGTACCGCGGTCCAACACACGACGGTGAAATCTGTTCATTTGCAGAACTGCTTCGTTTGGTTGCGTCTATCGATGGTATCGACCGTATTCGTTTCACAACGAGCCACCCGCTAGAATTCACTGACGACATCATCGCGGTTTACGAAGATACGCCTGAGCTTGTGAGCTTCCTGCACTTACCTGTGCAAAGTGGTAGTGACCGTATCCTAACTATGATGAAACGCCCTCACACCGCTATCGAGTACAAGTCGATCATCCGTAAACTGCGTAAAGCTCGTCCTGATATTCAAATCAGTTCAGACTTTATTGTTGGTTTCCCTGGTGAGACAGACAAAGACTTCCAAGACACCATGAAGCTAATCAAAGATGTAGACTTTGACATGAGCTTCAGCTTCATCTTCTCTCCACGTCCAGGTACGCCAGCAGCGGATTACCCTTGTGATGTATCAGAACAAGTGAAGAAAGAGCGCCTTTACGAACTACAGCAAACTATCAATGCTCAAGCGATGCGTTACTCTCGCTTAATGCTTGGCACAGAACAACGTGTTCTAGTTGAAGGTCCTTCGAAGAAAAACCTAATGGAACTGCGCGCTCGTACAGAAAACAACCGTGTAGTAAACTTTGAAGGTAGTGCAGACCTAATTGGTCAGTTCGTTGATGTGAAGATCGTAGACGTATTTGCGAACTCACTGCGTGGTGAGCTAGTACGTACTGAAAAAGACATGGATCTTCGTAGTGTGATTTCCCCAACGCAGATGATGGCGAAAACACGTCGCGAAGATGAGCTGGGTGTAGCTACTTTTACGCCATAAGCTCGTATAAATAGCCATGGAGAGCCTGGTCGTTATCAGGCTCTCATTAAGTGGCAAAAAATGAGAGGCAACATTGAGTAATAAAATAGTAACTCTAGAAATTAACCTAGAACCTTCCGACAACCGCCGACTTGCTAGCCTGTGCGGTCCATTCGATGACAACATCAAGCATTTAGAACGTCGTCTAGGCGTTGAAATTAACCACCGTAGTGACCATTTTACAATTGTCGGTAAACCTCATACCGCATCAGCTGCGCTGGATATCCTGAAAACTCTGTATGTTGATACCGCACCTGTACGAGGTGAGATCCCAGACATTGAGCCTGAACAGATCCATTTAGCGATTAAAGAGTCTGGTGTTCTTGAGCAGAATACTGAGTCTAATATCGAGCATGGTAAAGAAGTCTTCGTCAAAACCAAGAAAGGCGTGATCAAACCACGTACGCCAAACCAAGCTCAGTACTTGGTTAATATGGTCACGCATGATATTTCTTTTGGTATTGGCCCAGCTGGTACAGGTAAAACTTATCTTGCTGTTGCAGCAGCAGTTGACGCACTAGAGCGCCAAGAGATCCGTCGTATTCTATTGACGCGCCCTGCGGTTGAAGCCGGTGAGAAACTGGGCTTCCTACCTGGTGACTTAAGCCAGAAAGTCGACCCATACCTACGTCCGCTATACGATGCCCTATTTGAAATGTTGGGCTTTGAGCGCGTAGAGAAGCTGATTGAACGTAACGTGATTGAGGTAGCCCCTCTTGCTTACATGCGTGGTCGTACTCTAAACGACGCTTTCATCATTCTTGATGAGAGTCAGAACACCACGGTTGAGCAGATGAAGATGTTCCTAACGCGTATTGGTTTTAACTCTCGCGCAGTTATCACTGGTGACGTCACGCAAATCGACTTACCTCGTGGTGCAAAATCAGGTCTTCGTCATGCTATTGAAGTATTAAGCGAAGTCGACGACATCAGCTTTAACTTCTTTTTAGCAGACGACGTTGTACGTCACCCAGTGGTTGCTCGTATCGTTAACGCGTATGAGAAGTGGGAAGCACAAGACCAGAAAGAGCGTAAAGAGTTCGAGAAGCGTCGTCGTGAAGAACGCGATGCGAAGTTACTAGAAGCAGCAAAAGCCGAACTGAATGCACAAGTTGCTTCCACTAAGGAATAATCATGGCGATTGAACTTGATCTGCAACTGGCAGTCGAAAATGAAGAAGGGCTGCCTTCGCAGCAAGATTTCCAATTGTGGCTAGATAAGACGATTCCTCTATTCCAGCCACAAGCCGAAGTCACCATTCGCATTGTGGATGAACAAGAAAGTCACACGCTTAACCATGAGTATCGTGGTAAAGATAAACCGACCAATGTGTTGTCTTTTCCATTTGAAGCCCCTCCGGGTATGGAAATAGATTTACTTGGCGACTTAATTATTTGCCGCCAAGTCGTTGAAAAAGAGGCAATTGAACAGAACAAGCCTCTGTTAGCACATTGGGCGCATATGGTTGTACATGGCAGCTTGCATCTGCTAGGTTATGATCATATTGAGGATGACGAAGCCGAAGAGATGGAGTCCCTCGAAACCGAAATCATGCAAGGTATGGGCTATGAAGACCCTTACATTGCTGAAAAAGAATAGCCATTGGCTATTCAGCAGGGAAAGGCGAACCACCTAAATGATTCTCGTGTTCGCCTCTCTATGTGTGCTATCACACTTCTGATAGCGTTACTTAATTGAGAAACAATGAACGAAGATAATTCTCCCTCTTCTAACGAAGATAAGAAAGAAAAGGCAGAAGGTCCGAGTAGAAAGTCCTTCTTTGAACGTCTAGGTCAATTATTTCAGGGCGAGCCAAAAGATCGCCAAGAGCTTGTGGATGTTATCCGTGACTCTGAAGTCAATGACCTGATTGACCATGACACCCGCGATATGCTTGAAGGTGTTATGGAAATCTCCGAAATGCGCGTGCGTGACATTATGATCCCGCGTTCGCAAATGGTTACGGTTGAGCGTACTCACGACCTTGATACCTTGGTTGCCTTGATTACCGATGCTCAACACTCTCGCTACCCTGTGATCAGCGAAGATAAAGACCATGTGGAAGGCATTCTTCTTGCGAAGGACTTACTTAAATACTTAGGCTCAGGCAGTAATCCATTTGATATCGAAGAAGTTATTCGACCAGCCGTTGTGGTACCGGAAAGTAAACGCGTTGATCGACTGCTGAAAGAGTTCCGTGAAGAACGTTATCATATGGCCATTGTTGTCGATGAATTCGGTGGTGTTTCTGGTCTTGTGACCATTGAAGATATCCTTGAAGAAATCGTCGGGGATATCGAAGATGAATTCGATGAAAGCGAAGAGACAGACATTCGTAAGCTTAGCAAGCATACGTTTGCTGTCAGAGCGCTGACAACCATCGAAGAGTTTAATGAGACATTTGGAACTAACTTCAGCGATGAGGAAGTAGATACCGTTGGTGGCATGGTCATGACTGCCTTTGGTCACTTACCTTCTCGTGGTGAACTGGTTGAAATTGAAGGTTACAACTTCAAAGTCACCGCTGCCGATAACCGTCGTGTCATTCAACTCCAAGTGACGATCCCAGACGAAGAAACACTGGTTGAAGCCACTCAAGAGTAACGCGATACCCATTGGGAATCTCAGAAAATTATAATGATGAATGAACTCTTTCATCGCCTCAAGCGGCCCTTAGTGGCCGCTTTTGTTGGCGCCTCTACTACGCTCGCTTTTGCACCTTACCAGTTGTGGCCTGTTGCCATTCTTAGCCCAGCTATTCTACTGATTCTTCTTGCTAACCAAACTCCGAAACGCGCACTGTGGATTGGCTATGCTTGGGGGTTGGGTCAATTTGCAACTGGCGTCAGCTGGGTGTACGTCAGTATCTCCGGCTTTGGTGGCATGCCACTGATTGCTAATTTATTTTTAATGGGCTTGCTTGTCGCCTACTTGGCTGTTTATTCCGGCTTATTTGCTTGGCTCAACAACAAACTCTTTCCTCAATTTACGCTCACAAAAGCACTTCTCGCTGCGCCCGCTTTATGGCTAATCAGTGATTGGTTGCGTGGTTGGGTGATGACCGGCTTCCCGTGGCTATGGCTAGGCTACAGCCAGATTGATGCTCCACTAGCAAGCTTTGCGCCTATCGGTGGCGTGGAACTGCTCACTCTGTTTATCCTTATTAGTGCGGGGGCATTAGCCTATGCTTGGGTTCATAAACAGTGGCTGATGGTGATTATTCCTGCGGTACTACTCAGCACAGGCTTTGGGATTCGTAACTACGATTGGGTAACACCTCGGCCAGAAGACACGACTAAGCTCGCGCTGATTCAAGGTAACGTTGACCAAAACCTTAAGTGGCTGCCAAGCCAACGTTGGCCAACCATCATGAAATACGCCGATCTCACTCGTGAAAACTGGGACGCTGATATTATCGTCTGGCCAGAAGCTGCAATTCCTGCTTTTGAAATTGAAGTGCCTTCATTTTTGAGCAATATCGACAGTGCAGCAAAAATGAATAACAGCGCAATCATCACTGGTGTCGTCAACCAAGCTGAAGATCGACAGTTCTACAACAGTATCCTGTCCCTTGGCATCACACCATACGGTGACTACAGTTTCGACTTGAGCGAACGCTACCATAAGCATCACCTATTACCGTTTGGTGAGTTTGTACCATTTGAAGATATTTTGCGCCCATTAGCGCCATTCTTTAACTTACCGATGTCGTCGTTTAGCCGTGGGGCTTTTGTGCAGCCCAACATCGTTGCGAATGGCATGCACATGGCACCAGCGCTTTGCTATGAGATCATCTTTAATGAGCAAGTGCGTCAAAATGTGACTGACGAAACAGACTTCATTCTAACGCTATCGAACGACGCATGGTTTGGTCACTCTATCGGCCCTCTTCAGCATATGGAGATCGCCCGTATGCGTGCCTTAGAATTAGGTAAACCGCTCATCCGCTCGACTAACAACGGATTAACAGCGGTAACCGATCACAAGGGTAAAATCGTTGAGCAAGTACCGCAGTTTGAAACTGCAGTACTGCGCGCAGAGCTCACCCCAACCGATGGGAAAACGCCATATCGAATCGTTGGTACTTGGCCATTGTATATTTGGGTAGGGTTAAGTTTAGCGCTGGCTTTCGGTTTAAGAAGAAAACAGAGCTGATAACAGCTTGAAAGTAGAAAAGACAAAAAAGAGGCGACCAAGCCTCTTTTTTATTCATTACATTATACAGTCGTTACGCGCCATTTATGGCTTTAATGACTGGCGAGTAAAGCCTTTGTGACCACATTTAATACACGGAATGATTACAGTTGGGTGGTTATACGTTGTCTTGTGACCACACTCATCACAGACCAAAGTACCTAAGCCTATCACCTCTCCTGCTTCATATAGCCCTTGATGCTCTAAGTCATCGAACAACTCAACCCACTCAACTTTAGTTCGGTCTGTAATCTCTAACAGCCCTTGCCATATCGAATCCGCAATCGTTAAGTAAAACGGGCCGCTTTTACTGTCCTCGTAACTCTCTGAAAACTCTTTTAAGTCTGCTTTAAGGTACGCTTTGATTAAAGCCAATTCATCTTTGGTCAAGTCATTAGCAGCATCCACCACTTTGCCCGACGTCTCAATCGCTTTGTTAACTTCTTCCGGACTGTGCTTCAAGGTTTCAATCACATCCTCGAGCATTTCCTCATAACCTGTTTTACGTTTAGGCATAACTGACCTCCATCTTTCTCCTACCTGCGTCACTTAAGGGCGCATGGGTACAGATTGGCTATTGTTGTGATCCCTAGCTTTAGGTATTCTATGACGATCTATTTAAGTCTGTTCTAACCGAACTCACAAATTCCAAGATAACGGATACCATCGATGCAAGAACAATACAACCCACAAGATATTGAACAAAAAGTTCAAAAGCACTGGGATGACAACAAAACCTTTGTTGTAAGTGAAGACCCAAATAAAGAAAAATTCTACTGTCTATCCATGTTCCCATACCCAAGTGGTCGACTGCACATGGGTCACGTGCGCAACTACACTATCGGTGATGTAGTATCTCGTTTCCAACGCCTACAAGGCAAAAACGTGATGCAACCAATCGGTTGGGACGCATTCGGTCTACCTGCAGAAAACGCAGCAGTAAAAAACAAAACTGCGCCAGCACCTTGGACTTACGAAAACATCGAATACATGAAGAACCAACTTAAGCTTCTAGGCTTTGGTTACGATTGGAACCGTGAATTCGCAACATGTACACCGGAGTACTACCGCTGGGAACAAGAGTTCTTCACTAAACTTTACGAGAAAGGTTTAGTTTACAAAAAGACGTCTTCTGTTAACTGGTGTCCTAACGACCAAACTGTTCTTGCAAACGAGCAGGTTGAAGACGGTTGTTGCTGGCGTTGTGATACGCCTGTAGAGCAAAAAGAAATCCCTCAATGGTTCATCAAAATCACTGAATATGCTCAAGAGCTACTAGACGACCTAGACAAGCTTGAAGGTTGGCCTGAAATGGTGAAAACCATGCAGCGCAACTGGATTGGCCGCTCTGAAGGCGTTGAGCTGAAGTTTGAAGTTAAGGGTCAACAAGACCTAGAAGTTTACACAACACGTCCAGATACGCTAATGGGTGTGACTTACGTGGGCATCGCAGCCGGCCACCCTCTTGCAGCTCTTGCTGCAGAGAACAATCCAGAGCTTGCAGCGTTTATCGACGAATGTAAGAACAACAAGGTTGCAGAAGCTGAGCTAGCGACAATGGAGAAGAAAGGTATGGCTACTGGCCTTACTGCTATTCATCCATTGAACGGCCGTGAAGTTCCTGTTTACGTAGCAAACTTCGTACTGATGGACTACGGTACAGGCGCGGTAATGGCAGTACCTGCACACGACCAACGTGACTACGAGTTCGCAACGAAGTACGGTCTAGACATCGTGCCAGTTATCAAGCCTGCTGATGGCAGCGAGCTAGACATCTCTGAAGCAGCATACACTGAGAAAGGCATACTGTTCGATTCAGGTGAATTCGACGGCCTAGAATTCCAAGCGGCGTTCGATGCAATTGCAGCGAAGCTAGAAGCAGAAGGCAAAGGCACTAAGACTGTAAACTTCCGTCTACGCGACTGGGGTGTATCTCGTCAACGTTACTGGGGCGCACCAATCCCAATGGTAACGACTGAAGACGGTGAAGTTCACCCAGTACCTGCTGACCAACTACCAGTGATTCTTCCAGAAGACGTGGTAATGGACGGCGTAACCAGCCCAATCAAAGCAGATAAAGAATGGGCGAAGACCACATTCAACGGCGAACCTGCTCTACGTGAGACAGATACGTTCGATACGTTCATGGAATCTTCTTGGTACTACGCGCGTTACTGTTCACCGCAAGCAGACGACATCCTAGATCCAGAAAAAGCAAACTACTGGCTACCAGTAGACCAGTACATCGGCGGTATCGAGCACGCTTGTATGCACCTACTGTACTCTCGCTTCTTCCACAAGTTGCTACGTGACGCGGGCTACGTAACGTCTGACGAACCGTTCAAGCAGCTACTGTGTCAAGGCATGGTACTGGCAGACGCGTTCTACTTCGAGAACGAGAAAGGCGGTAAAGAGTGGGTAGCTCCAACAGACGTAGCCGTTGAACGTGATGGTAAAGGCCGCATTACTTCTGCTAAAGACACTGAAGGTCGCGATGTAACGCACTCAGGCATGATCAAGATGTCTAAGTCTAAGAACAACGGTATCGACCCTCAAGAAATGGTAGACAAGTACGGCGCTGACACAGTACGTCTATTCATGATGTTCGCGTCTCCAGCGGACATGACGCTTGAATGGCAAGAGTCTGGCGTAGAAGGTGCGAATCGCTTCCTGAAACGTGTTTGGAAACTAGTGAAAGAGCACACAGCGAAAGGCGCAGCAGAAGCAGTAGATACCGCAGCGCTTTCTGGTGATCAAAAAGCACTTCGCCGTGACGTTCACAAAACTATCGCGAAAGTGACGGACGATATCGCTCGTCGTCAAACATTCAACACCGCGATCGCAGCGATCATGGAGCTGATGAACAAACTAGCGAAAGCGCCTCAAGAATCTGCGCAAGATCGTGCAATCCTTGACGAAGCACTGAAAGCTATTGTTGTCATGCTTTACCCTATCACTCCGCATATCTCATACGAGCTATGGGCAGCACTAGGTGAAACAGACATTGATAACGCGGCATGGCCGACGTTTGACGAAAAAGCGCTAGTTGAAGACGAAAAAACTATCGTTGTTCAAGTTAACGGTAAGCTACGTGCGAAGCTAACAGTCCCAGCGGATATCTCTAAAGACGATATCGAACAGCTTGGTCTAAACGACGAAAACGTGGTTAAGTTCACTGATGGCCTGACTATTCGTAAAGTCATTTACGTTCCAGGTAAACTGCTGAACATCGTTGCAAACTAATCACAGCTTGCAATTTGTCTCTGTTTAGCGAACTTATTTGTTAACCAAGAGTCATTAAACAGGGTAGTTCGCTACCCTGTTTATTTACCTCAAACCATTCACATGAGTGGTTTAAGGTAAATAACCCCTTCAATTTAGGATGAATACAATCAATGCGCTTTTTCTCTTTGATTAAACTACCAGTGGTATTGGTATTAGCGGGGCTTCTTTCTGCCTGTGGTTTTCACCTTCGCGGCGAGTATTCCGTACCGGAAGAGCTGCACACTATGTCTTTCTCCAGCTACGATGAATACAGTGAATTAACTCGCTATGTTCGCTCTCAACTCGAACTGAACAAAGTTGAACTTGTTCAACCATCATCGACTGTACCCAACCTTCATTTGACGGAAGCGACTATCGATGAGCGTACACTGTCTCTGTATCAAAATAGCCGTGCAGCAGAAAAAGAGCTGACATACGTAGTAAAATACCGTGTGACGATTCCTGGCTATGGCTCTAAAAACTTTACGACAACAGTAAACCGCAACTACCTAGACAACCCGTTGACGGCACTTGCAAAATCTGTTGAACGTGACGTAATTGAAGACGAGATGCGCTTGCAAGCTGCAAAACAGATGATGCGCCAGTTGGGCCGTATTCGTGCCGAATATGAAGCAGGACAAATCTCTGAGCCAGCGAACACAAACTCTTAATCACTATGCGAATTTATGCCGATAAATTAACGGATCATTTAACTAAACACGTTAAACAAGTTTACCTAATCTTTGGTAATGAGCCGTTACTGATTCAAGAGAGCCGCCAAGCAATCCAAAAGGCAGCGTTTCAACAAGGTTTTGAGGAAAAACACCGTTTTGCGGTAGACGCAAGCATCGACTGGAATCAAGTTTACGATTGCTTCCAAGCGATGAGCCTGTTCTCAAACCGTCAATTGATCGAGCTTGAAATTCCAGAGAGTGGCGTGACAACCGCCGTCAGCAAAGAGCTGCAAACACTGTGTGATATGCTGCATGATGACATCATGCTCGTCATTGTTGGTAGCAAACTGACCAAAGCCCAAGAAAATGCGAAATGGTTCAAAGCATTAAGCTCAAAAGGCGACTGGGTAAGCTGTTTGTCGCCAGATCTACAACGCTTACCTATGTTCATTCAGGCACGTTGCTGCACGTTGGGCCTAAAACCCGATCAACAATCACTGCAAATGTTGGCTCAATGGCATGAAGGTAACCTATTTGCATTGTCACAAAGCTTAGAGAAATTGGCCCTACTCTACCCGGATGGTGAGCTGACTATCATACGTTTAGAGGAAGCCCTAAGTCGCCATAATCACTTCACTACGTTTAACTGGATCGACGCCTTACTGGCAGGTAAAGCAAACCGTGCACAACGTATTCTTCGCCAACTTGAGGCGGAAGGGGTCGAGACCGTGATCTTGATTCGAAGTGTACAAAAAGAGTTGAGCCAACTTTTAAATATGCATCAAGACTTAACTCAAATGGGAATGAACCAGGTATTTGAGAAATATCGAGTTTGGCAAAACAAGCGTCCACTCTATAACGCAGCACTGACCCGCTTATCGGCGAGTCGTATTTGTGCATTGCTCTCCTTGTTGGCTCAAGCAGAGATAAAAGCCAAAACTCAATATGACGAGTCTGTATGGCCAACTATTCATCAGTTGAGCTTAGAAACCTGCTCTCCTGATATTAAGCTGGCAATTTAAAAATCAAAGCGTGATATAGTGCGCGACCTGTTTTGCAAGCAAGAATGTAAAACACTGTAGAGATAAGAGACAAACCGAGGAAAACCGAGTGCTTCGCGAAGAACTGAAAGACTTTTTAGCTGACAAAGCCGACGACATGAAAGCGGAAGACATTATCGTCCTAAATGTGGAAGATAAATCAAGCGTTACAGATTACATGATCATCTGTACTGGCACATCCAAACGCCACGTTTCATCCATCGCTGACCACGTTGCAACAGAAGTGAAAAAAGCCGGTCTCGAGCCACTAGGAATGGAAGGTGAAAACGAAGGTGAATGGGTAGTCCTAGATATGGGCGACGCCATGCTTCACGTGATGCAAGAAGAGCACCGCGAACTCTACCAGCTAGAAAAACTCTGGGGTTAACCTTTTGAAAATTCAACTAATTGCTGTTGGCACAAAAATGCCAAAATGGGTTGAGGAAGGCTTTCAAGAATATCGTCGCCGTTTCCCACATGATATGCCATTGGAGTTGATTGAAATCTCTGCTGGCAAACGTGGAAAAAATGCCGATATCGCTCGTATCCTGCAAAAAGAAGGGGAAGCGATGCTCGCTGCGGTACCAAAAGGCAACCGTATCGTCACGTTAGATATCCCAGGTAAAAAATGGGACACTCCTCAACTCGCTGAGCAGTTAGAAGCTTGGAAATTAGATGGCCGTGATGTATCAATCTTAATCGGCGGTCCTGAAGGACTCGCTCCTGCATGCAAAGCTGCAGCAGACCAAAGCTGGTCATTGTCTGCCTTAACGCTACCCCACCCTTTAGTGCGTATCGTAATGGCAGAAAGCTTGTACCGAGCGTGGAGCATCACCGCGAACCATCCTTACCACCGCGAATAATCGTTGTTTAACTTTAGAGCCAAGCGTTAATGATTCGTAAGCGCCGCAGTCAAATCCGAGATTATCAAGCCGAAGCGCGTCTGTTTGCCAGCCGCGCTATTGTCGCTTTTATCGGTATTGTTCTCTTGATGGGAGCTCTGGTCGCCAACATGTACAACATTCAGGTGAACCAGTTTCAAGATTATCAAACCCGCTCGAACGATAACCGTATCAAAGTGGTTCCTATCGCGCCTAACCGAGGTCTGATTTATGATCGAAATGGTGTTTTACTGGCAGAGAACCGTCCCGTCTTTAACTTAGAACTGACTCCAGAAAAAATTAAAGACATTGATGCAACCATCCAAGAACTACAAACCATTCTGGAAATTACCCCAGATCAGATTGAACGTTTCCACCAAGAGCGTAAACGGACTCGTCGATTTAAGTCGGTCCCACTGCTTACCCAACTGAACGAAAAACAAGTAGCGGTATTCTCCGTCAATCAGTACCGCTTTCCTGGTGTAGAAATAAGTGCGACCTTAAAGCGCTATTACCCTTTCAGCGAAGTCTTAACCCACGTGATTGGTTACGTTTCTCGAATCAATGATCGCGACATGCAGCGCCTGATCCGAGAAGAAAAAGACGCAAACTATCAAGCCACTCGCGACATTGGTAAGCTGGGTATCGAAAAATACTACGAAGACCTCTTACACGGTACGGCCGGATATCAAGAAGTCGAGGTAAACAGCCGCGGCCGAGTAATTCGTACGTTAAAGTACGTTCCACCTGTACCCGGAAAAGACATCGTTTTAAACCTTGATATCAACTTGCAGCTGTACGTACACCAATTGTTGGATGGCCGCCGAGGCAGTGCTGTAGTGATCGATCCTAGAGACAACGGCGTACTGGCTATGGTTTCAAGCCCTAGCTACGACCCTAACTCGTTCGTGCACGGAATCTCAGGTAAAGACTATCGCGCCCTTTTGAACGATAAAAACCGTCCCTTGGTCAACCGAACCACACTTGGCATTTATCCACCCGCGTCTACCATCAAACCATTTATGGCGGTAGCCGCGCTACAAGAAGGTGTCGTCACACCGAACACTACGCGAAATGATCCAGGTTATTGGCGCATACCAAACTCCAACACTCGCCCATTCCGTGACTGGCTGCGTTGGGGACACGGACGCGTCGATATCATTAAGTCGATCGAAGAGTCTGTTGATACCTTCTACTATCAAATCGCTTATGACATGGGTATTGACCGTATCTCGAATTGGATGATGATGTTCGGTTTTGGTGATTACACTGGCATCGATATCTACGAAGAAAGTAAGGCGAATATGCCGACTCGTGACTGGAAAATGTCTCGCCATAAAACCCCGTGGTACAAAGGCGATACGATCCCTGTGGGTATCGGCCAAGGTTATTGGACAGCAACACCAATGCAAATCGCCAAAGCGACCTCCGTATTAGTAAATGAGGGAGAAGTGATTGCACCTCACTTACTAAAAGCGACGATAGAGAACGGCAACGACTTCGAAGAACAACAAACAACAGAATACGTGACTTACCCGCCAATCAAGAACGTACCGAAAAAGTACTGGGATATGGCGAAAGAAGGCATGCGTCGTGTAAACCATGGCACGCGCGGAACAGCTCGCCGATCATTCTACAAAATGAGTTATCAAACAGCGGGTAAATCAGGTACTGCGCAAGTCTTCGGTCTGGGTGAAAACGAAGAGTACAACGCAGATGAGATCGCCGAGCACTTACGTGACCATGCGTTATTTACTGGCTTCGCACCATTTGATGATCCTAAAGTGGTCGTCACTGTAGTACTAGAAAACGCCGGCGGTGGTTCTAGCAACGGTGCCCCAGTAGTAAGGAAAATTTTTGACCGAGTCGTTCTTGGCCCAGAAGAAATTGAGCCTGAAAACAATGCGAAGAAAGAGGTAAAACAGTAATGAAGATGGATCCCTCTACAGGTAAAAATCGCGCCCTGTTTGAACGCTTCCATATCGACTTACCACTCCTACTTGGCATATTGGCCCTGATGGGGTTTGGCCTCGTGATCATGTACAGCGCTAGTGGCCAAAGTTTACTGATGATGGATCGCCAAGCTATGCGGATGGTGCTTTCACTCGTTGTGATGATCGTTCTTGCGCAGCTTTCTCCACGAACCTACGAGAGCTTGGCACCTTTGATGTTCGTCGGCGGCGTCATACTGCTCTTTGGCGTGCTGTTTTTCGGTGAAGCCTCGAAAGGCGCACAGCGTTGGCTTAACCTCGGTTTTGTGCGCTTTCAACCTTCCGAGTTATTGAAGCTCGCGGTGCCATTAATGGTGGCACGCTATGTTGGTCGACAGCCCCTTCCGCCAACACTAAAAACACTCATCGTTGCACTGATTATGGTCTGCTTGCCAACCATCCTCATTGCAAAGCAGCCTGACTTAGGGACCTCTATCCTAATCGCCGCTTCCGGTATTTTTGTTATCTTCCTCGCGGGCATTAGTTGGAAAATCATCGCTGGTGCTGCAATTGCACTGGGTGGTTTCATTCCGATTTTGTGGTTTTTCTTGATGCGTGAGTATCAAAAAGTACGAGTTCGTACTCTGTTTAATCCAGAGTCAGATCCGCTTGGTGCGGGCTACCACATTATTCAGAGTAAAATTGCGATTGGCTCCGGTGGTATTTCCGGTAAAGGCTGGTTGCAAGGTACTCAGTCACAACTGGAATTTCTTCCTGAACGACACACTGACTTTATCTTTGCAGTAATTGCTGAAGAATGGGGTATGATTGGCTTCCTTTGCCTTTTAGCCATCTATCTATTTATTATTGGACGAGGTTTATACCTCGCCAGCCAAGCGCAAACCGCATTTGGACGAATGATGGCAGGCAGTATTGTACTCAGCTTCTTCGTGTATATTTTTGTAAATATTGGCATGGTAAGTGGCATCCTACCTGTAGTAGGTGTACCGTTGCCACTCATTAGTTATGGCGGCACATCAATGGTAACCTTGATGGCTGGCTTTGGTATTCTGATGTCAATTCATACGCACCGAAAAGCATTCTCTAAGGCGACCTAGACATGCAAAAACGCGCTTTATATTCCTTGGTTTTCTCAGCTCTTATTTTGGCAGGCTGTTCATCCACCAGCCAAAAAACGCAAGACGGCCGTTACGAACTCGAATCCGATGTTGCACCTGATACACCGCTTTCAGTCGAACACATCGAGGATGCGCACCCTAAATATGAACCTTACAGCTTAGGTGGCAACAAGGATTACCACTTGCGCGGAAAAGACTACAAGATAGTTCGCGATGCCAAAGGCTTTAAGGAAAAAGGCCGAGCGTCTTGGTATGGGAAGAAGTTCCAAGGTCATTTGACTTCTAATGGCGAAATCTATGACATGTACTCAATGACGGCTGCGCATAAAACGCTACCGTTACCAAGTTACGTAAAAGTCACCAACACTGACAACGGCAAAACTACCGTAGTACGAGTTAATGACCGAGGTCCGTTTCACGATGGCCGTATTATCGATTTAAGCTATGCCGCAGCACATAAGTTAGATGTGATAAAAACAGGTACAGCGAACGTGGAAATTGAAGTAATCAGTATCAATCAGCCCACGGATAAAAAATCATTAGAAGCGCACCCTAAGTACGTTATTCAAGTGGCATCATCAAAAAATGAAGAGCGCGCGCGAACTTTAGGCACCGAGCTTGGTCAAAAATTGGATACAGAAACTTTCCTAGAAAATGCGAAAGAGTCTTATCGCTTGTTGTTAGGGCCATTTACTGACTATTCCCTGACGCAAGCCACTCTAGATAAAGTAAAGTTGCTCGGCTATTCGTCTGCATTTATTAAAAAACACAACACTGCCAAATGACCTAGTGTCATGAATTTCTCCTCGATCCCCTCTTACATAGCTGGGGATTCTGATAAGATGTCCGCAGTTAACCCAAAAATTTGAATTACCATGAATAAAAATAAGTTTGTGAAATCTATTCTCGTTTCTTCGGTTGCCCTTTCTGCAACTTTCGCTCAATCTGCTCTTGCATCACCTATCGTTGTTCCAGATGCCCCTCAAATCGCGGCGAAGGGCTACGTACTGATGGATTACCATTCAGGTAAAGTACTGGCAGAGAAAGAGATGAACACAAAATTGTCTCCAGCTAGTCTGACTAAGATGATGACAAGCTACGTAATCGGCCAAGAACTAGCGCGTGGTAATATCTCAGAAGATGACGATGTCACCATCAGTAAAAATGCATGGGCGAAAAACTTCCCTGAATCATCAAAAATGTTCATTGAAGTAGGCACAACTGTAAAAGTACGTGACCTAAACCGCGGTATCATTGTCCAGTCTGGTAACGATGCCTGTGTAGCAATGGCTGAACACATTGCAGGCTCAGAAGATGCGTTTGTTGACCTAATGAACGCTTGGGCCAACACACTAGGTATGACGAACTCGCACTTTGCCAACGTTCATGGTCTAGATAACGCCGAGCTGTACTCGACACCATACGACATGGCATTGCTAGGTAAAGCCCTGATCCGTGACGTACCAAATGAGTACCGCGTGTACTCAGAGAAGAAATTTACTTACAACGGCATCACCCAATACAACCGTAACGGTCTACTTTGGGATAAGAGCATGAACGTTGACGGCATCAAAACGGGTCACACAAGTAATGCGGGTTACAGCCTAGTAAGTTCAGCAACTGAAGGTCAAATGCGCTTGGTTGCGGTCGTTATGGGTACTAAAGATGCCAATGCTCGTAAGTCAGAAAGCAAAAAGCTACTAAGCTACGGCTTCCGTTTCTTCGAAACAGTAGCGCCGCACAAAGCAGGTGAAACGTTCGTTGAAGAAAAAGTGTGGATGGGTAACAAAGACACTGTAGCGTTGGGCCTTGACCAAGATACTTACGTAACACTACCACGTGGTGAAGCGAAAAACCTAAAAGCCAGCTTCGTCCTTGAAAAAGAGCTAGAAGCCCCAATTAATAAAGGTGATGTAGTTGGTAAGCTATACTATCAGATCGATGGTGAAGATATTGCCGAATACCCACTAATGGCACTAGAAACCGTAGAGCAAGGTAGTCTATTTAGCCGCATGTGGGATTACATCGTATTGTTATTCAAGAGCTTCTTCTAAGAAGAACGTGAGAGTAGCAAACTTATTCGCAAAGCCGCCTGAAAGGGCGGCTTTTTAAGTTTGAGATCCTCGTCTTGAGTTCCCCCTAATTTGACTGTACTATTTCGCACCGCAACGAATATCTACTGGAGTTATCGATATGCTAACCATCAACTCTGATGCAAAATTAAAAGACCTGCTTGAGTTCCCTTGTTCATTTACTTACAAGGTAATGGGTCATGCAAAGCCTGAACTTCCAGAGCTTGTTCTTGAAGTTATTCAGCGCCATGCTCCAGGTGACTACAGCCCGACCGTTAAACCAAGTGCTAAGGGCAACTACCACTCGGTATCAATCAACATCACTGCAACGTCTATCGAGCAAGTTGAGACGCTATACAAAGAGTTAGGTGAAATTGACATCGTGCGCATGGTTCTATAATTTTTTGATAGATTAAATTTTTTTTGAAAGCAGCTTCGGCTGCTTTCTTTTTATTTATCAACCAGATAACAAAACTTTACATCGCTTTCAGTTAAAAATCTGTTACTCAGCGGTAGAGCATCAGGGTTATCCGGTTTATAATCCAAAAACTTTATATATTAGCAACAGGAATTCCCATGCAACACCAACTTGTTGTAAAACGACTTGGCCGCCAAGACTATGAGCCTGTATGGAAGGCGATGCATGAGTTCACCGACCAACGCACAGAAGAAACCCCTGATGAAGTCTGGTTGGTAGAACATAACCCAGTATTTACGCAAGGTCAGGCAGGTAAAGCTGAGCACCTTATTAACACTGGTGACATTCCTGTTGTACAAAGTGATCGCGGAGGCCAGGTTACGTATCATGGCCCTGGTCAGTTGGTCGCCTATTTCTTGATCAACTTACGCCGCAAAAAATTAGGTGTACGAGATCTCGTTACCACTATCGAGAACCTCGTGATCAACACGCTAAAAGCATACAATATCGATTCGGCCGCGCGACCTGACGCACCAGGCGTTTACGTTGACGGTAAAAAAATATGCTCTCTCGGTTTACGCATTCGTAAAGGATGCTCGTTTCATGGCTTAGCCTTGAACGTAAATATGGATTTAACACCGTTTCTGCGTATTAACCCTTGTGGTTATGAAGGTATGGAAATGGTTCAGGTCAGCCAATTTGGCGGCCCAGACAATGTAGAAGCCGTAGAAAAACAATTAATAGAAGAACTCGTTACTTTGCTCGACTATGAGCAAGTAGAATTCAGCACAGAAGCACCTTCTCAAGGTAATAAAGCATGAGCAAACCAATCCAGATGGAAAAAGGCGTTAAATATCGTGACGCCGATAAAATGGCATTGATTCCCGTAAAGAACATGCCTACAGAGCAGAAAGAAGTGCTACGTAAGCCTGATTGGATGAAGATCAAGCTACCAGCCGACAGCCAACGAATTCAAGACATCAAGGCGGCGATGCGCAAGAATAAACTTCACTCCGTATGTGAAGAAGCATCTTGCCCTAACCTAGCGGAATGTTTTAACCACGGTACAGCTACCTTCATGATCCTAGGTGCCATTTGTACTCGTCGTTGTCCTTTCTGTGACGTTGCTCATGGCCGCCCATTACCACCGGAAGCAGAAGAGCCTCAAAAACTGGCGAAAACCATCGCCGATATGAAGCTGAAATACGTAGTAATCACTTCTGTAGACCGTGACGATCTGCGTGATGGTGGTGCACAGCACTTTGCCGATTGTAACCGCGAGATCCGTGCGTTGAACCCTCATATTAAGATTGAAACTCTGGTTCCTGACTTCCGTGGTCGTATGGACGTAGCGCTTGATCTAATGAAAGATAACCCGCCAGATGTCTTCAACCACAACCTAGAAACAGCGCCACGTCTTTACCGTAAAGCTCGCCCAGGTGCAAACTACAAGTGGTCGCTGGAGCTTCTTAAGAAGTTCAAAGAGCAGCATCCAGATGTACCGACCAAATCTGGTTTGATGATGGGTCTTGGTGAAACCAAAGAAGAAATCATCGAAGTACTGAAAGATCTACGCGCACACGGCGTAACGATGCTGACTCTAGGTCAGTACTTAGCGCCAAGCCGTCACCACTTGCCAGTAGAGCGTTACGTTCCGCCATCAGAGTTTGACGAGCTAAAAGAAGTTGCACTAGAGCTTGGCTTCACGCACGCAGCGTGTGGTCCATTTGTTCGCTCTTCTTACCATGCCGATATGCAGGCTCAAGGTATCGAGATTAAATAAGCTCTCGCTTGTTTTGAAAAGAAAGGTTGGCTCAGTGCCAACCTTTTTTGTATCTGGCAAATGATGATAAAAAGCCATTCTACCACCGTCATTCTGAACAGCGAGGAACGAGCGTGATTCAGAATCAGTTTTCAGAGTACTGATGATTTTTAGGGAAACTCTGAGTAAAAGAGTGTGCCTCAACAAGATTCCTGATCTCGCCTAGGCTCGTCGGAATGACGTGGTTTGAATATATTGAAAAGAGACAGTGTTGGTAGCCATCCCCTTATCACACACTCTTCGCTATATCTCATTCCAAACGCCAGACAAACAAAAAGGCCCTCAATTGAGGACCTTTAGTGTATCAATGTTCAAAATAGACGAGTCGAGTTCTAGGAGAACACACGGAGTTTGCGCGAGCAAGTGAGTATGTTCGACACCGAAATTGACTCATTCTATGAAGAACAGTTAGGCGTAAACCGGTAGACGCTTACAAATTTCGAGCACTTTCTGTTTAGTCGCTTCGATAACTTCTTCGTTGCCGATGTTATCTAGAACGTCACACATCCAGTTTGCTAGCTCTTTTGCGTCTTCTTCAGTGAAGCCACGGCGAGTGATCGCTGGCGTACCAACACGGATACCAGACGTTACGAATGGGCTGCGTGGGTCATTTGGTACTGAGTTTTTGTTCACTGTGATGTTTGCTGCACCTAGTGCCGCGTCTGCGTCTTTACCAGTGATGTCTTTGTCGATCAGGTCCACAAGGAACAAATGGTTTTCTGTGCCGTTAGATACGATTTTGTAGCCACGCTCTTGGAATTGACCAACCATTGCTTTTGCGTTTTTCACTACGCGAGCTTGGTAAGCTTTGAACTCTGGCTCCATCGCTTCTTTGAACGCTACTGCTTTACCAGCGATAACGTGCATTAGAGGGCCACCTTGACCACCAGGGAACACTGCTGAGTTCAATTTCTTGTACATATCTTCGCCAGCATTTGACAAGATAAGACCACCGCGAGGACCTGCTAGTGTTTTGTGCGTCGTTGTTGTTACCACGTGAGCGTGTGGAACAGGTGTTGGGTATTCGCCTGCTGCGATAAGACCCGCTACGTGCGCCATATCAACGAAAAGGTAAGCATCTACTTTGTCAGCGATTTCACGCATGCGCTTCCAATCAACGATTTGCGAGTAAGCAGAGAAACCACCGATGATCATCTTAGGCTTGTGCTCAAGCGCTAGCTGTTCCATCTCGTCGTAGTTAATTTGACCCGCTTCATCGATACCGTAAGGGATAACGTTGTAGTGCTTACCAGAGAAGTTAACTGGAGAACCGTGAGTCAGGTGACCACCGTGCGCTAGGCTCATGCCTAGAACTGTATCGCCTGGGTTAAGAAGCGCCATGTAAACTGCGCTGTTTGCTTGAGAACCTGAGTGAGGCTGTACGTTCGCGTATTCACAACCGAACAGTTTGCATGCACGGTCGATAGCAAGTTGTTCCGCTTTATCTACGTACTCACAACCGCCGTAGTAACGCTTGCCTGGGTAGCCTTCAGCGTATTTGTTCGTTAGCTGAGAACCTTGCGCTTCCATTACACGTGGGCTTGTGTAGTTTTCAGAAGCGATAAGTTCAATGTGTTCTTCCTGGCGAAGAGTTTCTTCCTGGATAGCTGCGAACAGTTCCGCATCGTAATCTGCGATGTTCATATCACGCTTAAGCATCTGTATCTCCTGACTCAGATTAGTACTGAAAGTTGCAAAAAAACTGTTGAATGACCCTACGCAAACGTTTTCGTCACCCTAATGGCGCGCATTCTACATAATTTGATCTGGGTCATAAAGAGAAATTTACAATTTTTCTCATGCAGTTTTTTCATGATGGCAAGCAATCTGTATCACGCCCGCATTGCAATTGCATAACGACGATCTATTGCCTGTCAATTTTGTGCTTTACACCCTGTAAAACAGCAATTACATAGGTTTACCGTAAATTTTACCCTCTAGCTACCGAAAAGATCATCTTTTTACTACTATGCACGCCTTATTTATCACTAATGACTGCAACATTGATGGAAAAACACTCATTAAAAGAAGACTGGATAGCGATTTTCACGGGTACCTTTTTGGTAGCTCAAGGCGTTTTCTTTCTCCAATCCGCAAACCTCCTAACAGGGGGGACGACAGGATTGGCTCTGCTTATTAGCCAATTTACACCTTTTACGTTTGGTGTGCTGTACTTTTTAGCAAACAGTCCTTTTTACTTGCTAGCATGGAAACGCTTCGGCCGTCATTTCGCCATTAATAGTGCCATTTCTGGCGCTTTGGTTTCTATCTTTGCCGATCATCTTTATTTGCTAATCTCGCTCGAATCGGTAAATGAAGTTTATTGTGCCGTCGCAGGTGGGCTTTTAATGGGACTCGGTATGCTGATCTTGTTCCGACATCGCTCCAGCTTAGGTGGCTTTAACGTGCTGTGTTTATTTATTCAGGACAAATTTGGCATTTCAGTTGGCAAAAGCCAAATGGCAATCGATGCGTGCATCCTGTTTGCGTCATTCTTCTTTGTCACTCCAGAAGTAATTGGTCTTTCGATTTTGGGCGCGTTTGCACTGAATGTCGTGTTAGCGATGAACCATAAGCCTCATCGCTATTCCGTGACCTACGGTTCATAAACTTTTGATGATAATTGGAGCGCAATTTATAAGATTTCGCGCTCCAATCGCTATATAATATTTCGCCATTTCCAAATAACGCGGTGCGGTATGCGCGATTTTTTGCAACAAGCCAAACAAACTCACAGTTGTATTGCGATTGGCGAGTTGGTCTATAATCCGAAGACACAAACTCTTCATCAAGACACTGTCGCGATTGATCTCGAACCTCGTACCATTGAGTTATTAGAGCTGCTGCTAACAAGCGTGGGACATCCGCTCTCTGCCGATACCATTATCGAAACCATTTGGCAGAGCAAATTCATCTCTAAGAATGTACTCACTAACCGCATTAGCACCTTACGTGCGCTGCTACAACAGCATCTCCCCGAGTACGATGCGACTAAGCTCTTGGTCACCTACCCTCGCAAAGGTTACTTTCTAAACCCTGCGAATATCCGTTTAGTGCCACCAGCGAAAAACCATCGACGTGCTATTACATCTCAAGTTACGAACCGTAAGAACATCAAGCTGATTTTTGCTTATAGCTTATGTGCCGTACTTACGGTTTGTAGCGTGACGCTCGCAAGCTTGTTATGGCAACGCCAAGAGATTTCAACACAACAAACACGTCATCAGTTACTTATCCCCAAAGTCGAGTTGCTGCTCAACCGTGTCGATGCAATCGGCTCTCAGGCGCGAAAATACCGCATACTGGTCAAAGCCGTCTTACTGCAACAACAGGTCGAATATCCATACACCGACATCGCCAACCAAGACGCTCCCAGTTACTTTCTTGATCCTATCGGTCATACGCCGTATTTCCCTGGCGCGCGAAACATGCAGACCAGTGATTACGAACTCAACATAGAGTTAAAAGACGGCGCAGAGCAAGGCACCTTGAAAGCTCAGATGAACCTTATTTATCCTGCGACAGGGAAACTGGCGTTTCGCAACGAATACACACTGCGCTTATCCGACCTACAATCGGATATCTTCCAAATTCACTCAGATGTCGCGCAGTACTTCAACTTGCCTGCACCTTCAGCCAGTACATGGCAACTGTCAGACGTTCACCAAAAAATGCTGTTTGAGAATGTCTTTTCTAACCAGCCTCTCCAACAAGCTGATGAGCTTGCAGCTATCACAACCGCAAGGCATCTCGCTTTGTACGAGCAAGAACCTCAAAAGCTGGAGGCGTATTTGACGCAAGTGCAGTCGTCGTTCGATGTTTTGCCAGATGAGCTAAGCCTCTGGTTGGGCGTATTGCATTTCAAACTAGGCAACCTAGACCGAGCAAAAGTTCTGCTGACCACTCCAGATGGCGACTCACGTATTCAAAACGCGCTGATTTATACGTTTGTGTCTCACATCGCTTATAAACAAAACAAACTCGAACAGTTCCGTCTCAACTACATGGAATCACTGGTGGCACTGCTGCGCGTTTTGCCTTCCGAGACATTGTTTGAACGTCTTTCTCAATCTGAATCGAAAGAGACTTGCCTTCAACCATGGAAAACGTTGCATGTCAGTTTGACCGATCAAGAAATTATCAGCCGATGGAAAGCGCTCATCAACGAGTATTGCACCAACGTAGCTAACGAAATAAGCCCAAATAAAACAAAGACTTAAATATAAAATTAAGCTTTCATTAAGCCCTATTAGCTTTTGTTTTTTGCCCTTTTTAGCTCACTAAACTTAGCATGCTCGCATTCAAGCAACGGCCCAACATGAAGCGGCCTAATCAATCAGGAATGTAAACCATGCTAAACAAAATGACGCTTATCGCAGCAGCAACTCTGGCTCTTTACGGCTGTGGCGGTGGTTCGTCTTCTGGCAGTGCTAATCCAAACAAAGTGCCTCAAGAAAGTTTCGACATCGCGATTCAAAACTCCATTTTCGCTCCCGAGACAAACACACAACTTAGCTACTCGTTTAGCTTGGATGGCCAATCTGAAGGTGACATGAAGCTGAGCTTTCAAGCGATGGATAGCGAGCAAATATTGGCAGCATTGGCACAAATCCCAAACAGCGAAGCAATCATCCAGCTGGTTAATGACTTGGTGAACTACGGCGCTCAACAGTTCTACTACTCTGACGAACCGTTCAATAACGAAGAAGAGAGCAATACACTTTATTTTGCAGGCTCTGATGGTGCACTTCATGAAGTCACCGACGTTTATTCCATTGGCAATCAGTTTGTTGCCATGTTAATGCACAGTAGCCCGATTTTCCGCCTGAACGGTAACGACGTAAAAGAGAAAAGCCCGAACATTGATATCGGTGAAGAGACCATGTCTCTGCAAACCACTCTTACAGGCAACGCAGTACACCACCTGTTAAACAACTTTGAAGAACATGAGTGGGTACAAAACCTGCCA
This sequence comes from Vibrio sp. T9, assembly GCF_003123985.1. Classification (NCBI taxonomy): domain Bacteria; kingdom Pseudomonadati; phylum Pseudomonadota; class Gammaproteobacteria; order Vibrionales; family Vibrionaceae; genus Vibrio; species Vibrio sp. T9. The sequence continues at coordinate 78,378 of NZ_NIGY01000009.1, forward strand.
ATGAAAGCATCTTGCCAAGTGGTTTGGCAACAGCAAATCCGAGAGACTGGCGTACGTAAAACGTTCTCGATTTCAGGCAAGACAATTGAAGCGGCGTACCTGACGGAAGAGAATACTTACAACCTAAACTGCGATGATATGGACTCAATGGAATTCGCCACTTCGGCAGAACGTTGGTTTAACCCGAGCTTAGGTCTGATTGAGCAAATCGAACTACTAAAAGTACAACAAGTACAAATCAACGAAGAGAAAGTGCAGCTAACAGCGATTGAAACAAAATAAGCTCGCATCTTTTGAGATACGGCATCTCAATAAAAGAAGGCTTTGGGGAGCACACCAAAGCCTTCATCTCGAACATCAATCCTAGGGGTGATGACACCCGAGTTTATTCTTCTATCAATAAAATACGAGTTTCGTAAGGTCGTAACACTTGATGGTTTGACGCGACTGCGCTCGCTGAGTTTTGATAATTGGATAGCAAGTTTTTCGCTTTACTCAGTTCAAAACGTTCTGGCAAAACACATTCCACCTCTTCGGCGTAGTAGTTATTGATACACAGCAGCGTTTGTTTGTCGTTCTGGCGAGCGTAAGCAAAAATGCGTTGATGCTCTGGCAGTAAATCTTCATAACGGCCATCGGTGATCACCGGAACCTGTTTACGTAGCTCAATCAAACGTTTGTAGAAGTAGAACACCGAGTTCAAATCTGCAACCGCTGCTTCTGCGTTGATTTCAGAGTAATTCTGCGCCACCTCAAGCCACGGTGTGCCTTCGGTAAAACCAGCGTGCTTTTGGCTATTCCACTGCATTGGCGTACGTGAGTTATCACGCGACTTCTGCGCCAAAATCGCCATCATCTCCTCGTGTGATACGCCATCGCGGTTGACCATGATGTCGTACATGTTGGTGCTTTCTACGTCACGGTACTGGCTGATCTCAGTGTAACCTGGGTTGGTCATACCAATCTCTTCACCTTGATAAACATACGGCGTGCCTTGCATCATATGTACAGACGCCGCCAGCATTTTCGCCGACTCAACGCGGTATTGTTTATCATCACCTAAGCGGCTGACCACACGAGGTTGATCGTGGTTACACCAGAACAGTGCGCCCCACCCTTTGCCATTTAAGCCCGTTTGCCAATGGTTGAAGATCTGCTTTAACTGAATGAAATCAAACGGCGCTTTGGTCCATTTTTCACCATTCGGATAATCGACTTTCAGGTGGTGAAAATTGAACACCATCGACAGCTCTTTGCCATCTAATGAAGAGTATTGCTGGCAGTGCTCTAGCGTGGTCGAAGACATTTCCCCCACCGTCACGCTGCCGTACTTTTGAAACACAGCTTCGCTGATTTCTTGCAGATATTCGTGCACGCGAGGACCATCCGTATAGAAACGGCGGCCATCGCCAATATCATCACTTGGGAAGTCTTGCTGTTTAGAAATCAGGTTGATGACGTCGAGACGAAAACCATCCACGCCTTTGTCTGCCCAGAAACTGATGACTTCTTTGACTTCTTCACGCACCACTGGGTTTTCCCAGTTCAAATCCGCCTGCTCTTTAGCAAAAAGGTGCAAGTAGTACTGCCCTGTCGCGTCATCCAATTCCCAAGCATTGCCTCCAAACTTCGATTGCCAGTTGTTAGGTTCTGCGCCCTCAACCGGATCTTTCCAGATGTAGTAGTCACGGTATGGGCTGTTTTTGTCCCCTAACGCGAATTGGAACCAATGATGCTCAGTCGACGTGTGGTTCACTACAATGTCCATGATGATACGAATACCCAACTGATGCGCTTCTGCCAGCAAGGTATCGAAATCTTCCATAGTGCCGAACTCTGGATTGATCGCGTAGTAATCGGAAATGTCATAACCGTTATCAACCATAGGAGACTGATACACTGGCGTCAGCCAAATCGCATCCACACCAAGGTGTTTTAGATAATCCAGTTTAGAAATGATCCCTTGAATGTCGCCCGTGCCTTTACTGCCACTGTCACAAAAGCTTTTTGGGTAAATTTGATAGATGGTCGCGGTTTTCCACCAGCTCTCATCATGCTTGGTCATAGCCATTTCTAACACTCACTTACCAGTAATCGGAAACTTAAAATTTGAAAAGAAAAACAGGAGGAGGCAGCCAAATCACTGCCTCAAATTGAATTACGCGTTTGCCGCTTCAAGCTCACCTTTCGCTTGTGCACGCTTATAAAGAATTAATGTTAATGCGGCAGGCACCACCATCGCGACTAGCATCGCCAGAGCAAAGATGCCCCAGAACTGCGGCTGGATAGATAAGATACCCGGCAAGCCGCCTACGCCGATACCATTCGCCATTACGCCCGCACTACCACAAATTGCAGCAGCACATGCACTACCAATCATCGCGCTCAACATTGGGAACTTGTATTTCAAGTTGATGCCGTACATGGCTGGCTCTGTTACGCCAAGGTAGGCGGAAATCGCCGCAGGCACTGAGATTTCACGCTCATCCTGCTTTTTACTGATGATAATGATGCCAACCACTGCCGATGCTTGAGCAATGTTCGATAGTGCAATCAAAGGCCAAATCGGCGTGCCACCCAATTCTTGCATCAACTGCAAGTCAACGGCGTTGGTTGTGTGGTGGATACCTGTGATCACAAGTGGCGCGTATAAGAAGCCGAAGATAGTTGAACCAATCATCGCGAAGTCACCCGTCATGGCTGCTTTTGCTGCGAAAGCAACGCCGTCACCCAACATACGACCGAATGGGCCAATGATAGAGTGCGCAAGAATCACAGACACAATGATGGAAACAAACGGTACTACTACTAGGTAAAGGTAAGACGGAATGATGCGTTTTAAGCGTGTTTCGATAAACGCTAGTGCGATACCTGCTAACATCGCGGGAATCACCTGCGCTTGGTAACCGACTTTCTCAATCGCAAACAACCCAAAGTCCCACACTTCAGGTACTTGCTTACCAATCAGGTAGGCGTTCATTAACTGCGGCGAAACCAATGTCACACCGAGCGTGATGCCCAGAATCGGTGTACCGCCGAGCTTTTTCACGGTCGACCAACACACACCAACGGGTAGGAAGAAGAAAATAGCTTCACCAATTAACCATAGGAATGAGTGAACAGTCGCCCAAAACTGACTGATCTCCGTTAGGGTTTGACCATCAAATATTTTGATGTCGCCAATCACATTACGGAAGCCAAGGATCAGACCACCAGTGATGATCGCAGGCAGCAACGGTACAAAGATTTCTGCAAGGTGGGAAATACCACGCTCAACAATATTCATGTTTTGACGAGCAGCGTTCTTGGATTCGTCTTTGCTCGCTTCACTTTTACCGCTTAGCTCGATCAGTACTTTGTAAACCTCATCAACTTCAGTACCGATGACGACTTGGAATTGACCTGCGTTGGTAAAACAGCCTTTCACCATACGCAAGGCCTCTAACTGTTTCGTGTCCGCTTTGTCGGTATCATTTAGAACAAAACGCAAGCGAGTTAAACAGTGGCTTACACTGGCAATATTGTCCGGCCCCCCGACCAGCTCAATAAGACGCTCCACGTCTTTACGCGCAATCTTACTCATAACTTTGTCCACCCTGTATTGGATACATTCGATTCATCATTTTATTTTTATAAATGGGAACATTCCCATTTCTTAATTTTAATATTGCCACCCAAAGACAAAAAACAAAATGGGAACAGTCCCATTAATTGAGAATGATCACAGTATAATTTTAGAGCAGATCGTTTTAGAACGGGTTAACAGCAAACAGGATGTTGAGTGAAATGAACGACTTCTTCATCGCCATTTAATTGATTAATCAGCATCTTAGCGGACTTTTCACCCGCAAGGGTATAACCTGGGTCAACACTAAATACTTTAGGGAAAAGAAAAGAAAGCAACTCGTTACCACCCACGCCTGTTACGACCACATCTTCACGGCCTAACTCTTGAAGACGCTTAATTACGCCCAATGCAATGGTATCGCTGGCACACACAATGGCTTGCGTGTCTGCTTTTAGAACGTGCTCCACCAACTGATAAGCACTTTCATGGCTAAGCTTACCGGTTTGGAAACAAGGTGTGAGTTGTTTACGTTGACACCAAGCTTTATAAGCATTTAAACGCGCCAAGCCTGTGGTTTTGTCTTCAGGATCAACACCAATATAAGCAATGCGAGAGAGAGATTGCTGCTCAAGATGAGACAAAGCCATGTCTATCACGCCTTGGTTATCATAATTGATGGAAGAGACGTTATTGGTATCCATCGCAATCACCACAATGCGATTGCCCCACTCAGCTAAGGCTTGCTCATCGCACCCAGTAAAGCCAAACACAATCACGCCATCCACATTGCGACGCTTAAGCACGTTTAGATGCTCGTTGGTTTTGTCGCGATCAAATTGGCTCTCCATGATCACCGCGTCATAGCCAGCGGAATACAATGCATTGAGCATTGTACCAACAGCACGATTTTCGGATGGTGAGTCCAGACGGGAGATAATAACTCCAATGACTTTTTGGCTACCGCCACGCATTGATTGCGCAGATTTGGACGGTACATAGCCAGATTCACGAATGATTTGCTCTACTTTCTCTCGCGTTTGAGGTTTCACTTTTGGATCATTGGTAAGCACACGGCTTACTGTTGATTTGCCAACGCCTGCCAGTTTCGCGATATCAAGAATGGTGAGTTTTTTGCTCATAAGTGATCAAACTAGAATGGATAAATGCTTAGGTGACTGAACTTTAACAGCAATAAAAGAAAAGGGAAGCAAACGCTTCCCTTAAACATGCAAATTGTGGTGTTATTTTTGTAAATACGCTGGCACATCTGCGATGCTATCGAGCACTACTGTAGCTAATGCTTCACCTTGCTCGGTGATTGGCTTACCTGTGCGAACCAGAATCTTAGTGCCAACACCTGCGGCTTCTGCTGCAATCATGTCTTCGGCTTTATCACCAATCATCACAGATTTTTCCATGTCGATTTTCAAGAAGTCGCGAGCAGAGATAAACATACCAGGTTTAGGTTTGCGGCAATCACAATCTTGCTTGTAGTCACCGATGCCATGCTCAGGATGATGTGGACAATAGTAAAAACCATCAAACTCAACGCCATTATCAACGAAGTTCCAGTCCATCCATTGTGTCAGAGACAAGAAACGGTCTTCACTGAATTTACCGCGCGCGATGCCCGATTGATTCGTTACGAGCACCAACAGGTAACCTTTATCTTTCAGCGCTTTTGTCGCTTCAAACACACCGTCAATGTACTCAAAATCATGTTCGTCATGAACGTAGCCGTGGTCAACGTTGATCACGCCGTCACGATCGATAAAAACAGCAGGTTTTGCCAAAACGTATTTCTCTATTAACTCGGTTTAATCAGATTATTACATACCTTATAAACTTCAACACTATCTAATTCATTCTAGGCCTCGACAAAACAGTTGATTTGTTGGGCAAGAATCGGTAATTCTGAGGGGGCTCTCCACTTATCTTCTCCTCGTAACTTACTCCTCATTCTCTTCAAAACAGAACATCCATACATTTAGACGTCTAGACGTAAAAATATCTATTGACTTCATTCTGGTTAACCCATAGCATCAACTGAGAAGTGAGATAAAGCTCAACATTAAGTTCTGTCAAAGGCCGTTTTTGACAGCGAAGTTCCCCGTATCTTTGGGCAGGTTGAAACATGATAGAAATAAAAAACGTCAATAAAGTGTTCTACCAAGGCAGTAAGGAAATCCTTGCCCTGAAAGACATTAACCTACACATCGCCAAGGGCACCATCTTCGGTGTTATCGGTTCATCTGGTGCTGGTAAAAGTACGCTGATCCGCTGCGTAAACATGTTAGAAGCACCAACATCTGGCTCCATCATCGTTGATGGCATTGATTTAACAAAACTCAGCAAAAAGCAGTTGGTCGAAACGCGCCGTAACATCGGCATGATCTTTCAGCATTTTAATCTGCTCTCGTCTCGTACTGTGTTTGATAACGTGGCGCTACCACTGGAACTGGCAGGCAAAGACAAATCGCAAATCACAACAAAAGTCACTGAGTTACTAAAACTTGTTGGCTTAGCCGACAAACACGAAAGCTATCCGTCCAACCTAAGTGGCGGTCAAAAACAACGTGTGGCGATTGCTCGCGCATTGGCATCCGATCCAAGCGTACTACTGTGTGACGAAGCCACTAGCGCACTGGATCCTGCAACGACTCAATCTATCCTTGAGCTATTGAAAGAGATCAACCGCAAACTCAACATCACGATTCTACTGATTACCCACGAAATGGAAGTGGTAAAAAGCATCTGTCACGAAGTGGCGATCATCGGTGGTGGTGAGTTGGTGGAGAAAGGCACCGTTGGCGATATTTTCGCGCACCCTAAAACGGAGCTGGCGCACCAATTCATTCGCTCAACGCTGGATCTATCCATTCCTGAAGATTACCAAGCACGTCTGCAAGCAGAGCGTGTTGAAGGCAGCTACCCATTAGTTCGCTTAGAGTTTACTGGCGCAACCGTCGATGCTCCGCTAATGTCGCAAATCTCTCGTAAATACAATATTGATGTGAGTATTTTAAGCTCCGATCTCGATTACGCTGGCGGCGTGAAATTCGGCATGATGGTCGCAGAGCTATTTGGTAATGAAGAAGATGACAACGCAGCACTGGAATACCTGCGTAAGCACAACGTAAAAGTAGAGGTACTTGGTTATGTCCTTTAATACGATTTCTGAATGGCTGAGTTTAAACAGCAAACTACTTTTAGGTGCAACGTGGGAAACGCTTTACATGGTTGCGGTTGCCGGATTAGTCGGCTTTGCCGTGGGTATTCCATTAGGCGTAATCCTCCACATTACTAAGAAAGGCGGCCTACTTGAAAACACCAAACTAAATAGCAGCTTAGGCGCTGTCGTTAACATTGGTCGTTCTGTGCCATTCCTCGTCCTGATGGTTGCGATTATTCCAGTGACAAAAATGCTAGTTGGAACCTTTATCGGTACAACCGCAGCAATCGTCCCACTGACTATTGGCGCCATTCCGTTTGTTGCACGTCTTATTGAAGGTGCTTTGTTAGAAGTACCAACAGGCTTGGTGGAAGCGGCGCAGTCAATGGGGGCGACACCAACACAGATCATCACAAAAGTTCTACTACCTGAAGCAATGCCGACTATTGTTAACTCAGTAACGATCACCTTAGTCACTCTCGTTAGCTACTCGGCCATGGCGGGAACGGTAGGCGGCGGCGGACTCGGCGACGTAGCCATCCGTTACGGTTTCCACCGCTACGATGTAACTATCATGGCTGTGACTGTCGTGATGCTGATTGTTCTAGTACAGATTATTCAGTCTATCGGTGACGCAGTGGTGCTCCGTGTAGACCACAGATAAGCATTGAAAATACAAATTATAAGGAGATAAAGATGAAATTTAGCCTTAAAGGTCTTTTGACTGTAGCAACAGCCGCTTCTGCTCTTGTTCTAGCGGGTTGTGGCGACAAAGAAGTAGACGTAAATAAAGTAAAAGTTGGCGTTATTGCTGGTGCTGAAGCACAAGTTGCCGAAGTGGCAGCTAAAGTAGCAAAAGAAAAGTACAACCTAGATGTTGAATTAGTAACATTTACCGATTACGTAACGCCAAATGCCGCTCTGGATGATGGTTCAGTAGACGCGAATGCGTTCCAACATAAACCATACCTAGACCAACAAGTGAAAGACCGCGGCTACAAACTGGCTATCGCGGGTAACTCATTCGTTTACCCTATTGCTGGTTACTCTAAGCAAGTGAAGTCAATCGATGAAATCCAAGATGGCGCACGCATCGCAGTTCCAAACGATCCAACGAACCTAGGTCGCTCACTACTGCTTCTTGAGCAACAAGGTTTGATTACGCTGCGTGATGGCGTTGGTCTACTCGCTACAGTACGTGACATCGTAGGCAACCCTAAAAATATCGAAATCATTGAGTTAGAAGCGCCACAACTTCCACGTTCATTGGATGACGTAACGCTATCTATCATCAACACCACTTACGCAAGCTCTATCGACCTATCGCCAGAGCGTGACGGTGTGTTTGTTGAAGATAAAGACTCACCATACGTAAACCTAATTGTTGCTCGCGAAGAAAATGTTAATGCGCAAAACGTACAAAACTTCGTAAAAGCTTACCAAACGGAAGAAGTTTACGAAGCGGCAAAAGAGCTATTCAAAGGCGGCGTAGTGAAAGGTTGGTAATCCCACTTTTCTAAACCGTACTGAAAATAATAGTCTGAACATAAAAGGGCTGATGTGAAAACATCAGCCCTTTTATTTCTCTATCTAACCATTTAAGTAACCTCAATTAGTTACTTAAGGTGGTCCCAAGAGATATTCGACACGATTCGGCAGTCATCACACTTAAAGTGAAATATGTCATGTAGTGGCTCATCGAGTAGCCACTCTCCACCGCATTTTGGGCACTTGCGCGCTTTCTCACTCTCCAGCGACTGACCACCGACACGATATTGGTAATAGTACGTAGGAACCTTGGTGATGTATTCGATACGACCTCGCAAATCCCAACCGCGGCGGAACAACACGCTGTCTACATCGCAAATCTCGTGCAGCGCCGCATGCTCTGCACGGCACCCGCCAGCCATTTGGATTTCATCGCACGCTTGCCATTCTGTCTGCCATTTGATGACGGCTTTATGGTCACCATTTAGCGTCGGCTCATTGCGATACAAAGGAATCGGCAACAACGTTTCCCCACTGCGCAATGGCGAACACGTATGAACATAAGTCGTGTACAACACTTGCCAGCTAGGTGTCTCTTCTTCGGCCGCTTGTTCTGAATTTAAATCACGGCCAAGCATACGCATTTTCGGTGCAAGCAAAGACGCGTCTGACAAACGGTTCATGCACACTTTGACAAAATCTGAGTGATAACGTGGATGCAAACTGTCTTGCTCTGGGCAAACGACACGAACATAAAACTCGCCATCTCCCATCACTATCGGGAATTCACGGCCTAGTACTTGGCCGTTGTAACGCAACGCATCCATCAAGCCATTAATGGCTTTGTCTACCGCGCTGACGGTGGTGTTATCAAAACACTCAAACTGCAACTCAACAACGTACATATTTAGACGGCAGCCTCTAACTTGCTCAAGAACTCAGCCAATGAATCCGCCAGCACATCGCGTTTAGACGTACCTAAACGCTCTAAAATCACATTACCAGTGAGGTTACAAATCGAGATCACATCCATTTCCTCATCTGTCGCCGCGATAAATACCGTTGGTTTAAGTTTCAGGCGACGTTGCGTCACCAAATGACCAAGAATATTTTCTTGTAGGCGCACAAAATCATCATCGCTCCACACTTGCAGTAGCGTCAACGAATTACCTTGCCAAGTTGCCTCCATATCGGCGCTGTATTGAGAACCATAAAAGGCTTTTACATCATCTTGCAGTGACAACTCAATAGCATTTTCCACATTAGTGAAATCGGCCATCTCATTACGCGCGACCGCTTTCCAAAGCACCTTTCCATCACGCTTCTCTTCGACACAAGGAGAAACAAGATCTGCAAGCTCTTCACTGCTTGGCAACTCATTATATTTAGCTTGCCAAGCTTGTTGGTAGCGCAGGCTGAACTCTTGTAGCGCCTGAGTAACGTTTTGGGTCATGAAGGTCTCCTCATTCCTTATTTATCAGATAGCCGTGTTTGCCGGATGGCAATTGACCAGCGGATTCAGTAAAATTCTCGCCATTCTAATCGAAAACGACCACAAAGTATGAGCAAATATTCTGACGCTAAAGAGCTTGCTGGCCTAACACTAGGTAAAAAAACCGAGTATGCGAACCAATACGACCCAAGCTTGCTGCAACCAGTTCCTCGTAGCCTAAACCGAGATGACCTTCAGTTAGGCGAAAGCCTTCCTTTTATGGGCCACGACATTTGGACGCTGTACGAGCTCTCTTGGTTAAATAGTAAAGGCTTACCACAAGTGGCCGTTGGCGAAGTATACATTCCAGCCACCAGTGCAAACTTGATTGAGTCGAAGTCTTTCAAACTGTACTTAAACAGCTATAACCAAACCCGCTTTGCAAGCTGGGAAGAAGTTGAAGAGCGTTTAACGCAAGACCTATCTGAATGTGCCGGTGAAAAGGTGTTGGTCGAGGTGAACCCGGTTACTCACTACACCAATCAGCCTATTGTGACAATGGAAGGCGAATGCATTGATGACCAAGACATTGACATCACCAGTTACGATTTTGATGCCGATTTGCTTGAAGGCGCAGCAGGTGAAGAGCAAGTGGAAGAAATCCTACATAGCCACCTATTGAAATCAAACTGTTTGATCACTAACCAGCCTGACTGGGGCAGTGTAGAAATTCGCTACCAAGGTGCAAAAATAGATCGCGAGAAATTACTGCGTTACTTGGTATCTTTCCGCGAGCACAACGAATTTCACGAACAGTGTGTTGAGCGTATTTTTACTGATCTAATGAAATACTGCCAACCAAGCAAACTGACCGTATTCGCCCGCTACACGCGCCGTGGTGGCTTGGACATCAACCCGTACCGCTCAACGGAACAAGACAAGCCAGATCACAACCACCGCATGGCTCGTCAGTAATCGCGTTAGTGACAGAAATAAGTTCGGTAATCTAAAGGGTTACCGGACGTTTTTATTGTCCAAGCATGTTACTATATCAAATGGCTTCAACCTCCATTTAAGAGGCTTGTTGAGGCCTTTTACCGTTATCCGCCATATCTAAAAACAGTTCGAGGGAACGAAAGGATGTTTTGGGACAGTTCGCGTCTATTCAAGTTGATTGGCTTTCTTTGCTTGCTGTTTGTACAGCCGCTTCATGCGACCATTTTATCGTCCGCGTTACTCAACGAAGCACAACAATTGGCGGAAATAGAGCCATCACAAGCAAAACAAGCGGCAACCAACTACTTGTCACAACGTGAGCTAACGGAACGCAAAGAGAGTGACAGCCCTTCTGCTATGTCTCGTGACGAGACCGATCGTAGCGTTCGCACACCAAGCAGCACCATCGAAGCACACAAGATTATCGCTCAGGCAGACTACGCCATGGGTAACGTTCGTTCGGCTATTGAACACCTAAACAAAGCCGAGCGCTTAGCGCAAGAATATCAATTACCGTACATGGATTTAGATCTCCAGCTAATGCGCAACCAAATGATTTGGATGTACGACAAAAACTATTCAAAAGCGGAAGATACGCTTAACCAAATTGAGCAGCAACTCGATGAAGCCGATGCGGTATTGCAACGTACCGACAGCGTTCGCTATCGATTAGTGATGCAAAGAGCGCTCCTCGCTTCACATAGTGGCGATCTGATTAAAGCGGAAAGTTTGTATTCTCAAGCCAAAACTATGCTTGAAGACAGCCGATCTGACTTAGCCTTGATCGACTATTACACAGCCGTCGGCGAGTTTTATCTGAATAGCAAGAAATACAATTTGGCTTTGTCGGAACTGCTTTATGGTTATTGGCAATCTATTGAGAGTGACAGTGGCGCAAGGTTAGCAAAAGTTAATCGCCTGTTGGCAAGACTCTTCCAAGAGCGCCGAGTTTACGACAAAGCGATCGAATACTTATCTCAAGCCGCAGACTTCTATGACTCCTACCCTAGCTCTCCCATCCTAGCGGATGTCCTTGAGCAAATGGGTGACATTTATTTTTACCAAGGCAAGTTTAACCTTGCCTTAGTGCACTACTTCAACGTGCTGGACCATGAAAGCACCAGTAAGAACATTAATCGGATCATTAAGATTCGCTTAAGCTTGGCGGCTACCTATCTACAACTCTATAACTACGCGCTAGCTGAACAATACCTAGACCGTTCTAAAGAGCTTTTAGAATACACTGACATTCCTAAGCTTGAAGCAAAGGCAGCGTTGCTTCAGTCAGGCCTGGCTTATCATCAAAACGACAGTAAAAACGTCATTACCAATGCAAAGCTGGCGTTAGCTCTTGCTGAAAAGTCACCAGAAAATAACAACTTCATTAAGCAGCAGTCTTACCGCTTACTCGGGCTTGGTTACGAGCAGGCAGGCGAATACCAACTTTCTCTGCAGGCTTATAAGAAATACACCAACCTTGTGCGTTTAGAGCAAAAGCAGCTCAACCAAATCAGTGAGGATGCATTCCGCCAACAAAAAGAGTTTGCTGAACAAACCATCCACTATATCGGCCAATCGGAACGCCTTGAACAAGTGGAAAGGGAACACCGCAAATTCCAGAAAATCTCATTCGCATTGTTTATTACTGTGTTGGTGATGTTTTTGTTCATTATGCGCCGCGGCGTGATCATGCAACGCCAAGCAAGTGAAATCGAAAAACTGCGTAATGATCTCTTCACTCACTCTCGTTCCCGTTTGCGTAACTTGCGTATGCTGAACGTGAAACTGTCTCGCTCATTGAAAAAGTCGAGCGAAACTTTCGAGCAATGGCAAATGGGCGAATTGATCCACGAGCCACTTAACGACCGCCTGCGCTTTGTCATGATCGACTTGCCATTCCTACGAAGCATGTACGTCCACAACGGTTATAAAGCAGGCCTGGAGCTGGAGCGCGCATTTGGTGACTTCCTAGCGGAAAAGATAGAAAAACCGTCGCGTCTTTACCATTTCTCAGATGCAAACCTACTCTACATAGAACCGAATGCTGACCGTGATGCTTCTGCCGAAGTCATGTTCGAGAAATTCCAGACTTGGGTGGATGAGTTCGCTCAACAACACAACGTCAACCGTATTATTCGCATGGGTATCAGCGATTATCCGTTCTTACCCCGAGCCTACACTGCAATTAACGACGAGGAATTACTCGATCTGTTGCTACTTGCGACTCACATTGCGCGAGAAGTCAGCTTGAAGGATAAGCAAAGCCACTGGGTTTTCTTGAAAGCCATCGATAACGCACCCGCCGCGAGCTTTGCAACGGGTAACATAAGAACCGCCTGTCAGCATGCCATTAGCCAAGGTCTGATTAAGATCCATTCGTCCTACAAGAATGAGGACGACATCAAGAAAATATTAAAAAATGGATAATTAAACGCCTGTTAGACATAATAACTAATGACGCTATAACGTTTTTTGTTATTATCGGATAATTGTCAGTAGTACATGGACTTAACCGTAGTCACTTCATGGGAATCTTGGAATCCGATATTCAGTCGCAGCTTCATCAGCTGAGTTGTCAACTTGACCAACTCAGACTGACACATCGTGATACTTCACTCAAATTCAAACGTGAACAACAAGTTCTTAAACGCGTTGTGGCATCATTGTCTTCAGCTTGCCAGGGTTCGAATACCCAGGTATCCAATTACCTGTTTGAAATCCAACAAGAGCTGCAACATCAAAAAGATATCAGTACTCTTATCCCACGTTTAGCGGTATTAGAGAGAATGCTCAAACAGCAGTCGAAGACGATGGACAAACAGAACGGCTACCTAGACGAACAAATCAAACACAGTGGTGAAACACTCCAACGTGTCACAGGTTTACCTGCGCAGTTAAAACGTGAACTACGGAACTTAATGAGTTTCTCAGAAGCTCATGCCAGCAATAAAGCCGATCAAGCCACTAAGCTACTGAGCATTTACGAACGCGCTCTGAAAATCATCACTTCCAACTCGCGTTTGCATCTCAGTGAGTTTGAGAATAATCCTGATAAGTCTCAACTTGAGTGCTTAGCCAGCGATCTACAACATACCATCACCGAGCTGGATTTTGAGGGAGAAACTGGAGATAGGTTGCTCGATATTCGGGCTAAGCTGCTTCTTGGCGTGAGTGCAGAGTCTCTCATTGAGCTTACGCTCTCAACGCTGAAATTGGTTGTCGAAGCAACAAAGTTCGAGCGCGAAGCATCTAGCCAATTCCTTGATCAGCTGAACACTTCTCTCGCAAGTAACCTAAAAACCGTTCATCAGAACGTCGACCAACATCATACCTACTTTGAGCACCGCCAAGAGCTCAACACAGAAATGAACAGTCTGGTTGAATTGAGTCAACTATCGCTCGACCAAGCTCAAGATCTAGCGGATGTAAAAAAAGAAATCGCCCCGTTACTTGTGAAAATGGCGTCGCTGACAGAGCGACTTAAAATGACGGAAGAACGAGAACAAGCGCTGCAAGAGCGTTTGAATTACAGTAAGAACCAGCTCGAAGCCGTGTTTGAAACCACCCAAGATCATCGTCGACGCTTAGATGACCAAGCTCAGCGCATGTTGCTCGACCCTCTGACTAAAGTCTATAACCGCACCGCATTTAATGATCGACTAGAGCTAGAGTATCGGCGTTGGATTCGCTCTCAACAGAATCTGCGTGTAGTGTTGTTTGACGTTGATAACTTCAAAGCGGTGAATGACAGCTATGGCTATACGGCTGGTGATAAAGCGTTGAAGATCATAGCTCGCACCATTAATAAACGCGTATCAGAAACTGAAACGGTAGCTCGCTTTGGTGGCGAAGAGTTTATTTTACTCGTTCCAGAACAATCTGAAGAATACACACTGGATCTCATTAAACATATCCAGCGTGATATTAGCCAATTACCATTTAAGTTCCGTGAGCAAAATATCATGATCACCCTAGCGGCTGTGTCGACCTCTTTTAAAGAGTCCGATACACCAGAGTATGTACTCGATCGACTCGGCAAGATGCTTGCGGACGCTAAAAAACGTGGAACAAATCAACTTAACTGGAGCTAGATTTCGTACAAAAAGCGAACAAACAAACCAGAATTGGCGCAATTTACGCTTTATAACCACCCATTTTCAACGAGTTATCACATTTCTTCCCTTTCAGTCTGCTAAGCTGTAAAAACCCAAGTCACTTCAAGATGATGCATTTACAGAACGCGAATGTACCATCTTGAGGTTGCTTGGGAGTCAATAACCATAAAACCAAATCGGCCAACTGCCTTTCATCAAACCATACGTATAACCCAAAAAGGTGAGTTGGTACTTTCCCTCAAAATAATGCAACACAAGGAGGCGTTATGATTACCCATATAAGCCCCGCTGGTAGCATGGACTTGCTATCTCAATTAGAAGTAGAGCGCTTAAAGAACACGGCCTCGAGTGAACTTTATCAACTGTACCGCAACTGCACGTTAGCGGTGTTGAACTCCGGCAGTCATACCGATAACTCGAAAGAGCTACTCGATAAACACCAGTCGTTTGATGTCAACGTAGTGCGCCGCGAGCGTGGTATTAAGCTTGAGCTGACTAACCCGCCTGAGCACGCCTTTGTCGATGGCGAAATAATTAAAGGTATCCAAGAGCATCTGTTCTCCGTGTTACGCGATATTGTTTATGTCAATATGCATTTAGCAGACGCACAACGACTCAACCTGACGAACCCAATTCACATCACTAACCTCGTGTTCGGTATTCTGCGTAATGCCAGAGCACTCACACCAGGTATCGAGCCAAACCTCGTCGTGTGTTGGGGTGGTCACTCTATCAATGGCGTGGAATATCAATACACACGTGAAGTCGGTAACGAGCTTGGCTTGCGTGAACTTAATATCTGCACGGGTTGTGGCCCTGGTGCGATGGAAGGGCCAATGAAAGGTGCCGCTATCGGACATGCGAAGCAGCGTTATACTCAGCAACGTTATCTTGGTTTAACCGAACCTTCGATTATTGCAGCCGAGCCACCAAACCCAATCGTGAATGAGCTGGTTATCATGCCAGACATCGAAAAGCGTTTGGAAGCCTTTGTACGTATGGCGCATGGCATTGTGATTTTCCCTGGTGGTCCGGGTACTGCAGAAGAGTTGCTGTATATTCTTGGCATTATGATGCACCCAGACAACGCCGATCAGCCAATGCCTATCGTGTTAACAGGACCAAAAGAGAGTGAAGAGTACTTCCGCTCTATCGACGAGTTTGTTCGCGATACACTTGGCGAAGAAGGTCAAAAGCATTACGAGATCGTCATTGACGATCCGGCAGAAGTGGCACGTATCATGAAGCGCTCCATGGACTCTGTACGCCTTCACCGAAAAGAAAAAGGCGATGCTTATAGCTTTAACTGGTCATTAAAAATCGAGCCTAACTTCCAGTTACCATTCGATCCAACTCATGAGTCGATGGAGCAATTGGATTTAAGCTTAGATCAAGAACCTCAAGTCTTAGCGGCCAACCTGCGTCAAGCCTTCTCCGGTATCGTGGCTGGTAACGTCAAAGCCGAAGGCATTCGAGAAATCGAACGTCGAGGCCCTTTCACCATTCACGGTGATCCTGTGCTAATGAAAAAGCTCGATAAGTTACTACAAGACTTTGTCGAACAACACCGAATGAAATTACCTGGCGGTTCAGACTACGAACCGTGTTACCGCATCGCTCACCCAGAAATTGGTGGTCGATAGTCAGGCTAGCATTCGTTACACTAGGGGCATTACGCCCCTTTTTTATTGCTAAGTCATTATGTCTATTCATCTTGTTATTATTGATGCCCTAAACCTGATCCGCCGTGTGCACTCTGCACAACCGGATCCAACCGACATAGCAAGAACCATCACCACGACACAAAGAACCCTCACTCGCATTCTGTCAGAAGCCAACCCGACACACATCATCGCGGTTTTCGATCACCATGAACAAGACAGAGGATGGCGAGCTGAGATTCTCCCAGACTATAAGCAAAATCGAAAACCAATGCCGGAACCACTGATGCAAGGTCTAGATGCGATTCAGCAAGCATGGTGGGAACAAGGTATTGATTCATTGCTTTCTGAAGGCGATGAAGCGGACGACTTGGTTGCGACTCTCGCGACGAAAGTGGCCAGTCATGGTGAAAAAGTCACCATCGTTTCTACGGATAAAGGCTACTGTCAGCTGCTTTCTCCTACCCTACAGATCCGTGATTACTTCCAACATCGTTGGTTAGATGAACCGTTTATCGAAAAAGAGTTCGGCGTAAAACCGAGCCAACTGGCCGATTATTGGGGGTTAACGGGGATCAGCTCTAGCCAAGTGCCGGGGGTTCCAGGCATTGGACCAAAAGCGGCGAAAGAGATTCTTACTCAGTTTGAGAATATTGAAGCAGCCTACGCCAGTGAAGACCTCGCACCGAAATACCGTAAAAAATTAGACGAGCACATTGAGTCTGCACGCTTATGTAAACGCGTCGCGGCTTTAAAGTGCGACATTGAACTCGGCTTTAACTTACAGGACATTCGCTTTACAGGACCAAATAAAGCGGAATAGTGTCTGATGATGGTTTCAAACCATAAAGCTCTCAGACAATAAAAAAGCGCCATTTGAAGGCGCTTTTTCTATTCTCGGGACTATCCCCAAATGACTAGGAGATAGAATTAATACGGCGAAATGTTCGATAGACACTGGATATGAATCGTGATTTCTTCACGATCATGATACAAATGCTTAGCTTGTAGTCTGAACTTTACCTTATTATCAATCAGGAACTGCTTGAGATTTTCAAGGTCTTGCAGCACCTCGTCATAGCGGCCTTTCATTGGCAGCTTAAGGTTAAAGATTGCCTCTTTCGCCCAACCTTTTAACAGCCACTGGCCCATAAGGTGAGCAACACGAGCTGGCTTTTCTACCATGTCACAAACAATCCATGTTACGTTCTTACGGTCTGGTTCGAACTTAAAACCATCCACCATATGATGCTTGATCTGGCCGGTTTCCATCAAGCTGTCTGCCATCATGCCGTTATCGACACAGTGAACGAACATCGAGCGCTTCACCAGTTGGTACGTCCAACCGCCTGGACATGCCCCTAAATCGACCCCCCACATTCCTGGAGCCAAACGCTCATCCCACTCTTCACGTGGAATAAAGACGTGAAATGCTTCTTCCAGTTTAAGCGTTGAACGACTTGGGGCGTCTGCTGGGAACTTAAGGCGAGGAATACCCATGAAGAACTGAGAGTTATTGTCAGTGTAAGAATAACCGACATAACAGTGGCCAGGCTCCACAAAACAAATGTGCAGTACTGGCTTCTTCGCGTTGTCTTTGTTCAACATTAAACCTTTACCGCGCAACGCTTGACGCATTGGGACAGTAAATTTACGGCAGAATTTCAGTAGTTCTTTCGCTTCATTCGTATCCGGAGTTTCAATTCTCAAATCCCCACAGCGAGGAAACGCTTCAATGTCTGCTAGCTCATTCAAAATTGGGCTAATGCGGTCATCACTTGGCAGCGATTGAAACTCAGCCGCTACCGCAAACATTTGGCGAGCGAAGATTAACGACTTAAAGTCCAAACCTCTCGCAAGTTTGTCCGCATCTCCATCTTGGTAACACTCGAAGACAACATAACCTGAGTTTCTCTTCACACGAGGGAAGCCATACACTTCCAGCTGTGTCGCTTTGTCCTGAATTTCACCAGCACACTCTTTCTCAAAGCCAGAACGGCAATAGAGCATTAGTTGTTTCACTTGGAGACCTCTTTGATATTGAACGCAGCAAAAAAGAACAGACACCAACCAATCATGAACAGCAATCCTCCCATAGGAGTAATCGGCCCAAACCACTTAATGCCTGTCAGCGCCAGCGCGTAAAGACTGCCGCTAAAACAAAAGATGCCGATGATAAAGCAAATCGCTGCAATGAAAAAATATTTTTGTGCTTTTTGTCCCAAATTCAATAGCAATAAAACCGCACAAAACACAATCGCCAACGTGTGAATAAATTGGTACAACACTCCGGTCTCAAATACGCCAAGTAAATACGGAGCCAGCTGAGCTTTTAGCCCATGTGCAGCAAAGGCTCCTAGAGCGACAGAAACCAGCCCAGACAGACCAGAAAATGAGAGTAACCACTTACTTTTCACGGTGCACCTCTTTGATAAACGCCGCTAACTGCTCTACCGCGAGATCGATGTTACCCGCCTCGGTATGGCCTGAGCTCTTGCGCGGTTTAAAGCTGTGGTCACCATCGGGTAAAAAACTCACCTTAACTTGCGATGAAAGGACAAAGTCATCGAACTCCTCACGCTTACCAAAGGTGTCTCGCTCCCCTTGTAGAATCAGCGTAGGTTTCTCGATATTCGCTAAGTGATCGCCTTTGAACTTTTCTGGCTTTCCCGGTGGGTGAAATGGAAACCCTAAACAGGCAATGCCCGCCACCAACTCATTTTCAGCCAGTAAACTCGACATGCGGCCACCCATTGACTTACCACCAATGACAATAGGTTGAGAGGTAAAGTGAGCAATCACTTCTTCATAGGCTTCAAGCAGCTTTGGCGCACGATCTGGTGGGCGCTTTTTCCCATCTTCCGCTCGCTTAATCATATACGGGAAGTTAAATCGCACCACGCGAATTCCTTGCTCAACTAATCCTTTGGCAACGGCGGTCATGAAATCATGTTCCATCCCCGCTCCAGCGCCATGGGCAAAGATAAATAGAGGACCGCTCTCAGGTCCCTCAACTATCCATTGGCTCATCTAATACTTCCTCTTGCTCTTTTCTCGCGGTCGCCAACATCCAGTCTCTAAACGTTGCGATTCGGCCCATATCTGCCTGCTGTTCATGACACACCACGTAGAATGCATTCTTGGAGATCAACACCTCGTCGAATGGCGCGATGAGTCGTCCAGCTTCCATTTCTGGCTTGGCGAGTACGTTGTTACCAAGCGCAACCCCCTGACCATGCGCAGCAGCCTGTAGCACCATTGTCGAGTGACTGAAAATAGGACCGTGGTTTACATTGATACCTTCGATGTTGTAGTGACGCGCAAACTGCTTCCAGTCTTTACGCGAAGTATCATGTAACAAAGTGTGTAATTTGAGGTCACTTAGAGATTCTAATGGTTTGTTGCCTAAAAGTAACGAAGGTGAACAAAGTGGGATCAGAAACTCTTGGTACAATTTATCCGCTCGCAAACCCGGCCAATTCCCACGGCCATAGTAGATAGCGACATCTACATCATCAGTCAGTGAACCTTCATCCATATCCACAGCTTTAATACGTACATCGATATCTGGCTCTTGAGCATTAAAGTCGGCCAAACGAGGCACCAACCATTGGATAGCAAAACTCGGCGGTAGACTGATCGTCAATGCCCCTTTTTCACTACGTTCCAATACCTTATCTGTCGCCTCGGCAATCGAGGTGAAAATATCTTTGATGTCGAGAAAGTAACTTTGTCCTTCTTCTGTCAACAATAGCGAACGATTACGGCGACGAAAGAGCTTCAACGATAAGAACTCTTCGAGTGCTTTAATTTGGTGACTGACCGCGGCTTGAGTAACAAACAACTCTTCTGCCGCTCGCGTAAAACTGAGATGGCGAGCAGCCGCTTCGAAGACTCGAAGCGAATTTAATGGAGGCAATCTGCGAGACATATGGGACCTCAAATAGGATTAGTTTTTTTAATCTGAAACATTATAAAATGTCCGTTGTCGAACAGCCAGATAAATTCTATATTTCACCCCGCAACACGAGCCTGAACGGCTTGATTTCTTTGGAAATCAATTGGCTTCGTTGTTGCGATGTTGTGTTTGCAAACTCGTATTTCGAGTTAGGTAGATTTCTACCATAATGTTTTGTCCACACTCCCTGTGACAAAACATATACTTCCTGTATTTATTTTTGACCTGTCTGTCAAATTTGTTACACCGCCTAAATTAGGCGGTGTTTTTTTTATCTATCGAAAATCTCATCCGTATATCTGGCAGCAACATCACTTTATTACTCTTCTTTCGGATTAATTATCGTTATATCAACACAAAGTGTATGGCTTTGCGATAAGCCTCAATATTATGCTAAGTAATGATTAGCTGTAACGCGATCAAAAACAAAAAAGGCGCAAATTGATGTCTCAATTTGCGCCTTTTAACGTCTTTTTATCAGTCAACTATGGGCGGTAAACTTTTACGTTATTGAAGCCTTGCTCTTGCAAGTAAAGTGCTTGCAGGCGGCTCATCACCCCACGGTCACAGTACAATAGATATGTCTTGGATTGGTCTAAATCACCAAACTGTGTACCCAACTTGTAGAATGGGATATGTTTCACATCCACACCTTCGATTTCGAGCGGGTTATCGTCTTCCTCTTCAGGACTACGAATATCTAGCACAACCGCGTGCTCTTCTACCGCTTCAACCTGCTCGACTTCTGGTGCTGCTTGCTCAGACTCTTTCGCGATATCACGAATGTCCATCATGCGTGCATCACGAACTACTTGCTCAAGAATGCTAAAGTCAAACTTCTCTTCTTCCGCTTCTAGCTTCGCTTTAATCGCTTTTACTGTCGGCTTCTTAGAAATAACACCACAATACTCTGGCATAGTCTTCGCAAAGTCTTCCGTGCCGATTTCGCGTGCTAGGTTAATGATGTCTTCTTTATCCCAGTTGATAAGTGGGCGCAGAATCAACGTGTCCGTTACGTTATCGATATGGCGGAGGTTAGTTAGCGTTTGGCTCGATACTTGACCGAGCGCTTCGCCTGTTACCAATGCTTCGATCTTCATCTTCTGAGCGATCATGCCTGCTGCACGCATGAACATACGCTTCAAGATAACCCCCATTTGGCCGTCATCGACTTTCTCTAGGATTTCCGCAACCACAGGTTCGAAATCAACTGAGATGAAACGAACTTTTGCTGAAGAGCCGTATTTGTTCCATAGGTAGTGAGAAACCTGCTTAACGCCGATTTCATGCGCTGGACCACCTAGGTTAAAGAAACAGTAGTGTACTTTTGAGCCACGTTTGATGTGTAGATAGCTAGAAACACCAGAGTCAAAACCACCAGAGATCAAGCTCAACACGTCTTCTTGCGTACCCAGTGGGAAGCCGCCTAGACCTTTATGACGAGCCAGCACTTGGTTTAGCTTATCGTTCGAGACTTCCACCTTGATCGTCACGTCTGGGTTTTGCAGCTTAACTCTTGCGCTCTCAATCGCTTGGTTTAAACCACCGCCGACATAACGCTCTAGTTCGATAGAGGTAAAGTCGTGCTTACCGCGACGCTTCGCACGTACAACAAAGGTTTTATTTTCGAGTGCAGAGCGATTTAGCTCCAGTACTTGTTCGAAGATATCGTGCAAGTCTTTAAATTCGGTCTGCTTCACTTCTAGTACGTGGTGAATGCCTGGTGTATGAGTCAAAACCTCAAGAACTTCAGCGTGGAATTCGTTACTCTCAGAGGTCACTTCAATGTGATCACGACGGTTGAATACCGCGACAGATTCCGTGCGGCTCTTAATGATGTTACGAATGTTGCACTCTAAAATCTTTGTGAAGCGCTTACGCACAGATTCACTTTTTACAAAAATTTCTGGATGGGGCTTTACAATAAATTTCATAGTCTAATTCGCAGGTTAGTTTCGCAATCAACAAAGAGTGATACTCAACTTCAATGCTTCATACGCAGTAAAACCGCGTTTCAGTCACAAAAAGTAGTCTGAGCTCACTTTTAAGGCGCAAGATTATACACCCAAGCGGATTGGAAAAACAAAAAAAGCGAGCAATCTGCTCGCTTTCCTATCTCTCTACTGACTTAAAACTAAAGTCTAGTTATTGAATTACAGGCACTTCTTCACTGTATAGTGGTTCGCCTTGCATGATACTGATTTCAACCCGTCGGTTAAGCGCGCGATTTTCATCAGAATCATTCGGCAACAATGGTTCAGTATCTGCCATGCCTCGCACTCTCAAACGTTGATGAGAGAAGCCTCTCACCTTCTCCATCTCTTGTGCGACCGATACGGCGCGCTGAGAAGAGAGATCCCAGTTAGAACGATAAAGCTCTGAGTCCAACGGTCGGTTGTCCGTATGACCGGATACTCGCACAATGCCTGGCACGTCTTTTACTAACTCTGCAATTTGTCGAACTAAAGGGCGGAATTTAGGCTGCAAGAAAGCCGAACCTTCAGGGAATGCACCTTTTTCACGCATGCGTATGACAATCTGTTGGCCAAGATTTTCAACTTCAATGGCACCTTGTTCAATCTCTCGCTCTAAGGCTTTCTTGATGCTTTCCATCAAGGTTTCCATCTCTTGCGACATCTCTTCAGATTGCTGCTGTTGCATGTCCGCTTCTGCAGATTGATTGTTTTGCGTTGACGTTTCTGGCGATTGACCACCGGTTAACTTTCCTTCATCACGCTTTGTGCCACCAGCTCGGTCAGACTCCCCTTCATGAAATTCGAGCGTCTGCTGAGTGATGTCCATGGTTTGCTGCATGATGACATCAATCGGCGTTGGTTCTGGTCGGCCCGGTCGAAACTCTTGAGCAATGATGCTAGTACCTTTGGGAATGTCTTTCACTTCAAGTTGATTTTGTACACCAAAGGCAAATTTCATTGATCCCGCAATCTGTTTGAACTTCAGTACGTCCATTTCAGAAAACGAGAGCAGAAGAACAAAGAAACACATCAGTAGCGACATTAAATCCGCGAATGTCCCCATCCATAACGGGAGACCGGGTGGCGGACAATCGCATTTGTTATCTTCATCATCCATCACTACTCTCCAAGTTACTCGTCAATCTCAAGGGCACGTTTACCTTCGTTGAGGTAGTTCTTCAAGTAACTATCAATCACTCGCGGGTTTTGACCATCTTGAATCGCTAATACACCATCCATGATCAAACGGCGGTTTAGCGTTTCTTGATCACGGCGCAGAGAAAGCTTATCCGCAATAGGGAAAAACACCATGTTGGACAGGATCGCGCCATACAATGTGGTTAAGAGCGCAACCGCCATTGCAGGTCCAATCGCTTTTGGATCATCCATATTCGAAAGCATCGCGACTAAACCAACCAAGGTACCAATCATCCCCATTGCAGGGGCAACGTCACCAAAGGCGCGAAATACGCCAGTGCCTTGAGTATGTCGTTCATCCGTAAGCGCAATGTCTTTTTTTAAGGCCGCTCTTACCACGTCAGCATCATGGCCATCAACAAGCAAATCAATGCCTTTTTGCATAAAAGTGTTATTAATTTCCATCTCTTCAAGAGCAAGAAAACCACCTTTACGTGCCGCATCGGCCATTTCCACAATTTTTGCGATCAAGTCTTCCGGTTCATCCGCTTTAAACATGAAGGCTTTGCCTGCGATCTTTGTTGCACCAAAGAACTGTCCCATTGTGAACTTCATCAGTACTACAAATATTGAGCCACCAACGACAATAAGGATCGACGTGACATCGACAAACATGCCGATGCTGCCACCAAGCACCATCGCCATAATGACGAATGCAAAACCACCAATCAAACCTAATAGGGTTGCTAAATCCACAAAGCACTCCTCACGCTATACTCAAATACTGCCATTGGGCGGATTATTACCTGTATCGACAACTCGCGCAGAATTTTTAGAAAAATCTTAGCTAATGGATCACAAATTAGACTTAACAACCTTAACCAAAATATGGGGTTTCAGCGCTTAGGCTCGTTTAACGCTAATTTTGTGACAATTATATAAGGTTAAATTTGACCAAGTTACTAGGCTAAGGTAACTTTCGTGCATCTTCTCCAAGGCTTGATTAAGGCAAAAAAAAGATGGCGGTCAAGAAACCAGAAAACATGACCTTCGAAGCAACCATTGAAGAGCTTGATAGCTTGGTTGATCAATTAGAAAATGGCGATCTTGCCCTAGATGATGCTCTACGTAAGTTTGAACGAGGCATTGCCTTAGCTCGTGCTGGCCAAACTAAACTTAGCGACGCCGAACAGCGCGTAAGTATTCTTCTCAGCGAAGATGATGAAGCACCACTGAGTGACTTCAAACCAGATTCAGAATAACCATCAGTAGTGAGCAATGTGATGCAACAGACATTGACGTCTTTTCAACAAAGAAACAATCAGCAATTGAACTTGTGGCTCGATCAGCTTCCATATCAAGAGCAGCCATTGATTCAAGCAATGAAATACGGCCTTTTGCTAGGTGGAAAACGCGTTCGCCCTTTTCTTGTTTACATCACAGGTCAAATGCTCGGCTGTAAACCAGAAGACTTAGACACTCCTGCCGCTGCTATCGAATGTATACATGCCTACTCACTCATTCATGATGATCTGCCTGCCATGGACGATGATGAACTGCGTCGAGGTCAACCAACTTGTCATATTAAGTTTGATGAAGCAACCGCAATACTGACAGGTGATGCACTACAAACTCTCGCCTTCACCATTATTGCCGATGGTCAATTAAACCCGGCAGCCGAGACTCAACGCATCAATATGATCAAAGCGTTGGCGCATTCTTCTGGCGCCAACGGCATGTGTGTTGGACAAGCTTTAGATTTAGGCGCAGAAAATCGCCAAGTTTCTCTTGAAGAAATGGAAGAGATACACCGTAAAAAAACCGGAGCTCTGATTGATTGTGCGGTAAAATTAGGTGCATTAGCTGCTGGTGAGAAAGGTATCGAGGTTCTACCTCACTTGGAGCGCTACTCAAAAGCAATTGGTTTGGCGTTTCAGGTTCAAGACGATATTCTTGATATCATCAGTGACACAGAAACACTGGGTAAGCCTCAAGGTTCCGACCAAGGTCTGAATAAGAGCACTTATCCTTCCCTGCTGGGTTTAGAGGGAGCCATAGAGAAAGCTCACACTCTGTTACAGGAAGCACTTCAAGCATTGGAAGCTATCCCATACAATACTCAGTTACTCGAAGAGTTCGCCCGATATGTCATCGAGCGCAAAAATTAACACTATAAGCGCGCATTTATATGACTCTTGATATTTCAAAGTACCCAACACTGGCGTTAGCAAATACACCGGAAGAATTACGTCTCCTTCCGAAAGAAACATTACCAAATCTGTGTGATGAACTGCGAACGTATCTGCTAAATTCAGTGAGCCAATCTAGCGGACACTTAGCGTCTGGCTTAGGCACCGTGGAGCTAACTGTCGCTCTGCATTATGTTTACAACACCCCTATCGACAAACTGATCTGGGATGTTGGTCATCAGGCTTACCCGCATAAAATCCTCACCGGACGTCGCGATAAAATGCCAACAATTCGCCAAAAGGATGGTCTACACCCTTTCCCTTGGCGTGAAGAAAGTGAATATGACACCTTATCTGTCGGTCACTCTTCGACATCGATTAGTGCTGGTCTTGGCATGGCCATCAGCGCACAAAAAGAAGGCAAAGGTCGTAAAATTGTCAGTGTGATTGGCGATGGCGCAATTACAGCCGGCATGGCATTCGAAGCTATGAACCACGCTGGCGACGTTCATCCTGATATGTTGGTGATTTTGAACGACAACGAAATGTCTATTTCAGAAAACGTCGGCGCCCTGAATAACCACCTTGCGAAAGTACTTTCTGGCAGCTTGTACACTTCTATCCGTGAAGGCGGTAAAAAAGTGTTGTCTGGTGTTCCACCTATTAAAGAGTTGGTTCGCCGTACGGAAGAGCACCTAAAAGGCATGGTAGTGCCAGGCACTCTGTTTGAAGAGTTCGGCTTTAATTACATTGGCCCGATTGATGGACACGACGTCAATGAACTCGTCAAAACGCTAAAAAACATGCGTGAGCTCAAAGGCCCTCAATTCCTGCACATCATGACCAAGAAAGGCAAAGGTTATGAGCCTGCCGAGAAAGACCCTATCGGCTACCACGGTGTTCCTAAATTCGATCCAACGCATAACTGTCTACCGAAAAGCAGTGGCGGTAAGCCAACTTACTCAAAGATCTTTGGTGACTTTTTATGTGACATGGCGGCCCAAGATCCTAAGCTAATGGCAATTACGCCAGCAATGCGTGAAGGCTCTGGTATGGTACGTTTCTCAAAAGAGTACCCAGACCAATACTTTGACGTGGCGATTGCTGAGCAACACGCTGTGACACTTGCAACAGGTATGGCAATTGCTGGCGATCATCCAATCGTAGCTATCTATTCGACGTTCTTGCAACGTGGTTATGACCAACTGATCCACGATATCGCGATCATGGATTTACCAGTAATGTTCGCTATCGACCGTGCAGGTCTCGTTGGCGCAGACGGCCAAACTCACCAAGGCGCATTCGATCTAAGCTTTATGCGCTGTATTCCGAACATGGTGATCATGGCGCCAAGTGACGAAAACGAATGTCGACAAATGCTTTACACTGGCCATAAACATACTGGCCCTAGTGCGGTTCGATACCCTCGCGGTAGCGGGATGGGCGTAGAAATCGAAACTGAGTTTACGGCGTTAGAAATCGGTAAAGGACGCATGGTTCGCCAAGGTGAAAAAGTTGCTATTCTGAACTTTGGTACTTTCTTGGGTAACGCGCTAGAAGCGGCAGAATACCTTAACGCCACTGTTGCTGATATGCGCTTTGTGAAGCCGCTCGATGAAGCATTAATTCGTCAATTAGCCGCAGATCATGACGTGCTCGTGACGTTAGAAGAAAATGTTATCGCAGGTGGTGCAGGTGCAGGTGTCGTTGAGTTTATGATGAAAGATAAAATCATTAAGCCAGTCTTAAACCTAGGCTTACCCGATGAGTTTATTCATCAAGGAACACAAGATGAACTGCATGAAGAGCTTGGTCTCGATGCAAAAGGGATTGAAAAATCCATCTTGGATTATTTAGCAAAATAGAATTTAAAAAGGGATGCTCATGGCATCCCTTTTTTATGTCCAACGTTTAATTCATCCAGCCTGCGTATTTTGCGACTAGAAACAGGGCAACACCGGCCATAATTCCCGCCACGATATCATCAACCATAATACCCAGCCCACCGTGAACTCGCTTATCTAGCCACCCAATTGGCCACGGTTTTACCATGTCGAAAAAACGGAACAAGATGAAGCCAGTGAGCAACCACTTCCACTCGGTCAACGGAATATTTAACGCAGGGACGATGCCCATCGTAATCCAAAAACCCGCAAATTCATCCCATACGATTGAACCATGATCATGTACTTTCATGTCTGCTGACGTCACTTGGCAGATTTGAATACCGATCACACACGAAATCAGAACAACAATGACGTACGCCGAAAATGGCAATTGCGCCAACAACAAAAAGAAGGGCACGGCCGCCAGTGTCCCCATTGTTCCTGGAATAAACGGGGATAATCCACTGCCAAAACCCGTCGCCAATAGATGCCACGGGTTCTTTAATGAAATCAGAGAAAGAGGGTTGGTCATATCCTTAAACCTATACTGCTAGTTTGGTTTCAATCGTCATGCCTGTGAGCTGCTCAATAGTAACAGGCTCTTGGCTAGAGCTTAGCTCAGATCATTTAAAGTGGTCGAAGCCACTTAAGTCCCAATCAAGTGGTTGATTGTTATCATGCAGCTCGAAGGTTCCATTTGGTCGGATTTGACCAATACATGTGACCTTACAGCCAGTATGAGATAAAGCGCTTTGTAACGAGCCTCGATTTTGCTCCGGCACGGTAAAACACAACTCGTATTCTTCGCCACTTGCTAAAGCATACTGCTGCGCGCTGATCTTATCATCTAAAAACTGGACTAATTCTGAAGAGATCGGTAGCTGAGAGACATCAATACTCACCCCAACCTGAGATCGCTGTAAAATGTGCTTAATATCAGAGATTAAACCATCTGAAATATCTATCGCCGACGAGGCTAAGCCAACAAGAGCTTGTCCAGCAAGCACACGCGGAGAACTAAGGTAATGAGCTCGCTCTAGTGCTTCCGCGCCGACTCTGCTGCGCAGAGAGTCATCTAGAATCACATCCAAGCCAGCTTTTGCATCGCCAAGGTTTCCCGTTACGTATACCCAATCCCCAGGCTTTGCGCCGGATCGCGTGAGCGCTTTGTCTTCAGGTACAAAACCTTGCACCGTCAGCGTTAAGCACAAAGGTCCTTTGGTGGTGTCACCGCCTATTAACTGGATACCATAGTAATCAGCCAGTTCGAAAAATGCATCACAGAAAGGTGCAAGCCATTCTTCATCTGGCTCGGGCATCGTTAATGCAAAGCTCACCCACGCAGGCGTTGCGCCCATCGCAGCCAAATCACTGATGTTAGAAGCCAATGCTTTGTGTGCGACCCATGCTGGGTTCGCGTCGGCTAAGAAATGCGTTCCAGCTACCAATGTATCCGTGCTAATCGCAATCTGAACATTAGCTGGCGCTTTGACCAAAGCACAATCATCACCAGCGGCTAGATGGACATCTTTACGTTGGCTCTGACGACCGACGAAGTATTTGTCTATCAGATTAAATTCACCAGACATAATTCACTTACTTTTTGATGTAAAAGCTTTTGATACAAAAAAGGTCAGCATGTGCTGACCTTTTCATTGAAGAAATCGTTATTTCTTACGAATGTGAGGTGCTGCTTTATCAAGTACACCGTTCACAAACTTGTGGCTATCTTCTGCTGCGAAGACTTTTGCAAGTTCAATCGCTTCATTGATAACAACTTTGTAAGGAACATCTTCGCGACGAGTCATCTCGTACATAGCAAGGCGAAGAAGAGCAAGTTCCATCATATCTAAATCCTGCATAGGACGAGAGATGTATGGACGAATTTTGCTATCTAGCTCAGCGTGGCTAAGTACAACACCGCTTAGTAGTTCACGGAAGTAAGCTACGTCTGTTTCTGGAGCAGCAAGCGCTGGCTCAGATGCATGAAGTTCTTCTTCATCGTATTTGTCGCCAGACAAAAACTGTTCTTCAATCTTGGCAACATTCTCTTTAGTAATTTGCCATGAGTAGATCGCCTGTAGAGCGAATTGACGTGCGTTACGACGTGCGGCTGGTTTCACACTGGCCCCCATTAGGAATCAATTTCAGATAGTACATTAATCATTTCAAGTGCGCTTAGTGCAGCCTCTGCACCTTTATTACCAGCCTTGGTTCCTGCGCGTTCAATCGCTTGTTCGATCGTATCAACAGTCAAAACACCAAATGCTACTGGAATGCTGAATTCCATAGACACTTGTGCTAGACCTTTGTTCATTTCACTACAAACATAGTCAAAGTGAGGCGTTCCACCGCGAATAACAGACCCTAGAGAAACAATAGCGTCGAATTTGCCAGTTTTAGCAACACGCTGAGCTACTAGAGGTAGTTCTACGGCACCTGGACAACGCACAACCGTGATGTTGTCTTCGCTTACTTGTCCGTGACGCTTTAGTGTATCGATCGCACCAGAAAGTAGGCTTTCGTTAATAAAACTGTTGAAACGAGAAATAACGATAGCAATTTTTGCATTTGGCGCTGGGAAGCCACCCTCGATCACTTTCATAAGCTTTCCTTTAACTCTATTTATAAGTGAAATATGTTCATCAAGTGAGAATCGCCGGATTCTAGCACAAATTTGTGAGCAATATCTAATGGAAATTGGAGGCAAATCACCGGTTCCTAGCCATTGACGAGTTGAGTGCGTAAAAGACTAGGAACTTATTGTTCGGTTGTTACTCGCAGACGTACTCAACCACGTTCAGACCAAAACCACCTAATGCGTGGTACTTTTTGTTGGTCGATGACAGAAGGCGCATATCATGTACACCGAGATCCGCAAGAATCTGTGACCCCACACCAACACGGCGAGACGTACCTTGTTTTTTAGCAAGCGTTGGTGCTTCACCTTTGTCTTGCGCTTCAAACATCTTCACGCGATGAATAAGTAGATCGGTCGATTCTTCATGGCCAAGAACAACCAGCACACCGCCTTCTTCACCAATGCGTTTCATTGCCTTATCTAGTGTCCAGCTGCGCTCTGCATTACGATCGCTACGTAGTAAGTCGGTAAAAACGTCTTGAAGATGTACGCGAACCAGTGGCGCTTTTTCTTTCAAATCGCCCTTGCACATTGCGTAGTGCACTTGGTTATCAATGGTGTCTTTGTAGGTGAATAACGTGAACTCGCCAAACTCTGTCGGTAACTTGCACTCTGCCACACGTTCAATCGTTGTCTCAGTGTTATTGCGGTACTCAATTAGGTCGGCAATAGTGCCCAGTTTAATACCGTGCTTCTCTGCAAAGACCTCTAGATCAGGGCGACGAGCCATGGTGCCGTCGTCATTTAAGATCTCAACAATAACCGATGCTGGCTCTAAACCAGCAAGGCGAGCCAAATCACAGCCAGCTTCAGTGTGACCTGCGCGAGTCAGTACACCGCCATCTTGGGCCGCGAGCGGGAAGATATGACCAGGCTGCACCAAATCCGCAGCTTTGGCGTTTGGCGCAACTGCCGCTTGAACCGTACGTGCGCGATCCGCGGCTGAAATACCCGTCGTTACCCCTTCTGCCGCCTCAATAGAAACGGTAAAGTTGGTTGTGTATTGCGCATTATTGTCTTGCACCATTGGTGGCAGACCTAGGCTTTCGCAACGATCTTTGGTCATGGTTAAACAAATCAGGCCACGGCCATAGGTTGCCATAAAGTTGATGGCTTCCGGCGTAATATGCTCGGCAGCCATGATCAAGTCACCTTCATTCTCGCGGTCTTCATCATCCATTAGGATGACCATTTTGCCTGCGCGAATATCATCAATAATTTCTTGTGGCGTACTAATTGGCATAGTCTGTTATCCCGTTATTCTAAATTTGTTATTGCGACAGCAATGAAAAATCATGTTGCAGTGAATGCTAATTAGGTCAATAGTTTGAGCTTTGCACCAAGCAAGTCAATGAATCTCGCGGTGTTCTGTGAGTCTGCTCTTTATCGCATGCCTCACGCAGCCACTCCGAAGACTTATGCAAAACCGTTTTGCTGTAAAAAGTCCATCGTGATACGAGACTCGGCCTTATCTTCTTGTTGCCCTTGCAGTAAACGCTCCATATAACGAGCAAGTACATCAACTTCTAAGTTTACTTTACGTCCCACTTGAAACTGGTCAATCGTAGTTTCTTCACTCGTATGAGGAACGATCGTCAGCTTAAAAGCATTTTTACGTAAGTCGTTGACAGTTAGGCTAATACCATCAACGGTAATCGAGCCTTTCTCTGCGACGTACTTGCTAATTTCCGCAGGCATTGCAACCCAAAACTCTATCGCGCGGCCAACTAAATTGCGTTCGACAATTTCACCAACCCCATCGACATGACCTGAAACGATATGTCCACCCAATCGCGTTGTTGGTAACATGGCTTTTTCTAGATTCACCTTATCGCCCACTTGGTATTCAGCAAACCCAGTTTTCTTCAAGGTTTCTAATGACAGATCAGCACTGTAATAGTGGCTTCCGAAGTCAACTACCGTTAAGCAAACACCATTGGTCGCAATGCTATCGCCTAACTTAACGTCTGACATATCAAGCGTACCAGTTTCAACCGTGACGGTGATGTCTTCACCCTTCGGCGTAATCGCAGCTAACTTGCCAACTGCTTCTACTATTCCTGTAAACATACTATTTCTTATCTAAGTTCTTTACGTTTGATGGTGGCGGTGATACGAATGTCTACCCCGACCATACGAACGTCTGTAATGTTTAAATCAATGACGTCAGCCATAGCGCTTAATCCTAAAGCACCGATAAGCCCCCGACCATCGCTGCCCATGAGTTTTGGCGCAAGGTAAACAATGAGCTCATCTACAAGATTAGCCTTTATCATCGCACTCGCTAGCGTGGCTCCAGCTTCAACCCATAAGTGATTGATGTGGTGCTCATCCGAGATACGCTTTAATGTTGTTGATAAGTCAATTTGGTCAGCGCTGTCCAATTGAGGGATACATTCTCCATCTGGGCTAACAATAACTCGCTCTCCATCGGTGTGGAACAGCTTGAGCGCATCCGTTAAATGGTTCTGACGGTCTAAGATTACACGTACTGGTTGACGAAGTTCTTCTCGTAAATACTGCGCTTGAACACTGGTAGGTAAGTCATCCCAACGCACATTGAGTGACGCATTATCATCAATCACCGTTTTGCTAGTAGAAAGAATGCCACCACTCATTGCTCGATAACGCTGCACATCTTGGCGGGCCGCTGGGGAGGTGATCCATTGGCTCTGCCCATTACTGAGCGCGCTTTGCCCATCCAAGCTGGCTGCCATTTTTAATTGAACAAACGGCATGCCTGTACGCATGTACTTTATAAAACCAGGGTTAAGGGCAAGGGCATCTTGCTCTAACAAGCCGATTTGTACTTCAACTCCGGCATCACGCAACATCTGGATACCCCGCCCCGCAACTTTAGGGTTTGGGTCTACCATTGCGCAAACCACACGTGCCACTTTGGCTTTGATTAGCCCTTCAGCACATGGCGGCGTACGGCCGTAATGAGAGCAAGGTTCGAGCGTCACATAAGCGGTTGCACCAACTGCTTTTTCACCCGCCATGCGCATCGCGTGCACTTCGGCATGCGGCTCACCAGCGCGGTGGTGATAGCCCTCACCAACAATTTCTTCATCACGAACGATGACGCACCCCACATTTGGATTTGGGGCTGTGGTATAAATGCCACGTCTCGCTAACTTAATAGCTCGTGACATCATGGCGAAATCTAAATCAGAAAACGCTCTTTCAGGAGTGTGTTGAGTCATGAGCTACTCAGTCTTCTAGGCGGGCAATCTCTTCGCCAAACTCGCGAATGTCTTCAAAGCTGCGGTAAACTGAGGCGAAACGGATATAAGCGACCTTGTCGAGTTCTTTGAGTTGGTCCATGACTAAATTACCAATCATTTCACTCGGAACCTCTCGTTCACCCGTCGCACGCAATTGTGATTTGATCATGCTGATCGCTAACTCTATAGAATCAGCACTCACTGGGCGTTTCTCTAATGCGCGCTGAATACCGCCAACCATTTTATCTTCATCAAATGGTTCACGGTTGCCATTCGATTTGATCACTTTAGGCATCACTAACTCTGCGCTTTCAAACGTAGTAAAACGCTCGCTACACGCCAAGCACTGACGGCGACGTCGAACTTGATGGCCATCAGCCACTAAGCGGGAATCAATAACTTTGGTATCGTTCTCGGAACAAAAAGGACAATGCATATCACCTCCATATCTATACCCAAATAACCTCATGAGCAATCACGTATAACCACGCGTTCATGGTTATACGGACTCTATTAAAGCTATTTGGGTATAACGCTTTCAAACCGAGATAAAAGCTCATGTAGTGTAGCGGAATTGGTATGTTAGACAAAACAAAAAGGGGCGCAAAGGCCCCTTTTTCACTCAAGATCTCGTTGAATGTGTTAACTGCGTGCTAAGTAATTCGCTTTACCAACCCACTTGTAGCTAGTTAGCTCTTCTAAGCCCATTGGACCACGGGCATGTAGCTTTTGCGTGGATACTGCGACTTCTGCGCCAAGGCCAAATTGCGCACCGTCTGTAAAGCGCGTTGAAGCATTCACATAAACCGCCGCCGAACCAGCAGAATTGATGAACAGTTCTGAGTTCTCCAAACTATTGGTCATGATCGCATCTGAGTGGCTCGCGTTATGAACACGCATATGATCAATTGCATCTTTCACATCAGACACGACTTTTACACCAAGGGTGTAGCTCAACCATTCCGTATCAAAGTCACCTTCAACAGCATCGCGAACTTGTTTCGCTTGCTCCATGAGTTCTTTTGCTTTTGGCTCTGCCACGAACGTCACTTTTTCGTCCATACGCTCAACGATCATTGGCAGAAACTGTGCTGCAATTTTTTCATGCACGAGCAGCGTATCTAGTGAGTTACACGCAGATGGACGTTGAACTTTAGAGTTCTCAACCACATTCAGGGACTTCTCTAGATCAGCGGATTCGTCGACAAAGATATGGCTGATACCAAAGCCGCCAATAATCACCGGAATCGTGCTGTTTTCTTTACACATTTTGTGTAGGCCAGCACCACCGCGTGGAATGATCATGTCGACGTAATCGTCCAGTTTAAGCAGTTGAGAGACTAGCTCACGATCTGGCTTTTCAATGTACTGAACCGAAGCGGCAGGAAGGTTCGCCTTTGCTAGCGCAGACTGAATAACCTTTACCAATTCCATATTCGAGAAAAATGTCTCTTTGCCGCCACGCAAAATGCTTGCGTTGCCGGTTTTCAAGCACAGCGCCGCAATATCAATAGTCACGTTAGGACGCGCTTCATAAATTACGCCTACAACACCCAGTGGTACGCGGCGACGAGACAGTGACATCCCATTTTCCAGTACCTTACTGTCGATTTCGCTGCCTACAGGATCGTTCAAGCTAATGACGTTGCGAACATCATTCGCAATAGCAGTCAATCGTTCTTCATTCAGCAAAAGGCGATCAAGCAGTGCATCGGTTAAACCCGCTTCACGGCCAAGTTCGATGTCTTTAGCGTTTGCCGCCAAAATAGCAACGGAGTTTGCTTCTAGCTCATCAGCAATGATCGCTAAAGCTTGGTTCTTTTGCGCAGTTGACGCTGTCGCTAATTCGAAAGCTGCATCTTTAGCAGCTTTACCCATATTCGTTAAATCCACTTTGCTTCCCTCTAATTCTATTCCTGAATGACGACCAAATCATCGCGATGAATCACCTCAGAGCCATAATCATGCCCCAAAATAGAGATGATATCTTTACTGTGCTTACCCGTAATTTTAGTTAGGTCATCACTTGAGTAGGCGCTGATGCCACGAGCCACCAACTTACCGTGAGAATTTGTTACACGCGCCACTTCGCCTCGTGCAAAGTCACCACTTACTTTGATTACCCCTTTAGCAAGTAAGCTACTGCCCTTACCGACCACTGCATTTACCGCACCATCATCAATAATGATGTCGCCCGATGCCGCAGGTCCCGCCAGAATCCAGCGTTTACGGTTTTCTAAAGCTTCAGCGCAAGGTAGGAAGCGCGTGCCTTGTGGCTCTGCACTCAAAGAGTCAAAGATAACATTCGGTGCACTACCGGCAGCAATAATAACCTCGATACCAGCGCGGCGAGCGATGTCTGCGGCTTGCAGCTTCGTTGCCATACCGCCTGTACCCAATGTTGTACCACTTCCTCCTGCGATTTTACGCAGCGTATCGTCGATGGTTTTTACTTCCTTGATCAGCTCTGCGTTCGGGTCTTTACGAGGGTCAGCAGTAAACAGACCTTTTTGGTCAGTTAAAAGCAAGAGCTTATCTGCGCCACACAAAATGCCCACCAAAGCGGAAAGGTTGTCGTTATCGCCCACTTTAATCTCGCTGGTCGCAACGGCATCATTTTCGTTTACGATAGGAATAATATCGTTCGCAACGAGCGCATTGATGGTGTCACGTGCGTTTAAGAATCGCTCGCGATCTTCTAAATCAGCACGAGTTAGTAGCATTTGGCCGATCTTGATACCGTAAATACCAAACAAAGACTCCCATGTTTGAATCAAGCGACTTTGCCCTACCGCCGCAAGTAATTGTTTACTCGCCATCTCGTTGGGCAATGCGGGGTAACCAAGATGCTCACGGCCTGCTGCAATAGCACCAGACGAAACCATTACCACTGAATGGCCTTGTTTTTTAAGCTCAGCACACTGGCGCGCTAACTCAACCATGTGAGCACGGTCGAGTGCCAGAGTGCCGCCTGTCAGCACACTTGTACCCAGTTTCACAACGACAGTTTGTGGTTGTGAAACAACTGCATTTTGTTGATTCGTTGTCATGATGTCTTCTGAAGTGAAAAACAAATAAAGAGAGGATGTTTTAACAATCAAAGAGGGAATTAACAAGAGAAAAGGTGCGTTTTCGCACCTTTTTGTTTGGTATTAAATGAAAACAACCAAATTAAGCGAAATCGAAAGACTCCGTGTGATATTCGACTTCTAATTTGAAGTGTTCTTCTAAAGTATCAACCAGCTTTTGATGGAATGTGCTCTGCGTCAGATACACTTCCTCTACCGCTTTTTTAGGCAGGGCTTCAGATACCCATTGCCCTTCTTTGTTGTACTTGCCGATATGATATTTGGCAGTAAAGCCTCCTTCGATGGATTCTAAATCCATCCACCAGCCCCAAAATTCACGCTTCTCAGGCGATTTTTTGTCGTCTACACAAACAGATAGACAATCAAAATAATAGCGCCCTTCTTGCGATTGTGGTTCGCGCAGGTAAGGCCCTATCGCCTTCAACTTTGACATCAAGCGAAAGTGAGTCGGGCCCTGAGTCGTCTCTGACATATGAATCTCCGTTTTCATAGTTAAAAGTAAACACCCAAGAATGATTATTATTTTTAATTATCATGAGCTTATTTTTTGCTCAGATATATCACTTTTAACTAATTTAGGAGAATTGTCACCCTAATAATTCATCTTCTAGCCACTTTATGGCTAAATCGAGGGATTGCTCATATCCTTTTGTAATCGTTTTGGAACTGATTTTTTTCGCTCTGCCATACTGGCTAAACAGCGCGACGAGTTGGTTATCACTGTGTGGAGACACCGGATCGCCTTCAAGGCTCAAAGCTAAAATAGGTACTTTAGTTTTTCTACTGCTCAAGAAGCCCTGAACCTTCAATGACCAGGCCATCATCTGGCCCGCCATGCTATTAATATCAACCGCGCTTTTCCCTAAGCGAGAAGCCAACAGATCCAGATACATCTTCGGCATTTTTTGCAGCTTCTCAGGGGAAGTAAAAATATCATGTACGGGTGCGCCGAGGGCTACACAAGCTTTGATCTTCTCTTGCTCAACAAAAGAGAGTCGGATCATGGCATTACCACCAAAACGAAATCCAACTAACCCCACTTTGTGATGATCCACCCAAGGCAATGAATACAGCTCATTTAGTACCGCTTGGTGCAGGCAGCTTGAGTTCTCAGTCAAAGGCCAGTGAGAACTGTGCCCCACCGAAGGCATGTCGACCGTCAACATTGCAATATCTCGTGGTGCAAGATGATTGCGGAACAAACGCCACATGTCGGTTTGTAACGTATCGAGACCAGCGCTCACCATCACCACAGGCAGTTGTTTGTCGGTTCTTGGCAAATGAAGGTTCGCGATGATTTTGCGATTTTGGTAAGGCACTTCAATTTGCTTGATGGTGTACTTGGTCTTCTCTGCGCCGTCAGAGTACGCTTTGTTTGCCAGCACTTGAGCCTGCAAGGCCAAATTATCATTCTTCAGATGTGGGTAGCCTGCGATACTAAAACATAGAGATGCAGTGAAGAGTTCATCGGCGGCCTCCTCACCTTGCATTTCATTTGAACGCTTCTGATGCTCCATGCCGAGCTTAATCCACTCAAATGTCCAGTTGCCGTTGTGGTATCCCATTACGGTGTCTAACCAATCATCATTGGTTCGAGAGTGGGAAGAAGAAGCGATTTTAGAAAGCACACCTTCCATCTCTATCGGAGACAACCCTTGCCAAGCCCATTGCAAGCGGCGCAAATGACGATACCAAGCACGATCACCCTGCGCCTCTCGATCATCAAGTATTTTTTGACTGGTCGGCATGTACTGGGTAAGCGCAGAGGTTTCTTTTGCTTGCTTATGTTTCACGAACAAAGTTTCGGAAAGATTTTTACTGACGTCTTCAGACATAGGAAGAACCTTAGGCTATTAGCATGAGTTATTATAATAATAAAAAAAAAGCCCCTATACAGGGGCATTTCTCAATATTCTTTAATAGCGTTTATTTTTGCTTGCGGTTTACAGGCTCAGCGTACTGGATTGACATATCCCAAGGTTGTTCAATCCAAGTGTCTTGCGCGATATCTACCACATAATCATCTAGCAACGCTTTGCCTGAAGGTTTTGCACACACAGCGATCATCTTCGCTTTTGGATACATCTCACGTAGTTTGCGCGCCGTATCACCACTGTCTACTAGGTCTTCAACGATTAGGTAACCTTCACCATCGCCTTCAGGTGCTTTTAGTACCGTCATATCGCGCTGATGATCATGGTCGTAGCTTGAAATACAGATTGTATCAACGTAACGAATACCCAGTTCACGAGCCAAGATAGCGCCAGGAACCAAACCACCGCGGCTTACCGCCCAAATTCCTTTCCATTGCTCAGCTGGCATTTGTTTTTCAGCCAGTTCACGGCAGTAAGTCTGCATTGCATCCCAAGTGATAATGAATTTTTTACTCATTGTAATAACCTAATAATTTGAAAATATGCATCCTCAAAATCTAGCGAACTCACTCAAAAGCGGAATGCTCACTGACCTCTCCAAAACGTATGGAGATGAGGATTTCAAGCTGCGCAAACGATTATTCTACCGAAACACACCGTTAATACCAACGGTGATATCAAAATTCTCTGCCTATTCCGCAGAAAAACCGTCTGAAGTGAACAACGTGAAAAAAGAAAAAGCCAGCGTGAATAAATCCACACTGGCTTTTTGCTCGAGAAATTAACCGACGAGGTATTTGACGATGAAGATGGCAGACATCACCCACACACTCATCGACACTTCACGGCCCTTGCCGCTGAATAATTTGATCGCCGAGTACGCGATAAAGCCTAACGTAATACCCTCTGCAATCGAGAACGTTAATGGCATCACCAAACAAGTCACAACAACTGGTGATGCTTCCGTTAGGTCACGCCAATCAATGCTTACTAGCCCAGACAACATCAAAATCGCGACATAGAACAGAGCGCCCGATGTTGCGTAAGCTGGGATCATTCCTGCTAGTGGTGAGAACAATAGAGCAAGTAGGAAGAGTACACCAACAACCACGGCTGTTAGACCAGTACGACCACCAGCCGCCACACCAGAAACACTCTCAATGTAAGATGTGGTGTTTGAGGTACCAAGTAGTGCACCTACTGACGTTGCCGTTGAGTCTGCAAGTAACGCTTTGTTTAAACGCGGGATGTTGCCATTCTCATCCGTGAGGCCTGCTTTTTGAGAAACGCCAACTAGCGTACCTGCGGTATCAAACAAATCGACAAATAGGAAAGCAAACACAACGGAAATCATGCCAACTTCAAACAAACCAGAGAAATCCAGTTGCATGAAAGTTGGTGCAATGCTTGGTGGCGTTGACATAATGCCGCTCCACTGCACATCACCAAATAGAAGGCCAAGCGCTGTAACACCAAGAATGGCGATCATCACCGCACCTTTCACACCACGGTGAACAAGCGCGATAGTAAGGAAGAAACCAATCGCAGCCAATACAGATGGCAATGATGTGATGTCTCCCATAGAAACTAATGTCGCAGGGTTATCAACGACGATGCCTGCATTTTTTAATGCGATAAATGCTAAGAAAAGACCGATACCGGCTGAAATACCAGTTCGAAGAGAATGCGGGATCGAGTTAATAATCCACTCACGGATCTTAAATATACTCAAAAGAATAAACAGCAGGCCTGAAACAAACACCGCCGCTAACGCAACTTGCCACGTATAGCCCATTCCCAACACTACAGAGTAAGTGAAAAATGCGTTCAGCCCCATTCCTGGTGCTTGTGCAATTGGGTAGTTGGCAACAAATCCCATGATGAAACAGCCGATAGCGGCCGCAAGACAAGTTGCAACAAAAATGGCACCACGGTCCATACCGGTATCCGACAGGATCGCTGGGTTTACAAAAATAATGTAAGCCATAGTTAGGAAGGTGGTAACACCTGCAATGATCTCAGTGCGCACATTTGTGCCATTGTCACTGAGCTTAAAAAGCCTCTCGAGCATGATCGAATCCTGTAAAGGTAAAAAGTAAACGGTTGCGTAATCGATTGGCGGGAATTATAAAGTTATCAAATAGCAAATTCTAGATAGAATCTTCACTCTAATGCGATTTTTTTCTTTGGATATGAAACCCATTCGCTAATTCTTAAAAGCAAAACAGGAAA
Organism: Vibrio sp. T9; assembly: GCF_003123985.1. NCBI lineage: Bacteria > Pseudomonadati > Pseudomonadota > Gammaproteobacteria > Vibrionales > Vibrionaceae > Vibrio > Vibrio sp. T9. The sequence goes on from NZ_NIGY01000009.1 coordinate 119,019, forward strand.
TATATTCTTATAAAACAACAATTAACAATTATCGTTCAGAACCCAACAACAGAATAAAAACTGAACAATGTACTAAACTTTCAAATAGAAACTGGGCGTTTTAAGCGTCATATCTAGGTGGATTTGACGGGGAAGTCGATAAAACTGAAGAACGGAGAATAGAATCCAGCCTTGATGGCAGAAAATGTGTCAGAAAGAGAAAGTGGAGATAAAAAAACGCCACCCAATTTGGGTGGCGGCGAATCATGTCAGCACTATCACTGAAAAAAAATTCCAATTTATAGGGGTGAACAAACTGTTCGAGTCACATGCGTTGACTTCACTTAGTAGCCAAAGCTTGTTGGGTATACAAAGTTGCCGGTGTAAACAGACTTGCTATTCCAGAACATTGTACTTGGTAAACCTTTCATAACTATCACCTTTTAAATCAATTAAACATTCGTTGATTTCTCGGTTCCTTGGAGGCGATAAAACGGACTCATCCTTTGAGCATTTCATTCTTCTCTCAGAAGCTGGTTACAAATATACCACCAAGAAATTTAATTACAAGCATTTTAGTGATTAAAATCACAAAAAATGTATAAATTGACTTTCATCAAAGTTTAAATGTAATTAAATTACAGTTTTGTGAATTAAAAAATAAAGCCACTTTCAGAATGTATGATAAAGAACACATAGTGCCTGTTATTGTGTTCACAAACTGTGACAGTTCTGAGAGAAATCCTTGTGCACGCGACTACTCGTACTCCTTATCTGGTGGTATGCTAAACGGCAATTTGAATGCCAAATCGTCTAGCATTTAATGCTGTCTCGACAATATTTTTACGGTATATATTTGGCAAAGCACATCAAAAGGAGTCCTCCGTGTCTGAGTTCCATTCTGAGATCAGTACCTTATCACCTGCTCCACTTTGGCAGTTTTTCGATAAGATTTGTTCTATCCCTCACCCATCTAAACATGAAGAAGCATTAGCACAGTACATTATCAACTGGGCAACAGAGCAAGGCTTTGACGTTCGCCGTGATCCAACCGGTAACGTGTTCATCAAAAAGCCCGCGACACCTGGAATGGAAAATAAGAAGGCTGTTGTACTTCAAGCACACATCGACATGGTGCCGCAGAAAAACGAAGACACCGAACACGACTTCACCAAAGATCCAATCCAACCTTACATCGATGGCGAATGGGTAACGGCGAAAGGCACGACACTTGGTGCAGATAACGGGATTGGTATGGCTTCTTGCCTTGCTGTATTGGCATCTAAAGACATTAAGCACGGCCCAATCGAAGTTCTGCTTACGATTGATGAAGAAGCAGGCATGACTGGCGCATTTGGTCTTGAGGCTGGTTGGTTAGAAGGTGAGATCCTTCTAAACACAGACTCTGAACAAGAAGGCGAAGTCTACATGGGTTGCGCCGGTGGTGTTGATGGCACCATGACTTTCGATATTTCTCGAGAAGCAACACCTGCAGGTTTCGTAACACGCCAACTGACGCTGAAAGGCCTAAAAGGTGGTCACTCAGGTTGTGACATTCACACAGGTCGCGGTAATGCCAACAAATTACTTGGTCGTTTCCTCGCGGGTCATGCGCAAGAGCTTGATTTACGTTTAGTCGAATTCCGTGGTGGTAGCTTACGTAATGCAATCCCTCGCGAAGCGTTTGTTACTGTCGCGCTTCCTGTCGAAAACCAAGACAAGCTTGCTGAGCTGTTCAACCACTACACTGATCTGCTTAAAACTGAGCTGGGTAAAATCGAAACAGGTATCGTAACCTTTAATGAATTGCTTGCTAGTGACGTACAAGTATTTTCAATCGCCGATCAGCAACGCTTCATTGCCGCACTTAACGCTTGTCCAAATGGTGTCATGCGCATGAGCGACGAAATTGAAGGTGTGGTCGAAACGTCACTGAACGTTGGCGTGATCACTACTGAAGAAAATAAAGTGACAGTTTTGTGTCTGATTCGCTCTTTGATTGACTCTGGCCGCAGCCAAGTTGAGAGTATGCTACGTTCAATTGCTGAATTAGCAGGCGCACAAATTCAGTTCTCAGGTGCTTACCCTGGCTGGAAGCCAGATGCAGATTCCGAGATCATGGCAATTTTCCGTGATATGTATGAAGGCATTTACGGTCATAAGCCGAACATCATGGTCATCCATGCTGGTCTTGAGTGTGGCCTATTTAAAGAACCATACCCACACATGGATATGGTTTCTTTCGGTCCAACAATAAAATTCCCTCACTCACCAGATGAGAAAGTGAAGATTGATACTGTTCAGTTGTACTGGGATCAGATGGTAGCGCTTCTAGAGGCAATTCCAGAGAAAGCGTAATTCAATCACGAAATACAACAAAGGGTGCTTTACGGCACCCTTTTTTGTTTGGCTGGACCAATTTACACGCGATTTTGCGTATAAGCAGCTAGCTCATCCATTGAGGTTTGTGCAACGACCTCGCCATCAATGTAGTAAGTGACAAACTCACCATCGCGCACACCCATGAGTGTCGCCTTCTCGCCGTTATTGTAAGTAATATCCATTTGAACAGTATTCTCATCGATTTGCTGCATTCGACCCTGCTCAATAACACGGTTATTCGCTAACGGTGCAATTGGCGCCGTCGTTAACGATTTATCTAACTGGTGGTTTACATCGATGTAAGTATCCATCTTTGTATCGAAGATATGTGGCTTACCATTTAAAGGGTTCTTACCCGTCCAAAACTCTAGAGAGTTAAATACGATGTAGTCCGCTGCGATTGCGACACCATAAACAGGTGCTAAAAGCATGTTTAGACCACCTCGAGCGTAACGGTTATCTACAGCTTTCAAGTTAAACCCCATGACATAACCTGTCACGGCATTACTGCCAACGCAACCTGAAAGTGAAACTGCTACAGCAGTCAATGCACCAATTTTAGCAATTGCCTTTTTCATCAAAACCTCTAGTTAGAAATGTTAGACCTCAAATTCGGCGCGGATATTATCGGATAAAAAGTAGGGTTAAAAGTTCGTTTTTTTGTCCCTCATTATCAGTATTATTTTTAATACAGTCACATTTTTTAAGGCTATGATTGCTCTTCCTTCTGTACCTCTCGTTATGTATTAAACTGATAGAAAAGATCATATTGAAAACAAAAACTTCACACATGCTGAGATTTCGCGCATGACGATTAAAGTAATTTGTCGTGTCCTTAATGAGAATGATTAGTGCGATTTTGCAGCAATTGTTACATTGCTGATAACGCATTTGACAGAGATGGTTTATGGCCAGAAGTAAAAAAAGCAAAGTGTTTGAGCTCTTAGGGCACCAAATACAACCAGGACAACGATTAGAGATCGAATTTGAAGCAGCGAAGCTATACACACATTCGCCTTTATCTATTCCTGTGGAAATCATCCATGGGAAACAAGAAGGGCCTGTGTTAATGGTGAATGCTGCTATCCATGGTGATGAGCTTAATGGCGTGGAAATCGTTCGTCAGATCATTAACCAACTGGATCCACAAAAACTGAAAGGCACTGTCATTGCAGTACCTATCGTTAACGTTTTTGGTTTCATCCATAAATCACGGTACTTGCCCGATCGACGAGATCTCAACCGTTGCTTTCCTGGCAGTGAAAAAGGCGCGCTTGCGTCTCGAATGGCACACGGGTTCTTTAACAACATAGCCAAGCGTTGTGACTACATCTTGGATCTGCACACTGGGGCCATTCACCGCACGAACCTGCCACAGATTCGCGCAAACTTAAGCAACCCAGAAACTCTGCGTATTGCTCAGGCGTTTGCGACGCCAGTGATTGTTGATTCAGCATTGCGTGATGGCTCTTTACGCAGTGAGGCAGAAAAATGTGATATCCCCGTGCTCACCTACGAGGCTGGCGAAGCATTGCGTTTTGATCCACTGTCAATCAGCGCTGGTGTACTCGGGGTTCGGCGCGTAATGCAAGCCATTGGCATGTTGCGCGCTAGCCGAAAAAAGCTGCCTGAGCCTATCATAGCGAAGTCCACCAGCTGGGTTCGTGCGTCAGGTAACGGTATTTTGCGTACTGTCGTTAATCTGGGAGACAAAGTAGAACAAGGTGAAACGCTCGCCTATATCAGCTCTCCTCTTGGACATGATGAGGTAGAGCTCAAAGCGCCTAAGCGTGGCTTGGTGATCGGTCAACAAACTTTGCCACTGGTTAATGAAGGCGATGCGATCTTCCACCTTGCTTACTTCAACCAAGGTGATGATTCGGTAGAACAAGCCGTTGAAAGTTACATTGAAGGACTGACCGAGTTCGATGTCGAGCCACTGACTACCGGACAGATCCCGTTAGAAACTCAGTAATACCTACCAAGAGTGCACTTCATTAGCTCAACAGGAGTAATAGTGAGCGCGTCCTCTTGTTTAAAAGCCAATGAGCTCAGCGTCCATGATGCTGGGCTTTTTGTTTTCTGTAAGCTAACGATACTCATCGTAGTTTCCAAGAATGGATAAAAAACTTTACAAGCCATAGCAAAAACACATTTGATAATTAATCTCATTATCATTTATTAATCGTAATAATGTTCTTATAATCCGAGCTTCATAAGAACACTATAAATCATCAATATGAAACGATTAAAAAGTCATCCATTCAAAGTAAATCTCATTTCACTGACTTTGCTCTTCCCTCTTTATTCATATGCCGAGACAACGCCAAATGAAGAGCTCGAAGTCATCGGTGTGCGTTATGCCAAACCCATCACCGTTGCTGAGCCTGCGCAAACCACCATTGATTGGTCAGAGATTGAAGAGCAACAGTACTCCAATTTTGCCTCAATGATCGATGCCGTTCCGGGCGCATCATTAGATGGCGGCGGCCGTTCCGGCGGCGAACGTATTAATATTCGTGGTTTTGATGATCCAAGCGATATCGCCGTATTTGTCGATGGCGCTCCCATTGGCTTTCAACAATACCGCTACGGAACTTTCTTTTTTGATCCGTTCTTGATTGGTGAAGCAGAAATTATCAAGGGCGCGCACGACTATCGAGCACTCAACGGAAAGTTTGGTGGCTCAATTCGTATTAAAACCAAGAGTGTCGATGACCTACTGTACGGCAATAGAAACTTTGGTGCTCGCATCTCAAGTGCATATAACACCAACGGCGATGAGAATGCCTACACGCTAACACTCTATGGTAAAAACGATGCTGGTTTTTATTTTCTAGCGAATGGCTCTGTAAAAGATTCTGATGACATTAAAGTTGGTGGTGGTGAAACGCTGGATTACTCAGGTTATGAGCAAGAAAACATGCTCGTAAAAGTCGGTTATGAAAACAACGATCACGAGTTTGAAATTAGCCACACTCGCTACAAAGATGAAGGTCGTAAACCTTGGGCTAACCGCCGCGGAAAAATGCCTAACATCACTGAGTACAACATCAAGAAATACGGATCATTAGAAAAAGCCAAATACGCATACACCGTCGATAATAAATACACGGATAACACCACGACCATCTCTTACCACTACATGCCGACTAACCCGTATATTGATTTCAATATCAAAATGGCACGTTCTGAAAACGATCGTCACTGGGTTCGCCCAGACGTGGCATTCGAGAAAATGTTCGTTTCTGTTGGCAGTTACGGTCACGAGTCTTGGTTAAGTTACGAGCGTGACTATGCTGATGTGTTTAACCAAGCGCAGTTCGGAGACCACACTCTAGTGACAGGGCTTCAATATCAAAAAACCGATAGAGACTCATTAGTATTCAACGCATCATACGACAGTAATGAAGCCAAAAACTACGGTTGGTATACCCCTTACTACGAACCATCTGGCACTCAGTCAATTTATGCGGCTTACATTGCTGATCACTATCAAGCAACAGACCGTCTAACCATCACACCTTCTCTGCGTTACGAATACATCAAGAGTGAAGGAAAAGGGAACGCCGCGCCAGATTATAATGATCCAGCCGCCGGACATGACTACGGTGAAACGACGCATAAAGGCTTTAGCCCACGTTTGGATATCGACTTTGATGTGACCAATAATACGCGTTTAAACGCCTCCTACGCCTACGCTTTAAAAGCACCAACCGTTGATAACATCTACTCAGTGCAATATGCGCGAGCTACCGCTACGGCTACTGCTTTGAATCTGGACGTGTCTCGTATCCATGCTTATCAAGCAAGCGTTATCAACTTAACGGAAGGGCTGGTGAACTCTCGCGATAACCTCGCAACAGAGTTAACTTTGTTCTATAACGATGTTAGCGACACAGTTGATATACGAACGGGCGAAAACCTCGACAAAAATACTACTGAGTTACAAAGCTGGAATACAAACCTAGATGGCTTTAAAAACTACGGCTTTGAGCTAATTTCACAATACCGGATTGAAGATTTCTACAGTAATTTCTCAGCAAGTTACATTCGCGGCAAAAACAAAGGTAGCCTATCTGACTCGACAGGTTCAGATGATGATCACCCTGATGTGCCACCATTAAATATCAACTTAGGTTTAGGTTACGAATGGATTCCAGGTTTACGCACTGGCTGGGAAGTCCGTTGGTATGATGCGCAAACCAAAACCAAGGCAAGCGGTAACAATTTAAAAGTGAAATCGCCAAGTGAGCAATACACGCTACAAAACGCTTACGTGGTTTGGGAAATACAACAAGTCGAAGGCTTGAGTGTTGGCGCGGTTGTGAAAAACTTAACCGATCGTTACTACGAAGCATACCTATCTAATGGCGTGCCTTCGCCTGGTCGCGAAGTCAAACTGCACCTCACTTATCAATACTAACCATACCTAAAAGATGCAGGGCAGACATTAACTGCCCTGCTATATCGTGTCCAACGGACATAATTGCACGCCGTTTTATTTACCAGTACTATCATTTCTTTTTGCTTGCATACACACTATGAACAACTTAAAAACACTGTTTCTTCTTGCTTGCTTCGTTCCAGCAAGTCAAAACCTGGCACAGACTTCTGAGAGCATTGCTGACTACTTACAAGAGCAGAGTCAGCACCAAGTTATTGAGGATCATTACGCACAACCAACAACAAATAATCTGAATCTAGACGCCAAAGCAAACGCGTTAACTTGGCATGAAGAAGAAAAGCCGGATCACTGTCGTTACGCCAAGCAGCCCAAAGACGTCACAACACATTTCGACTACGGTGAAGCAAACGATCTATCTGACGGATTGCAACACTTTGATTTACCAGAGAGGCACTCGGCAAAGGGCAAGTCAACACATCGCACTTATGCTAATAACCCTCACCTTCTTCCTGGCAATAAACAATTTGCAGCCCCTGAAGACGGTACGTTTAGCCTGTCCGTATCTTCGGATTGTTTTTAAGTCGATACAATAAAAAATACCCTGAGACAAAGCTCAGGGCATTTTCACTTTTTGTTTGATGGGTGACGTCACCATCTCACCGACTTGAATCTATTCTTCGTCAGCGTCTACTTCAGCGTCACGTGCTTTGCGGGCTTCTTCTTTACGAACTTTTGCCGCTAGTTGTTCTGCTTCACGCTCTTGACGTTGCGCTGCTTTACGCTCGTTACGAACCACTTGGTTTTGGATAAAACCAGCCAGTTCTTGTTCAGCCCAAGCTTGTGCTTTCTCTTCGCTGTCAAAGCCAGTTTCACGCTTTGATACTACAGTCTTACGAGATGTCACTTGGCGAGTGATTTCTGCGCTCCAGCCGTTACGTTTTTCAGTGACGCGGATAGCAAATTTTGGATTCTTAGACATTTCTTTCATTTCCTAAGGGATTTAGGGATCAATCAGGGATTCGGTCAACTTGATAACTCCATCTAAGCTGAGCTGTTTAACACCATCCCTTGGTAAGCGCGGTATTAGAGCATAAAAGTAATCTAAACGCTGCAAGTTTTTTATGCGAGATAATAGATGACAAAGAAGAGGCAGAACAAAGCAACGTTTCGCCCAGTCACTAGAAAGAGCGGCGAAGAAAAAAGAATGATAAGAAAAAGAAAGCGCTGGTCTCTCAACCAACGCTTTACTTAAGCTAGATTAACCTTTGGTTAATTAACCGATATTCTTACGGGCATTTTGGAACATACGCATCCAAGCACCATTTTCACCCCAACCTTCCGGAGCCCAAGAGTTTGCAACTGTGCGGAATACACGCTCTGGGTGAGGCATCATGATTGTCACGCGACCGTCTGCTGTTGTTAAGCCAGTAATCGCGTTTGGCGAACCGTTCGGGTTGTTCGGATATTGTTGCGTCGGGTTACCGAGGTTATCCACGTAACGAACCGCAACCGTACCTGATGCTTCAATCGCTGCTAGGTGCTCAGCATCACGTACTTCTACACGCCCTTCTCCGTGGGAAACCGCGATTGGCATGCGCGAACCTGCCATACCGTCGAAGAATACAGAATCAGATTTCTGAACTTCAACTAGGCTAAAGCGCGCTTCAAAACGCTCAGATTCGTTACGAACAAAACGTGGCCACAAGTCTGCACCCGGGATAAGTTCTTTCAGGTTAGAAAGCATCTGACAACCGTTACATACACCTAAAGAGAACGTCTCTTTACGGTTGAAGAACGCTTGGAACTGTTCACGAGCTTGTGCGTTAAACAGGATAGACTTAGCCCAGCCTTCACCCGCACCTAGTACGTCGCCGTAAGAGAAGCCACCACAAGCTACTAGGCCATGGTATTCATCCAGTACCGCTTGACCCGTTAGGATATCGCTCATATGGATGTCGGTTGCCTCAAAGCCTGCGCGGTCAAACGCTGCTGCCATTTCAACGTGGGAGTTAACACCCTGCTCACGTAGAATCGCCATCTTAGGCTTCGCACCTTTTGCAATGTAAGGCGCTGCAACGTCTTCATTTACGTCGAAGCTGAGCTTAACGTTTAGACCCGGGTCAGAGTTGTCTTTCTTCGCTTCGTGCTCTTGGTCTGCACATGCTGGGTTATCACGTAGGCCTTGCATCTTATGCGTTGTTTCAGCCCAGATAACACGTAGTTCGGTACGTGAACGTTCAAGCACAACTGCATCACCAGAAGTGATAATAAAGTCGTCTGAAGCGTTAACTGAACCAATCACATGTGAACATGCCTCTAAACCGTTTGCCGCCAGAGTAGATAGAACTGAATCCAGATCATCATTCTTAACTTGAACAACCGCACCTAGCTCTTCGTTAAATAGAACGGCTAGCGCATCATCACCCAGCTCTGCTATGTTCGCTTTTACGCCACAATGGCCCGCGAACGCCATCTCAGCCAGTGTAACAAACAGACCGCCGTCGCCTTTATCGTGGTAAGCCACTAGCTTGTCATCACGTACTAACGCTTGCATTGCATCAAAGAAGCCTTTTAGCTGCTCAGCGTTATCTACGTCAGCAGGTTTGTCACCCAGTTGTTTGTATACTTGTGCCAATGCTGTCGCACCTAAGCGGTTTTTGCCGTTACCCAAGTCAACAAGAACTAGAGAAGTATCGCCTTTGTCAGTGCGTAGTTGTGGAGTCACGGTCTTACGTACGTCTTCCACACGACCAAATGCCGTGATAACTAGAGACAGTGGAGAAGTGACTTCTTTACTCTCGCCGTTCTCTTCCCACTTGGTTTTCATCGACATGGAGTCTTTACCAACTGGGATCGTCAAACCTAATGCAGGACAGAGCTCTTCACCTACCGCTTTGACTGCTTCATAAAGACCGGCATCTTCACCTGGGTGACCCGCTGGCGACATCCAGTTCGCAGACAGTTTAATGTGTTTAATATCACCGATGTCTGTTGCCGCAATGTTCGTTAGTGACTCACCAACCGCTAGGCGAGCCGATGCACCAAAGTCTAGTAATGCCACTGGCGTGCGCTCACCCATCGACATTGCTTCGCCGTGGTAAGTGTCATAGCTTGCCGCTGTTACTGCACAGTTTGCTACTGGTACCTGCCAAGGGCCAACCATTTGATCACGAGCAACCAGACCCGTTACTGTTCGGTCACCGATAGTAATTAGGAATGTTTTTTCTGCAACCGCTGGAAGACGAAGTACGCGATCCACCGCTTCATTAAGCTCAATACCATCACGAACAATGGCAGGGCTTTCCACTTTTAGTGTGGTTGCGTCACGGTGCATCTTCGGTGGCTTACCAAGTAGGATATCCATTGGCATATCGATTGGCGTATTGTCGAAGTGAGAATCTTCTAACGTTAGATGACGCTCTTCTGTCGCCACACCCACCACTGCATACGGTGCGCGTTCACGCTTACAGATTGCGTCGAATGCTTCCATGTTTTCTGGCGCTACCGCTAGAACGTAACGTTCCTGTGATTCGTTACACCAGATTTCCAGTGGGCTCATGCCCGGCTCATCGTTTGGTACATCGCGTAATTGGAACTTACCGCCACGCTCACCGTCGTCGACAAGTTCAGGCAATGCGTTAGAGATACCGCCTGCACCCACATCGTGGATAAATGCGATTGGGTTGTCGTCGCCTAACTGCCAACAACGGTCGATCACTTCCTGACAGCGACGTTCCATCTCTGGGTTTTCACGCTGTACTGACGCGAAGTCCAGATCTTCTGCTGACTGACCAGATGCCATGGAAGATGCCGCACCACCACCAAGACCGATGTTCATTGCCGGACCACCAAGTACGATTAAGCTCGCACCCACTGGAATTTCTTTCTTCTGCACGTGTTCGTCACGAATGTTACCCATACCACCAGCAATCATGATTGGTTTGTGGTAACCACGAATTTCTTCACCCGCATGAGAAGTGACTTTTTCTTCGTAAGTACGGAAGTAACCCAATAGATTTGGACGACCAAATTCGTTGTTGAATGCCGCGCCGCCTAGAGGACCTTCAAGCATGATGTCTAGCGCATTTACAATACGACCAGGCTTGCCGAAGTCGGTTTCCCACGGCTGTTCAAAACCAGGAATACGTAAGTTAGAGGTTGTAAAACCAACCAGACCCGCTTTTGGCTTACCGCCGATACCCGTCGCACCTTCGTCACGGATCTCACCGCCTGAACCAGTCGATGCGCCCGGCCATGGAGAGATTGCTGTTGGGTGGTTGTGCGTCTCTACCTTCATCAAGATGTGCGCATCTTCATGGTGGTAAGTGTATTGACGAGATTTAGGGTCTGGGAAGAAACGACCCGCTTTAGAACCCGTCATAACGGCCGCGTTGTCTTTATATGCAGACAGCACATAGTCAGGTGTCGTTTCGAACGTGTTTTTGATCATTTTGAACAAAGACTTAGGTTGATCTACTCCGTCGATAGTCCAATCTGCGTTAAAAATTTTGTGGCGACAGTGCTCTGAGTTCGCCTGAGCAAACATCATCAATTCAATGTCGTTTGGGTTACGCCCAAGCTTAGTAAAGTTCTCTACCAAGTAATCAATTTCATCTTCTGCGAGTGCCAAGCCAAGGGAAACGTTTGCTTCTTCAAGCGCAAGACGACCGCCCGCTAAGATATCAACATGCGCCACAGGCTTAGGCTCTGCGACTGTAAACAGCGCTGACGCAGCTTCAAATTCTGTAAATACCGTTTCCATCATGCGGTCATGAATTAACGCTTTGACAGCGTCAACTTGAGCTTCTGATAGAACAACTGAAGATTCGACATAATAAGCCGTACCGCGCTCTAGACGTTTCACTTTATCCAAGCCACAGTTAACAGCGATATCGGTAGATTTAGAAGACCAAGGCGAGATAGTGCCTGGACGAGGCGTAACAAGAAGTAAAAGACCTTCTGGCTCATGCTCTTCGATGGTTGGGCCGTAAGTTAGTAACTTTTCAAGTTTTTCTAACTCTTGGTCATCAAGGTCAGACTTTAGATCGGCAAAGTGCATAAACTCGGCATAAATGCCAGTTACAGGCAGATCTTGTTCACGACAAAGTTCCAGTAGTTTATTAACACGAAACTCAGAAAGAGCTGGGGAGCCACGCAAAATTCTCATGTGCTTAGGTCTCTTATGCAATTGATTAAGGTGATATTGGAATAAATTCAGACACTTAAAATAAGCCCTGTCGAACCTATGCCGATTCCACCTCGTCATTGCGAGCGCATTATATAGCAATTGTTTTTGTGATGTAACATCAAAAGCAACCGTTTGCGTCATTTTTTTTGTCAAATTTGAATTACGACTAAAATGTCGATAAAACACACAATGTCACGCTATAAGTGTGTGATTCACTTTGCCCCATGAGCTCGCTTTGATATAAAGGCAAATAGAAATTTCCTAAGATGTACCTATTAATGCAAATAAGCCAGCTCAACCGACTCAAGCGCAGCGCCCTAATTTTTGTTTCTGTGCTACTACTCTCTGCCTGCCAGATTGAGTCGGAACCCAAAAGTGAATTCGAAAAAATTCAGGAACGTGGCGTGCTTCGTGTTGGCACGCTAAACAATCAGCTTTCCTATTATATTGGTCCCGATGGTCCCGCTGGGTTGGATTACGAATTGGCGCGTCAGTTTGCGGAGCAGCTCGGCGTCAAGCTCGAGATTAAACCTGCCTTTCGCCAAGCCGAGCTTTTTCCTGCTCTTAAGAAAGGAGATATTGATCTCATCGCTACGGGCTTAAATCAAACGTCACAAGCGGTAAAACGCTTTAGACCGGGCCCTGCTTATTATTATGTAAGCCAACAAGTTGTGTATAAAAAGGGGCAACTTCGACCACGTGATATCGAACAGCTGATTGAATACCAAGCATCGAAAGACAGCGAATCAGACGAAGATACAAATGCTGGCGCGCAAACATTAAAGATCGTCGAACAATCGCAATATGTTCCGACCCTAACCGCATTAAAGAAGCAATACCCAGAGCTGCAGTTTGAAATTGTTGGCGATGCTGACACGAGAGACTTACTTAAATATGTATCCACTGGTGAGTTGCGTTTTACTGTGACTGACTCTGTGGAGCTTTCCCTAGCTCAGCGCCTTTACCCCGATCTTGCGCTCGCGTTTGAACTTACAGAAGATCAACCAGTATCGTGGTTTACTCGACGCTCTGAAGACGAAAGTTTGTATGCGATGCTGATAGAATTTTTCGGTAACATTAAACAATCAGGAGAACTGTCCACTCTCGAAGAGAAGTACATTGGTCATATTGAAGCATTTGACTACGTTGATACTCGCGCATTCATTCGAGCTCTGGATGACAAATTGCCTAAGTGGGCACCTTTATTCCAAAAGTACAGCGAAGAGTTCGACTGGCGCTTAATTGCAGCATTGGCGTATCAAGAATCACACTGGAAGCCAGCGGCAAAATCGCCAACAGGTGTTAGAGGGATGATGATGCTTACTCTGCCAACAGCGAAAAGCGTCGGGGTAACAAATCGTTTAGACCCTGAGCAATCTGTTCGTGGTGGTGTCGAGTACTTACGTCGCATTGTAGGTCGCGTGCCTGATAGCATCAACGAGCATGAAAAAATATGGTTTGCCCTGGCTTCATACAACATTGGCTACGGCCACATGATGGACGCACGGCGACTTACTAAAGCGCAAGGTGGCGATCCAAACGCTTGGGCAGATGTAAAAGACAGATTGCCTTTACTGCGTCAGAAGCGTTACTACAGTCAAACTCGCTATGGGTACGCCAGAGGTGATGAAGCGCGTAATTACGTAGAAAATATTCGACGTTATTATCAATCCATCATTGGTCATGTCAGCCAAAGACCAGCGATTGATGAGAATAGCGATGACTTGCAAGTTATCCCGCCGCTCAACCCTGACATTTTGATATCAGGAGCAGTAGAGACCGTTGTAGAGCAAATATCTGGCGCTTCTGACGTCACGGTTGAAGAAGACACCGAACAAGAAAGCCTTGAAGAATAGACCCGCTGTAAACTAAAAAATGACGAGCCCATGAGCTCGTCATTTTTGTTGAGTCCTAGCGAAAACTTATCTAGAATCCAAGACTCTGAGTGACACCAACCACACTCAACCATTCCTTTGGTTGGTCGCCTTTTTTCACCGTTAGTTAAACTGATTGCTTTGTAACCACATGGTTTAGCTCACTGATGAAGCGGCGCTATCGGCTACGCTCTGCCGAAATAACGTCACTCCTATTATTAAGCATCGTATTGAAATTATTTGCTGGCTCTGTGCAATGCAGGAGTCAAATGAAGAACGTTTAAACCATCAAATGTTTAGTGCGATTATCGAGCCTATTGTAAAGCATCGATGAACCGCTATTTACTGGTATAAGTCTTGTCTGCAGGAGGTTTTGAATATGAGAAGACGTAGAGTGCAGTCAAAGCGTTTAAATAACACAGTAGCTGCTATCCGACGTAAACGTAAACTGACATGTATGAAAAAGAAAGTAAGTTCACGTAATCGTGTTTTTGTACACTTAGTCAATCACTAGTACGTTCAGGCAAACATCTACCCGGTTGTAGATGTTTGCTAACTCTCACTATTTCCATAATTTTGTCCACTCTCTCCATTTTCTAATGCTTTTTGTGCTTGTTTCTTCGCTTTAATTTCCTTACGGCGACGCTTAAAAAACGCTTGTAGCTGAGTGCGGCACTCATCTTCTAGCAGCCCCTTTTCAACTAAGGCGTAATGGTAAGCAGCTTGGCTTTCAAACAAATTAAGCACTGTTCCTGCTGCTCCCGCTTTTAAGTCTGGCGCTCCAAAAACGACCCGCTTAACGCGGCTATGCAATAAGGCTCCGGCACACATTGGACATGGCTCAAGTGTTACATACAAAGTCGTATCCAGAAGGCGGTAATTTTCTAGCTTTTGGCCGGCTTTACGCAGTGTTTGGATCTCAGCATGTGCGGTAGCGTCATTAGTACCAATAGAGCGATTCCACCCCTCAGCGATAATTTCACCATCTTTGACAAGCACTGCGCCGACAGGTACTTCCCCCTCAGCTTCTGCTTGCTCAGCAAGCATCATCGCTCTGCGCATAAACAATTCATCTTGAGGGGAAAACGGATGGTTAGACAAAGGAAGCTCCAAAGAAACAAAAAACGATTGAAGTCAGGAATTTTATCACCAACTTCGGTTTCACTACAGCAACACATCACGGGACAAAGTTTGCAACTCCAAAAAAAACCTAGTTACAAGACCTATCGATGTTCGTTTTACGAGAACAAAAAAGCGCAGATCGAAGACCTGCGCTTTTCGGCTGCCAATTAGCGGCTTTCACACCCTAAACGTTTTTACATTGTGTAAGTGTAAGGAGCTTGAATGCCTAGCGGGATACCAACCATCCAATAAGCAACTAGGAAGATAGACCAACCGATCAGCATTGCGATCGAGAATGGCATCATTAGTGACGCAAGCGTACCGATACCAGCCGACTTCACATAACGCTGACAGTAAACCACTACAAGAGGGAAAAATACCATTAGAGGTGAAATGATGTTCGATACTGAGTCACCCACACGGTAAGCCGCTTGAGAGAGCTCAGGCGAGATACCAACCGCCATTAACATTGGCACTAAGATTGGACCAATTAAAGCCCATTTTGCCGATGCAGAACCAATAAGTAGGTTTACAGACGCAGTTAGAAGGATCATACCAATGATGGTCACTTCACCAGGTAAGTTCATCGCTTTCAGACCTTCTGCACCATATAGCGCCAGCATCGTCCCAATGTTCGATTGAGCAAACGCAGACAAGAATTGGGCACAGAAGAATGACATGACAATGTATGCGCCCATGGTCGACATAGTATCAGCCATCGCTTTGATAATGTCGTTGCTGGTCTTGAACGTACCTGACACTTTACCGTAAACGTAACCAGGAATGATAAACAGAATAAAGATCAGCGGAACGATAGACTTCATGATCGGTGCTGAGAAGGCCGTAATTTCACCTTCAGGCGAGCGTAGCGCTGATGTTTCTGGAATTAATGCTGCAACAAGTAAGGCAATACCCGCCATCATTGCCCAACCAGCATAACGAAATGCTTTTGATTCCAGTTCAGTAAATGAGCCTAGGTTTGGCGCAGTTTCCGCATCGTCATCAATTGGCATTTTTGACAAACGAGGCTCAATGATTTTTTCTGTCACGTACCAACCAATCGCTACAATAATGATGGAAGATAGGCCAGTAAAGAAGATGTTCGCTAATGGGTTAACCACGTATTCAGGATCAAGAACCTGCGCCGCGGTTTGCGTAAAGCCTGCAAGTAGTGGATCGATACCAGAAGGGATAAAGTTTGCAGAGAAGCCACCAGATACACCTGCAAATGCTGCCGCAATACCCGCTAGAGGGTGACGACCTGCCGCATGGAAGATAATACCGCCCAGAGGAATAACCAGAACATAGCCTGCATCTGCCGCAGTATGCGACACAATAGCAACCAAAATCAGCATTGGAGTAAGAAGCTTAGCTGGCGTGAAGTTCAGCATCTTCTTAAGACCCGTCGTAATAAAGCCCGAAGAATCTGCAACACCCACACCTAGCATTGCGACAAGTACGATACCCAGTGGCGCAAAGCCAGTAAACGTCGTCACCATGTTAGCAAGGAAACTTGCTAGCGCTTCGCCCGTAAGTAAATTAGTGATGGTAAGAGCTTCGCCCGTTCGAGGGTTTGGAAGATCGAATGATACATTCGATAAAAGTGCTGACGCCGCCCAAGTAATGATCAATGCCCAGAAGAACAAAATCGCAGGATCAGGAATTTTGTTACCTGTCCTCTCGATAAAGTTTAAAAAGCGCTCCATCCCGCTCGGCTTCGATGATGGTGCCTTATTTACAGCTTGGTTACTCATGGTAACTCCATAGTGAATGATGTTGGTGCCAAGGC
The DNA here is from genome assembly GCF_003123985.1 of Vibrio sp. T9. Lineage (NCBI taxonomy): Bacteria > Pseudomonadati > Pseudomonadota > Gammaproteobacteria > Vibrionales > Vibrionaceae > Vibrio > Vibrio sp. T9. The sequence continues at coordinate 135,761 of NZ_NIGY01000009.1, forward strand.
CTATTTGAGTAATTATGACGGCCTACTATCCAACGAGTATTCTAGTAAACACTAATGGAGAAAGCACAAGGTTCTATATTTTTTTTCATAATTGGAGACATATTTTGCAAAAAAACAAAACCAAAGATACAAGCCTGAAACATTATGGAAAAATCAGCATATACATTTAGTAAACGAGCTGGCAAAAACAGAGGTTGCATAGAGCGATGAGATGAATAGATAGTTTTAAGAAAAGAAACTATACGTGATGAGAAGCAAGAAATAATTCTCTTCAATATAAAAAGGGCAACGCGGACAGTGAACACCTTATCCAAAGAACTCCAATCGGTTTTGATTGAATCGGCGTAAAACAGGAACCTAGACTATTTAATCAAATTCGCTATGTTTAGAGATCATGGTTTTCAGCTCTACCGATTGTATTTTACCGTGGCGATCTTGCCATAGAGCTTCCATATGTATCGTTTTAAGTGCGCCCGACAGAGTTGCCGTTGGCACAGACCAAGATAAAGTATACAAGGGGTGCGTAGTATCTTCCCCAGAGACAATATTTGTATCAAAATTAGCGGCGGGCATCGAGGGGACTGCAGAAAGAGCCCCACGCGTACGAAACCACTCTAATTTCTGCTCAGCAAGATTTAGCGCTTCAATGCTATGCATCGCGTAATCTGCCCGCAGCTCAATGTAAGCTTGCAACTTAACCAATCCAAGAGCACCGACACCAATTAAAATAAAAGAAATCATTATTTCAATTAAACTAAAACCATGTTGTTTACTTGGCATTCCAACTTCCCTCTTGCCAACGAACATCATTTCTCCTTGTTGTAGGTCTTTTGCTGGAATCAAATAGTAACTCCATTGAGCCCGCAATTGAGGTTTTTAACCCATCAGTATCAAAACCATAACCACCCGTTGCGTGAAATGCCCCTGCATCAACATAAACAGTTTGTGTAAGATCAGTATATTGTTTACCAATGGTAAAATTAGTCGGTGAGCCATCAGCATTCGAGAACAAACTTTCCCAATAGCTTTTTAACTCATCAGGAGCAAACTGTGGTTTAGTTTTATCGACTAAATGAAAAAGCGAACCCTGAAATGTTGTTGAACCAGTATTGATAAAAATACCATCTTGAATAACTAACGTATATTTCTCATGGTTGCCTTGAAGTGCTAAATTCCCGTGAATGGCGCAGTCACCAGTAATCCAAACCTTATCTACTTCCTTAAAAGCATTTTCGATAGCTGATTTACAATGTGTCGCATTTGACAAATTGATTTTCCCAGCTTTCGGAAATGAAGCTTTGACTTTATCAATATTTTCCGGTGTTTTTTTGTAATCAAAAAAGGTTTGGAATGGATCGACTTCCGAGTCATAAACAAAGTCGCCTTTTAGCTGCGGATCAGAAGTTTCAGGTTTATTAGTTTTCGTAATTGCATTCCCAGCTTTTACTGTAACACTGGTTGTCGTTGCAGCGGTACACCCTCCAGCAGGAGAACCATCATATAAGCTATTCGCTCTTATTGATGCAGTGTTATATTTTGATCCTGTGCTTCCGCCTTCCATGGTATAACTATACCGATAAGTCAGTGATATGCATTCATACAAATTGTCAGAATTAAGATCACCTTTCGCATCTGGATGAACCTTTAAATCACCATAAGTAGTTAACTTGGATGTGGTTTGTATCGCTCCTTTTCCACGATTACTTAGTGTACTGAAAGTTTTATTGAGCTGGGCCCAACCATTGTGAGATATAGAATTAATACGATAGACTCCTGCCCCTATATCCGTAACGTTCAGCTGGCTAAGGTTTAATTCCCTCTTACATAAGGTATTTAAATTATTGTGATTAATTGGGATGAGCTCGTTTACTATGGATACATCATCTGTGACATAAGCAAATAGACACTCAAGCCCTCCTTCCGCTTCCCAGTGCTGTTGCCGAGAACTAACTTCATTCTGCGCACGCTTAATTTGATAAAATAGATTCTTATATGAGCCTAACGTCACAACCAAAGCGACAGAGAGCAGTATGGAAGTAATAAGTAACGTGGCCACTCCTTGTTGATGCTTACGTATCATTGCCAATTCCTTTGCTGAACTTGTAATAAAATGGCGTGAGAAATTGCCGGATCATTTTTTAATTCAGCGGCCATTGAAATAGAAATAAACGCACTATCTATTGACGAACCTGATAGTAATATTCGACTAACATCAAATTGAGTTACTTTAATTTGCTTTGGATCAAAAAGATCAAAACATCCACTAGCAGCAGACACGACACTTAAAGGTGATGGTGAATCATCCTGGCAATATTCCAACATATTATCCTTTAACCGATATATCGTATTACTCACAGAGCTTGCTGTATTTCGATAAACATAACCGATTTTTTCGGATTGTTGATATAGAACGCTAGGAGAACCGGAAAGCATCATTGATTTTGTCGTAATACCATCAAATCCTGCTCGCTGAATATCCTCTTTCACTTGTTGAATTACACTACTCATCTGCTGAAGTAGCATTATTTCCTTGCTTCGCTGCACAGCTGTTTTTTGGTTAGAAAGAAACACTGCGCCAACAATGCCCAAAGCGACAACTCCTAACAACGCAGCAATCATAAACTCAACAAGTGTACTACCTTGCTGTTTAGCATTGTTCAAAGCCATATTTTGCCTCATTCATAGCGCACACTTTTACTCGCCCTGCTCCGTTATGAACAGTTACTTTTATCGGACTGGTATCCGCTTGAGATTTCTTTAGGTGAATACTTCCCGCATTTTTGGGATTCCCCATAACACGATCAAACTTGACGCTAGTTATATTACTCGACACCACCAGACCCCGATATAGATGACCTTGCAGCTCAGCAACAGTATTCATTGAAGTAATGTCAGTGACATTCGATACACTCGAGAGTGTGAGCTTCCAGCTTCCAGTGGATGAAGGCAAGTCTTGAATATGAATCCACAAATCTTGATTTCTCATCACCGATTCCGATTTCGCTTGGATCAAAAAACCCTGTAATTCGTTGGCTAAATTCACTATTTTCATGTGTTGGCTAACTTTTGAAAAACTTGGGGCGACAAAAAGTAGTAGTACTGACAAGACAGCCACAGTAATAAGAAGCTCCAACAACGTAAACCCGCGAGGCATTTCCCAAATTCCTATGTAAACGGCAAAAGGGCCGTAATTCATCTTGCACAGATGCTATCACCTGCCAAAAATAGGCGGAAAAGTGAAAAGGAAACTACTCGTGATGATTCGAATTTCTCGCTGTAACAGCTACAAAAAAAGATTGGGGGGGATGACATTGATCGAATTACTGATAGCCGTAGTGATTGTCGGGATCATTGCGGCTGTCGCCTACCCTTCTTACACCAATCATGTAATCAAGTCTCATAGGACGGTTGCCTTGAGCGATCTTAGTCGAATTCAGCTAGAGCTAGAGACATCTTATGATGGTGGGTACGACTGGAGTCATATTATCTCTGGAGGCACATGCACTCTATGTGATTCAGACACAGATAGATTTTCTTTCAATATTGCGAGCTCTGCAAGTTCGGCCTATACCATTACAGCAACAGCAAAATCGGCTCTGGGACAAGACGACGACGAGTGCTTGACTGGCGCTAAAATGATTACTTTAACGTCAACAAATGTCGAAGAACCAAGTGATTGCTGGAATTAGAAAGAACACCGAGATGCAAAAAGGCCTGCATTTTAGCAGGCCTTTGTATTTGTGCTTTTCACTAACGTCTAGCTGGTTAAATCATCAAAGAACTTTTTCACACCGTTGAAAAAGCCTTCTGATTTAGGCTTGTGCTTTGTCGCCGCTTCACCACCACAAGACTCTTCAAACTCTTTGAGCAGTTCTTTTTGGCGTGAGCTTAGGTTTACTGGTGTTTCAACAACCAACTTAACAATCAAGTCACCGATACCGCCACCGCGAACGCCTTTCACACCTTTACCACGCATGCGGAACATACGACCTGTTTGCGTTTCTGAAGGCACTTTTAGGCTTACGCGACCATCTAGAGTTGGTACTTCAACTTCACCACCTAGAGCCGCCATCGCAAAGCTTACAGGCACTTCACAGTATAGGTTGTTACCATCACGTTCGAAGATATGGTGCTCTTTCACGTGCACTTGTACATACAAGTCACCCGCTGGAGCTCCCATCTCTCCCGCTTCACCTTCGCCAGATAGACGAATACGGTCGCCAGTATCAACACCTGCTGGGATCTTAACGTTAAGTGTTTTGGTTTTCTGTTTACGACCTTGACCATGACACTCATTACAAGGGTCTTTAATGATCTTGCCTTTACCGTGACAGGTTGGACAGGTTTGTTGCACCGCGAAGAAGCCTTGGCGCATCTGTACTTGACCATGACCATGACAGGTACCACATGTTTCAGCAGATGAACCTTTCTTCGCACCACTACCATCACAGGTATCACAGTGTACTAGTGTTGGCACTTCGATCTCTTTCGTTACACCACGAACCGCCTCTTCTAGCGTCAGTTCCATGTTGTAACGTAAGTCCGCACCACGTTGAGCACGGTGACCGCCACCGCCACGACGACCACCACCAAAGATGTCGCCGAATACATCACCAAAGATGTCGCCGAAATCAGCACCGCCGCCACCAAAGCCGCCGCCACCGAAACCACCGCCGCCTTGTTCAAAAGCAGCATGACCGTACTGGTCGTACGCCGCTTTCTTTTGAGGGTCGGTCAGAACTTCGTACGCTTCTTTTACTTCTTTAAACTTGTCCGCCGCAGACTCATCACCCTGGTTTCGGTCTGGGTGGAATTTCATCGCTAGACGCTTGTACGCCTTTTTGATATCGCGCTCTGAGGCATCACGGCTTACGCCTAATACTTCGTAAAAATCACGTTTTGACATGTTCTTCGTCACCAGTTAATTACTACAAACGGCATCGATTCACCGCTTGGTGTTTGTATCGTTCTAGGTAAGTGCACTTGTCTGCAACATACTTAACTAGAAAGACAGCGTTTACAAACAGACGGGCGTAAGAGTTGCCCCAAACGCCCGCACACGAAGTCTTATCGACCCCAGATGGCTATGCAGCCATCTGGTTAAGAAATATTATTTCTTGTCGTCTTTAACTTCTTCGAACTCAGCATCTACAACGTCGTCTTCTTTAGACTGTGCACCTGCGTCAGCACCTTGTGCTTGCTGCGCTTGAGCTTGTTGTTGAGCGATTTCCATCAGCTTTTGAGAAGCAGTCATTAGTGCTTGAACTTTAGCATCGATAGCTTCTTTGTCTTCGCCTTTACGTGCTGTTTCTAGCTCAGAAATTGCTGCTTCAATCTTCTCTTTCTCTTCTGCAGGTAGCGCTTCACCAGCTTCTTCTACTTGCTTACGAGTACCGTGAATCATTTGGTCAGCTTGGTTACGTGCAGTCGCTAGCTCTTCGAACTTCTTGTCCGCTTCTTTGTTAGCTTCTGCTTCTTGAACCATTTTCTCGATGTCTTCATCGCTTAGACCGCCAGAAGCTTGGATAGTGATCTTCTGCTCTTTACCAGTCTGCTTGTCTTTCGCAGACACGTGTAGGATACCATCCGCATCAAGGTCAAAAGTAACCTCGATTTGTGGCATACCACGTGGTGCAGGCTGGATGCCTTCTAGGTTAAATTGGCCTAGAGACTTGTTGTACATCGCTTGCTTACGCTCACCTTGTAGAACGTGGATAGTTACCGCGCTCTGGTTGTCTTCCGCTGTAGAGAAAACTTGGTTCGCTTTAGTTGGGATAGTTGTGTTCTTCTCAACTAACTTAGTCATCACGCCACCCATTGTCTCGATACCTAGAGACAGTGGAGTTACGTCTAGTAGTAGTACGTCTTTAACGTCACCAGCAAGTACACCACCTTGAACTGCAGCACCCATTGCTACTGCTTCGTCAGGGTTTACGTCACGGCGCGCTTCTTTACCAAAGAACTCAGCAACTTTCGCTTGAACCATTGGCATACGAGTCTGACCACCAACTAGGATTACGTCAGTGATGTCGTTTACTGATAGATCAGCGTCAGCTAGAGCTACTTTTAGTGGCTCAAGAGAGCGTTGTACTAGGTCTTCAACTAGAGATTCTAGTTTTGCACGAGTCACTTTAATGTTCATGTGCTTAGGACCAGTTGCATCTGCAGTAACGTAAGGTAGGTTTACGTCAGTTTGAGAAGTAGAAGAAAGCTCGATTTTCGCTTTTTCTGCTGCTTCTTTAACACGCTGCATTGCTAGTGGATCGTTCTTAAGATCGATACCTTGCTCTTTCTTAAACTCGTCTACTAAGTAGTTGATTAGGCGGTTATCAAAGTCTTCACCACCAAGGTGAGTATCACCGTTAGTCGCTAGAACTTCGAATGTTTTCTCGCCTTCAACTTCATCGATTTCGATGATAGAGATATCGAATGTACCACCACCAAGGTCGTATACCGCGATAGTGCGATCGCCGCCTTTCTTATCAAGACCGTAAGCTAGCGCTGCTGCTGTTGGTTCGTTGATGATACGTTTAACTTCTAGACCTGCGATACGGCCAGCATCTTTTGTAGCTTGACGCTGAGCATCGTTAAAGTAAGCAGGTACTGTGATAACTGCGCCAGTTACTTCCTCACCAAGGAAATCTTCAGCAGTTTTCTTCATTTTCTTAAGAACTTCAGCAGAAACCTGAGGAGCCGCCATTTTTTGGCCTTTTGCTTCTACCCAAGCGTCACCATTGTCAGCCTTAACAATTTTGTAAGGCATGATTTGGATGTCACGCTGAACTTCTTCGTCTTCAAAACGACGACCGATTAGACGCTTAATTGCAAATAGCGTGTTTTCTGGGTTAGTTACTGCTTGACGTTTCGCAGGTTGACCTACTAGCGTCTCACCGTCAGTGTAAGCAATAACCGATGCAGTAGTACGTTCGCCCTCTGCGTTTTCAATTACACGTGGTTTGTCGCCGTCTAATACAGCAACACATGAGTTAGTAGTACCTAAGTCAATACCAATGATTTTACCCATCTGGCTATCTCCGAATAAATTCTATTTTCGTTTGGTTATAACCCCAATGTGGGGGGAGGAGAATCGGGTTTCAACCCTTGCTCACAAACAAAAATAATCAATGTTTGCTTCTCTATGCCACATAGATAAGGGCGGCAAAATGCTTTTCAAGGGCAGAATTAAAAAAAAGCGTCTTTTTTCGAAATTTATGTGTTTCTTTCTGATTAGTTGGGAACTCGTCACACTGCTGTAGCGCAACAAAACGCCATTTCCCAGATGAATTTATTTATGCCCGACTCTTCCTAAACAAAAAACGAGCTCATAAGAGCTCGCTTCAATATTAGGGTTAAAATAAATAATTCAAGACATTATGCGTTCGCTTGAGCAGGCTCAGCGTCAACGCCTTCTTCTTTACCAATCTCACCTTCTGTTTTTGCAACAATGGTGTTTACCGCCGTGTCGCCCACAACATTTGAAGACGTACAGAACATGTCATTAATACGGTCAACCGCAGCAATAATTGCCAAGCCTTCAGGTGGTAAGCCTAGTTGGTGAAGCAAAACGCCTACCATTACCACGCCGCCTCCAGGAACGCCACCAGCACCAATAGATAATAGAAGAATAGTTAAACCAAGCGTGAAGATGTCTGCGGTGTTAATTGGCTGGCCAAAAGCGTTCGCAACAAACATCGTTGCTAGAGCAATATAGATAGACACACCAGACATGTTCATCGTTGCGCCCAGTGGTACACCGAAGCCAGCAACCGATTTAGAGACCTGAAGCTTTTCTGTCAGTGTACGCATCGTTACCGGGATAGTCGCGTTTGAGCTCGCGGTAGATAGAGAGAACAGAATCTGCTCACGAGTTGCACGTAGGAAAGTCTTTGGAGAGGTCCCTGTCGCAAGACTTACTGCCATTGGATAGAAGAAGAAGATCCAGAACACCAACATCGCAACCACCAAGGCCACATAACCAGCCACGGACATCAATGTATTGGCGTTTAGCGTTGCACCCAATTGAATCATTAGTGCGAACACACCATATGGCGCAAGACTCATCACTAACCCAACCAGTTTCATCATGATTTCATTTGCCATTTTGAACGTGCGGATGGCAGGACCACCACGAGAATCCAAAGCTTGAATTGCAAGACCTGTCAGAATTGCCATGAAGATGATTTGCAGCATGTCGCCGTTAGCAAACGCTTGTACTGGGTTGCTAGGAACAATGTTAACAACTAGAGAGAAAATGTCCGGCGTTTCTGTCGTCGTCAGCTGTACGGCCTCAGATACCGTTCCTGCCAGATTAGCACCAGCTCCTGGCTGGAAAATCAAACCAACAGTCAAAGCCGCCGTAATCGCAATGATGGTGTTAAGAATGTAGAGGGTAAAAGTTTTTCCACCAAGACGACCAAATGCACTGATGTCTTTCAAGTCAACAATGCCGCATACGATTGAAACGTAAACTAAAGGAACAACAAGCAATTTGATCAGCGAGACAAACATGCCGCCAACGCCTTCTGCTGCTCCAAGTAGGTATGTATCAAAAATCGCAATACCGCTAAATAAGTACTGAATTGCTGTTCCGAGCACAAGGCCGGCAAACAAGCCTATAAAAATCTTACTAGAAAGCGATTTATCCATTATAAATCTCCGATATGTTGTGTTTGCTATTTACATCTTTGTAGTTATATATGCTTACTTTTAAAGCATTAGTCGCAAATCATACACACGAAGGTTACAAAATAAAGTGATAATTTACATTTTTGTTAACGAAACTATTGTAGAAAAAATGACTATCTTTACATTCCTATGCAGGACAAACATTCACACAACGAATAATTACAATTACTTATAGCCCTCTTCGTTCATAAACACGCAGTGAGATGAGAAGAAATCTCCTATAGGAAAATAATTAACCAATAAGAAAAAATATGAAGGGGATCAAACTTCCATTTTATCGATATACAATGAAGCTCATTACAACAACTTACGTTTAAAACAAAAAAGCGCCCATCAAAAAATGATGGGCGCTTTATACTTGAAAACAGGCAGTTAAGGTTATTTAGCAACCATTACCATTGCCGGACGAATCACACGGCCGTTTAGTTCGTAACCTTTTTGCATAACAAACATAACTGTGTTTGATTCATGATCTGGGCTTTCCTGAATCGACATCGCTTGATGGAACTCTGGGTTGAATGCTTCACCTTCAGGGTTGATTGCTTTCAAGCCAAATTTCGCCACAACGTCGACAAACGTTTTGTGTGTTAACTCAACACCTTCTAGGAACGGCTTAACCGTTTCATTCTCTGTATCTGCCGCTTGAATTGCACGCTCTAGGTTATCAATAACAGGAAGCAACTCTTCGGCAAACTTGTTCAACGCAAACTTACGTGCTTTATCGATCTCTTGCTCGGTACGACGACGCATGTTTTCTACTTCAGCTTTAGAACGCAACACCGCATCTTGCTGCTCTTTTACTTTTGCCTCGCTAGACAATAGTGCCGCTTCTAGTTGAGCAATCTTAGCGTCTGTCTCATCACCAATTTCTTCAAGCTCAGCTTCTACTTCTTGTGCTTCAGCTTCTACTTTTTCAGCCTCTTCGATGATTTGATCAAGCTCTTCTTCTGTAACTTTGTTTTCTTCGTTGCTCATGATATCTCCAGAATTCAACATAATGCCCTTAAAGCCATGCGCGTTTTTGCGGGCTTTAACCACATAAAAATTCGCATATTTAGGTGACTTGCCATTATTATGGGGATGAAGATTCCTGATTCAAGCCTCTTTAATGCGGAAATGCTATGAAAAATCCATGTAACGTGATCGCGATTATCGGAAAACCAAGAGATCAACAAGCAATTCAAACTCATAAAGAGTTGTACCAATGGCTGACCTCTGAAGGCTATAAAGTATTTATTGACGATCGCCTTGCCGCAATACTGGATGATATCCCGCAGAGTCAATTTGCCAGTTTAGTTGAACTAGGAAAAAATGCCGATCTAGCCATTGTGGTTGGTGGGGATGGCAACATGCTAGGCGCGGCAAGAATTTTATCCCGATTTGATGTACCAGTCATAGGGGTGAACCGTGGAAACCTGGGCTTCTTAACTGACTTAAACCCAGACGAGTTCCAAGCGTCTCTGCAAGCGGTACTCGACGGTGAGTATATTGAAGAAGAGCGCTTTCTCTTAGAAGCGGAAGTACACCGTCACGGGCAAATTAAAAGCCACAACGCTGCGCTAAATGAAGCTGTACTTCACCCAGGGCAAATTGCCCATATGATTGAATTTGAAGTGTACATTGATGAAAGCTTCGCCTTCTCTTTACGAGCCGATGGTTTGATTGTCTCCACACCAACGGGCTCGACCGCATATTCGCTTTCTGGCGGTGGTCCAATTCTTTCGCCTAGCTTGAATGCCATTTCACTCGTGCCAATGTTTCCTCATACCTTGTCGAGTCGACCTTTGGTGGTTGATGGAAAGCGTCGAATTAAATTGGTGGTGTCACCAGAGAACCGAGGAACACAAGAAGTTAGCTGTGATGGACAAGTGTCTCTCCCTGTTTCTCCAGGAGACGAAATCCACATCTATCAAAGTCCAAATGTGCTCAAACTCATCCATCCCAAAGACTACAGCTACTATCACGTTTTACGTAACAAGCTTGGTTGGTCTAGTAAATTGTTCTAACACTTGTTACTCAGGGAAATGACTTCAATAAAAAAGCCAGTAGCTTAATTGCCACTGGCTTTTGGCTTTCTTAGACAAGAAATAGACACAAAGTAGTGAGGCGACACGATATTTGCTGTCATTAAAGAGAAGTTTATAAATTTTGATCCTGTGGGCAAAGTTTACACAAAAGATAGAAAAGCAAATTCAATGATCTATGTCCGGTGATATTCTCACCATGAATAGAGTATTAACTCTATTTCATAAAATCAATAAAGGACATATTATGAAGAAAACCATCATTCTGTCTGTTCTCAGTACATTAGCACTTATTGGCTGCCAATCAGAGGAAACGCAAGTCAACAGTGTATCCAACGCAAAAGCGGAAGATATCACTAAGACGAAGCGTGCCCTCGCTCAACAATTGAGTGAGAACTATGCTGCCATTGAACCCATGTTGAGAAGAGATATTACTCCACAACAGACTAGCGTCTCTGTATCAGCATTTGTTCAACAAAACCCCAACTCCGAGTTTAGCCGTCAGCTTGTACAAGCTGACACTCAAATTCGTAGCTGGAAAGGTATTTCTGAATACTCAGATCAGTTGCTGGAAGTTCGTTTAGCGAATGAGAGCATGATAACAGCATGGCAAAGTGGCGAGGTCGAGCCATTATTTGCATTTGAACCAAGTGGTGATGATGAGAATTGGCAATATATCGAAGCATTTGATGTGTATGGCAACATCCATCAACTCGATGTTTACCAACTCCCTGAGGTACCTGTACTCGTTGTTGATAACAACAGCTCTGCAGAGCTAAAAGCAGGCTTGCAAGCTATGCAAGCTGAGATGAAAAAACTCGGTCAGCCAGCTTTAGTTCAACCATATATTGCTGATGAACAACGCCAAAATGCACCGCTATTGTCAAGTAGCACAGTGGGCGAAGCGGCTCCAATTCAAACAACGCAGTTGAAAAAGATCCGTCTAGCCGATGACAAAGAACCTTGGATCTCTGGCAAGGCAGAAATCTACGCTATCGTAACGGGCGTCAATCCAAGTCGTGATGAACCTACTCTCGATTTAGTAGAGCTTCCATACTTAGACTACGATAACCAAGATTACTACCCAAATCAGATCATTATTCACTGGTCTCGTTACCGTTGGGGCGCTGCGGACATCGTGCTCATGGAACAAGATGATGGTACAGACTATAAACAGTTGGCAAAACTCCTTGTTCAAGTTGCTGGAGAAGTGCTGAAAGCGATTCCAGATCCAGAAGTTCAGGCTTACGCGATTATTCCGCAAATCACGAATAAGATCATCGACACGATCCCTGACGGCGTCCTAACGAATGATGATGACTTCGTTGACGTTTACTACACACTAATGCAAGACACATCATACGTGGATCATCCAGGTGCTGGTGTGAATGCAGTAGTCACATTAGAGCCGCTCACGATTAACCCAACTCGTCCGTAACCTGTTCAATTTTAATGAGTCGTTGTAATCACTTCGGCTCATTTTCCCACTTCATCACAAAAAAGCACCCCACACAGAAATTTTTTCTCACCTGTCTTTACTGTATAAAGAAACAGTATATACTGTTCTCTTATACAGTATTGTTCAGTTATACAGGTAAATAAAAATGCTGGCTCATCTAAGTGTTAATAATTTTGCGATTGTTAAGTCTTTACAACTCGAGCTGTCTAAGGGCATGACCACCATCACAGGTGAAACAGGCGCGGGTAAATCCATTGCTATCGATGCACTTGGGCTCTGCTTAGGCGGACGAGCCGAAGCTGGCATGGTTCGACAAGGTGAAGAAAAAACCGAAGTTAGTGCCGCTTTTTTACTGGACAACAACCTACATGCAACGCGTTGGCTAGAAGATAACGATCTGCTTGATGGCAGTGAATGTATTTTGCGTCGCATCATCACAAAAGAAGGTCGCTCAAGAGCCTTCATTAATGGCAGTCCTGTCCCACTATCACAACTCAAATCTCTAGGGCAACTGCTGATCAATATCCATGGGCAACACGCTCATCATCAATTGATGAAAAGCGAACACCAAATGGCTATGCTCGACCAATATGCAGGTCATCTAAACCTACTAAAAAGCACACGAAGTGCTTACCAGCATTGGCGTCAGGCAGACAATAACCTCAAGCAACTAAAAGAAAATAGCCAGCAAAACCAGGCGCAAAAACAGTTGCTTGAATACCAAATCAAAGAACTAAATGAGTTATCGCTAGGTGAAGAAGAATTTGCAGAGCTCGAGCAAGAGCACAAACGACTATCCAATAGTGGTGAACTCGCCACTACCTGTCAGCAAGCCATCGAACTTATTTACGAAGGTGAAGAAGTCAATGCGCTTGGTATTTTGCAATCGGCCAATCACTCCCTAATTCAACTAGCTGAGTTAGATGAAAAGCTATCTGAGCTACCCAACATGTTGTCAGAAGCGATGATTCAACTGGAAGAAACGAAGAACGAATTACGCAGTTATTTAGATGGCGTCGATGTGGATCCTGTTCGTATGGCTTATGTAGAAGAACGTTTTTCTAAAGTGATGTCTGTTGCTCGCAAACACCACGTAATGCCAGAGGAACTATATCAACATCACCAAGATCTTCTGGCCCAAGTAGAAGCGTTAGATTGCTCTGATGAACGTTTAGATGAACTCGCGCAAGAAGTGGAACAAAAGTACCAAAGCTTCCTAAACCAAGCAGAAAAACTACACAAATCACGCAGCCGTTACGCAAAAGAACTGAACAAACTGATCACACAAAGCATGCACGAATTGAGCATGGAAAAAGCGGTATTCAATATCGAAGTCAGCAATGAAAACACGCACCCATCACCACTTGGCATGGACAGTGTGTGCTTCTTAGTATCGACCAACCCAGGGCAACCATTGCAACCTATAGCAAAAGTTGCGTCAGGCGGTGAGCTATCACGCATCTCATTAGCTATTCAAGTGATTACCGCTCAGAAAGTGGATACACCAAGCTTGATCTTCGATGAGGTGGATGTCGGTATTAGTGGTCCAACAGCAGCAGTCGTCGGCAAAATGCTACGCAAGCTTGGCGAGTCTACTCAGGTATTGTGTGTCACTCACCTCCCTCAAGTTGCGGGTTGTGGCCATCAACAAATGTTCGTGGCTAAACAAACAAAAGCTGGCCAAACCGAAACACAAATGCACGCATTAGATGAACAACAACGTGTGGCAGAATTAGCTCGCCTACTTGGAGGTAGCCAAATTACAGATTCTACCCTTGCAAACGCCAAAGAGCTCCTCATCGCCGCTTAGCCATGCTCTTTCAAAGATAGAGTCACGAACACTACTCCGTGACTCTACCTCCCCCATCACCATATCAAAGTGCTTGGGTTCTGATTCCCTTTCGAAATAATGGTCAGTGCCACCCCATAGCTCAATAACTTGGCTATTTGTCATTAGTTACCGCTTAAACTGGATAGAAAATCGCTCATCGACATAAACATACATGTGAGAGAATCAATAAATGCAACTCAACTCAAAATTCGTTGTCAGATTTCCTATCATACGACGCATAGCTTTTTACATCTGCGTCGAGCTTGTTTATTATCAGCGCAGTATTTTAAAGGTTACTAAGAAATTATTATGCAATTAAAGAAGTGGTTAGTTGCCGTACCATTAGCAATGACATTGCTGACAGGATGTTCGGTATTGGAAAAACTGGTTTATCGCATTGATATCAACCAAGGCAACTATGTAGAACAAAGTGCGGTAGATAAATTAAAGTTTGGGATGACTAAAGCACAGGTTCGCTTCGTACTAGGGTCACCAATGCTTATTGAAAACGGCTACCCGAACACTTGGTACTATATTTATCACCATACTCCTGGTCACGGTGATCCAGTGCAAAAAGACCTGATCGTTAACTTTAACGATCAAGGCACACTCGCAGATATCAGTGGTGACTTCCCAAAAAGTGACGCTTTTTACGAACAGATTCAGTAAACGACTTTTGCAAAAAACCTCTCACATGAGAGGTTTTTTATTATCTAGATATCGCGCAATCACACTTTGAATCAATGACGCCATCCATTGAGACTGATATTAAGTCTACTTATTCTTACGTACAGAGCTAGGCTTACCACCGGTGACTGGGTCTGCATTCCCCTCGGCTTTAGCCTGCTCCGCCCGTTTACGACGAATCTCTTTCGGGTCTGCGAGTAACGGACGATATATCTCTATTCGATCTCGATCTCGAACGGTCGCATCTAACTTCACATTACGACTAAACACACCCACTTTATTCTTAGATAAATCAATTTCAGGGTATAACTCTAACACGCCAGATTGTCGAATGATCTCTTCTACCGTTGCGTGATTATTCACCACTAAATTAAATACACGTTGTTCATGAGGAAGAGCATAGACAACCTCTACGTGAATCATATCTGACTCAATACTCATAGCACTCGTAGACCTGTTTTGCGCGTTTAGTGAATGCATTAACCATGTTACTGGTAAGCTCGTTAAAAACCTTACCGAAGGCCATCTCAATCATTTTACTTGAGAATTCAAACTCAAGCTTTAGCTCAACCTTGCAAGCTTGCTCATCTAGCGCGGTAAAAATCCAACCACCACGCAACGTCTTAAACGGGCCATCCACCAAGTTCATCATAATTGCTTGGCCTGGGATCAGCTCATTTGCAGTAGTAAACGTTTTGCTGATACCAGCCTTCGCCACATCGACAGAAGCCACCATACCATTACCCGAAGACTCAATGATTCTA
This sequence comes from Vibrio sp. T9, assembly GCF_003123985.1. Lineage (NCBI taxonomy): Bacteria > Pseudomonadati > Pseudomonadota > Gammaproteobacteria > Vibrionales > Vibrionaceae > Vibrio > Vibrio sp. T9. The sequence goes on from NZ_NIGY01000009.1 coordinate 151,211, forward strand.
GAGCCCGAGCAACCAGGCAGAAACTCAGGGTATTTAGCAACATCGTTAACCAGATTGAACATCTGTTCAGCACTAAAAGACACAAGCGCAGAACGGCTGACTTGCTTCATACATACTCCTATCGATACATGTACAGGTTTAAAGCTCCTGCCAATTTTACTTTTATTCCACGATTGCGCAAATAAAAGGATTTCCTATCCGATATCCAACCCGTATAATGTCGCTATTATGGCAAAGAAAAAAATGAAACAAAAAGCGGGTAGCAATACTATCGCGCTGAATAAAAAAGCTCGCCACGAGTATTTCATCGATGATGAAATCGAAGCTGGCTTGGAGCTCCAAGGTTGGGAAGTGAAAGCCCTTCGCCAAGGTAAAGCCAATATTTCTGAAAGTTACGTATTTATGCGTGACGGTGAAGCCTTTGTGAGTGGCATGACAATCACTCCTTTAAATCAGGCATCGACACACGTTGTGGCGAACCCCACACGTGTGCGTAAACTACTAATGAGTCGTCGTGAACTAGACAACCTATTCGGACGTGTGAACCGTGAAGGTATGACATTAACGGCCCTTTCTCTGTACTGGTCTCGCTCTTGGGTGAAACTAAAAATTGGCGTAGCAAAAGGTAAAAAGCTGCACGATAAACGTACGGATTTAAAAGAAAAAGACTGGGCAAGAGAGAAAGCACGCGTCATGAAGAGTACACTGCGTTAATCTTGACCACTTAAACGCATAGTACTGGACAGCCAATGCTTTTCTGTTACTATGCGAATATTACCTGGGGCTGATTTAGGATTCGACGGGAATTCAGAAGTCTGAGGTGCATGCCGAGGTGCGGTAGGCCTCGTTAACAAACCGCAAAAAAATAGTCGCAAACGACGAAAACTACGCACTAGCAGCTTAATAACCTGCTCAGAGCTCTCTCGCCCTAGCTTCCGCACGTAAGACGGGGAATAACGAGGGATCAAACCCAAACGCGCTAGCCCGGATTCTCCCGCCTGAGAGATGAACGGCGAATTTTAATTCAGGCTAGTCATTCATTAGCGTGTCGGTTCGCAGGTGGGCGGCGAAATTAAAGATCGACTAAGCATGTAGTACCAATGATGAACGGTTTTCGGACGCGGGTTCAACTCCCGCCAGCTCCACCAAATCAAAGAAAAAGACGTCTCAGGACGTCTTTTTTATTTTCTGCAATATCAAAATCAATAGTTTACCCGTCTCCTAACGTCTCTTGATGTCATCGACAGCTCCAATTTTTAGTAGTACGCTTAGTAGTACCGACAAAAAGTGAGCAGATTGGTACTACTATGGCAAGGACGACTAAACCACTGACCAACACTGAAATCAAACAGGCCAAACCTAGAGAAAAAGTTTATAACCTTTCCGATGGGCAAGGACTTGCATTGCGAGTAAAACCTAACGGCTCCAAGCTATGGCTATTTGATTACTACCGTCCTCACACCAAAAAACGTACCAGCCTGAGTTTTGGTGTATACCCTACGCTCTCTCTCGCAGAAGCTAGAGCCCAACGAGATGAAGCTCGTAAACTGCTCACTCAAAACATTGATCCCAAGGAATATAAAATCGAGAAAGCCACCGCTCAAGCAGCAAAGAGTAGAACAACGCTTGAAGTTGTTGCCAAAGACTGGTTTGTGCTTAAAAAAAAGTGACGCCCGACTATGCGGACGACATCTGGAACTCATTAAAACTGCATATCTTCCCTTCTCTGGGGACCATCCCAATTCATGATTTACGCCCACATCACGCTATTGATGCCATGAAGCCTTTAGCTCACAAAGGCAACTTAGAGACCATTAAACGGTTATCACAGCGTTTAAACGAAATTATGACTTATGCCGTTAATACTGGCTTGGTAGATGCTAACCGTTTGATAAGCATTAAAGCCGCTTTTGAAGCTCCTAAGAAAAAACATATGCCAACACTGAGGCCAGAGGAACTTCCTGACCTTATGATGGCCATCAACAATGCCAGCATAAAACGCACAACTCGTTGCCTCATTGAATGGCAGCTTCACACTATGGTTCGCCCAAGTGAAGCGTCAGGTGCTCGTTGGAAAGAAATAGATTTCGAGAATGCTATATGGATTATCCCTGCGAGTAGAATGAAAAAACGTAAAGAGCATATCGTACCATTAACTCAACAGACATTGGCTCTTTTGGATGTAATGAAGCCGATTAGCTTTCATCGCGAATTCATCTTCCCATCAGATAGAAACCCACAAACACATACCCATGACCAAACCGCTAACATGGCACTAAAGCGCATGGGCTTTGGTGGCCGCCTTGTATCTCACGGACTTAGAGCACTAGCCAGTACCACTCTCAATGAGCAAGGTCACGATCCCGATGTGATCGAAGCTGCATTGGCCCACAGCGACAGAAATGAAGTACGTCGCGCCTACAACCGTGCAAACTATCTAGAAAGGCGAAAAAAAAATAATGGAATGGTGGAGTAACCACATTGATACTGCAGCTACTGGGAATTTTGGCTTATCCTCTATAAATAAACACTTAAGCGTTGTAAATGACTGTTAAGCTAACATAGATAACGCATCAGCTGTTGAGTATTCATCCAAGAAACAACTCGCGTAAGAACCTTACTCTTCATCAACCAGCTAAAGCGGAGCATAAATAGGATATGCTCCCCAATAACTTGTTTAAGTAGACAATAATAACTAATTGTATAAGTTAGCTGCTACATTGATTGTTGAACTGAGTGGTGGATGAACTGCAACCAGTTAATCTCATCTGTATATAATCTTACATCTGGACTCACTGGTACCACATGGACCTTATTCCGATTCACAGCACTAATACGAAGCTTCTGAACAAGCTTTCTTTTTTGCTCTTCTGCCGTTCCGTCAATATTTAAGCATACCCAATATAAAGGTTTACTTTCATCTTCAATTAGCTGTCTAAACAATCCATTGATATGGCTATCATCAATATTAAAGCCATATCCCACAACAACTATTGCATCACAGTTTGAATAGTTGTCGTATAAGCTTACATAGCGCCGGGACATATCAACTGAAGTAAGAGGTTTTAAACCACTCTGGGTGAGGATGAAAGGAACATGGATTTGGTCAGTCGGTACTTCATCGTCATCATCACAAGAAATTACCGAGTTTTTATAAGGGTTATAATAATCACAAACGCCACCATTCAGGTGATGAATTTCAGGTATAGCAAAGCCTAATTGAGTTGAAACTGTTTCAATCAAATTATTATAGTTAGCGGTGCCAACTGCAGCTATCTCTACTCCAAGTTCAGTGCACCTTTGTAAGTCATGATAATAGCCACTCTCGGGTAAATCACCAGCCTGTTCTAACTGATTTTTTATGTATTTCCTAGTAGCCCAAAGAAAAATCACCATCTTTGAAAACTTGGCCCACTCGGTGCGAGGAGAGTATAGGTAGCGAAAATGACTGTCTATCAACGACTGATAATCCAAGACAGTGGTAAATATATTTTCTAGCAATTGCTGTGACAAAGCCGACAACAGCTCACTAATTGAACCATTTTCTACATCATACTGGCGCTTTGACTCCATTAAAAGCTCCAGCGCACTGAGTCCAGCTTGACTGAACTCAACTTTAAACATGCCCGACACGTCATCAAAAATAGGAATATCATCAGGCGCAGACTCAAAAAGTTCTTGATTTAATCGTTGTACCAATTCTTGACCGTGTGCTCCGACCAAAAGTTGCAGAAAAGCTCCTGCATAACGTTGAAGATCAGCAACATCTTCCCTTGTTCGCAATACACTTAATATAGCTGAATACATTTCACTACTAAAAAGACGGACTTCGTCTGCAAGTAATGGATTCATTTGCACAGCTGTAGAGAAAAGGTGTTCTCCAAATGCTGTGCCCATTTGTTCATTAAACTTTTCAATCAGCGTTTGTTTTTCGATACCCAAGTCAGCTAACGCTCGTTCAGCTTCAGCGTCAAAATCATTCAGTCTACGTACGATCTCAGATTTACGATACTCGATCGAAGATTCTATAAGGTTTGTAAATTCGTTTTTACCAAATGCATGAATTCTCTGGGTGGCATATTTTTCAGGTAGCCATCCAGTTACGTAAGGGGTATATGGATCGAGATCACGTAACTGTTGCCTAAGAGCCTGCTTATGATCACTAACATCCTGCCGAAATAAGTCAATCGCGAACTTTCCACCAATTGGCAACCCGTACCCAACCTCGGCCCCAGCTCCAAAGAAAAAACCAAATTTCATGCACATATCCCTCACGAGTATCAGATGTTTAAGCTACTACATCTAATTGGGGGTGATAGCTTCCATATTCAACCATAAGCATTGATAAAATTACATAACTGAGAATAACCACACACAGGGTAAACACCTGGCCAAAACCTGAAATTTCAATCAATACTGTAAAAGAGTAAGGGCCCAAACGACTTCGTCTTAAGCGGTACAAATAAACCAAATAAAAAATGGCGATAGTCTATAGACAATCGCCATTCTTCAACAAATTAGTAGGATTTTATGACATAAAATCCAATGTTTTTTGAAGAGTTACACTGATTTATTTATACCTCTGAAGATAACGGCAATTCGTTAAGCTCCACCCGTGCTTCCCTCCAAGAAGGGTAATATTCTGAGATCAAAGAAACAAATCTTTCATTGTGGGTAGGCTCTAGTAAATGAATCATTTCATGTACTACCACATATTCAACTAGGTCTTTAGGTTTTTTCACCAATTCAGTATTAAGGCGAATGTTTCCCAATTCATGGTTACAACTACCCCATTTAGTCTTCATCTTCTGTAGGTAGTAAGCAGATACTTTTACCCCAAGCTTGGGTTCCCATTTAGCAATAAGCTGAGGGATTAGATCATGTAACAAACTCTTATGCCATTCATGAATGAGCTTTGCTCGCTTTTCCATACTACTACCTGGACGAAGATGCAAAATGATCCTTTTATGATCAAGAGTGACATACGGCTTTACGTCGTCTTCTACAATAGTCAGAAGACGATGCATCCCCCACACATAATGTGTTTCTCGCTCTATAAACTTACGAGGTGCCTCTCTGGCTTGACCTTGAAACTGCTCTTGCTGCTGCTTTATCCATCCAAGTTTTGATATTGCGTAAGCTCGAACAATGTCAAGACGGGAGTTAGTTGGTGCGACCAGAGTTACTCGACCATTAGGCGGGTGCACCGTAAGATGCACATTCTTAATATCTTTGCGAGTCACTTGAATTAGGATATCGCCCAGCGCAATGACTTCCGACATCAATAACATTCCTGCTTTTTGATAATCTCGAAGATGGCGATAGTCGCCTTCCGGTCACGTTGCATTAAAGGGAAAAGAGCATTCAATACTTGAGCTTCTCGTGCATCATCTCCTTTCCATCCAGCTGGGGCTTGCTCTCGCATTGCCTTGTTAATTTCTAATACTAAATTTGCTCTTCCTAATTCATTATCTGGACAAACGAAAGTTTCTGATTCAATGTCGTTCAAGTTGTTGTAAATAGCAATCGCACCAGCATGACCATGAAGAATAATCGGATAATCATGGTTATTTCCTTTACTTGCAAGCTTCTTCACTAATTCTTCAGCTTTACGCAGAAACTCTTCATAAGACTCAGTATCATCACGCTTCTGTTGTAGCAGCTCATCCAGAAGCTCAGACATCTCCGAGTAAAACTTAGGATCTGTCAGCTGATTACGCACAAGTATGCTACGTATATTGTTAATAACACCTTCAGCTGTTGTATTTTTAGATAGCTTGCCTTTTTGGTTCAGTTTTTTGGCAATCGCATCATGAATGCCAGTTTGAATAATGAGCTCTACAAGTGAATATTTGTCGATTTCCCCTAATGGATCTACTGGCTCAGCTTGAATGTATGTATTCAAGAGATGACGCATATCTGACTCATAAGGTTTTATATCTAACTCTTCACCGGAGTAACGTTTTATCGCTTCCCTGATGTCGGCATAGAACTCAACATCTTGATTAAGCTCTTTAGTTTGTTTTTCACTGTAGCCAATTTCTTGCAGATCCTGGGAAACCTCGGCAAAAGCGCGTACAAACTTAGTGACCGATTTATAGAATGCAATACGCAAAGGTTCGGTTTCGGTTAAAGCATCTGGATTGTTTGCATCTCCACAAAAGTAAAGAATATGCTGTTCAAGGCCGCGCGGTGCTACAACAGGTTCACACAGATACTTCAGCGTTTCTCGTGCGGCTTCGAGCTTCTTCTTACCTTCTTCGTGCCAGTTTTTGATCTGTACGTTATTCTCGATATCTCCACCGTCATCCAGGTCCAGCTCATCTGAACTGTATACAGAGATAGCATGTTGCACATCACCAAATAGCTCTTTGAAATCAACGATGTAACCATAATCTTTATCATCTCCATCCAGGCGATTGGTTCGACAGATAGCCTGAAATAAATTATGGTCGTGCAATTCATTATCTAAATAAATATAAGTACATGAAGGCGCATCGAAACCAGTCAACAGCTTACTAACCACAATTAGTAGCTTGCAATTGGCTGGCTCCTTTATAAAGCGGCGCTTAATCTCTTCTTCATATTGAGTTGTTGTTTGAGCATTATTAAGTACATACTTTGTGTAGGTATCGAATTTATAGCGCTCGTCACTGTGCGGAGGCTCACGAGAAATCTTATTGTGGTTGGGCTCATAGGATGTAATGATGCCACAGTATTGACCAAAAGTTGAATTCTGAAAGAGTCGATAATAATGGCAAGCATCGTAGATAGAAGCTGCTACTAAAATAGCAGTTCCACGATCATTATTCAGCCTTGGGCGTAAGCTAAAGTCTTCAATGATGCTGGCAATAATACGTTGTTTACGCTCTCCCGCACTCATAAGTTTTTCCAGTGTCGCCCACTTTTTTCGAATAATTGCCTTTTGATAATTATTTAAATGTTTTGTTTTCTCATCAAACCAATTATCGATAGCCTTTTGTGTTGTAAGGCGTTGCGGAACATCACGAGCTTCATATTTAAGATCCAGCACGACTTTGTCTGCCACAGCTTGGTGGAATTTATATGTATGAATATAAGTACCAAACACCTGGCGAGTTGTCTTTTTGTCTTTTCGTAACAAAGGAGTGCCAGTAAACCCGATAAATATGGCATTCTGCATCCAGCGCTTCATCTGTTTGTTCATATCGCCACCTTGTGTACGATGGCACTCATCAACAAAAACATAGAAACGTCCACTGATAGGTGGCACCTTACCTTTCAAATCAGTAGTATCAAACTTATGTATAAGCGCACATAAAAGACGTGGAGTGGATGCTTTTAGTTTCTCTTTGAATTGAGAGCGCTTTGTAATTCTTGGGGAGGGTGAATCTTCAGAAATCACACCTGCATTACGCATTACCCCGACGATTTGCTTATCAAGTTCATCTCGGTCAGTTACGATAAGAATTCGTGCGTCTGGATCAAACTCCATTAGCCACTTGGCTAACAGTACCATCAGAATGCTTTTACCACTTCCTTGAGTGTGCCAAATTACCCCACCTTCACGTTGACAAATACGGACCTGTGCTGCTTTTACCCCGAAGTACTGATGTTGCCTTGGTACTTTTTTTTGCCCCGCATCAAAGATAACAAAGTTGCGAATTAAATCGAGTAAACGGCCCTTACTGCACATCTGTGCCAAAGGCTTATCCAAATATTCTCCCGACTGGATAGCCTTATGGGCGACTTCGTCAGGTAGTTCACTATCACGATTTTCATCTTTCCACTGGACAAAAAACTTTTCAGGCGTCCCCGTGGTGCCATACTTAAGTCCTTGGGAGTCATTACCTGCCAACACCAATTGTATCGTGGTAAAGAAGTGTTGATTAAAAATGGCTTCCTGATTGGTAATCAGCTGGCGTACGCCATCAGCAATATCGACAGAGCTTCTTTTGAGTTCAATAACGGCAACCGCAATACCATTAATGTAGAGAACAAGATCAGGGCGGCGTTCATAACCGCCCTTTAACGTGACTTCTTCTGCAATGGCAAAATCGTTATCATCTGGTTTTTCCCAATCGATAAGTTTGACATCTTGGTGAGGTTGACCGGCCGCAACCTGAACCTGAATAGGATAGCGCAGTAAGTTATAGGTGCGCATGTTGGCCTGGTAGGGGGTAACCCCAGTACCGTCAGCTGCCACTTCGAGTCTTTGTAATGTTGCGGCAATTAAATCTTCAGAATAACCGCGCTTCTTCAGGTTGGCTTTTACTAATTCAGTTTCGATACTTCGGTTATTGGCGCGTTTTGACCAGTTACCGAGAAACTCATATCCTAAGTAGTCCGGACAGTTTTTGTCGCAGAAAAGGGCAATAACACGCTCTTGAGTTACACGTTCCAGATGTGGTTTATCAAACACCAATAATCTCCTTGTTGTCCAAGCGTGTTTTACCAGTCAGCAGCTCTTGCATCACACCTTGTTTTAGCTCTAAGGTTTTATTGCGGCGTTGTTCAAGAGTCTCAATTTCAGAGTCCATATCAGAAAGAATAGCTGCAATAGCGCCTTGTTCTTCTACCGTTGGAGGTATCTCAATAGGTAATTTTTTAACTAACTTAGCAGTATAACTTTGTTGCTTAGTGCCTTGACAATATTTAATAGCGAGTTCATTACCACGATACACATAGTAGTAATAGAGATACTCAACTTTCAGTTCATCAGATGGGTAAATGGCCATACATGACTGGTTTGTGGTCGCGGGCGAGCCAACAATCCCGCACGCTCCCCTTGTACCAGCCGCTTCTAAGCCAGTGATAGCCATCAAAAATGTACCTACAGGGTGAATTTTCAAATTCGTTTTAATGGTAGCTTCGTGCGATATATGCTCAATAGTGTCATATATGACGTTATAGTTAAGCTCACCACTAGTAATCCATTTCACATCACCATCATAAAATTCAGATCTACCGCGATACGGAGTAGCACCACTAGAGCAGTGATTAATGATTTCGCCCAGCTCTACTGTACGCCATTCTCCCTCAAATTCAGGTAATCGATTTTTTCCTGTAAGCAACTCCTGCATAGCCGATTGCTTAAGATCTTTTTTCTTAGTTATTAGCTCACCCAAACTTGTGATAAGGCCGTCTACATCGGATAAGACCTTAGCGATGGCCCGCTGTTCGACAACACTACTTGGTATGCTGACAATTTCTTCGTGTAAATCATTTCGATTTACACCAGGTACACCGCTTTTCCCACTAAATGATTGGAAATCAAATTGATGAAGTAAGTAGTAAATAAATTTAGGATCATTGCCCTTAAAATCACGAATAAATAACGTCGTATTTAATGGCCAAAAAGGCTCATTAATAAAAAATAACTCACCAATCGTGCCATATCGACCTGTAACAACTCCAGGAGCATCAACCATAGCCTTACAGTGATAATCAATGACACCTGCCGAACTAATGATTGGTATTTCTCCATTTTGTCGAAGCCGTTGAGGTAAGTCATACCCACGCTGGAAAGTGATTATTTCCCCAAGTGGGGCCGTTTTCCATTGGGTCATTTTACAACCCCCATGTTAGAAAGGTGCTTTTCAACGACGTCCGAGAATAGCCTTACTGTTTCAACAAGTTTTGGCAGAGGATTCGCATAACGTTGAGCTAATTGACGGATACGGATCATCAAGCGCTGTGACACATTTTCGATTTCCGCATCTATATTTTGTGTCAAAGTTGCTATCCACTTATCGTCAACGACTAAGGTTTTAATTTCATCAACAGTAAGTTTCGAATACTGGGCATATGCCTTATCGTCCAGCTCTGCCTCTAACACTTTAATTTGACTCTTAAGGCTGCTTTGCTTATCCAGTAACGCTATATACTGAATGGCGACTTGTAAATCCACTAGTTTTGCAGCGTCAGGCTGTTGTTTTAGCAGCGTTAAGTAGCCACCTTCTACTTGCTTAAGTAATGTATTAGCCTGCTTGCTTTTTTGCTTTTGTGCTTGGTCTGCAGCGAGGAAAGACTGTAGTACTTGTATTTCTTCTGCATCATAAGCGACAGATAGCTGGTCTTTAACGGCTTTTAGCGTTAATTTGCCTTTTTTATTTTTAAGAACTGATATCAAGTGATGATCAGTCAAGGTTAACAGCTCAGCCGAATGTGCTGCAGCTTGTTCTACCAAGCTGCTATAACGGCTAAAGGCCTGCTTATCATCTTCACTCCAAACGGCTGTCAAGGCAGAAATGTAAGCTTCTTGTGCATCTCCTTTGCTAGAAACATCTTTCAGCACTCCATCATCAACACCATGTTCTTCCTGTAATGCCTCTAAACTAACGGTGATTTCATCTAACTTCGCCTGCAAACTGTTAATTTCTGCCAGCTCTTTAGCAAAATAGCGCGCTACGATATAAGGTTTAGGGATAAGATCACAGGTCCACCCTTTATCCTGTATTTCACCTTTCTTTTTACCACTTTTTACTTCTTCAACAATGCGTCGAGGTTCTGCCTTCCAGCCATCAGCAGCAATGATATAACAGTCATCCTGCATACTGTTTGCCCACAGGTCCATAAGGTGCTGATAGATATCATAACAGTCTAACAGTGGAGCTCCGCGGAAAGAGCTTAATAACTCTTCAGACACCGTATCGATCAGCTCTTTAGGCTGTTCATCTTTATCGAAGTGCTTTAGCCTACTAATGTTGCTTTGAGACCAGGAAACCAGGCGAGCAGCAATAGTTTGTTTTAATGCGGTGAATTCTGTGTGATCTAAAATTGTAGACTTGATATCTGCGATTGGCATTTGGAGTTGTAAGTAACCATTACGCCCAGCACTTTCAAATAGGTTATGGCGTAGTCCTGGCATTTCCTTCCAATACGACTGTAGTGCGTCAATATCCCTTTGAGGAATACCGCCACGTAGATGACCATCAATATCCTGAATATCCTCGGAATCAGCGCTATCAATGTATCGTGGTAGATTCAGGTTGTAGTTATTCTTTTCATTGGCAATTTCTTCCAATGGTACCATTCGCGCATAACCATTAACCTTTTCGCCTTTCCGGAAAGTATCGACTATTTTGTGGATGTCTTGCTCGCGCAGGCGATTTTTATTGCCATCTTTAATAAAGCCTTTTGAAGCGTCAATAATGAAAATGCCTTTTCGTGCTGCCGCGTTCTCTTTATCAAGCACTAAAATACAGGCAGGGATACCTGTGCCGTAGAACAAGTTTACAGGTAAACCGATAATGCCTTTAAGTATCCCTGAACGAATAAGTTCTTTGCGAATCGTAGCTTCTGCATTCCCACGGAATAAAACGCCATGAGGCAAAATACACGCAGCTTTTCCTTTACTATTATTCATAGAACGAATGATATGCAGCAAATATGCGAAATCACCTTGCTTGGCAGGTGGTTCGCCCCATTCAAAACGCTGATACGGATCGTTAGATGGCGTAAGTCCAGTGCTCCACTTTTTATCCGAGAATGGAGGATTAGCGACAACATAATCGTAAGTGCGCAGTCTTTCTCCTTCCTTAAACTTCGGTGATGCTAGGGTATCGCCTGTCTGAATGTTCGCCGTCGGGAAATTATGGAGAATCATGTTCATACGTGCCAAACCGGCCGTCGTTACATCTTTTTCCTGGCCTTCCAGAGTGATGTGTTTACCTGCTTCTGCTGCAACTTTTAGCAGCAGTGAGCCTGAACCACACGTTGGGTCATAGACCGTCGTTGCTGCTACTGCGTTTTTAGGGTTGAGACCTAAAACCTTAGCAAGCACTCGGCTGACTTCGGAAGGTGTATAAAACTGTCCTTTACTTTTACCGCTGTCTTGAGCGAAATGACGCATCAAGTATTCATAGGCATCGCCCAAGATATCATCATGATCGGCTCGATTTTTAGAGAAATCGAGCTTGGGATCGTTAAAAGTATTAATCAGGTTAGTCAGACGCTCTACTTTAGCATTTCCCTCCCCAAGCTTATTAGGATCATTAAAATCAGGGAAATCACTTCTTGCAAGTCGTGCGTTAGCATTAATGAGAGACTGGATGATTTGGGTATTAATTTTATCACCGATATCATCTTTACCACGAAGTGCTAACATATCTTTAAAACTAGCTCCTTTAGGTATTATTACCGGTGGAGCAAAGTCATCTGAATCTGCATACTTGTCACTGATGTACTTAATAAACAGCATGAAAAGGACGTAGTCTTTATACTGGCTGGCGTCCATTCCTCCACGCAGCTCGTCACAGCTTGCCCAGAGAGAAGAATATAGTTCTGTTTTTTTAATGGCCATAAGGGCTTCCGTTAATACGTCTTCTGTTTTTCAATTTTGTTAGAGCTGGTTGGTATCAAGCCCAGCAGCTTTCAGCCGTTTAGTGAGGTTTCGCATCTTGCTGAACTCCGTACCAAAGCTCTGGCGAAGACCTACCTCATCGCAAAACTCTTTAGCGGTGATGTGCTTAAGTTCATCGGCATATTTGATCATCTGTAAGTGCAGTTCTGCGGTGTATTGGTTGCGCGGAGCTTCTTTAAGAGCCAGCTTGATGCAATCGTAGATTTTTTGCTCGTTCAAGGCATCTTACTCAGATTGAGATTAGAAAATTTAGCTAAATTAGCTAAGTGGCTTAAGGGTTGCAAGTGTAATGTAGTAATTCGTTCGACAAGCATAGGACAAAAGACTCAAAATCAAACAATCAGAACACTAACGTTACTCCTATAAGCTGTAGCCAGCTTAACACCATTCCCATAAATAAATTCAGATATATATCACCTTCATGCATACCCTAATCAATTCATTTCTAGGAGCTCACTATGCATAAAAACAACTACTTTTTTGAAGGTCCTGTGACAGCAGACAGGGTGCTCGACGCGGCCGCAGAAATCCTTGCAGCACGCGGCTTCAGAGGTGATCAATATTGTAATCCGAATGCGACAAAAGACTTCTTGTCTTGCAAATTAGGTAGCTATGAGCGAGAGGTTTTTGCAGTAATGTTACTAGACAATCAACACCATATGCTGGACTTCAAAGAGCTGTTTTGGGGTACGATTGATTCAGCCAGTGTTTACCCTAGAGAAGTCGTCAAAGCCGTATTAAATGCCAACGCCGCAGCCGTAATTTTTACTCATAATCACCCTTCCGGTGATGCCGAACCTTCACAGGCAGATCGACAGATCACGAAACGCTTACAAGATGCACTCGCTCTGATTGATGTTCGCGTTTTAGATCATATTGTTGTGGGAAAAGAGCCGATTTCATTTGCTGAGCGGGGGTATCTATGACCCCTCAATTACTCCAGCCACCACATCTAATAATTGCACCAGAACTTTCTTCAGTGCTTACACGCCAACTTAATCGCGCCGACCATATAACCACCAAGCTTGCTATTATCTTCAATCACCAAGACTATTTTCATACCCGTTTGGGGCCTCATCCATCAGAAATTCAACTGGAACGAAAACCGAAAGACAATCTCTGGCACTTATGCTTAATCGCAAGCTTTGCTTATGAAGAGCCGACATCAAGCAACCTTGATGTTGAGCTGTTATTCGACAGTATCAAGAGGCAATTCTACCAACCTGATATTGGCTACTGTGAGATAGAGCAACCAAAAGTCCAACTGCTCTTTCAAGCCTGGCAAAGCGCTTTCCTTTCTCATCTCAATAACCATCAATTCGATGAAATCAACCTCACCATCATGAAGTACCACATAGACACCACAGATAACGCACTTTGTATTAAACCGTAAGGAGATAATCCATGGCCGCTATAAATCCAGTTATTGAGTTCACCCCCTGCGCCCTATCCGTTTCAGAAAAGCTACATACACTGATTACTCAAGAGCTAACTAAAGAAGGAACAGCCACCAGCTCACACATTACCTTGAATTTTAGAGATTCAAGCTATAGTGCTGAGAATGGTGGCTTTCATCCTGTCGAGATCGGTCTACAAAGGAACGGCGATGGTCATTTTGATATTCTCTATATCACCGATTTTGCCTTTATGGGTAACTATTATCCTGAGCTGGAACGTAGTCTGGATTTCGACTTTGGCAATCAAGTCGCGTTTACCGTTGCAACCGGTTGGCAAAGCATCCAGTCACCCGGTATAGATGACCTATACCAATTGTGGGAGCGTAACTTTATCAGTTATGTGAACATGGGAGCCTTTGATGAAGTACAAATAAGTCCTCAGTAACTCCCGTCAATCATTCCTTTCTTGATAATTTGCAACAACTCCTCTTATCTCACTAAGACACTTGCTCACCAATCCAGATTCCTGACAGAAAGACTAGCAAACAATACTGTCTGAGCTAGATGAACTCGCATAACCTGATTGCTGTTCATCGCGCTCAGCAATTCTCTCTAAAATCCACTCCTGCACTTCACTCTCAACCCATGCAACAGCTCGCTCGCCTAACGAAACCGATTTAGGGAAGCGACCAACAGCCATTAATTTGTACACGCTTGCACGGCTAACACCAGTCATCTCAGTTACTTCTTTTTGTCGAATTAGTTTCATTTTTCATTCCTCATGAGTTCTTCTTCATAAGGGAGTCGCTATCTGTAATTTTTACGCACTCAATTCCAAAGCCATACATTCCCCCTAAGGAAAACCACATGAACCAGCATGACAACCTATTACACATCATCGCTCAAGCCGTTGAACAGGCCTCCCTGAGTAACCAAGCACGCACAGTACTGCTGCGTAACCTGGATCACCTCAAAAACACACAACTCAACCTATTAATCACTGGTGCTACAGGAGCTGGTAAAAGCAGCACGATTAACGCTTTGTTCGATATGTCGATGGCTAAAGTAGGAACCGGATGCGATCCTCAAACATCAGTAATCTCAAATTACACTTTGAACAACATGGTGCTTTGGGACAGTCCCGGATTAGGCGATGGGATAAAACAAGATCGCCAACATGCATCCGCGATTAAGCACAAATTACAGGAGACGAACTTAGCAGGCGATCTAGTGATTGATTTGGTTCTCGTCATTATCGATGGCAGTACAAGAGATTTAGGGACGGCAACCAAACTCATTAATGATGTGGTTATTCCTAATCTTGGCCAACACCCAGAACAACGGTTACTTGTTGCCATTAATCAAGCCGACGTAGCACTCAAAGGGCCTCATGCTTGGGATCACCAGCACAACCGCCCCACACCACAAGCTGAACGCTTTCTTGATGAAAAGGTGTCATCAGTACAAGCGCGCATCAAAGAAGCCACAGGCGTCAATATTGCCCCTATCTATTACGTTGCTGGCTATACCGATGGCCAAGAGAAACAGCGTCCATACAACCTCTCCAAGTTACTGTTTTTAATTGTTGAACATTTACCAAAAAATAAAAGAGTAATCCTCGCAGATAGGACCCTATCGACGGAGAAAACCCATTGGTGCGATGACGATAAGCATATCGACTACAACAACAAAACACGCGAGAGTTTTTGGGAAGCAATCGTTGATTCCACAACCAAAGGTGCAGATATCGGTGAAGAAGTAGGCATGCTGTTCGGCACTGCTGGTGAAAAAGTAGGGAGATTTGTCGGCGGCATGGTTGGTGCTCTATCTGGAGGGCTAAAGTACCTATTTGGCTTCTGAAGGTTAAAGCAATGCTAGTTATTCACATTGACATCTAATGCGCACTAAGGCTTATACAGTGCGCCTATGCCCACCATGTCACACATACCATTCCCAATATTTCCATAGCCCAACAATCGATGTCGGTACGACACAAGTTAACACATGGATTTGTACTATCGATGCCATAAATGATAAACGGCGCTCGACAATCATTGTTATTTAAAATCAGATAAATAGGACATACACATGCGAAAATTCATCATGGCCTCTGCTGCTCTCCTGTTATTCACAAATACAGCAAATGCGGAAGGTTTTAAAGTCGAATTCAAAGACATCAATACGCAATGGGGTACAAAGACAAAGTTATTTATTACTTCATTGTTCGATTCCACAACAATCTACAAAGTTGATGTTAACCGCGGTAACTGTCAACTTGCTTGGCCTGAGATGCCAAAAATAAGTACCCGTAAAAATAAATACAATCAATCCGACGAGTTACTTAAGAACTTAAGTAATCCTCATTACAAAAAGACACAGGTAAAGTCGAAGTTCAATGGTGTTGTTTGGCACGCTTATGAACCGGTAGGGTTACAATATGGCCAATCTACAGGGTATGTTACGACCACCAAATGTCGAGTCCATGAAATCGTTATATCATCCAGCAATGGGGTTTATCGATATATATCAAATTAAAGGAATAAAAAGGAAAGGCCGGACTGACCTTTCTTTTTTCTTCGAATCGGATATGCCGAAGTTATCTCCTACTACTGCCAAAATTTTTCAGTCCACATTGAAATATCTTTGTCTCAACCTTAGCCAAATAACTCAATCTTTGAAAGCAATCATTATACTGCCCAATAAAAAACATACTATTTTTATCTACCCAGTAGCCACAGTGTTTAGGAAAGTGAACACATCCAACAATCTCATGAAATGACAAACCTAATGAACTAGCCCAAGCTTGTCTTATCATTGCTGATAGGTTTCCTTCATGAGCACTTAGTTCTCCATGAACAAAATACACATCCTTATTTAAAAATATGGCAACATGATAATGTGGATTGTCCGAGGTGTCTTGCTCTTTAGCCCATACATATCTTAGATGACACATTCCTTTCTTATTTTTTCTATTCAAGTCAGCATCCATCTTTGCTTTTATTGACTCAATGAATTTCGATATATGGTCAGAATCAAACGTAAAGCATCCCTGAGGAAAACGTAAGTCAAACCTTAATACATACACTCTAGAATACTCTTCTAGAGTCTTATCAAATACAGATTTTATCTTTTCTAAATATGGTTCAGATAAAGGGCCAGAATTCGTTAGCACTGGAATATTTTTATAATACTCATCCTCAAACAATGATAGATTGGTATTAGTGAATAGTCTTTTATGCATGTTAACCTCTATAGTTAGTTTCTCTTCATAGAGGTATCTACTACTGTAATTTTTAATTAGTTAAACTTACCTAACCTATAATTA
This sequence comes from Vibrio sp. T9, assembly GCF_003123985.1. NCBI lineage: Bacteria > Pseudomonadati > Pseudomonadota > Gammaproteobacteria > Vibrionales > Vibrionaceae > Vibrio > Vibrio sp. T9. The sequence continues at coordinate 168,276 of NZ_NIGY01000009.1, forward strand.
GTAGATCTATATATTAGTAGATCTATATATTAGTAGATCTATATATAATTAGTAGATCTATATATAATTAGTAGATCTATATATTAGTAGATCTATATATTACTATACCAATCACATTACGTTACGAGTGAACAGTCCAGAGTTATATATCTACTGCCTTCTACTATCTCAACACCAACCACTCCACTCCGGAAAAAAATCACGCTGTAACATTTATCGTCTTACTTACAAGCCAATAAGAAAACCAAGAGATTTTTCCATTAAGAAAGCCTACACACCAGTCATTCATTGAAAAACAACACTTAAACCTTACATTTTTTACTCTATTTTTCTACAGTAATCACATACAAAAACTATCAATTTACTACACAATTACTACAAAAAGGATACCCAAAAAGACAGTAAATTGAATCATGAAAATAAAAACCGCTAACCTAAGAAAACTCCGATACTATGAAAAAAAGTTCTCATATTTTGTAAATGGAGAGAGCAAAAGCTATGACAATGCGGATATAGATTTCAGACTAGATAATATAAACAACCTCCTAACAAAGATTATGGAGAAAGAGAATCAAGACATTAAACAAGACTTACTATCATTAAAGAGGGAAGCAGAAACAAACCTTATACCAGATAATAAATTGAGCTGGATAGAAAAAGAAAATAAAAGATTATGTTATTTTATCTGGTCTTTTTTCAGGTTAGATAATAAAGATAAAATCAAACAAACAAACAATCGAATATAATCCAAGCATTTTTTCAGATAAAAAATCAAACTCTTTAATGAGTTTCTCAACAATTTTTGGAGTTAATTTTTTTAATGAAGAATTAGTCTATGCGAAATTAAAGCCACACAACAACCCTTGTAATATAAATGAAATACATACATTAATAATTAATTATATCGATGACGTTAACCTTACTATCGATGAAAAAGAAAAACTTATAAGTAATATTTATCTTATTTGGTCTGATATAGCAAAAAAAGAAAAGTACAATTGGATTAATGAAAATAATCTAGAGCAGCTACAATGGATAATTGATTATCTATATAAAAGCACAATATCAATAGACTTCATACCTGTGCACACTAACAAATGTCAAATGTATCACGTTATTATAAGTGCACTAGATTTATGGAGTGAACATGATAAATCTATAATTTATAACATAGATAAAAAATCTCTAATTGCAAAAATGAAGAAGTCATGGAAGCAGAAACTATATCGAGATAGTTTAAAAATCGAAAACTTCAACTTAAACAATGCTACTTTGAAAAAGCTTGAGCTTATATCTAAAAATATTTCCAAAAGCCATACTAAAACGATAGAGCATATAATTGACGAGAAATATAAAGAAATCATTTCCCAATAGTTAGTTTTAGGGAGAGATATATCCTCCCTAAATCTTAACGCAAAGCTACCCTGCTATTAATCCATTCTTGAACTTCACTTTCGACCCATCTTACTGATCGTTCGCCAACAGAGATCCGTTGAGGGAATTTATTCTCACTTATGTATTTATAAATAGAAGATCTTGATAGACTTGTTAGTTCAATAACCTCACGTAGAGTGATAAGCCTTATTGGTTCGTTTTGCATGTCATTACCTCGCGGCTGATTGATATGTTCAGTTCGGTAATATATGCCTATGTGATTTTTGAATTGACTTCTAGCTCGCCTGCACACGATGAAGAATAATTTATCCATTCTGAATAGAGCTGGTGGAATTCAGTTGTCACATGGACCAACACAATCTCTTAGTAGTACCAGTAGTAGTACTTAAAAATCTGAACAAACTACAACTCCTTTAAAATCATACTATTAAGTAGCCATTTCAGATGACGCCAGCCCACCAAACGTTTGGAAAAGGCCACCTTCGGGTGGCCTTTTTTGTATCTGCTATCCGTACTTATGTTGCAACAGTACACGATCTACTTTTACGATGTTACTTTCTATTAGTGCACGGCTTCTTTTATAGCCTATAGAAAAATAAGCAGACGATCTCTAATAATCAACACTTCCAACTTTATAAATATTTTATTCATTAGTAATTTTATGCAGATAATTAAATCTCTTAAAAAATAAAAATGCGAAGCCATTTAGCTTCGCATTTTTATTGGGTTTAACATGGTTAACAATATTAGAAGCGATATTCCACACCTAGCGATGCTTGGTTAAAATCAGTTTTTGTGCTTGCACCATTCGCGACGTTCTCTGCATTCAGTTCTACGTCGTACCACATATATTCTGCGTTAACTAAGAAGTTATCAGTAACTTTAAAACCAACACCGGCACCAGCGAATACACCTTCGTCATCTTTGTTGCCTTGGAAGCCCGCAACGTTGTAATCCGTCGAGTACCACATTTGACCGCCTTTTGCGTAAAGATCGACACGATCAGCAATAGGGGCTGTAACTTTTAGTGCTGCGGTGTAACCGTCCGTTTCGGCATTTGCTAGGTTATTACCATAGCTACCAAAGTCAATGTAACCGCCCTCTAACGCTAAGTAAGGGTTAAAACGGTAACCAACCAAACCTTGAATAGCATAGCTGTCATCATCAAAGTCATCTTGTCCATCAACTTTTAAGTAACCATAGTTGGCGCCGACATAAACACCATGATCTTTGGAGTCCGCTGCGTGAGATAAAGTACTAAACGTTGCTAAAGAAAAAAGGCCAATCAAAGTAACAACATTGCTTTTCATTTCGTTCTCCTAATATAAGTGCCATTGAAAGTTCGAATTATACAAAGCAAATGCAATGCCAATTTTAATTTAATGAAAAACATTTTCTACTTTATAAAAAATTGACATTATTTTGAAATTAAAACAACAAAAATAAAAGTTATACCGTTTTATTTACCTTGAGAAAACAATATTAGATTTGTGTAAATACTAATGATGTAAAACATTCTATTTTATTTGTAGTTTTTTCAAAAGATATGAGAAATCAATAAACAAACCCCAATCATCAATTATTTACATACCCATTATATTTAGGATTCTTAATTTTTGGTCTGGATTCTTTATGAACGAGTAAGGAAGGTAATCACACATCGGCTTTTTCTCTCTTTGCTTCAATAGGTAAATCTCCTACTCTGTGAAGAGGCTATCTCCATGGGACTGAAGTATGTTAAAAGGCAGTGAGTACCCTTCTATCCGAGCATTAAGGACGTTTGTCGCGGTTGCAAATTACCTCAGCTTCTCTAAAGCGGCGGATGCCCTATGCATTACACAAAGCGCAGTAAGCAAACAAATCGCCGCGCTTGAACAACTAGTGGGCTTACCTTTAATACAAAGAGGCTCGAATGGTATTGAGTTAACTGAGGAAGGAAAACGCTACCTACCGCAAGTCACAGAAGCACTAGAACTTATTCAGAATGCAACCGCTAACTTAATCCAATCAGATTCAAAGCAAGAATTGCTCACCGTGGATGTTACTCCTTCTTTCGCTAGCCTTTGGTTGGTACCTCATATTGATGACTTCCACCAGCGACATCCCAATATCCGTGTCAGAATCTGTACCGGAGATGGGAACGTCAAAGGTTCAAGCGGTGAAAACGACTTGCATATTCGTTGTCTTCCATTGTCCACGCATTATGAATACAGCCACTTACTATGCGAAGAAATACTACTATTAGTCGGTTGTACTAACGCTCCTGCACTCAAGAATGTGCACGCTGTTAGCGACTATCCGCTGATACCTCAAATCACTCGTCCTCAGTTGTGGGAGCAATTTAAGGCTGCACATGCAGTAGAATCAACCGTTACCTATCACTCTGTAGGCTTTGAACATTTTTACCTAGCTTACGAAGCCGTCAAAATGGGAAAAGGACTCGCCTTACTTCCTGATTTTATGGCGCAGAATTCCATTTTAAGAGGGGATATCCAACGTATTCTCAACCTATCTTTACAGAGTGGTTATGGTTATTACGTGATGATCCCTAATTATCGCCTATCGGCTAAGAAAGTGGCGGCGTTTTACGAATGGTTGAAGAGCAAACTAAGCTAATATTGTTTTCTTGAAATGCTTTTGGTAAACCAAAACAACTCAAAGACTTCAGTATCTGTCTACTCCAAATTGTGGCATTCTCATTAACACTGTTTCAAAAGGATAAATGGATTGAAAGATATGGACAGCAATTCGCCCAAACTCTCATTACGTACCATTGAGCCAACGGATTACCCTGAGCTTGCAGAACTAATGGACTTAGTGTTTCCTGATGTTGGCGGCTCATGGCCACGGCTGACGATTATGGATCTCATTCATCAGTTTCCTGATGGCCAAATCTGTATTGAGGATAACGGCAAAATAGTCGGTGCAGCATTAACCATTAAAGTGGACTACAACCGCTTCTCTCTTCCTCACCTGTATACCGACATCATTACCGAAAACAACGTCATACAGAATCAAGTAACCGGTGATGCAATGTATGGTCTCGATGTATTTGTCCACCCAGACTATCGAGGGCTACGTTTAGGTCGCCGTTTATATGATGCGCGTAAAGAGCTTTGCCGTAGTAAGAACTTCAAAGCCATTTTAGCCGGTGGTCGCATTCCTAATTACCACCAATACGCAGATGAACTGAGCGTTGCAGAGTACATCGACAAAGTAAAACGCCGTGAGCTTCATGACCCTATTTTGTCTTTTCAGCTTGCTAACGACTTCGATGTAAAACGAATCATGCGCGGCTACTTGCCAGAGGATAGCGCTTCTAAAGGTTACGCGACACTGCTGGAGTGGGATAACTTTTTCTACGAAGAGGATATTCAATCCGTACACGATGTAGAAAAAACGCTGATTCGGATTGGTGTCGTACAGTGGCAAATGCGCGCGATGAATGACCTGGAGGATTTGCTCGATCAGGCTGAGTTCTTCATCTCTTCTCTTGCGAACTATAAAGCCGATTTCGCCCTATTCCCTGAGTTCTTTAACGCACCGCTGATGGGCTTGCAAAACGACAAAAATTCCGTTGAAGCAATCCGCTTTTTGGCTAGCTTTACAGAAGAGATCAAAAACCGTTTCTCGCAGATGGCGGTCACCTACAACATCAACATTATTGCAGGCAGTATGCCCGTTATCGAAGATGGCAAACTGTATAATGTGGCCTACTTGCTGCAACGAGATGGTGAAATTAACGCTCAATATAAAATCCACATCACGCCTCATGAACAAAGAGACTGGGTGATCGACGGTGGTGACAATGTTCAAGTGTTCGAAACCGATGCGGGCAAAGTCGGCATACTGATTTGTTATGACAGCGAATTCCCAGAGTTGGGAAGAATGTTAGCAGAACAAGGCGCACAAATTGTATTCGTTCCTTTCTGGACGGACACAAAAAATGGCTATCAACGAGTACGAATTTGTTCCCAATCGCGTGCCATTGAAAACGAATGCTATGTTGCAATCGGTGGCAGTGTTGGTAACTTACCTCGTGTTGATAACGTGGACATCCAGTACGCACAATCTGCCGTATTCTCACCGTCGGATATCTACTTCCCGCACGATGCGACCTTGACAGAAGCAAGCGCCAACACCGAAATGATGATCTTCGCCGATGTTGATTTGACTAAGTTGAAGCAACTTAATACCGAGGGCTCAGTAACCAACTTACGTCACCGACGTCTTGATTTGTATGGCGCATTTACTAAAGCTAAAGAGTCATAATGGTGTGCCTTATTCGCCGCCACACGGGAGCGTGGCGGCGAATAAAACAAGCAGCAGATTGATTCCGCACAATAATCAGAGGCATGTCAGTTTTTCTCAGCGGTGAGAAACAAGAATTGACCCAGTAGGACATTCGGAGTATCACTCCAACTTCGTTCCGCTTTTATTAGGGGAAAGCTTTTGGAACACATTAACGAACTTCTCATGTCAATGAAGCCTTTGCTCGAGCAATACGGCTACTTGGCGCTGATTGTCAGTATATTTCTAGAAGGGATAGGTGTACCGATGCCTGGTCAATCGCTGATGATCGCGGCATCTTTGCTCTCTTCAGAACAAGTCATGAACCTAAGTATGGTTATGATGGTATCGTGGCTAAGCTGCTTTTTTGGGAATACCTGTGGTTACCTAATCGGTTATTACTTTGAAGGCTGGTTGGATAAAAAAGGCTATATCTCTGGCCCGAAGATGCAAACACTTCAACTGACTATCCAGAAATACGGCCCTACGTGCTTGGTCGTCAGTCGCTTTATTGAAGGAATGAAGCAATTTATGCCTCTTGCGTGCGGTATCGCGAAAATGCCACGTAGAGAGTTTTTGCTCGGTAACGCCCTCGCGGCGACGGTTTGGGTATTGGTATTCAGCTTGTTAACTCACTTTGCATTTGAACATTTAAGCGTGTTGAGCAACCTGTACACCGAATACAAATATCTGGTATGGGCATTTGCTGCTGTCTTATTTACGTGGATGGTTTTAGGTATTGTTAAACGCAAAAAAGCCAAATCAATGCAATAACGACAGTCTCTTCATTAGCGCATAACTAAAGCTCGTGGTATCAGTGAGATACGTAATACGAGCTTTTATCTTTTTCTTTACGTGCAAAATTTAAACGGCCATTTAGACGTCTAGACGTTGACAATGCGTAAATGTGATATTAGTCTGCTCTTCTCTCTTATTATTAACATTGTCGTTTACATGTCCGGTTCCCAACAAACAACTAAAACAGTTGCACCTTCTGCGGTCGCACTGATCCCATTGATTGTATTCCTTGCGCTGTTTATTGGCGTAGGCACTTACTTATCTTTGCAAGGCGTTGAATTTGCCTTCTACCAGCTGCCTGCACCCATCGCGGTATTACCAGCCATCATCATTGCGTTTCTTTTAAGTAAAGAGAAACTTAACCGCTCAATCGAACACTTCATGCGTGGTGTTGGCCACCCAGACATCATCGCAATGTGTATGATCTATCTGCTTGCTGGTGCTTTTGCTGCGGTAGCAAAAGCCTCTGGCGGTGTTGATGCAACGGTGAACCTTGGTTTATCCGCAATTCCAACCAACATGATTTTGCCGGGCATTTTTCTGATTTCTGCTTTTATCGCAACAGCGATGGGCACTTCGATGGGTACTATCGCAGCCGTTGCCCCCGTAGCGTTGGGGATTGCTGAATCAGCAGGAATGAGCTTACCGTTAACCGCAGGCGTTGTGCTGAGCGGCGCTATGTTTGGTGATAACCTTTCTATCATCTCTGACACCACCATCGCGGCGACACGCTCTCAAGGTTGTGAGATGAAAGACAAGTTTAAAGAGAACATTCGTATTGCTTTGCCTGCGGCGTTGATCGCGATTGCAGTGTTCGCTTTCAACAGTACAGCGACTCAAGTGCCTGCAACTGGCGATATTGAGTGGCTAAAAGTCTTGCCGTACATCACTATTTTGATCCTAGCGGTATCCGGTGTGAATGTGTTTGTGGTTCTTTCGATTGGTATCCTTTTGACTGGCGGCGTGAGCTTGGCATCGATTGACAATTACGGACTGACTAATCTAGCCCAAGACGTTTATAAAGGCTTTGGTAACATGCAAGAGATCTTCTTGTTGTCCATGCTAATTGGTGGTTTGAGTGAACTGATGCGTCGTCAAGGCGGTCTTGCTTTCCTAACCAATTTCGTTAGCAGCCTTATCCACGCGTTTGGCTCTAGCCACTCTAAGCATGCCAACAGCCGCGCGAGTGAGCTAGGTATCGCAGGCTTGGTGTCGATAGTCAATGGCTGTACGGCGAACAACACCGTAGCCATCATTGTATCGGGCAGCGTTGCTCGCCAACTGGCGGAAGAGAATAATGTCTCTCCTCGCCGCTCAGCAAGCTTGTTAGACATTTTCTCATGCGTGGTGCAAGGCGTGTTGCCTTACGGTGCTCAAGTACTGCTGCTAGGTTCCGTATTCAACCTATCGCCACTTGAAGTAGTTGCTAATTCTTACTACTGCTTTGCATTAGCGATAGCGGCTGTTGTTGCGGTGTTTATCAAACACCCAGCACGCCAACCCGCAGTGCAAACCGAAAACTAACGACAAATACCGAAAAGGCTCCGATGGAGCCTTTTTACTTTCTTCTTTATTTTCCTTGCCGCGAACAGATTTACTTCAAAACTGAACGCAAACTTTGCGCACTGTGTAAAGGAATCGCGAAGTGCCTAGCCACATCGCGTAGAGCTTCCACCTGAGCCGCGTTACTGATTGCTAACTCGCCTGTCACATCGAAGTGGTTGTTCTCAAAACCAACTCTCACATCGAATCCAAGTAACATCGCACTCGCTAAACAGTCTTGCTCTCGCGCGCCAAAAGCACAAATGGCACATCGAATTTCTTCCTCGACAAAACGCGCCAAATTCAAGCCTCGTAAATCCCATGGCGACGACTGTTGAGCTTGGTGATAACGCCCTAACACCACTAATGCATGCTGATACGTTTTAGGTAACACGCCCGCATCACGCAGTTGAAGATAACGTTCAATGTCGGTTGCATCGTAGAGAATAATTTGGCTCACGATGCTGTTCTCTGCCAACCAATGGAAAAAGGCATGCCCTTCTTTCTCACTTGCGCGATCGGGGATTAACTCCCTCAATGCGAAAGAAGCCGCTTCTGGTTTCACTGCTTTAACTAACGCCATCTGTTGTGCCGGAGAATACAAGCCCACCGCCTCTGTGGTGAGCTGAACCATCATGGTTTCTCCCACCGCTTCTTTCACGGCATGGTAAATTTCCATGTTGTCGTCGATGTCTAATGAATGACGTCCGTTGGCGTCTCTAGCATGCAAATGGATCATGGCAGCCCCTGCCGTTTGACAAGCAATAGCCTCTGCAACCAGTTCGTCTGTTGTCATGGGTAAGTTGACGTGATCGTGCTTGGTTTTTCTTGCGCCGTTTGGAGCCACGATAATAGCGATAGGTTCTCGCAAATATTGGTTTGCTACTTCCATGTCTCCGCCACCTCTTTTAATGTCAGTGAGAGTTTACCGACTAGTTCATCAATATGATGAGACTGAATAATGAATGGCGGTGCGAGCAAAATATGGTGCCCATTAACGCCATCAATCGTTCCGCCCATTGGATAGCACATTAAGCCATTTTCCATTGCTCGCTGTTTGATGCGTTTGTCTGCCAATGTGGCTTGACTCAGAGGCGCCTTGCTTTCTTTATCCGCCACCAGCTCAATGCCCAAAAACAAGCCTTTACCACGAATGTCGCCAATGTATGGTAAATGGGCCAATGCAGAAGTAAGCTCTTTACGCAGCAAAACACTTTGCTGATTCACCGCTGTTAATAAATCATCTTGGAAGATGGTTTCAATTGTTGCCACTGCAGCAGCGCACGCCACAGGGTGCGCCATAAAGGTATGACCGTGTTGGAAAAAACCGCTTCCATCAGCAATAGCTTGATAGACTCGATCATTCGCAACCACCGCGCCAATAGGTTGATAACCCGCACCAAGCCCTTTAGCCATACAAACCAGATCGGGCTCTGCCTCTTCTTGCTCAAACGCAAAAAAACTGCCACTTCGCCCAACGCCACACATGACTTCATCCAAGATCAATAACACATCGTATTGGTCGCATATTTCGCGAATACGTTTGAAGTAACCTTGAGTCGCTGGCACAGCTCCAGCGGTGGCTCCCACAATAGGCTCGGCGACAAAAGCCATTACATTCTCAGCCCCCAACTCAAGAATTTTTGCCTCAAGTTCATTCGCCATTCGCAATGAGTAATCCAATTCCGACTCATGACTCTGCTGATAACGATAAGCATAGCAAGGGGCAATGTGATGGCTAGGATGCAAGATAGGCTTGAACGGTTCACGTCGCCATTCATTACCACCGACCGCCAGAGCTCCCAACGTATTGCCGTGATAACTTTGCTGACGCGCGATGAATTGCTTCTTCTCTGGCTTACCTGATTCCACAAAATGCTGCCGCGCCATTTTTAGTGCCGACTCTACCGCTTCTGACCCGCCACTGACTAAATACACATGGTTGAACTGCTCAGGCATGTACTGACAAATCAATTCCGCTAGGCGCTCACTGCTGTCACTAGTAAAAAATCCAGTATGAGCAAACGGCACTCGATCAAGCTGTTCCAGCATGGCTTTTTTAACGGCTTGATGGCTATGGCCAAGGTTTGATACCGCAGCGCCGCCACAAGCATCGAGGTACTGTTTTCCTTGTTTATCGAATAGATAAACACCTTCACCTCTATCGATGATTGGTAGCGTGGCATGGCAATGACGGTGAAATACGTAAGACATTTGAGTCCCTTCCAATGTGTAATATTTGCACACATCATCAGGAACAACCCCAAACGTTACAAGGGAATAAATTTCACCCTCTATGAGCTTTTGGAATACCACAAACCAAAAGCACCAAAGCCTTTGATATTTAAATAATAAAATAAAAACAGGCCAGCCTTTTTAAAGGCTGGCCTATGGGTAACCAAAAGCTAAAAAAAGAATCGTTTACGCGTTTAGTGCCTGTTCTAAATCGGCTAGGATATCGTCAATATGCTCAATACCCACCGATAAACGAATCATCTCTGGTGACACACCAGCTTGTTTTTGTTCTGCTTCGCTCAACTGACGATGAGTCGTCGATGCTGGATGGCAAGCCAATGATTTTGCATCGCCAATGTTCACCAAACGCTTAAAGATTTTCAGAGCATCATAAAAGCGCACACCTGCGTCATAACCGTCTTTTAAACCAAACGACAAAATCGCAGAAGGCTTACCTTTCATGTATTTTTCGGCGAGATGGAAGTGTTCAGAACTTGGCAAGCCGGCATAACTCACCCAACTGACTTTGTCATTCTGTTCCAAGAATTCAGCCACTTTGAGTGCATTCTCAGTATGGCGTTCCATTCGCAGCGGTAACGTTTCTAGCCCTTGCATAAGCATAAATGCATTCATCGGTGATAATGCCGAACCGGTATTACGCAATGGTACGGTACGCGCGCGCCCGATAAATGCCGCCTCACCAAACGCTTCGGTATACACCACGCCGTGGTAAGAAGGTTCTGGTTGGTTGAAAACAGGAAAGCGGTCTTTGTGCTTTGCCCAAGGGAATTTACCGGAATCCACAATCACGCCACCCAATGTGGTGCCATGCCCACCAACGTACTTAGTGAGGGAGTGAACGACGATATCCGCACCGAACTCGATGGGTTTGCACAGCACTGGCGTCGCGACGGTGTTATCCACAATCACAGGTACGCCTTGTGCGTGAGCAAGCTCCGCTACGCGTTCTAAGTCAATGATATTACCGGCTGGGTTACCAATGCTCTCGCAGTACACCGCTTTGGTATTTTCATCAATTAACTCAGCCAAACTTTCTGGTTTGTCATCTTTGGCAAACTTCACCTGAAGCCCCTGATTTGGCAACATGTGCGCAAACAAGGTGTAAGTACCGCCATAAAGTTGCGGCGTAGAGACGATGTTATCACCCGCTTGTGCTAACGTCAGAATCGCATAGTTAATCGCTGCACTCCCCGCACTCACGACCAACCCGGCAATGCCGCCTTCTAACGCCGCCATGCGTTTTTCCAGAACATCGTTAGTCGGATTCATGATGCGAGTGTAGATATTCCCCGGCACTTCCAAGTTAAACAGATCAGCGCCGTGCTGCGCGTTATCAAACTCGTACGCGACCGTTTGATAAATCGGTGTCGCGACAGATTTAGTGGTAGGGTCAGTTTCGTAACCAAAATGGATGGATAGCGTTTCGTCTTTCATGTTCTTCCTTGAGCGTCATCGAGATAAATCGTGGACTTATCATGCCGACTTTTTAACCACAGAACCTCGTTATGGGTCACATTGCCCAAGTCCAGAAACGTTTATGAAATGGGAAAAGGTAACATTTTTGATATTCATCGATAGGTATAACTTGCGCTTGATTGAAAGTCTTTAATCTTGTTGATAATCCTCCTTCAATATGAACTAAAGTGAATTTGACCTATTGAGTTCTCAAACTCATTGAGATGGGAGCAATAGGCAAAAAACTTACTCTGTATGGAGATGACCGATGAACAAAAACTGGATCCCCATTGCCCTATCTGGGCTTGCTTTAACGGGGTGTTTTTCTGAAGAAGCGAAAGAAGTAGAAGCCGTCGCCGAGCCACTCAAAGTAACCGCCGCAGACAAAATTTATTATGGTGGCGACATCCTAACCATGGCAGGCGATAAACCAGAGTACGCCGAAGCCGTCGCGACATTAGGCGAGAAAATCATTTATGTCGGCAGCAAAGATGGAGCGATGGAACACAAGTTCGGTAAAACACAGTTGGTCGACTTAAAAGGCAAAACTATGTTGCCTGGCTTTGTTGATCCGCACAGTCATGTGTATGGTGTTGGTCTGCAAGCCATGGTCGCAAACGTGCTGCCATCTCCTGATGGCGAAGCCGATACCGTTGCGAAAATCATAGAAACTCTGAAAAATGCCGCGAACAATAATACGCAACGCCTATTCATTGAGAAAACGGGTTGGATTTTAGGTTTTGGTTACGACGACGCCCAACTGGATTACTACCCTACCAAAGCGGATCTCGATAAAGTCAGCACAGATAAGCCTGTATTAATCATCCACACTTCGGGGCATTTGAGTGTCGCAAACTGTAAAGCGTTAGAGCTAGCAGGTATCACGGCAGAATCGGACGATCCAAAAGGTGGCATTATCCGCCGAATGGAAAACAGCCAAGAGCCAAATGGTGTTCTAGAAGAAAACGCGCACTTTGCAATGCTGTTCAACCTCAATAAGTTGATTGATTCAGAACTTCAAGATCGCATGTTAGAAGCCTCGCAAGGTATGTACGCGAAATATGGCTATACCACGGCTCAAGAAGGACGAGCAACATCAGAAGGTTATGAAGCGATGAAACGCGCGTCGAAAAACGACAAGCTGATGATCGACTTGGTTGCTTACGCCGATATGGTATCGAGCAGTGATTTTATGGACTCGGAATACAACACGCCAGAGTACACCAACCATTTCCGCATCGGTGGCGTAAAGCTGAACTTTGATGGCTCTCCACAAGGTAAAACGGCATGGCTAAGTCAGCCTTACTTCCACCCACCACATGGACAAGATAAAGACTACGCTGGCTACCCAACTTTCGAAGATCAACAAGCTTACGATTACGTAGAAACAGCCTTTAAAAATGAATGGCAAGTGCTGACGCATGCCAATGGTGACGCGGCGATCGAGCAATTTATCAATGCGGTAACCAAAGCAAATGAAAAGCTAGGAAAGCAAGACCGCCGACCTGTACTCATTCACGGCCAAACCATGCGCCAAGACCAAGTGGATCGCTTAGCTGCGCAAGGCATCTTCCCTTCTCTATTCCCAATGCATACTTTCTATTGGGGTGACTGGCATGTGGACTCGGTACTCGGCCATCCTCGTGCCGATTTCATTTCACCAACCCAAGCGGTGAGAAAGGCGGGGTTAAAATTCAGTACACACCATGACGCACCTGTGGCGCTGCCAAGTTCATTCCGAGTATTGGATGCGACCGTCAATCGCACCACCAGAACCGATAAAGTACTGGGGCCAGATCAGCGCGTTGACACGTACACCGCGCTGCAAGCCATGACCATTTGGCCGGCTTACCAACACTTTGAGGAGTCGTATAAAGGTTCTATCGAGGTGGGTAAGAATGCGGATTTAATCATCCTCGATAACAACCCGATGAAGATTGAACCTAAGGCGCTAAAAGACCTAAACGTGGAAGAAACTATCAGCCGAGGCGAGTCGGTTTATCAACGACAGTAATCCAAAATAAAACACCGCCGTCATCGAGGCGGTGTTTTCTATCTGACTCACCAAGCACTATATCTATTTACTCTCCACCTGCTGTAATAACCAAGTACGAAACTTGTTTGTGGACTGGCTTCGTGTGTTCATGATCAAGTAGTACCCTGCATTGGCTGGAACCGGCTGAAAGGGAGAAACTAAACGCTCTGTCGTCAATTCATCCTCAATCAGTGCCATTCGTGCCATCGCAATCCCAACTCCTGCTTCCGCCGCAGACATCGCCATATCCGTTCTATTGAAAAAGTGTCCAACATCGGTTTTAAAGTCTAATCCCATTGCTGACGCCCAATATAGCCACTCATAGTCACGCGTCGCTTTTTCCCATGGCATCGCATCGTGTAGTAGCGTCGCCTCCTGCCATTTCTTCACTGACATTGAGGATTCTTGTTCATCAAAAGGCACTTTTAGCCAACCATGATCCTCAAGGTACTTCGGACTCATTACGGGCAGCAGTTGCTCATCCAAAATCAACTCCGCGTTAGCATTTCGGTAAGGATGAAGACCATAGTCTATCGCGACGTCATAATCTTTTATCTCACTATTCACTAACGCCCCTTCCGCGAAGATTTGCACTTGGATATCCGGGTTCTCGTGATGAAAACTTTCCAGCTTTGGGACTAACCATTTAAAAGCAAAAGAAGGCGTTAATTTTAAGCGAATCTCATTGGTGTGCTTTTCTACTTTGAGCTCATCAAGCAGTTTGCTCAGCTCGGAAAAGTGAAACTGCGTCGCTTGGTGTAACTGAGTGCCTTTAGCGGTTAAACGAATACCGCGGGAATGGCGTTCAAATAAAGTAAAACCTAATAACGCTTCCAAATGAATAATTTGTTGGCTCACGGCTCCCGTAGTGAGGTGCAAAAACTTAGCCGCGCCAGTAAAGCTGCTGTGTTCCGCGACTTGGCTAAACAGACACAAGCCACTTATTAAATTACTTCTCATCCTTGAGCCTATAGTTTTTCTAAACGCTGTATGTAATTTATATCGATTGTTAACAAAAGGTAAAGAAAAGAAACTAACCACTCAGATAAATGTGTGGAGTACATCAATGGAAGTCATCGTATTAGGCAGCGGCGTCATCGGCTTAACCTCTGCTTGGTATTTATCTCAAGCAGGCTATCAAGTTACCGTTATTGACCGTCAACCAAGCAGTGCAATGGAAACAAGTTTCGCTAATGCTGGGCAGATCTCGTATGGCTATTCTTCGCCTTGGGCTGCGCCTGGTGTTCCTGTTAAAGCCATAAAGTGGTTAATGGAAGAGCATGCTCCACTCAAAATCAAGCCAACCCTCAATGCCGATATGATCAGTTGGGCAAGTAAGATGGTGGCCAATTGCACCCTGTCTCGCTATCAAGTCAACAAAGCTCGCATGCTTTCTATCGCTAACCACAGCCGTATGTGTCTGGAACAATTACGTCAAGAACATGCCATTGAATATCAAGGTCGCCAGTTCGGCACCTTGCAAGTATTTCGAACGCCTCAACAGCTGCAAGCCATTGAAAAGGATATGCAGCTTCTAGAGCAAAGCGGGACTCGGTTTGAGTTGATGGACGTAGAACGCTGCATTGAACAAGAACCTGGACTGGATCTTGTGAAAGATAAACTGGTTGGTGGCTTGCACCTGCCAGATGACGAAACAGGCGATTGCTATCAGTTTTGCCAACAACTAACAGAGCTCGCTAAGGCCCATGGCGTGAGGTTCGAGTTCGACACCGAAGTAAGCAATTGGGTTACAGTAGGCAAAAAGATCATAGGTGTCCAAACGAATCGAGGACAGTTTAAAGCGGACCAATATGTAGTTGCCTCTGGCAGCTATTCTACAGCGCTACTCAAGCAAATCGACATTGAGATTCCTGTCTATCCAGTAAAAGGCTATTCGCTCACCATCCCAATGGAAGATGAGCACTTCTCTCCTCGCTCTACTGTGATGGATGAAACCTATAAAGTCGCCATGACTCGGTTTGATGACAGAATTCGCGTAGCGGGCACCGCAGAATTAGCAGGGTTTGATGCCTCCCTTCCGCAAAAACGAAAAAACACCATCGAAATGGTCATCCATGATCTTTTCCCTCGCTGCGGCGACTTTAGCCAAGCCGAGTTTTGGAGTGGCTTTAGACCAATGACGCCTGATGGCACACCGATTATTGGTGCAACTAAATACGATAACCTTTTTACTAACACCGGACACGGCACTCTGGGTTGGACTATGGCTTGTGGTTCTGGTCAATTACTAGCGAGCATTATGGCTGGTGAAAAAGCGAAAGTGATGGATGACACAGAGCTTAACCTTTGCCGTTATGCATAAGGACATATCTGCATAAAAAACAAACAGGCCTTTACTCCACAAAACGCATATTATTTGGCATTTTTAACTCATCAAATATGCAGCACATTTTAATGACAATGTGCTGCATATTTAATCATCAGACAAATCTTCTACCTCAAAGGAGTAAATAAGCAACAAGAACTAAATTTTAACAATCACTCTCCATTCTGTGTTCACCATCACGCTACAAAGGATTTATAGCCAAAAAAGTTAACATTTGCATTACATAAAGGGTAATGTATTGTGTGAAAAACAACCACAAACACAACTAACAGGGAAAATACTCATGCAGTCATTAGTTGATTTTCTGAATGGAATTATTTGGAGCCCGGTACTGATCTATCTGTGCCTTGGCGCAGGTTTGTTCTATTCAATCATGACGCGTTTTGTACAAATTCGTCACTTCTTTGAGATGTGGCGCTTATTACTTTCAGGGAAGAGTTCAACAAAAGGGATATCGTCATTTCAGGCACTTGCCGTTTCACTATCTGGCCGTGTAGGTACAGGTAACATTGCTGGTGTTGCTGCCGCTATCGGTTTCGGTGGCCCAGGCGCCGTATTCTGGATGTGGGTCGTTGCCTTCTTTGGCGCGGCAACCGCATACGCAGAGTCGACACTTGCGCAAATCTATAAAGAAGAAGACGAAGGTGAATTCCGTGGTGGTCCTGCTTACTACATTGAAAAAGCAATGGGACAAAAATGGTACGCTTGGATCTTCGCTATCGCGACCATCTTTGCATGTGGTGTTCTACTTCCTGGCGTTCAATCGAACAGCATCGGTAACGCAGTAGAAGCAGCATTTGGCTCAGGTGACATGATTGAAACCGCTATTGGTACCTTCAGTTTTGCTAAAATTTTCACTGGTACGGTTGTCTGTGTCATTCTGGCCTTCATCATCTTCGGTGGCGTAAAACGTATTGCAAACTTTACCCAAATCGTTGTGCCATTTATGGCGCTGGCTTACATCATCACTGCATTTGTCATCATCCTACTAAACATTGGTGAGGTTCCACGCATTTTCGGCATGATCATTGGTGACGCGTTCACACCAATGGCAGGTGTTGGTGCGGCAATCGGTTGGGGTGTAAAACGTGGCGTTTACTCCAACGAAGCAGGTCAAGGTACAGGTCCTCACGCTGCAGCTGCAGCGAGTGTTGATCACCCAGCTCAGCAAGGTCTTGTTCAATCTTTCTCTATTTACATCGATACACTACTTGTGTGTTCAGCAACCGCGTTTATGATTCTTATCACTGGCGCGTACAACGTAAATGGTGCAGTTGAAGGCACGTTCCTAATTCAAAACCTCCCAGCTGATATTGGTGCTAATGGTCCTGTATTTACGCAAATGGCGATCGAAAGTGCACTACCTGGCGTGGGTAAACCATTCATCGCAATCGCACTTTTCTTCTTTGCGTTTACAACCATTCTGGCTTACTACTACATTGCAGAAACGAACATTGCTTACATTCGTCGTACATTCAAAGTAAATGGGCTGATGTTTATTCTGAAAGTCATTATTATTTCATCCGTGTTCTACGGAACCGTGAAAACCGCCAACTTAGCCTGGGCGATGGGTGATGTAGGTGTAGGTCTAATGGCATGGCTTAACATCGTCGGTATTTTGATCATCTTCTTTATGTCGAAACCAGCTCTCAAAGCATTGAACGATTACGAAGAACAACAAAAACGTGGTGTGACCGACTTTACATTCAACCCTGTAGCGCTAGGCATTAAAGGCGCAGATTACTGGGAAGATAAGTACAAGCGTAAAACGGGTAAGGCACCAACGGCAGACAACAGTACTACAGAAACTGTAGAACAACCATCAACATAGCCTTAACGCATAAACAAGAAAAAGCAGTGGTCCGTTTAAGGGCATAAAAAAGGGGATTAACCATTGGTTAATCCCCTTTTCTGCATTATGTGTAAAGGATTAAGCAGCGACAGCTTCAACTTTACGAGCGATTTTTGCTTTACCTACAGGTAGAACTTCACGACCAAATTCGTTGTTTAGTACCTGCGCCATTGCGAAGTAAATTGCACTTGCGCCACAGAAGATACCTTCGAAGCCAGCGATAGCACCGATCACTTCGCTACCAGTGAAATCACGAGCAGCAAGCAAGAAGAACAGGATAGTTAGAGAACCAAATACCACTTGCTTCGCTGTTGGGTAGCATAGAGAACCAATGAACATGAAACCAGTGAAGATGCCCCAAAGCGCTAGGTACCAACCCATAAAGCTTGCAGGGCTTGCAGGAAGACCCATGTGAGGCATTACGATTAGACCAACCAATGTTAGCCAAAATAGACCGTAAGAAGTAAACGCAGTTGTGCCGAACGTGTCACCGCGTTTAAAGCACATGATGCCAACGATTACTTGGCTAAGGCCACCGTAAAAGATGCCCATCGCTAGAATCATAGAGTCAATTGGGAAAAATCCTGCATTATGAATATTAAGCAGAATAGTGGTCATACCGAAACCCATTAGACCTAGCGGTGCTGGGTTAGCCAATTTTGTCGACATGTACAAATACCTTTTTTCAAAAATGTTGATAAAAAATGCGCGCGAATTTTAATGGGCGCCAGAACAAAAGAGAAAAACTGTTATTGAAAACTTAGATTCCATAAATAAGCAACCGCTCAAATAAAAAAAGACCCCGCTAAAAAGCAGAGTCTTTATAGATGGTTAGACTATTTTTCAATCAACTACAGGCAAGAGATCTCGTCCCAGAACCAGTTACTTTGCGTTGGGCTTTCCCACACACCTGGACCATTTTTCGCAACAAAACATTTGTTTTGGTACGTCACTTTATCGCCGTTAGCGACTTGCGTTACGCCCGGCTCCCACTGAATAAAATTACCTGTCACTGGTGGTTCTGGCTCGGTTACTGGTGGCTCAGGTTCTGTGACGGGCGGTTCTGGCTCAGTCACCGGCGGTTCAGGTTCCGTTGTTGGCGGCTCTGTCGGAGTGCCTGAGACCAACTTCCACGGGTCACCTTGCGTGGGTTCATTACCTTGTGACCACCATTTCGCTTCATAAACAGCACCTTGGTAAGAGACTTGATCACCTGTGTTATACACTTTACCTGCATCCCAAGCCGCCACGCCACCTACAGGTGGATCGACCGGATCAACAGGGTCTAGTTTTTCAACCACACGAACTTCTGGCCACCCCGCATGAGATTGGTAAAAGTTAGTTAAACACTTCTCATAATCACCCGCAACTAGCGCAGAGTAAGCAGTTTGGAAACCAACCAGCTCACATTCAAATGAGTGACCTCCCGGACGATCTGAGTAGTATTTCCAGTTACCATCCCAGTTGGTGTAAAGCACGTCTGTCGCACCATTTAGGTTCAGACTGCCGTAAGGCGTCTGCTGCCAACAAGTGTTTGTTTCATCAGCTTCAATTGGAATTTGATAATGGGCGGCAAGACCTTCCCAATAACGAATACGGTTAACAGGTTGACCTTTATCCTTGTTTTGCTCACCACACTCAATACCACCATTGATCACGTTGATGGTGGTACCAAAGCCGTAACCAATGCCAGCATCAAGCTCACGCTGTGAAGGCACCCAAGTACGGTCAATCACATGCAGCATTGCAGGTTTCGGTGCTTGTGGAGTTAGGAAGAACCAGATAGCCGATGCCAAGTTCAGCCATGAATCCGCAACCAAGCCTGGATTTTTTAGCAATACAGATGCATCACCATCAAACATCACTTCAGAGAACGCGCCATAGTTAAAATGGTAAGAAAGCTGTTTAGCACCACGTCCAAAGTAACCTTGTCCTGGTTCACATGGCCAACGCTTATTTTGCCAGTCATTCTGACCACAACCTGTCGTGTAACCTTCTTGACCTTCTGACCAGCCCATTTCACGCACATGAACCAAAGCTTGCTGCCACTCTTCCAATCCAAGAGGGTTATCCGATACGTTATCAATCGAAATATGACCACCAGTTTCCTGCGCAAAGTGAGCAAAGGCAGTCACGATCGATTTTTTACAAATCGCATCCGAATCTCGACCATCCGTGTACTCACCACAGAATGCTGGGAACTTACCAATTGCACGTAGGAAACGCGTGTAAGTGTATTCAGGTGCCGCCATTTGAGTCAGGAAGTCCCACTCACTTTCAGGGAACACACGCTCTACACGCTTCACGTTTTCTGGATTGGTTGCCGCTCCAGGAACAATCGCCTCCACCACTGAGTTCGGGCGCGTCTCTAATGCTTGTGACCAAATGGCATACATAGGGTCAGAGGTTTTGCTTTGCTCTACGGCTTGAACGTCACCACGAGCAATGACATAACCGTTTGGATTCTGCGGATCGGGCTGGATATTCATACTCGCATTCGCTTGTGTAGCTAGGACACAACTCAATGCAAGAGGAAGATGTTTGAGTGCAAACATGTCTAGTCTCCGGATTTTAACAATACAATATACAAGGAATAACTAGACATATAGTGGATCATATATACAAAACGCCGAGCTAAGTGCGTTGATTCTGCGAGACAAAATGAATAAATAAGTCCTCGCACACATTTTGTCACAAGAAAAATGTTACCTTGACTCAAAAGAAAAGCGGAGACCCAATGAGCCTCCGCTTTATGATATTTCTATCTTTATTGTTCTGCCGAAACCACGTCTAGCTGCGCGGTTGATTTTTGTTTAGACAACACAAAATAAACCACACACTGGGCAACAATGGCGGCAAGCACAATCACTGGCGAGGCGTTGATTCCAGCTAAAAGGAAACACCCTAATGCAATCATTCCATTGAGTAATGCGTAAGGTAACTGAGTTCGGAAGTGCTCATACTGCTCACACCCTGCCCCTGTCGACGACAGAATCGTGGTTTCAGAGATTGGAGAACAGTGATCGCCAAACAGGCCACCAGATAACACCGCACCAATACAAACTAACAATGGAGCATCAATCGCGACGGCCGTTGGGATCACTAGTGGCATCATGATGGCAAATGTCCCCCAAGATGATCCCGTAGCGAACGAAATAATACCAGCAAGCAAAAAGGCGACTGCTGGCAATAGCCAATACGGGAAACCGGCTTGAGCTTGTTCAGCAATGTATGCAGCTGCACCTAATTCTTTCCCAACCGAGCTAAGTGCCCAAGCCAATACCAAAATCACGGCTACAGACATCATGTTCGACATCCCTTTTAGGTAAACCTGAATGCCATCAGAGAGTTTTCTTACGCCATAAAACGCCATCAGCGCAATCAAAGTAAAGGCTGCGAAGAAATATGCCGAAGAAAGTGCAGCCCTGAACGTTGAGCCTGCTACTTTTTGAAATGGAAAACCGTGTGGTACGAGGATGGTACATAAAACCACCAGCATAACGAGCAAAGGTGCCCATACAAAACTAGATTTTGCATTTTTATGCGCAAACACATTCATGGACTCCTGCACTTTCCCAAAGTCGGAACCCTGCTCTGCTAGTTGTTCAGCCTTCGCCATCGGTCCGAAATCTAATTTGAAGAAAGAGACAATCGGTACAATCGCAATCGCTAGAAAGGCGTAAAACTGGTACGGAATGGCACCAATGAAAGCATCCCAATCACTCATCGTGACATTTAGAGCCGTAAACTCCTTTTGAATCAAACCCATGATGTAAACGCCCCACCCGATAAAAGGGATCAAGATTGCGACGGGAGAAGATGTGGAATCGATAATAAAAGCTAATTTTTGACGTGATACTTTTAGCTTATCAAATAAAGGCCGGAACACCGGGCCAACAATCAAGGGTGTACCAAGGTCTGAGAAGAAGATAACAACACCGCCAAACCATGCAGAGATCTGAGCTTGGCATTTACTCGCCACCCACTGAGTGACCTTTTTAGCAAAGGCAACACCACCGCCTGACTTTTCCATAAGAGCAACAAAACCACCGATGAACACTAATAATAAAATCACACCAGCGTTATAGCTATCGGTAAGTTGCGGAAGCAGGTAACTTTTCATCAATGCACTAAACGATTCTAGCGGCCCTTTTTCGACAAAGGTGCCTTCAAGCATGGCGACACCACTAACCACACCGGCGAACAAACCAACAACGACATTTCTCGTGGTCAGCGCGAGGAAAAGAGTAATAAGGATGGGAATGAGAGAGGTAACTTCAGCCTGTTCCATAGCAATACCATTTATAATATTCAAACAATTAAAGTGAATATATATTTAATTTTAACGCATGTATATATCCCCTGTAAAAAAGTTGAGTCTCCTATTCACAAATTTGAAGCACAAAAAAACCAGCCCGGAGGCTGGTTCTTATAAACTCAACAATCTAGAGGAAAATTATTCCCACTCGATTGTCGCTGGTGGCTTACCTGAAATATCGTAAACAACACGTGAGATGCCATCAACTTCGTTGATAATACGGTTAGATACCTTACCTAGGAAGTCGTATGGTAGATGCGCCCAGTGTGCCGTCATAAAGTCGATGGTTTCTACTGCACGCAGTGATACAACCCAGTCGTATTTACGGCCATCACCCATTACACCTACAGAGCGAACAGGTAGGAATACCGTGAACGCTTGAGATACTTTGTCATAAAGGTCTGCAGCGTGAAGCTCTTCAATGAATATAGCATCAGCACGACGTAGCAAGTCACAGTATTCTTTCTTGATTTCACCAAGAACACGAACACCTAGACCTGGACCTGGGAATGGGTGGCGGTAAAGCATGTTATAAGGCAGGCCTAGCTCTAGACCAATCTTACGTACTTCATCTTTGAACAGCTCACGTAGTGGCTCAACAAGACCCATTTCCATTTCATCTGGTAAACCGCCCACATTGTGGTGTGATTTGATCACGTGCGCTTTACCAGTCTTAGATGCCGCAGACTCGATTACATCAGGGTAAATCGTACCTTGAGCTAGCCATTTCGCGTTTTTCAGCTTCTTAGACTCTTCATCGAATACATCTACGAATACGTGACCGATAGTCTTACGCTTCTCTTCTGGGTCAGACTTGCCTTTCAGAGCTTCAAGGAAACGATCTTCTGCATCAACTTTGATGATGTTTAGGCCGAACTTATCGCCAAACATATCCATCACTTGTTGGCCTTCGTTTAAACGAAGTAGACCGTTATCGACAAATACACACGTTAGCTTGTCGCCAATTGCGCGGTGCACCAGCATCGCAACAACAGATGAATCCACACCACCAGATAAGCCTAGGATAACTTCGTCGTCACCCACTTGCTCTTTAATGCGAGCAACCGCGTCTTCGATGATAGATTCCGATGTCCATAGACGCTCACAGCCACATACGCCAAGAACAAAGTTCTCAAGCATTTGTAAGCCACCTTTTGTGTGTGTCACTTCTGGGTGGAACTGAACGCCGTAGTATTTCTTCTCTTCGTTCGCCATCGCAGCGTAAGGACAAGTGTCTGTCTCACCAACTTTTACGAAATCGGCTGGGATCTCTACTACTTTGTCGCCGTGGCTCATCCAAACGTCTTGAGTAGCTTCAAGATCTTTAAATAAGGCACATTCACCAGAAACTTTAACCTGAGCGTAGCCAAACTCACGTTCGTTAGAGCCTGCTACTTTGCCACCTAGTTGTTCCGCCATAGTTTGCATGCCGTAACATACGCCAAGTAAAGGAACACCAGAATCAAACACATATTGAGGCGCGCGTGGAGAGTTCTCTTCCGTTACGCTTTCTGGACCACCAGATAGGATAATGCCATCTGGGTTGAATTCGCGAATATCCGCTTCTTCTACATCCCAGCTCCATAGTTCACAGTAAACGCCGATTTCACGTACGCGGCGTGCTACTAATTGAGTGTACTGAGAACCGAAGTCCAAGATCAGAATACGTTGGTCATGGATATTTTTAGTCATTTTGAGCAGTCTTTTTAAGGCTAAGTGATTAAAACCGAGGCGAGTGTACTCGCCTCTTCTTAATGCTTCAAGGAAAAAGCAAACGTTTCCCTTAGGTAATTAGTTCCCTAGACGGTAGTTCGGTGCTTCCTTAGTAATTTGAACATCGTGTACATGAGACTCTTGCATACCAGCACCAGAGATACGTACAAATTCAGCTTTCGTACGCATATCTTCGATAGTTGCAGAACCAGTTAGACCCATGCTTGAACGTAGACCACCCATTTGTTGGTGTACGATCTCTTTTAGACGGCCTTTGTATGCGATACGACCTTCGATACCTTCTGGTACTAGCTTGTCCGCTGCGTTGTCAGACTGGAAGTAACGGTCAGAAGAACCTTGAGACATTGCACCAAGAGAACCCATGCCACGGTAAGACTTGTAAGAACGGCCGTTGTATAGAATCACTTCACCCGGCGCTTCTTCAGTACCTGCAAACATAGAACCAACCATCACACATGATGCGCCCGCTACGATTGCTTTACAGATATCACCAGAGAAACGGATACCACCGTCTGCGATAACTGGAATACCATAATCATTAGCCACTTCTGCCGCATCTGCGATTGCAGTGATTTGTGGAACCCCCACACCCGTTACAATACGAGTTGTACAGATAGAACCAGGGCCGATACCAACTTTCACTGCGCTTACGCCAGCTTCGATTAGCGCTTTAGCACCAGCACCTGTTGCTACGTTACCACCGATGATGTCTAGATCTGGGTAAGCAGCACGTGTTTCACGAATGCGGCTTAGAACACCTTCAGAATGACCGTGTGAAGAGTCGATAAGTAGAACGTCAACGCCAGCTTCAACTAGTGCAGCAACTCGCTCTTCGTTACCAGCACCAGCACCAACTGCTGCGCCAACACGTAGGCGACCACGCTCATCTTTACATGCGTTTGGTTTACGTTCTGCTTTGTGGAAGTCTTTCGCAGTAATCATACCGGTTAGTTGGAACTCATCATTCACAACCAATACTTTCTCTACGCGAGCTTCGTGCATTTTCTCTTGCACTTCTTCTCGTGTTGCACCTTCTTTAACCGCTGCCAACTTCTCTTTTGGCGTCATTACTGAAGATACTTTCTTAGAAAGGTCCGTCACAAAACGAACGTCACGACCAGTGATAATACCAACAAGCTCATTGCTCTCAGTGACAACAGGGAAACCTGCAAAACCATGCTTTTCAGTGAGCGCAACAACATCAGCGATGGTCGCGTCAGGGTTTACAGTAACCGCGTCAGTTACCATACCAGCTTCGAACTTCTTAACTTTACGAACTTCGGCTGCCTGCTGCTCAATAGACATGTTCTTGTGGATAAAGCCAATGCCACCCTCTTGCGCTAGCGCGATCGCTAGACGAGCTTCAGTAACAGTGTCCATAGACGCTGAAATCATTGGGATGTTTAGGGTGATGTTCTTAGTTAGCTGAGTGCGAAGATCAGCTGTGTTTGGGAGAACGGTGGAGTGTGCTGGCACAAGTAGTACGTCATCGAATGTCAGCGCTTCTTTGGCAATTCTTAGCATTTGCAATATCTCACAATTAGAGGAGTAAAAAGAACAATCCAATCTCATCGTTTCGCATAATGAGGGTAACCTGTGTTAGCAACAAGCTACATTTGGATTAGATATTGCGGAGGGATTATACGGTTAACGCAATCGCTTGACCACAAATTTTTTAATTTTTTTCTTGCAATTACCCCCTTGCTATGTATTATATTGCCGCTAATTTCCATACTCACGTCTAAGAGATTAGCTGTGCTCTCCAAGACCAATCAAAACATCTTTACTGTTTCTCGTCTCAACGCAGAAGTTCGTTTACTCCTTGAAAACGAAATGGGGATCGTTTGGCTCGTCGGAGAGATATCCAACTTTTCAGCTCCTGTCTCTGGTCACTGGTACCTCACTCTTAAAGACTCTCGCGCTCAAGTTAAATGTGCCATGTTTCGTGGTAACAATCGCCGCGTTACTTTCAAGCCCGCTAACGGTAATCAAGTCCTAGTAAAAGCTCGTCTTTCTCTTTATGAGCCTCGCGGTGACTACCAATTGATCATCGAAAGCATGCAACCGGAAGGTGACGGCCGTCTTCAGCAAGAGTTTGAAGAGCTGAAAATGAAGCTTGCCGCAGAAGGGTTGTTCGCTCAAACCAATAAGCAACCTTTGCCTGAACACCCAAAACGTGTTGGCGTCATCACATCGAAAACTGGTGCCGCGCTTTACGATATCTTAGACGTATTGAAACGTCGTGATCCTTCCCTACCCGTTGTGATTTATCCGACAGTGGTACAAGGTGAAGATGCAGCCATTCAAATCGCACAAGCCATTGGTCGCGCTAACGGCCGTGATGAATGTGATGTGCTAATTGTGGGCCGAGGTGGTGGTTCATTGGAAGACTTATGGTGCTTTAACAACGAGATATTAGCTCGCACGATTGCAGCAAGCCAAATTCCTATTATTAGCGCCGTTGGACATGAAGTCGACGTGACAATAGCTGATTTTGTCGCCGACGTACGCGCGCCTACTCCATCAGCAGCAGCTGAGCTAGTAAGCCGTGATAACAGCCACAAAGATCAAGCTTTAGTTACCCGCCAGCATAAGTTAGCGAGCGCGATGCGTTACTACCTAGCACAACAAAAGCAGCAATCTGCGCAATTAGTGCACCGTCTAGAGAGACAGCACCCAAGCTATCGCTTGCAACGTCAGACGCAACAGTTAGATGAGTTGGACATGCGCTTACAGCGAGCGATGAGTCGTTTTATTGCCTTGCGTCAACAGCGAATCGAGCGTCAACATTATCGGCTGCAATTGAACTCTCCTGTAACACGCCTTAGCGAGCAGAAGTCGAAGCTAGAACGTGTTGAGCAAAAGCTCATGGATGCAATGGATCGCAAGTTACTGACTATGCGCCATCAACTCGCGATTGCTGCAGAGAAGTTAGACACCGTCAGCCCGCTAGCGACATTGAAACGAGGTTACTCAATTACTCAAACTGAGCAAGGTAAAGTGATTACTCAATCTTCAGATGTAAAATCGGGAGATGTATTGATTACTCGATTAGCCGAAGGCGACGTTCGTTCTACCGTTAACTGAATACAAACTCTGGTTAAGTGACTTTCTGGAACTCAAATCGGACACGTGATTTTGATTTGAGTTCATTACACACATTACAAAAGTAACTCGCAGCACCGCATGCTTGCAGCTTCTCCAGCTCCGCCTCACAATCAGGGCAAAAACCTACTTTTTTAAAATCCGATTCACACTGTGCGCAATGATATTGTCCTGTCCATTCCAGTTCGACATTGCAAGTCGGGCAAATGTTCTGCTGCATATCCCGTTCCTCTCTCTAAACTAAGCAATTTCGAGTAACGCATGCTACTCAAAATAACGAACAAGTATGTTGATCTTCATCACCGCCCCAACAAGTTTCACGAGGCGCTAACCATACTTGATACGTAGGATCTTATACTGATCGTCTGATATTTACTCCTTGATCAGCGATCACCCCTTAAAAGAATATTTATATAACCACACACCGAAAGCATAAGTTACATATTCTGCATTCCGATTTAGTGCAGAATAAAAATCCTTAAGCTGATTTAATTAAACACAAAATCAGAATTTAATAAAAAGATCTTATTCAGAAAGCAGCATTTACATTGGTGTGCATTTCGATAGTTTGAGCGTCGAGCTCAACGAGTTTAACTTGGATAAAAGCAAACTCATTTAAATGGCTCGCATGCGTTCCACCACAAGGGATTACCGCTAATTGACCTTCTCCTAAATCGCACTTCCAATAGCGAGAATCCGTTAATCTGTCGCCGTGGCATTCCATGGTGATCATCGTATCTCTTTGAAGCCATTCAACCAGTTGGCCATTCACTTTTTCTGCAATCGCCTGGAGGTCATTCAGCATATCTGCACTGTTTAATCCTCTTTTACGGAGTGTTTTGCCTAAACGGTACGTATCGAGGCACTTGTCTGGAGTGACATAACTCGTAACTTGCGCATAGCTATTAAAGTCATAATAACCATGTGGGTCTTTGCGGTCTGCGTCTTTTCGCCAATAGTCTTCCGCTAGTACTTTATTCAACGCCAAATACGCTAAGTGTCCTGCAGTGTGGCCTCGGCTCAAAGCATTTTGATAGTCTTTATCTACCGCTAATGTCACCAAGTCATTAATTGCAAGTGATTCCGTACGTGATAAAACATGGACGACGACAAACACCCAACCTTCAGCATCACGCTTTACAGGAATGTCACTACCCACATACAGAGCACCACTTTCCTGCTCCACTGCTCCAACTTGGCAATCTACCACGTCATGCTCAGCCCCATTCACCTTCAACGTTCCTTTGTCTGCAGGGTGATCCGGCCATATGTGACTAACGGGATGGAACGGCGTGACATCTGTAATAACGTAAGTCACTTCTTCCGTAGATTGAACGAGCTGTATTTGTGCTTCTAATTGCCATATTTGATGACAAAAACGAGTCTTTGTTGCTGTGATAGTCATTTTTACGATTACTTTTGATAAAAAAATACCCAAGTAGAAACTTGGGTATTCGAATTTCATTATTTATTGCGGTTTTTCACCATCGACATCATACGCTTACGTTTACGCTCTTGTGATAGCGTAAGCTTATTCGTACGATTCTCGTATGGGTTATCACTGTTGTGGAAGTTAATGCGAATCGGTGTTCCCATAATTTCCAGAGACTTACGGAAGTAGTTCATCAGATAACGTTTATACGAATCTGGCAATTCACGAACCATGTTACCGTGGATAACAACGATCGGTGGGTTGTAACCACCTGCGTGTGCGTATTTGAGTTTGATACGACGACCACGAACCATTGGCGGTTGGTGATCATCCACTGCCATCTTCATGATACGCGTCAGTACTGACGTACCCACACGCGTTGTCGCCGAGTTATATGCTTCTTGGATAGATTCAAACAAGTGACCAACGCCAGTACCGTGCAGCGCAGAGATAAAGTGGATACGCGCGAAATCGACGAATCCTAGACGGCGGTCCAGTTCTTTCTTCACGCTTTCTTTCACGTCACTGTCTAGACCATCCCACTTGTTAACGGCGATGACAATTGAGCGGCCAGCATTCAGTGCAAAACCAAGCAAGCTTAGGTCTTGGTCTGAAATATTTTCACGTGCATCAATCACCAGTAGAACGACGTTTGCATCTTCTACCGCTTTCAGCGTTTTAACAACAGAGAACTTTTCAACCGTTTCATTGATACGACCACGACGACGAACACCTGCGGTATCAATTAGTACGTATTCGCGTCCATCACGTTCCATCGGGATGTAGATAGAATCACGCGTTGTACCAGGCATATCGTATACAACTACACGTTCTTCACCCAGAATACGGTTAGTCAGTGTCGATTTACCTACGTTCGGACGACCGATGATCGCCAACTTAATCGGCTGCTCTTGAAGGCGCTTGAATTCAGCTTCTGCGTCTTCTTCAGTGTAATCTTCAACAAGAGGCTCTTCGTCTTCGAATCCAGTCAGGTCTTCAATTTCACCTTCTTCAGATTCACTTGTTAATAGATCATCAAAGAATGGA
Source organism: Vibrio sp. T9 (assembly GCF_003123985.1). Taxonomy (NCBI): domain Bacteria; kingdom Pseudomonadati; phylum Pseudomonadota; class Gammaproteobacteria; order Vibrionales; family Vibrionaceae; genus Vibrio; species Vibrio sp. T9. Next base: position 197,882 of record NZ_NIGY01000009.1, read on the forward strand.
GATAAAGCACGCTCAAGCAAAGCGGTCACACCACGGCCATGAGCGGCCGCAATCTGATACATATCATCCACACCGAGCTGCCAAAAATCAGCACACGCTGCATCGGCATCAATACCATCTATTTTGTTTACCACCAGCATCGCTGGCTTTTCAATTTTACGCAGATGCGCAGCAATTGCTGCATCTGAAGGTGTCAGACCAGCACGACCGTCAACAAGGAACAATACAACATCAGCCTCATCAATCGCGGCTAATGACTGTTCTGCCATCTTTGTTTCCACGCCTTCTTCTGTGCCATCAATACCGCCGGTATCAATCACAATGAATTCGTGCTCTTCACCAAGTCTCGCCTGGCCATACTTACGGTCTCGCGTTAGGCCTGGAAAGTCCGCAACCAACGCGTCACGAGTGCGAGTCAATCGGTTAAATAGTGTAGATTTACCTACGTTCGGACGCCCTACTAGAGCTACAACAGGTACCATAACAACCTCTACAATAATCTTTCTTCTGTAGTTATAGGTAACGACTTGCTCGATGCCAAATCAAACCAGCTTTTTACCTATAACCACGTCAGGGTTAATAAATTCAAACAACAAAACGGCTCCTAGCTGTCACCAGCCAGGAGCCGAATGTGAATTATATCACGATATTATTCGTTAATGGTTAGTTTCTTTACATCGCCGTTGCGAGTTGTAATCACATAACCATCCGATAATAACGTCGGGCCAACGGCCAAGCCGCTATCATCGATAAACTGCTGCGCAACAAATTCGCCTGTTGAACGATCCATCCAGTGAAGGTAACCAAGCGTGTCACCGACAACGAGATAATTGCCGACAATAACTGGCGCTGTAAGTTGTCGGTGCTCAAGCAAGCTGTTTTCCCACAACTCAGTCCCACTTCGTGAATCAACGGCAACAACATGATCTTTTTCCGTTATCACAAAGATGCGGCTACCATCTGTAGAAATGTCTGTTGCAGATGAGTAATTACGCTTCCAAATCGGGTTCGCTGAACGCAAATCAATGGCGATAAGTTGACCATTGTATCCAATGGTGAAAAGAGTACCGCCTAACACAATTGGCGATGAATCAACATCAACCAAACGATCAATTTCTGTCGCGCCTTTTGGCGTACCAACAGGCTGTTGCCAAATCAGCTGACCACGCTCAACGATAGCAGCTGCGAGTCGGCCATTTGCCGTTCCCCAAAATACACCGCCGCCAATTGCAGTCGGAGTACTGTCGCCACGTAAAGTTAGGTTAGGCACTTCTGTACTCAATGCCCAGCGTTGCTCACCAGTACTCTCATTAAGGGCAATCAACATGCCTCGGCTAGTATTGATGATAATAAGGCCTGAGTCTGCAACTGGCTTCGCCAGTACCTCACCACCAACTTTTACACGCCAAACAATTTCACCTGTTTCTTGGTCAAGAGAGATGACTTCACCATTCTCAGAGCCAATGTAAAGGTTTCCGTATGCTGCTGTGATACCACCAGAGAGACGAGCAATTACATCTTCTTCTAGGTCCGTTTGCCAACGTTGTTTACCGTTTTCAGGATCCAGCGCTTTTACTAAGCCATCGCGACTTGCCACGAACAATGTATCATTCGCAAATACAGGGGATAGCTTTGAAAAGTAATGACCAACACCATCGCCAACCGATGTACTCCACTCACTACTGGTTGTAAACTCACTGTCTACCTGAGGTAGCGGCGCCATTACAATGGTATCTTTCTCACCAGCACAACCGGCAAGAATTCCCATTGTTAACGCCCCTAACAAGGCTTTGTTAAAGACTCTTTTCATCCAATGCGGTCCTTATTTCGCCAGATCGTCCAATTTCATTTGTAGCGTCGGGCTTGCGTCTGCCGCTTGCTGAGCTTCAGTATAAGCAGCATATGCGGCATCTTTGTCACCTTGGCGAATCGCAATATCGCCACGAAGTTCAGCAATACGACCTGTCCATGCAGCATCAGTGACGTTACTTAGTTCAGCCGTTGCAGCGTCAAAGTTACCCATTTCCGTTTCAATGCGCGCAATGCGGTAACTAATCAATGGTAACAGCGCAGCATCTTGAGTGTTGCTTTGCGCCCACTTCAATTGCTCTAATGCAGCAGAAAGATCTTGAGCTTCAACTTGTGCTTTAGCAAGTTGTAGCGCAGCCAATACTGAATATTCTTTTACTTCATTTGACTCAATGAAAGCTTTCACGTCAGCTTGAGCATCAGTGCCTTTGTCTTGCAAAGCATTCATTGCTGTCGTGTAGCTTTGAGAAGCTGCTTCACTCGCCTGAATCACAGAATCCTGGTAGTAACGCCAGCCAAATAGACCACCTAAGCCAACAACCGCACCGATGATGACGGCTTTGCCGTTTTCCTTCCACCAGTCTTTAATGGCTTCAACTTGTTGTTCTTCAGTATCGTAAAGTTCCACTTCCTGTCCTCTTAAAACATGTAAATGGCAGCTTAGATGCCATTGTTCCTATTTCGTTTAAAGGCTCCACATTTGGGAGCCTTAGCTTACGAACTAGGATGTAATTTTGTTAGATTACTAAAAGACTTAAATCAGTGCTGCGATCTTTTCTGCAACTTCTGCTTGGTTGTAAGTCTCTTGCTCACCACCGGCCAAATCTTTCAGTACTACGGTATTATCCGCAACTTCGTTTTCACCCAGAACTAATGCTACAACAGCACCAACTTTGTCTGCGCGTTTAAACTGTTTCTTGAAGTTACCACCACCGAAGTGATTCATCACACGAACGCCAGGAATAGACTCACGAAGCTGCTCTGCTAGCTTCATTCCTGCCATCATGGTGCCTTCGCCTGCTGTTACTACGTAAACATCCACACTGCGACGAACGTCTGTTAGTTCTAGTGTTTCTAGCATCAGAACAAGACGCTCTAGGCCCATTGCAAAGCCAACTGCTGGTGTTGGTTTACCACCTAATTGCTCTACAAGACCATCGTAACGTCCACCGCCACAAACGGTGCCTTGAGCACCTAGGCTTTCAGTGATCCATTCAAATACCGTGCGGTTGTAGTAATCCAGACCACGAACTAGACGTTCGTTAACTGTGTATTCGATACCTGCGGCGTCTAAAAGTTCACATAGACCTGCGAAGTGTGCTTTAGATTCTTCACCTAAGTAATCTGAAAGGCGAGGTGCATCACCTAAAATAGCTTGAACGTCAGGGTTCTTCGTATCCAGAACACGCAGTGGGTTCGTGTGCATGCGACGCTTACAATCTTCGTCTAGCACATCAATATGTTGCTCAAGGAACGCAACCAGTGCAGTACGGTAGTCTGCGCGGTCTTCTTGAGAACCGATAGAGTTCAGCTCAAGACGAACATGTTCATTGATACCTAGCTCACGCCATAGACGCGCCGTCATCATGATAAGCTCTGCATCAACATCTGGACCATTTAGACCAAACACCTCAACACCACACTGGTGGAATTGACGGTAACGACCTTTCTGCGGACGTTCATGGCGGAACATAGGCCCCATGTACCACAGACGCTGTTCATCACGGTTGATAAGGCTATTTTGAATACATGAACGTACACAACCCGCCGTACCTTCAGGGCGAAGTGTTAGGCTGTCGCCGTTACGGTCATCAAAGGTGTACATTTCTTTTGAAACGACGTCTGTTTCTTCACCAACAGCGCGGCTGAATAGGTTTGTTTCTTCAACGATTGGCATGCGCACTTCGTTATAACCGTATGCGCTAATTACATTTTTCACTGTGTTTTCTAGTTTTTGCCACAGTGGCGACTGAGTTGGGAGGCAATCGTTCATGCCTCGAATTGCTTGAATTGTTTTTGCCACAATACTTACCGTAATTCTCGTTGAGATTAATCTTGTACTTTAACTTCGATGCGGTTTTCGCCATTCATCATGGCTGCTTTCGCACGGATCTTAGCTTCTAGCTGATTCACAAGGTCATCGTTATCAAAGCGTTCTTTCTGGCGTTTACCATCTTCGTAGAATGCGCTCTTCTTGTTACTACCAGCTAGACCTAAGTGAGAAACTTCTGCTTCACCAGGGCCGTTTACCACACAACCGATGATAGACACATCCATTGGCGTGATGATGTCTTCTAAACGCTGCTCAAGTGCGTTCACCGTGCCAATTACATCAAATTCTTGGCGCGAGCAACTTGGGCAAGCAATAAAGTTGATGCCTCGAGAGCGAATGCGCAGAGATTTAAGAATGTCGAAACCGACTTTGATTTCTTCAACTGGATCGGCAGCCAAAGAGATACGCAGCGTATCGCCGATCCCTTCAGACAACAGCATACCTAAGCCAACAGATGACTTAACAGCGCCAGCGCGAGCACCGCCCGCTTCTGTAATACCCAAGTGAAGCGGCTGATCGATTTTCTTTGCTAGTAGACGGTATGAATCCACCGCAAGAAAAACGTCTGAAGCTTTCACGCTAACTTTAAATTGGTCAAAGTTAAGACGATCGAGATGATCTACGTGACGCATCGCCGATTCAACCAAAGCTTCCGGCGTTGGTTCACCGTATTTCATCTGTAAATCTTTTTCCAAAGATCCACCGTTGACACCAATACGGATTGGGATGTTTTTATCGCGAGCACAGTCAACAACAGCGCGAATGCGCTCTTCATTGCCGATGTTACCTGGGTTGATACGTAAACAGTCAACACCGTACTCCGCCACTTTCAGCGCGATACGATAGTCGAAATGAATATCAGCCACTAATGGTACAGAAACTTGCTGTTTAATCAGTTTGAAAGCTTCTGCTGCGTCCATAGTAGGTACAGAAACTCGAACGATATCTGCACCGACTTTTTCTAGTGCTCGGATTTGAGCGACTGTCGCTTCTACGTCAGTCGTGCGAGTGTTAGTCATTGACTGTACGGCAATTGGCGCACCATCACCAATTGGCACATCACCCACATAAATACGCGTCGATTTACGACGAATAATTGGAGATTCGTGTTGCATAATTTTTTATAACGGTAGAGTGAATCTAGCTACTTTGCCTGAAGTATACCCAGAAAGGTCGACAGGTTCACTTGCAAATGTCATTGTAACCCCTTCCGGTGCGCCTAATATCACTTTAAACGGCGCTTTTCCGGTAAGTTCTACATCTTGTCCTGGTTTATGAGTACCACTTACCAGCGTTTTACCATTGGTGTCTTTTACTTGAATCCAACAGTCCGCTTTAAACTTCATAGTAAGAAGTGTCATGCCTTCAGGTACGACTGGCGCAGGCTGTTCCTCTTCCGCAGTTTCAATCACGGCAACAGGTTCTTCAGAATCTACGCTTGTTGTATTTTCAGTTTCAGCAAGCAGAGGATCGCTACCCTGCTCGACTGGTACTTCACTCGTTTCAACAACATCATTACTTGTTGAAACAACTTCTTCAGGAGTACTTGCGATTAACTCCTCAGCCGTCATTAAATCGATATCAGCTAACTCTTGCGCTGTGGGCTTCGGCGCTTCAACACTTGAATCCGTAACTTCCTTCGTTAGGCTATTCTCTTGCTGGTTTTGCCACCACCAAGCTGCAGAAATACCAATAATGACCAACCCGATAACCCAAGTCAGGAGCATGATACGGCTATTGTGCTTCTCATCTTTTGTTTTGCGAGAGAAGCTCTGCATTTCAATTTCTTGCTCTTGCGGCTGTACATCTGCTGTCTGCTCTAACGCAGTCAAAACCATCTTCTCATCAAGGCCCACGAACTTCGCGTAAGAACGCAAGTAACCACGCGTAAATGTCGCAACTTGTTGAGACTCAAATCGGTTATTTTCAATATCTTCAATAACAGAAACGCGAAGCCTCAGGCGATCAGCAACTTGCTTTTGACTCATCCCAAGAGATTCGCGTTTGTTTTTCAGTAATGTGCCAGCTTCAATAGAAAGTGGCACTTCATTCGTATTTTCGTGTTCTGTCATAATGGTGGTATTTAATCTGTTTTAGTGGCTAACGTGGTTATGTATTTTCGTTATTGTTCTTAAGCCTCTTTAAAAGATAGCTAGCCTAAACGCGTTAACCAAAATAATAATTTTAAGAAACTCTCAGCGATTTGAGTGTGAATACCCGTTTTGCAAAAATCAGCAAAGCGTATGTGAGAAAATGCTGAGAATTATCGGTGTCATCGTTAATGTCACATATCATGATAAGCGAATGTGTAACGAAGACAAAAACTCTTTACACTCAAACTAACAGATAGCTCAAGCTTTTGTCCAAACTTTGACAAAGGAATTCGAAATTATACCCAAATAACCTCGAGTTGGAGAGTTGTCGTCATAAATCTTGGCAGAAATGCTCTTATCGATAAACAAAATAGCCAGAGCAAATGGCTCTGGCTATTTTTGAATTCCGGTCGTTTATACCGCTTTTACTTCAATGGTATCAGCACCGCGCGACGCTTTTAACATTGCAGTACGTTTAGTTCGGTCAATCACATCACCGACTAACTGACCACACGCTGCATCAATGTCATCGCCACGAGTCTTACGAACCGTTACTGTATGCTCATATTGCATCAATGTTTTTTGGAAGCGATCAATACGTGAGTTACTTGGTTTCTTGTAAGGTGAACCTGGATACGGGTTAAACGGAATCAAGTTAATCTTACATGGTGTGTCTTTCATCAGCTCAGCCAGTTCACGAGCATGGTCCATGTCATCATTCACATGATCAAGAAGTACGTACTCAACCGTTACCTTACCGCGGTTTGCATTCGATGAAGCGATGTAACGACGAACTGATGCTAGGAAATCTTGAATATCCCAACGATCGTTAATTGGCATGATTTCACTACGCAACTTATCGTTTGGCGCATGAAGGGAAATTGCCAACGCGACATCGATTTTGCCTGTCATCTGATCAAGACCAGAAACCACACCTGATGTAGATACAGTCACACGACGTTTTGACAAACCAAAGCCAAGGTCGTCCAGCATTAGCTCTAATGCCGGGATCAAGTTCTTCATGTTTAGAAGCGGTTCACCCATCCCCATCATCACGACGTTAGTAATTGGGCGGCGACCTGTTTCTTTCTCAAGACCAATTTCACGTGCAGCGCGCCACACCTGACCGATGATCTCTGAAACTTTCAAGTTACGGTTAAAGCCTTGCTGTGCGGTTGAGCAGAACTTACATTCCAACGCACAACCTACTTGAGAAGACACACAAAGCGTTGCACGGTCATCTTCTGGAATGTAAACCGTCTCCACATCCTGATCACCAACGTTCATCGCCCACTTGATTGTACCATCAGAAGAGTGCTGAGCTTCTGCGACTGTTGGTGCCTTGATTTCGCACTTGTGTAAAAGCTTTTCGCGCAGCTTCTTGTTAATGTTTGTCATTTTTTCGAAGTCATCTACACCGAAATGGTAGATCCACTTCATAACCTGATCGGCACGAAACGCTTTCTCGCCGAGTTCTTCTGCGAAAAACTGACGCATGCCTTTGCGATCAAAGTCGAGTAGATTGATTTTTTCAGTGGTCATGTTGCCTCTCAATGACTGAAACAAGAATAAGGGCGCGAATTGTACAGCCTTTATGCAGCTACAACAAGGGGTGTAAAACCCTGAGTTTGCTAAGGCATTAAAATCAAAATGATTAAATTTTAAGCACCCCTTGTGCTATAAGTGGCTATTACACTATCAAAAGTAAAAGCGTAGAAATCGTAAAGGGAAAAGACTAAAAATAACTCACGTTACTGGGCTTTAAAGCCCATTATATAGTCAGACTAGTTAGCGTGTAAGAGATCACTTATGCAGTCAACATTGCCCTCAACTTAGGTATATGAAATGAAAAAGCCTCGGAAAGTTCCGAGGCTTTTCTGTATCAGAGCATCACTAACAAGTGAAGTATCACGCCTAATTAGCGAGAGAAAACCTCTGACTCAGGGAAGAAAAACTCAATTTCACGCGCTGCAGATTCAGGGCTATCGGAACCATGAACTGAATTGTGACGCATGCTAAGTGCGTAATCAGCACGCAAAGTGCCGCATGCCGCTTCCTCTGGGTTAGTTTTACCCATCAGCTCACGGTAACGTGCAATCGCATTTTCACCTTCCAGTACCTGAACCATAATAGGACCAGATGTCATGAACTCTTTTAGTGGAGGGAAAAACTCTTTGCCTTCATGCTCTGCATAAAAACCGCTTGCCTGATCTTCAGTCAGGTGAACCATTTTAGCAGCGACAATACGTAGGCCAGCCTTTTCAATACGGTTATAGATTTCACCAATCAGGTTTCGCTCTACCGCATCCGGCTTAATGATTGAAAATGTTCTTTCTAGAGCCATAAAATTTCCTTTCTGTACTTGTAATAATAGTTGTGTTTTTAAAGTGACTTACTGGGTAAGAGCAGCACTCAAACAAGGAGTGCTGAAATCAATCTTATTTACCAGCTTGCTCATTGAGGAAACGAGCAAGTGTACGAACGCCCATACCCGTAGCTCCCGCAGCCCATTTATCAGACGCGGCTTTACGGTATGTACCCGCACAGTCGAAGTGCAACCAGCCTTTTTTGTAGTCTTCTACGAAGTAAGACAAGAATGCTGCTGCTGTGCTTGCACCCGGAGAGTAATCGCCAGAACTGATATTCGATAGGTCAGCAAAGTTTGACGGCAGCATTCCACGGTGGAAGTCAGCAAGTGGTAGCGGCCATAAACCTTCTTTTTCTTGGTTTGCCGCAGTGAGCGCTTGATGCGATAACTCGTCATCGAAACTCATTAGTGCGTGGTAATCATTACCCAACGCATTCTTCGCCGCACCTGTTAGTGTTGCACAATCAATGATTAACTCAGGTTTTTGCTCACTAGCGTAGATAAGGCCATCAGCAAGCACTAAACGACCTTCTGCATCGGTGTTCATGATTTCAACGGTTTTACCGTTTTTGTAGGTGATGATGTCGCCAAGCTTGAGTGCGCGACCAGAAACCATGTTCTCTGCACAACAAAGGATCAGTTTTACACGCTTGTTCAAACCACGAAGAATCGCCAGTGCAAGACCACCGGTGATGGTGCCTGAGCCACCCATGTCTGCTTTCATTGCGCTCATGAAGTTAGAAGGCTTCAAGCTGTAACCACCCGAATCAAAGGTGATACCTTTACCGACAAGACACGCGAATATTGGTGCGTTCTCGTCACCTGTCGGGTTGTAGTCTAGCTGGAGCATCGCAGAAGTGCGCTCAGAACCACGGCCTACGGCGTAAATGCCTTCCCAACCTTCTGCCAACAAGTCTTTGTCTTTGACGATACGAGCTGTCACTGTGCCTTTAGGCGCAACAGATTTGATGAATTCAGCGGCCATTGTCGCTAGCTGACGAGGGGCAACTTCTTCTGCGGTTTTATTGATGATATCGCGGGTAAAATCAGTCGCAGTAATACGCGCTTGAAGCTCTGCTTGATCTTCTTCAGACAATGCAGACCACTCAACTGAGCCATGTTTTTTTGGGTTACGGTAACCTTGGTGGAAAGCCCAAACGCTCTCTAAATCCCAGTTATCACCGGAAAGAAAAATAGAACGAATTCCTTGGCCATCTAGCTGACGAGCTGCACGTTGAATTGCACCAAGATCGTGACCTTCACCTAAATGAATGGTTGCGCCGTTTTCAGCGAATGAAAGCAGTGCTTTTTCGCCCCAATGTGGTGCTGCCGACTCTTGACTTAAAAATACAGACATCTGTGTAGACATGGTTTCTCCTTGTCTTATAGCAGCGTTGCCTACGCTGCTTCTTTTTAATAACTCACGGATGTTAGCATTATGTAGGGCAAAAATGTCAATTGGATAAAAAAACGGACCTAAAGGTCCGCTTTTTTTAGTAAGAATTGTTAACTAGGCTGTGTTTTACAGACTTAGTCTGCTTCATCCATCCAGCACATGATAACAGCTTCCAGAATCTTTTCGTTACAATGGTTTGGGTCATCTTCAAACTCATCTAACTCCATGATCCATTGATGAAGATCGGTAAAACGCACCGTTTGCGGATCAACATCTGGAAACTTGTCACAAAGTTCAATCGCGATATCGCGAGAATCTGTCCATTTCATTGCTCATCTTCCTTTTGCTTCTTCCCTATATTGGGAAGATAGTTTTAGTGATCTTCTGAAGCGTGGTTTAGCGTGTACTTAGGAATTTCTACTACTAAGTCTTCATCCGCAATTTTCGCCTGACACCCTAGACGTGATTCAGGCTCTAGACCCCACGCTTTATCCAGCATGTCGTCTTCCAGCTCTTCACTTTCTTCTAGCGAATCAAAACCTTCACGGATGATCACGTGGCAGGTGGTACAAGCACATGATTTTTCACACGCATGTTCAATACCGATACCATTTTTTAGCGCTACGTCCAGAACGGTTTCACCAGTGTTTGCTTCCAACACTGCGCCTTCTGGGCACAAATCGTCGTGTGGTAATACAATAATCTTAGGCATAACTACTTATCTCTTATATATCGTCTACTGATTGACCTGACAGCGCAGCTCGAATCGATTTATCCATACGGCGCGATGCGAAATCTTGGCTCGCTTTATCGGTATCTTTAATGCCTTGCTCAATCGCATCTGCATCATCACCATTACGCAGCTCAATCAAGGCTTCGATGGCTTTTATCAGGTCTTGTTTCTCTTGTTCTGATAGTAGTTCGTCACCATCAGCTTGCATGGCTGCAATCAAGCCTTCTATCACACGGTCGGCCTCAACACGCTGCTCAGCTAGCGCACGAGCTTGCATGTCTTCTTTAGCGTGAGTCATTGAATCACGCAGCATATCCGCCACTTCATTATCGCTTAACCCGTAAGAAGGTTTTACTTGAATCTCTGACTGAACACCGGTGCTCTTTTCCATTGCCGTAACAGAAAGAAGACCGTCAGCGTCAACTTGGTAAGTCACACGAATATGTGCCGCACCCGCCGCCATCGGTGGAATGCCTTTCAATGAGAAACGAGCCAGTGAACGACAATCATCAACCATTTCACGTTCACCTTGTACCACATGAACACTCATGGCCGTTTGGCCATCTTTGAATGTGGTAAATTCTTGCGCACGCGCAACAGGAATCGTGGTATTGCGAGGGATGATCTTCTCAACCAAACCACCCATGGTTTCAATACCAAGCGACAGTGGGATCACGTCAAGAAGTAACATTTCTGAATCAGGCTTGTTACCCGCTAGAATGTCGGCTTGGATACCCGCGCCGATTGCGACAACTTCATCAGGATTAATGCTTGTTAGCGGTGTGCGGCCAAAAAACTCGCCTACCATTTCACGAACCAGCAATGTGCGTGTTGAACCACCAACCATGACAACTTCGAGTACTTCGTCTGCGTTAACATCAGCATCTTTTAATGCACGACGACAAGACATTAGTGTTTTCTTCACTAATGGGCGAATCAGATCTTCGAACTGCTCACGAGTAACGGTGCCCTTCCAGCCAAACACGTCAACATCAACGCTGTCTTGCTCAGAGAAAGCAATCTTAGTCGCAGTAGCAATGTTCAGTAGCGTACGGTTTTTTTCAGCAGAAAGTGGGGCTTCGAGACCCGCTTGCTCCATTAGGTAATCCGCTAACAGATGGTCAAAGTCATCACCGCCTAACGCAGAGTCACCACCTGTTGCTAATACTTCAAATACGCCTTTCGACAAACGTAGAATAGAGATATCAAATGTACCGCCACCTAGATCGTAAACCGCAATCACACCTTCTTGGCCTGAGTCTAGGCCATAAGCAATTGCCGCGGCGGTTGGTTCGTTAAGCAGACGGAGAACATGAAGACCTGCTAATTTCGCGGCGTCTTTCGTACCTGCACGCTGAGCATCATCAAAGTAAGCAGGAACAGTGATCACAACACCCGCTAACTCACCACCTAACGTTTCTTCTGCTCGCTTACCTAGCGCTTTTAGAATGTCCGCAGATACTTCAATCGGGTTTTTGTCACCTTGAGGCGTTTGCAGGATTGGAAGACCATTTTCACTCTCTCTAAAACGATAAGGAAGTGAAGAGTAACGGGACTGAATGTCCTTTAATGAACGACCAATCAAACGTTTTACAGAGATAATCGTGTTCTCTGGTTCAAACTCTGCTTTAGCTTTGGCTTCGTGGCCGACCGTTAACGTTTCCTCAGCGTAATTAACGACTGAAGGTAAAATAGTACGGCCCTGCTCGTCCGCAAGTGGAGTTGCATCGCCGCTACGTACAGAAGCAACCAAAGAGTTGGTAGTACCTAAGTCGATACCCGCTGCTAACTTATGCTCATGAGGTGCCGAGCTTTGGCCCGGTTCTGCGATTTGAAGTAGTGCCATGATAGGTCCTTGTCACGCTAACTAGCCGAGGAGTTTGTCTTCGACTAGTTCAATTTCGTTCTTTAGTTTGGCAATGAATTTTAGCTTACGAACTCGGTCTGCGGCTTCAGCCCAAAGACCATCATCAAGCTCTTGCTCGACGCTTGCCAGATGCTGTTTGTATATTTTGCTGACCTTAGAATCGAAGTCAAAAAGCGCCGATTCAGGATCGGTGCTGTCAGCAATTTCTTCCAGTTCTTCGCGCAGCTCCATTTGCTCCATTAAGAACATTGGATCTTGCATTGTCTGCTGTTCACCTCGGATCTCAACTCCCTGCTCTGCGAGTATGTACTCGGCACGGGAGATAGGATTTTTCAGAACTTGATAGGCATCGTTGATTTGCGCTGCCTTTTGCACCGCCATCAAACGGTCACGTTCAGATCCCGTTGCAAAGTTATCCGGGTGGAAGCGTTTTTGTAGTTCTCGGAACTGAGAAGAAAGAAGGCTACCATCCAGCTTAAACTGACTTGGTAGCCCAAATAATTCAAAGTGATTCATTAAGTTCGGGTCCTAGTAAAGCCTTCCGGACTCGCTTGCCCAGAAGGACAATCAATTAGACGTTGAAGCTTTCACCACAACCACATTCACTTTTCGCGTTAGGGTTGTTGAATTCAAAACCTTCATTCAACCCTTCTTTCACGTAATCCAATTCGGTACCGTCTAGGTACACTAAGCTTTTTTTGTCGATGATGATTTTCACTCCAGAGAGTTCAAAAACTTCATCTTCTTCGTTAAGCTCATCAACAAACTCAAGTACATATGCCATGCCTGAACAACCAGTCGTCTTCACTCCAAGACGTAAACCGATACCTTTGCCTCGGTTATCTAGGAATGCTCTTACGCGACTTGCCGCTGATTCTGTCATTGTGATGGCCATACTGCACCTTAGTCTGTCTAAATTTCGATTGGAATGGGAGCGTCAAAGCTCCCATTATATTACGGAATAATTATTCTTGGTGTTTTTTCTTGTAGTCTGCAACCGCTGCTTTGATTGCATCTTCAGCAAGAATTGAACAGTGAACTTTCACTGGTGGAAGCTCTAGCTCTTCAGCAATTTCAGAGTTTTTAATTGCTGCTGCTTCATCAACTGACTTGCCTTTTACCCACTCAGTTACTAGTGAGCTTGATGCGATTGCACTACCACAACCGTATGTTTTGAACTTCGCATCTTCGATGATACCTTCCGGTGTCACTTTGATTTGAAGCTTCATTACGTCACCACAAGCTGGAGCGCCAACCATGCCGCTACCTACTGATGGGTCTTCTTTATCGAATGAACCAACGTTACGTGGGTTCTCGTAGTGATCAATTACTTTTTCGCTGTATGCCATGATAAATTACCTCGAATCCTCTATTTCAATCCCTGAGATTAATGGTGAGCCCATTCAACAGTGCTCAAATCAATCCCTTCTTTGTACATATCCCATAGAGGAGACATGTCGCGTAGCTTAGTCACTGCAACGCGGATTTGTTCAATTGCGTAATCAATTTCTTCTTCAGTCGTGAAACGACCAAACGAGAAACGAACCGAGCTGTGAGCCAATTCATCATCCATGCCTAGGGCACGAAGAACGTAAGAAGGCTCAAGGCTTGCAGACGTACAAGCACTACCAGAAGATACCGCTAGATCTTTAAGCGACATTAGTAGTGATTCACCTTCTACGAATGCGAAGCTGATGTTTAGGTTGTGTGGTACACGTTGCTCAAGGTCACCGTTTACCGTCACTGCTTCTAAGTCTTTCACGCCATCAAAAAGACGGTTACGAAGCGCTAAAGCGTGATCGTAATCTTTTTGCATGTCTTCTTTTGCAATGCGGAATGCTTCACCCATACCAACGATTTGGTGAGTAGGAAGTGTACCAGAACGGAAACCACGCTCATGGCCGCCACCGTGCATTTGCGCTTCAAGACGAATACGAGGCTTACGACGAACGTAAAGTGCACCGATGCCTTTAGGGCCATAAACTTTGTGAGCAGAAAGCGAAATTAGGTCAACTTTCATCTCTTGAACGTCGATTGGTAATTTACCTGCAGATTGCGCTGCATCCACGTGGAAAACAATTTTACGCTCACGACACAATTCGCCGATCGCAGTAATGTCTTGAACCACACCAATCTCGTTGTTTACGTGCATAATAGACACAAGCACTGTGTCATCACGCATTGCCGCTTTAAGCTTCTCTAGATCGAGCAAGCCATTTGATTCTGGCTCAAGGTAAGTCACTTCAAAGCCTTCACGCTCAAGTTGACGACATGGGTCAAGAACGGCTTTGTGCTCTGTTTTACAAGTGATTACGTGCTTGCCTTTCTTCGAGTAAAAGTGCGCTGCACCTTTAATAGCAAGGTTGTCTGATTCTGTCGCACCAGATGTAAATACGATTTCGCGAGGATCTGCATTTAGAAGGTCAGCAATTTGCTCACGAGCAGTATCGACCGCTTCTTCTGCCTGCCAGCCGTAACGGTGCGAACGCGACGCTGGGTTGCCAAATGTGCCATCCATTGTCATGTACTGAACCATTTTTTCAGCAACACGTGGATCAACTGGACATGTAGCGGAATAATCAAGATAAATCGGCAGTTTCATTCTCTACTCCAATGTAAAAAGCTGACCGCTAAGAGCGGACGTTTACACCGATGGGCGCGGCGGTTGTATTTTTGTTTGATAGCCCATGGGTTACCGCCAGATCAATGTCCTGACGATCAGAAATTTCGAGGACTTCATTGTCTGTCATCAACTCACCAAGAGTGATGTTATTCAAGAAGTCACTAATGCGAGAGCTTAAGTCGCGCCATAGCGTGTGAGTAAGGCAACGTGTTCCGCCTTGGCAATCTCCTTTGCCCTGGCATTTGGTTGCATCGACTGACTCATCAACGGCTGCAATCACGGTACCAATAGCGATACTGTGTGCGTCGGCACCAAGTCGGTAACCACCACCAGGACCACGAACGCTGGCAACGAGACCTGCTTTACGCAATTTTGAAAATAGCTGCTCTAAGTAAGAGAGCGAGATCCCCTGACGCTCTGAGATGTCAGCAAGAGGTACAGGGTTTTGTTGCGAATGCAGTGCCACATCCAGCATGGCTGTCACCGCATATCTTCCTTTAGATGTAAGTTTCATACCACACCGTATCCACATGGTTTGTAATGGTTAAGATTTTTCCATACCTGAGTAATTTGGTCAAGTATTTATTTGACCATTTTACTCAGGTATTCATCCTTACACCTAAAGTGGTTATTCTTTACTCAGAGCTTTTTTTCTATCGAGGTCAAAATGCCGCGTAGAATATTGAGCTCCTGGGTTTCTGGCCGAGCACGAGAGAACAAGCGACGCAATTTATTCATCACCTGCCCTGGTTGCTCTTTATTGATAAACTGGGTCTCAACCATCACCTTTTCAAGATGCTCGAAGAACATTTCGAGCTCTCTATGACGTGGGTACTCTTCCGGCTCATTTGGGGCAAACTGGCTTTGCTCTAAGTCCAAATGCGCAACTCGTACTTCGTAACTCAGAGTTTGTACAGCCATCGCTAGGTTAAGCGAGCTATATTCAGGGTTAGCAGGAATGCAAACATGGTAGTGACACCTTTGCAGCTCTTCGTTTGTTAGACCAGTTCTTTCACGACCAAACACGAGCGCGACAGGATGTTTTCTACCCTCAACCGCAA
The DNA here is from genome assembly GCF_003123985.1 of Vibrio sp. T9. NCBI lineage: Bacteria > Pseudomonadati > Pseudomonadota > Gammaproteobacteria > Vibrionales > Vibrionaceae > Vibrio > Vibrio sp. T9. The sequence continues at coordinate 213,885 of NZ_NIGY01000009.1, forward strand.
ATTTCTCACCACATTCACGTGGCTCAAGCATTGGCCATTCTAATGTACGAGAGCGAGCACTGGAGCCCACCACAAGGCTGCAATCTTCAACCGCTTCTTCTAGTGTACTGACAACCTTTGCATTTTGAGCAATATCACCAGCACCCGCAGCCAAAGCAAGAGTTTGTTCATCCACTTCACATTGTGGATCGACTAATACTAGTTGGCTTAAACCCATCACTTTCATAGCTCGAGCTGCTGAGCCAATATTGCCTGAATGAGAGGTACCTACGAGTACAATTTTTACTTGATCCAACATCTGTGTTTGCTACCTAAATTAAAACCGCAGAATGTTACCATAGTTTTTTAACACACCCTAGGGCGAAGCAGGCCTCTCTTCTCATTCTTGGTCATTGTTCTCGTTCGCCTCAAGCTAAATACAATAAAACCACTGACTTTAGAACAAAAAATAACCACTTCCCTTTTTACTGATCTCTGGTATACTCGCCGCCGCTTTCATTTGTTCTTTAACATCCGTTGGGAAATTCGTATGCATCCAATGCTAAACATTGCTATTCGCGCTGCGCGAAAGGCAGGCAATCATATTGCTAAATCATTAGAAAACACTGATAAAGTAGAATCTACTCTTAAAGGCACTAATGACTTTGTCACTAATGTAGATAAAGAAGCAGAATACATCATCATCGATACTATCAAGCAGTCTTACCCTGAGCACTGTATCGTTGCTGAAGAACAAGGTCTTATCGAAGGTAAAGATAAAGACGTACAATGGATCATCGACCCACTGGATGGCACCACTAACTTTGTAAAAGGTTACCCACACTTCGCGGTTTCTATCGCTGTTCGTATCAAAGGCAAAACTGAAGTTGCTTGTGTTTACGATCCAATGCAAAACGAGCTATTCACTGCACAACGTGGTGCAGGCGCTCAACTAAACAGTGCGCGTATCCGTGTTGCTCAACTAAAAGACCTTCAAGGTACTGTTCTAGCTACTGGTTTCCCATTCAAACAGAAACAACACGCTGAGTCTTACATCAAGATCGTTGGTGCGCTATTCACTGAATGTGCTGATTTCCGTCGTAGCGGCTCTGCTGCTCTTGACCTATGTTACGTGGCTGCTGGCCGTGTTGATGGTTACTTCGAGCTAGGTCTAAAACCTTGGGATATGGCAGCAGGTGAGCTTATTGCTCGTGAAGCTGGCGCAATCCTAACTGACTTTGCTGGCGGCACTGAGTACATGAAGTCTGGTAACATTGTTGCTTCAAGCGCTCGTGGCGTAAAATCTATCCTTAAGCACATCCGCGAAAACGGTAACAGCGCGATCCTTAAGTAAGATTTGAAAGTCATATTTAGCCCGTCACGCTGATGACTTTAAAAAGCCCCGCTCAATGAGCGGGGCTTTTTTTGTATCTACTTAGCTGCAATGTAAGGCTCTTCATACCGTGAGGCTCTGCAAGCACAAAACTCGATTCAGATACAAAAAAACCGCTGATTGCTCAGCGGTTTTTGTTTTCGACTCTCAACCTGCCTTATGGCATTTCGTCGAACTCTGCGCCTTCTTTTTCTACTTGAGGTGGCATCAAGTGCTCTTTCTGGATGCCCAGTTTTAGCGCTAGTGCTGATGCTACGTAGATAGAAGAGTAAGTACCTACAGTGATACCAAGTAGAAGTGCGGTTGCGAAGCCGTGAATCATCGCACCACCCTGCATGAACAGTGCAATTACCACGAACAATGTTGTACCCGAGGTAATCAACGTACGGCTCAACGTTTGGGTGATTGAAGCGTCCATGATATCGGCTGGCTCACCTTTACGCATCTTACGGAAGTTTTCACGGATACGGTCAAACACAACGATGGTATCGTTGAGCGAGTAACCGACTACCGTTAATAATGCCGCGACGATGGTTAGGTCAACTTCTATTTGTAGGAATGAGAAAACACCTAACGTGATAATGATATCGTGAGCCAATGCCATAACCGCACCAGCCGCTAGACGCCATTCAAATCGCATCGAGACATAAAGCAGGATACAGATCAGCGACACGAGGATCGCTAGACCGCCAGCTTCTGTTAGCTCATCACCAACGTTAGGACCTACGAATTCAATACGACGCATTTCTACGCTTTCGCCAGTACCATCTTTGATAGCACCAATGATTTGGTTGCCCAGCGTTTCACCAGAAACGTCATCACGTGGACGAAGACGAACCATTACTTCACGAGCACTACCGAAGTTTTGTACTGTCGCATCACCAAAACCTTTCGCATCTAAAGCGGTTCGGATTTTTTCAAGGTTCGCAGGTTTTTCAAAGCCAACTTCAATTAGCGTACCGCCAGTGAAGTCTAGGCCCCAATTTAGCCACTTAGTTGACAAAGTGAAGATAGAAGCAGCAATCATAAAGATTGAAAAAACGAATGCTACTTTCGACCAACGCATAAAGCCGATCGTCTTCTCTGCTTTTAGAATTTGAAACATATTAATTCCCAGCCTTAGATCGACAATTTATCAACGCGTTTGCCACCGTAAATCAGGTTCACGATACAACGTGTACCAATAATGGCGGTGAACATTGAAGTTAAGATACCGATAGATAGAGTAACCGCGAAACCTTTCACTGCACCAGTACCGACTGCAAATAGGATAATTGCAGTAATCAGTGTCGTGATGTTCGCATCGGCAATCGTACTGAATGCATTCGCGTAACCTTGGTGAATAGCTTGTTGTGGACTACGCCCATCACGAAGCTCTTCACGGATACGCTCGAAGATCAGTACGTTCGCATCAACCGCCATACCGACCGTTAACACGATACCGGCAATCCCCGGAAGCGTCATGGTAGCGCCTGGAATCATCGACATAACACCAATGATCAACACTAAGTTAGCCATTAGAGCGATGTTGGCAATCAAGCCAAAGCCACGGTAGTAAAGCAGCGTAAACAGCATTACGGCAACCATACCCCAGATACACGCTTGGATACCCATATCGATGTTTTGCTGGCCCATTGATGGACCAATAGTACGCTCTTCAACGATAGAGATAGGTGCGATCAGTGCACCAGCACGTAATAGAAGTGCAAGGTTGTGCGCTTCAGCTGCGGAGTCTATACCCGTGATACGGAAGTTACGTCCAAGAGCCGATTGAATCGTCGCTTGGTTGATGACTTCTTCATGCTTATCTAGGATGACTTTGCCTTCTGGCGTACGACGACCACTGTCTTTGTACTCAGCAAACACGGTAGCCATTAGCTTACCGATGTTCTTCTTAGAGAACGCTGACATCTTGTTACCACCTTCGCTGTCTAGCGAGATGTTAACTTGTGGACGACCGTATTCATCGACACTTGAGCTTGCATCCGTAATGCTTTGACCACCAAGAATAACACGCTTCTTAAGCACAACCGGACGACCGTCTCGGTCCATTTTGATTTCACTGCCTGCTGGCGCACGACCATTTGCCGCCGCTGATAGGTCAGCTTTATCGTCAACTTCACGGAATTCTAGCGTTGCAGTCGCACCTAGAATCTCTTTTGCACGAGCAGTATCTTGAACACCAGGAAGCTCAACAACAATTCGACTTGCACCTTGACGTTGAACGAGAGGCTCTGCAACACCTAGCTCGTTTACACGGTTACGTAAAATCGTAATGTTTTGCTCAACAGCGTAGTTACGGATCTCTTGTAAACGTTGCTCGGTAAAGGTCGCAGTAAGAGCGTAACGGCCATTTGAATCAGATTCGACAAAGAGCATGTCCGGGTGATTCTTTTCTAGCATTGCTTTCGCTTCTGCTAATTGCTCTTCGTTACGTAGCAGAACCTCTACCGCTTCTTTGCCAGAAGGGCGGATAGCACGATAACGAATTTTTGCCTCACGAAGTTCGCTACGGAAAGCTTCTTCTTGCTGACCAACGAGCTTTTCCATCGCAGCGTCCATGTCTACTTCCATTAAGAAGTGGACACCACCACGAAGGTCAAGACCCAGCTTTAATGGTGACGCGCCAATCGCTTCTAGCCAATCGGGTGTAGAAGGAGCAAGGTTAAGTGCAACAATTGTGTCTTTGCCAAGCGCTTCGCTGATGACATCACGAGCACTGATTTGCGTGTCAGTGTCGTTAAAACGAACAAGAATTGATCCATTCTCGAGAGCAATGGATTTATGAGAGAGTTGCTCTTTATCAAGAGCAGTAGTGACAGCATCCAGCGTTGACATATCTACAGAGGCGCCACGCGCCCCTGTAACTTGAATAGCCGGATCTTCACCGTAGATATTTGGAAGTGCGTATAACGCAGCGGTGATGATGGCAAAAAATACCATCAAGTACTTCCATAATGGATAACGGTTTAGCACAGCGAGGATCCTTTAGCTGTTTTATAGAGACTTAAGCGTACCTTTTGGCAACACTGCAGTGATGAAGTCTTTCTTGATTACCACTTCATTGTTCGCGTTAAGCTCGATTGAAATGTAGTCATTGTCTTCAGCAATCTTAGTGATTTTACCCACTAGGCCACCGCTAGTTAGAACTTCGTCGCCTTTGCCCATAGAAGCCATTAGGTTCTTGTGCTCTTTTACACGTTTCGCTTGTGGGCGGTAAATCATGAAGTAAAAGATCACTGCGAACATGCCAAGCATGATTAGCATTTCAAAACCACCGCCTGCTGGCGCCCCTTCTGCTGCTGCGTGAGCCTGAGAAATAAACATTAAAACATCCTCATTATATTTTATTGATAATCCAACAAGTTGGGCTTTCGCATTTTAGATTCAAGTCTGAGAGTAACTAATAGCGATCACTCTCTCAAAAATAACGTGCGTTAGCCTACTTTATTAGCAAAAGCCTCTGGCGACATGCCAAAGGCTTTAATTCTTTTTAGTCCGTCAATGACTGTTCTTTTGCTAGTGGTGGCACTTCACGGCCACGACGCTCATAGAACTCGGTAACAAACTCATCAAAACGATCTTCATCAATCGCTTTACGAATACTTTCCATCAGACGCTGGTAGTAGCGTAGGTTGTGGATCGTATTCAGACGAGCACCCAGAATTTCATTACAACGCTCTAAGTGATGAAGGTACGATTTACTGTAGTTTTGACAAGTGTAACAGTCACAGTGCGGATCCAGCGGGGTTGTATCCGTTTTATGTTTCGCATTACGGATCTTGATCACACCACCAGTCACAAACAGGTGACCATTACGCGCGTTACGCGTTGGCATTACACAGTCAAACATGTCGATACCGCGGCGAACACCTTCAACCAAGTCTTCTGGTTTACCCACGCCCATTAGGTAGCGAGGTTTGTCTTCTGGAAGCTGCGGACAAGTGTGCTCAAGAATACGGTGCATGTCTTCTTTAGGCTCGCCTACTGCCAAGCCACCAACCGCGTAACCGTCAAAACCGATTTCCGTTAGACCTTTTACCGACACATCACGTAGATCTTCGTAAACACCACCTTGAACAATACCAAACAGGTTGTTCGGGTTTTCTAGCTTCTCGAAGTGATCACGTGAGCGCTGTGCCCAACGTAGTGACATTTCCATCGATTTCTTCGCTTCATCGTGTGTCGCTGGGTATGGCGTACACTCGTCAAAAATCATTACGATGTCAGAACCTAGGTCTTTTTGAATTTCCATCGACTTTTCTGCGTCCATGAAAATCTTGTCACCATTAACTGGGTTACGGAAGTGCACACCCTCTTCGGTAATAGTACGCATCTTGCCAAGGCTGAATACTTGGAAACCGCCTGAATCAGTAAGAATAGGACCGTGCCAGTTCATAAAATCATGCAAGTCGCCGTGCATTTTCATGACTTCTTGACCTGGACGCAGCCAAAGGTGGAACGTGTTACCTAGTAGGATTTCTGCGCCCGTACCTTTCACTTCTTCTGGCGTCATGCCTTTAACCGTACCGTAAGTACCAACTGGCATAAACGCTGGGGTTTGAACAGTGCCACGTTCGAAAGTCAGTTGACCACGACGCGCATTGCCGTTTTTCTTCTTAAGATCGAATTTTAATTTCACGATGCCTCCGGGTGTCAGAGAAACAGTCTGACTGAGTGTTTAGGGCTCTACCCTACTTTAAGGAGCGGTCGCTTTTCCTTGCGAGAGATAAAGCAGAGGTTCTGCTCTATTTCCTAGCTTACTGCTAGCACTCGTAAATCTTATTTTTTACTAAATCGTTTTCTTCTTGATGAACATTGAATCACCATATGAGAAAAAGCGATATTTGTTTTCTACCGCATGCTTGTAAGCATTCATGGTGTTCTCATAACCTGCAAATGCACTCACCAACATGATCAGTGTGGATTCTGGCAGGTGGAAATTGGTAATCAAGCAATCCACAAGCTGATATTCGTAGCCAGGAAAAATAAAGATTTCTGTATCACCAAAGAATGGGACCAACTCAGTCCCTTTTTTCAATGCGTCTTGCGCTGCGCTTTCAAGTGAGCGTACCGATGTAGTACCAACAGCAATAATTCGTCCACCGCGCGCTTTCGTCGCTTTAATTGCTTCGACGACTTCTTGCGGTACTTCTACGTACTCAGCGTGCATATGGTGATCGTTGATGTTTTCTACTTTTACTGGCTGGAATGTACCAGCACCAACGTGCAAAGTGACGTAAGCAAACTCTGCGCCTTTCGCTTTGATTTTCTCTAGTAGAACATCATCAAAATGAAGACCCGCTGTCGGCGCCGCTACTGCGCCTGGCTTCTGGTTATATACGGTTTGGTAACGCTCTTTATCTGCATCTTCATCTGGGCGGTCAATGTAAGGAGGAAGTGGCATGTGGCCGATTTCTTCCAAAATTTCTAATACCGTCTTATCAGCGTTAAATTTCAGTTCAAATAGAGCGTCATGACGCGCCACCATTTCTGCTGAGTATTCATCATTCTCGCCAACAATGATGGTTGTACCTGGTTTTGGAGATTTAGAGCAGCGAACGTGCGCGAGGATGCTTTTCTCGTCAAGCATGCGCTCCACCAGCACCTCTAGCTTACCACCCGACTCTTTACGACCAAAAAGACGAGCAGGTATAACACGAGTATTATTAAACACCACGAGATCACCGGGTTGAACTTGGCCCAATACATCAGTAAATGTGCCATCAATTAGCTCTCCGGTATTGCCGTCCATTTGTAATAGTCGGCTAGCGGTACGCTCTGGCTGAGGGTAACGAGCGATAAGTTCATCTGGAAGGTCGAAATGGAAATCTGATACTTGCATGTTACTTGTCTTATATATTGGTCAAATCACGTCTAGGACGACGATAAAATTGCGACGAGTTTTTCGCAGCAGACTAGTATATGTTTACATGCTGCAATAGCAAGCAAATCCCCAGAATATCACTGTAAAAGCCATGATGAAGAGTGTAATAAAACGTGAAAAACCGCGATCACTTGGCATTGTTTTTCAGTTTAAGCCGACAGAAATGGAACATTAAAAAGCAAAGCAGCGCATAACGCTGCTTACTCGTTTGGTATTCAAATCGCCCTATCAAGCCTCACGCCTTCGCCACCACGCCAAGGGTACGAATAGACCCAATAGCCACAGACCCAGACTGCCACCATCATCATCTGACCCTTTGAAATCACAGTTATTGGTTGCAATACCGTCGTGACACTCTTTATCTCCGCCGACTTCGTTATTAGCCTCTTTAATAAAGTTCGGTGCAATGATGTAGCTACTTGGTGGCGCATCGGCAGTAATGTAAGACTGTACCCAGTCGTAATATTGGCTCACCTTGGTGTAGAAGCTTGGAATAGTCAAAGAGCCACAAGTCGGAAGAATGAGAGGTCCACCGCTAACAATACCAATCTGTTTTCCCGTCGCCACATCGACCAGCGGCCCCCCACTGTCACCTTTACATGCAGAGTTGCCATATTGGGTGTGGCTATCCGGCTCTAATACTCGGTTTTTCGTTGGTAGCGTACAAATTTTGGTTTGGTTTTCTCTTGAGTCGATGATCCCCGGAAAACTGCTGCCAATTTCTAAACGCTCATAACATTTGTCGATGGGTAAAAATGTACTAATGGTGGTTTTGAGCGTATTGGAAGGTTCAGAAGCATCCGGCTGAGTGGTCCCCCACCCAAACACTTGCACATTTTCGACACGTTGATTGGTCAGGTAATTATCGTTCCAATCCGCAGCCAACCGCGCTTCGATACTCTCCATGTCGGCTTTGTTTGCTAAATCAGCAAAGCTCGCATTTGCCACTGGGCGCGTGAGATACAGCAACGCGATGTCTGAGTCTAAACCGGTTTGTATAGGTTTCACGTTACCATTACTGTCGGTCTCAGCTTTTGAAATCCGCGTGTAATCAGGGTGAACCACAACGTGAGACACCGGATAGAAGTTATCAAGCCCTGCTGAATTAAGTTCATGCACATTCGCATTCACCGACAACTCGCCCGGCGGGGTCACATAGTAGCTTGCTTCGTTCGTTCCCTGCCCCATTACCACGCAGTGTGCCGCAGTCAACACCCACTGCTCCGTCAGCATGGTGCCGCCACACAGTGGGAACTCTGCCATATTACTTGCTCGTAAAGTAACACGATCAACAGAGTCGGTTAGTTCATCTCCTAACACAATCGCCTGTGCTGATTGCACACTGAATGCCGCCACTGCCAGCGCAATGAGTTTGTTACACGTTGTTCTTTTCATTTAGGTTGCTGTCTTCAATTTGGTAAGCCTGAACGTATCTTCTTCGAGAGACGAATCTTGGAAAATCCAGCGAATAAAAATGTGCGATTCAATTCATTGGATTACCTTAGCGGTCCATTCAATATCAACCCAAAATGCCAACTGACTCGCACACAAACCTACTTATTCAAATTAATAAAAACGTCGATAAGACACAGATTACGCAGACAAAAAGAAGAGCAAGTGTATTGTGCTATTTAATTGATGAAAAACGAGTTAGCTCCCAGATATACAGAAAAATATTCTCTATATTTAAGAGAAGGACAATGCCGCTGGAGGTCTCTATGATCAAGGTTGAAGACATGATGACTCGTAATCCTCATACCTTACTGCGCACGCACACCTTGCGTGATGCAAAAAGCATGATGGATGCGCTTGATATTCGACATATTCCGGTTGTTGATGCCAATAACCACTTACAAGGCTTGGTGACTCAACGCGACATTCTTGCTGCTCAAGAATCGAGCTTGCACCCAGATGAGGCTGAACAATCTTTTACTCTAGATACACCGCTCTACGAAATGATACACACTAACATCATGACGGCCGAACCCATCGCGGGGCTTAAAGAGAGCGCTATCTACATGCAAAAGCACAAAGTTGGCTGTTTACCTGTTGTCACTAAGGGTCGATTGGTAGGCATCATTACTGACAGTGACTTTGTGACCATTGCGATTAACTTATTGGAACTGCAAGAAGAAGTGGAACCCGAAGAAATCGAGCCAGAAGAATAATACGCAAACGCGTTATCTTGGGTGTAAATTTCGTTTCTTAAACGTTTTAAACGAAAAAAGAGCGGCAGGGTTGCCGCTCAAAATGCCATTACTGACGCTGATTAAGGAAGTGTTTCTCTGCCAATTAGAATTGGTCTTCTTCGGTCGAACCTGTCAATGCGGTCACTGAAGAGTTACCACCTTGGATAGTATTGGTCATTCTATCGAAGTAACCTGTACCTACTTCTTGTTGGTGTGCAACAAATGTATAGCCTTTTTCTGCCGCCTGGAATTCAGGACGCTGAACTTTCTCAACATAATGACGCATACCTTCACCTTGAGCGTAAGCGTGTGCCAGTTCGAACATGTTGAACCACATGTTATGGATACCTGCTAGCGTGATGAATTGGTACTTGTAGCCCATGTCTGCCAACTCTTGTTGGAACTTAGCAATGGTTTCTGCATCTAGGTTCTTCTCCCAGTTGAAGGACGGCGAACAGTTGTACGCCAACAGTTGATCTGGGTATTCAGCGTGAATCGCTTCTGCAAACTTACGTGCTTCTTCCAAACATGGCGTCGCTGTTTCACACCAGATCAAATCTGCATACGGTGCGTAAGCTAGGCCGCGAGAGATGGCTTGGTCGATCCCAGCGCGAACGCGGTAGAAACCTTCTTGAGTACGCTCACCTTCAATAAAGTCTTTATCGTATGGGTCGCAATCTGAAGTAATGAGATCTGCCGCATTCGCATCAGTACGAGCAATAACCAAGGTTGTTGTACCCGCCACATCAGCAGCCAAACGAGCAGCAACCAGTTTTTGCACCGCTTCTTGCGTTGGAACTAATACCTTGCCGCCCATGTGGCCACACTTCTTCACCGATGCTAGCTGGTCTTCAAAGTGAACGCCCGCTGCGCCTGCCTCGATCATCGATTTCATGAGCTCGTAAGCGTTAAGCACACCACCAAAGCCTGCTTCAGCATCCGCTACGATAGGTAGGAAGTAATCAATACCACCTTCATCTTCAGGCGATTTACCTGCTGACCATTGGATTTGGTCTGCACGACGGAACGAGTTATTGATGCGTTTTACTACTGACGGTACAGAATCTACTGGGTATAGAGACTGGTCAGGATACATCGTCGAAGCGGTGTTGTTGTCCGCCGCTACCTGCCAACCAGATAGGTAAATCGCTTCAATACCAGCTTTAGCTTGTTGAACAGCTTGGCCGCCAGTTAACGCACCAAGACAGTTTACGTAACCTTTTTTCGCGCTACCGTTGACCAGTGACCAAAGTTTGTCTGCACCACGTTGTGCAATTGTGTTAGCTGGTACCATAGAGCCACGCAGTTCCACCACTTCCTCAGCAGTGTATGTACGCTTTACATTTTTCCAGCGCGGGTTAGTTGCCCAGTCTTTTTCCAGAGCTTCAATTTGTTGGCGGCGAGTTAAGTTAGTCATTGGTCTATCCCTCTTTATAATTTGCACTTTATGCGTGTGCGTTGAGTTTCCGTTCTCAGGCAGTACTTCCCTATCTGCCTTGAAAATCCTTCACGTTATTGGTGTTACAGTTATTCTTTATTAATCCAGGTAGTCATAACCAGGAACTGTTAAAAAGTTGGTCAGCTCATCGCTCGTAGTGAGCCTTGCCATCAAGTCTGCCGCTTCTTCAAATCGACCCGCTTGGTAGCGCTGCTCGCCAATTTCTTGTTTCACGACTTCAATCTCTTCTTTTAGATAGAGCTCGAACAGATCCTTAGTGACCTTCAATCCGTTGTCGAGCGACTTGCCGTGTTGAATCCATTGCCAGATAGAAGCGCGAGAGATTTCAGCTGTCGCCGCATCTTCCATCAAGCCATAAATCGGTACACAACCATTACCAGAAATCCAAGCTTCGATGTATTGCAGCGCAACACGAATATTGTGGCGCATTCCGGCTTCTGTACGCTCGCCTTCACAAGGCTCGAGTAGTTCAGCCGCTGTAATAGGTGCATCCTCTGAACGACTCACATCCAATTGATTGGTGCGCTCGCCCAGTACAGCACTAAAAACTTCCATCGCGGTGTCAGCCAAACCTGGATGAGCTACCCAAGTACCGTCATGACCGTTGTTTGCTTCTAGCGATTTGTCAGTCTGGATCTTGTCTAATACTTTTTGATTCTCTTGCGGGTCTTTCGCTGGGATAAAGGCGGCCATTCCTCCCATCGCGAAAGCACCTCGTTTATGACAAGTACGCACCAATAATCGCGAGTAAGCATTCAAGAATGGCTTGTCCATAGTGACCACTTGGCGATCTGGCAGTACGCGTTCAGGGTGCTTCTTCAAGGTTTTGATGTAGCTAAAGATGTAATCCCAGCGACCACAGTTCAAACCAACGATGTGTTCTTTTAGTGAGAACAGAATCTCATCCATTTCGAATACGGCTGGTAAGGTTTCAATCAGCACAGTCGCTTTGATGGTGCCTGTATCAAGACCGAAATAGTCTTCCGTGAAATGGAACACTTCGCTCCACCACTTCGCTTCGTGATGCGATTGCAGTTTTGGAATGTAGAAATAAGGGCCGCTGCCTTTTTGAAGTAACGCTTTGTAGTTGTTATAGAAGTACAGAGCGAAATCGAATAGCGCACCTGGAATGATCTGACCGTGCCACGTAACGTGTTTTTCTTTTAAATGAAGGCCGCGAACACGGCAGATCAACACCGCTGGGTCATCTTCCAGCTGATAATGCTTGCCATTGCCAGGGTTGGTGTAACTGATGGTGCCATTCACGGCATCGCGTAAATTCACTTGCCCATCCAGCACTTTACTCCATGCTGGAGACATTGAATCTTCGAAGTCTGCCATGAACACTTTTACATTCGAATTCAGTGCGTTAATCACCATCTTGCGATCAGTTGGTCCGGTAATCTCCACACGGCGATCTTGCAGATCTTGTGGGATTCCCAGGATCTTCCAGCTTCCTTCACGGATGTCTTGTGTCTCTGGTAAAAAGTCTGGCAGCTCACCTGCATCGATACGCGCTTGCTTCTCTTCTCGTGCTTCCATCAACTGCTCAACACGTCCAGCAAATTTTTCACACAGTAGAGATAAAAAGGTTTGGGCTTCAACAGGGAAAATTGCTTGATGTTCTGGAGCAACGACTCCATTCACCTCAAGCATGCCTTGGGTTTGCTTTAGTTGTTGTGTTTTTTGTTCTGTCTGAGCAAGCATAATCATTCATCCTTAACGTGCTTTATCCATCTTGGGCAGTCAGCGTAAAGCTACATTTGTAAGTTATGAACAACAAATTACATCCTTTAACTTTGTGTTCAACTCGTCTAGCCATGTCGATAGATTGCGTAATGTTATGTGTATTTTCAATCTAGACATAAGTCTTATCGGCCTTTTAAATAAGCTATCTCAACAAAGGGTTTAACGAAACCCCCAAGATAAACAAAACAGAAAATTCGAAGTTTTATTCGGCAGGGTAAAAACCGCCTATCGAACACCTATTTTTGTAATTTATTACGTAATTAAATTACATCAATTTTAAGGTCGATTTATCATTTCAAACGAGTGTATGAATATAGACTGGTAAACAAACGCCTTGTATTCACAAGGGCTGGCAAGGTGGATTCAAACAAGGGTCAAACAAGGCATACAAGGTTTTGTGTAAAATTAACATTGTGAAATTTCACTATTTTATGAAAGCTTCATCAAAGAAGAGCTGTAAAATTTTACAAGTCAAAGTTCACCAACAGAATAAAATACTAGAAAGCGCACTGTTTTCAGTGCGCTTTTAGATAAATAATGGAGATGTAGAGGCTAATACTAATAGCTAAAGCAGTTCGGAAACGACTTCTGCAAGCTGATTAAATGTTTTAGTTCTTGATGAACTCGGACGCCAAACTAAGCCAATTTCGCGATAGGCTTGCTTTCCTGGGGGATCGATCACGACTAAATTCTGGTTATGCAGCAGGCCGTGGTCGATAGCCATTTGAGGAATGAACGTTGTTCCCAAACCATTCGCAACCATTTGCACCAAAGTATGAAGGCTGGTTGCTGTAAACGGATTAATTTTTTCTTTATCTGTTAATTTACACGCTGATACCGCGTGTTCCGTTAAGCAATGCTCTTTCTCTAATAAAAAGACGGATTCGTCAGGTAAATCTGCGTAACGAATCGGCACAGGCACCGATTGGGCTTGATTCGCACTAATAACCATTCGAAACGGATCCTTACCCACCACTCGACTTTCCATACCGTCAATTTCCACTGGCAACGCTAAAATGAGCACATCCAACTCACCGTGTCTAAGCGCTTGAAGTAAGTTTGTTGTCGTGTCTTCTCTTAATAAAAGATTCAGTTGTGGGAAACGGTAGTTAACCTCTTGCACCAAATCACACAGTAAAAACGGAGCAATTGTTGGTATGCATCCCACTTTTAGCTGGCCTTGCATATCGTCGCCTTGGCACATACGTCCAAGCTCGACCAAATCTTGCCCTTTTGCTAACAGCTCTCGCCCCTGCTTTACTACCATTTCTCCCGTTTGGGTAAAAACCAGTGGACTTTTCTTGTCTTTCTTTTCATATAATGGACAACCAATCAATTCCTCTAAGTTTTGAATACCTTTACTTAAAGTCGACTGACTGACAAAACAACGCTCTGCAGCGTCACTAAAATGTCTTGTTTCATGCAGTGTGACTAAGTAGTGCAACTGCTTCAAACTGGGCCATTTATTCATAATTGTATTTGTATCTACCGCCGTTCCAGTGATCGAGTTTAGAGTTTTGCTATTATCGTTTTTTTCGATTAACTCAATCTATTTATTTCGCTTTTTTCAATACTACAATCTGTACTATAGTTTGTCTCGTACAAACACGGACCAAACCGACACAACTGAATTCGGTTTGGAACTAACCATACTTTTTAGGAGCAAAAAAATGGTACTAGTAGGTCGTCAAGCCCCTGATTTTACTGCAGCAGCTGTTCTAGGTAACGGTGAAATCGTTGAAAACTTCAACTTTGCAGAGTTCACTAAAGGTAAGAAAGCAGTAGTATTCTTCTACCCACTAGATTTCACTTTCGTTTGCCCATCTGAGCTAATCGCATTCGACAACCGTCTAGCTGATTTCCAAGCTAAAGGTGTTGAAGTAATCGGTGTTTCTATCGATTCTCAGTTCTCTCACAACGCATGGCGTAACACTGCTATCGAAGATGGCGGTATCGGTCAAGTTAAGTACCCACTAGTTGCTGACGTTAAGCACGAAATCTGTAAAGCTTACGACGTTGAGCACCCAGAAGCAGGCGTTGCTTTCCGTGGTTCTTTCCTAATCGACGAAGAAGGCGTTGTACGTCACCAAGTAGTTAACGACCTACCTCTAGGCCGTAACATCGACGAAATGCTACGCATGGTTGACGCTCTTAACTTCCACCAGAAGCACGGCGAAGTATGTCCTGCACAATGGGAAGAAGGTAAAGCAGGTATGGACGCATCTCCAAAAGGTGTTGCAGCGTTCCTATCTGAGCACGCAGCTGACCTAGGCAAAAAATAATAGACCTTCACCCTAGCTCAACGGGTGTGATGGTTGGATGTATATAAAGCAAAAAGCTAATGCGGAAAACCGCAAACGCCAATCAGTCTAAGTAAAGTCCTATCAAAGCCCAGAGCAAATGCTCTGGGCTTTCTTTTACCTTCAGATAAACCGCCAAAATGAGGTAACGCTGCAGCGTAAACTTTACCTCTATTTCTCATGCCCTCCATACAGATTCTGCTTACTGGCCCTGTTAATATCTTAGCCACAACACTTATTTGTAACGTTAGCAGGATAAATGAACGTGGTTACTCACCTAGAAGTCTGTATCGATAATATTGAATCTCTGCACTACGCCATTGCTGGCGGCGCCACTCGGATTGAGCTTTGCTCCTCTTTGGCTTTAGGCGGACTAACACCCAGTTATGGCTTTATGCAGCAAGCGGCTAAGCTTTCTAGTGTTCCAGTTTATGCCATGATCCGCCCACGCCAAGGTGACTTCTTCTACAATGAAGAAGAGATCGAAATGATGCGGTGGGATATTGAAGCGGCTCACCAATCGGGCTTGGATGGTGTGGTTTTAGGTGTACTCACTCAAGAGGGGGATATTCACATGCCCTTTGCAACAGCACTGTGCGAATTCGCACAGGAATTAGGGCTGGGCATAACGTTCCATCGTGCTTTTGATCAATGTAGAAACGCTCAATCAGCATTGGAAGAGGTCATCAGTTTGGGCTGCGAACGCATTCTCACTTCAGGGCTCGCACCTTCTGCGCCAGCAGGCCAGAAAGTACTTAAATCTCTTGTTGAACAAGCCCAAGGACGCATTGCAATCATGGCGGGTGCTGGCGTTAATGCGAGTAACGTACGTGCATTAGTAGAAGACACTCAGGTTCCTGAAATCCATTTGTCAGGCAAAACGACTCGACCGAGTAAAATGACCTTTATTGCTGAACAAAGCAAAATGGGCGCAACTGATGTCGATGATTTCTTAATCCCCATCACAAGTACACAAGCCATTACCGATGTCGTAGCAACTCTCAAATAGACCACCGCAACCTCACACGCATAGCTTTTGAGTGCTAACATATTGTTTATCAAGGAGTGAGGAAAGATGTATGTCTAAATTGAAGAAAAAGGAATACGAAAAGGAGCTCAAAAACCTTCAAGTTGAGCTCGTAAAACTTCAAGAGTGGGTCAAACACAAAGGGTTAAAAGTGGTGGTTCTGTTTGAAGGCCGTGATGCTGCGGGCAAAGGCGGGGTGATAAAGCGAATTACAGAAAAGCTAAACCCGCGTGTTTGTCGCGTAGTGGCTCTGCCTGCACCGACAGAAAAAGAAAAAACGCAATGGTACTTCCAACGTTACGTCGCTCATTTGCCATCTGCTGGTGAAATCGTTTTATTTGACCGAAGTTGGTATAACCGAGCGGGTGTCGAAAAAGTCATGGGGTTCTGTACTCCAGACGAATACGAGGAGTTTTTACGCTCTTGCCCTGAATTCGAGAGAATGTTGCAACGCTCTGGGATTATTCTGATTAAGTATTGGTTTTCGGTTTCAGACGAAGAGCAGGAAAAACGTTTTCTAGGTCGAATTAATACGCCGATCAAACGTTGGAAATTCAGCCCAATGGATTTAGAGTCACGTCATCGCTGGGCGGAGTATTCGGAATCAAAAGATAAGATGTTTGCCTATACAGACACGAAAAACTGCCCTTGGTGGGTCGTCCCTTCTGATGACAAAAAGAAAGCGCGCTTGAACTGTATCAGTCATTTACTAAGCCAGATTGATTACAAAGCACTTGAGTACTCACCCATCGAATTACCTGAACTCAATAAAGAAGGTTATGTCAGAGCGCCCATTGATGATCAGACCTTCGTGCCCGATAAATATTGACGTGCTTTCCCTCTCCCTAATAAATAGACCAGCCTAAAAGCTGGTCTATTTATTGAAATCAGTTACTTCAGTACGTCATCAATGCTTTGATCACCTAGATGGCGTACATCTTTCCCTTTCACGAAGTAAATAATGTATTCACAGATGTTCTGGCAACGGTCCCCCACGCGTTCAATGGCACGTGCAGACCACATCACTTGCAGAATATTGGGGATATTTTTTGGGTCTTCCATCATGTAGGTCATCAACTGACGAATTACCGCTTCATATTCGGCGTCTAGCTTGTCATCTTGTTTGTGCACCTCTGCTGCCGCTTCTACATCCATGCGGGCAAACGCATCCAAAACCTGATGCAGCATATTAATTGCCTGACGGCAGAGAGGCTCTAACGACACTTGGAACTGTCGTTCTTTTGATGATGGGCTTTCAATGGCAACGTAAGCAATGCGTGTCGCCACGTCACCGATACGTTCTAAATCAGTGATCGTTTTGATGATAGCCATGATTAAGCGCAAGTCTTTTGCCGTTGGCTGACGCTTAGCAATAATGCGTGTGCAGGCGTCATCAATCGAGACTTCCATCGCATTCACTTTATGATCGTCACGCACAACCTTACGCGCCAGTTCGATATCTTCTTTATGCAAGGCTTGAATAGCATACGAAAGCTGCTGTTCTACCAAGCCACCCATGGTTAATACATGAGTACGAATCGATTCTAGCTCTACGTTAAATTGTCCTGAAATATGACGTCCAAAGTGCATGATGTTCCTTATTCCGTATAGAGTCGCGACTTAACCGTATCGACCCGTAATGTAATCTTCGGTCTGTTTCTTCATTGGCGAGGTGAAGATCGAGTCCGCGTCAGAGTATTCAATTAACTTACCCATATGAATGAATGCGGTGTGATCACTCACTCGCGCCGCTTGCTGCATGTTATGGGTAACGATAACGACAGTATATTGAGTCTTAAGCTCATTGATAAGCTCTTCAATAGTTAAAGTTGAGATTGGATCCAACGCTGATGTCGGCTCATCCAATAACAGGACTTCCGGCTCAATCGCCACCGCGCGCGCAATGACCAAGCGCTGTTGCTGACCACCAGATAAACCAAATGCGTTCTCATGCAAGCGGTCTTTTACCTCATCCCACAACGCCGCCGAGCGCAAGGATCGCTCCACTGCGTCATCTAAACTGCGGCTGTTTTTTACACCTTGTAAGCGTAAGCCATAAACTACGTTTTCATAAATAGACTTAGGAAATGGATTGGGTCTTTGAAACACCATCCCCACTCGGCGTCGAAGTGTCGCAACATCGACATTAGGATGATAAACATTCTTGCCATGTAGACGCACTTTGCCTGTGACTCGACACCCTTCCACTAAGTCGTTCATGCGATTGATGCAACGTAATAACGTCGACTTTCCACACCCTGAAGGACCGATAAAAGCGGTGACTCGCCCTTTGGGAATTCGCATCGAAATATCATGCAGCGCCTGAGTTTGACCATAGAACAGATTAAGGTTCTCGATTGAGATTGCTGTTTGTTCATCCGTTAAATTATGAACGTCCAATGGTGGCTCATAACCTAATGTACTATCAAAATTAAACATACTTAATCTTGTCCTAACGTTCTGTATTTTTCTCGTAAATTATTGCGAATACTGATTGCTGTTAAGTTTAGCCCGACAATCACTGTCACGAGTAAGAAAGAGGTAGCATAAACTAATGGTCGCGCCGCTTCGATGTTGGAGGTTTGAAAGCCAACATCGTAAATGTGAAAACCTAAATGCATGAACTTTCTATCCAAATGCACATAAGGGAATTGCCCGTCAACCGGTAAACTGGATGCCAATTTCACGACCCCCACCAGCATCAGTGGCGCTACTTCGCCAGCTGCACGTGCAATCGCAAGGATCAACCCTGTGATAATAGCTGGCGTCGCCATAGGCAAAACCACACGCCATAGGGTTTCGAACTGAGTTGCACCAAGCGCCAGAGAACCATGTCGTACTGAACTCGGAATACGAGTTAAACCTTCTTCTGTCGTCACAATCACAACCGGAAGCGTCAACACGGCAAGGGTTAATGCGGACCATAACAAACCCGGCGTACCAAAGGTTGGCGCCGGTAACTTTTCCGCATAGAATACGTTGTCGATAGAGGCACCAATCGTATAAACAAAGAAGCCTAAACCAAATACGCCATAAACAATCGATGGAACACCCGCTAGGTTTATAACCGCAATACGAATAACCCTGGTTAGAGCGTTATTCTTAGCGTATTCATGCAGATAGATAGCAGCGATCACCCCAAGTGGCATCACAATGATCGACATGATAAGTACTAAGAAAACCGTACCAAATATCGCAGGGAACACGCCTCCTTCAGAGTTCGACTCTCTTGGATCTTCAGATAAAAACTTCCAAACCTGTTTTCCCCAATGCATGACTTTATCAGGCAATGACATTTGGTTTGGATACCAGTAGTCCAAAATATCTTCGAGCGGAATCGATACTTGTGACCCCGTCATATCCTCGACAATCAAGGCATAGTCAGAGAGCTGAAGTCGTAAACCATCAAGTTGCAAATCTAACGTCGCAAGCGCTTTTTCTATCTGCTCTTTTTTCGTCTGGTTTTCGTTTAAAAAGCTTTCTGTCAGCGTGTCATTCAACTCATGCTTACGCTTATCTAATCGCAACTGCTCTAGCTTCCAACCAAGCTCTTTAAGCTGATCGACCACCAAAGAATCAATCTCATGCCGCAGAGTTTCTGCATCATCAAGCTTTTTATTTAGTACCGATTGAATATCACTGGTGTATATATTATCGCCATCTTGAAACGCCACCAGCTTACCAAAGAAATAACCACCGCTACTGCGCTCTATCACCGCCCACTCTTTTGGCGTCGTGGGCTCATCCAACTGCATTTGCAATACGGAGATAAAATCGGCGGGATACAACTCTCGGTTAGCGATTTTGATACTGAGTCGCGTGGCAAAGTCGTCATCGTCTTCTAACTGCTGTGCTGCGCTTTCAGGCAGATAACTCTTCGGTACAAAGCTGCGTTCATACACTTGACCAATCAGAATAGTATTTTCATGTAGCACTTCGCCTTGTACAGGGGTCAGCGCTGCAACATTCCACTGATACAAGGGAGCTGGCCAAAAGTAAGTCAGGCCTTTCCAGCCGATAAGGAGTAACAACCCTAATACCGACAACAAACTGATGCTGACTGCACCGCCTGTTAGCCATATCCACGGTGCGCCAGAACGAATCCAATTTAACACGTCATTACTCGCTCTTTATTCAAACCATTATTACAACGCACGGTACTTATCTCTCAGTCTTTGACGAACCCACTCCGCAAGCGCGTTTACTGCAAACGTAAACACAAACAAAATCAATGCAGCTAGGAACAATAGACGATAATGCGAACTTCCAACTTCGGACTCTGGCAACTCAACGGCGATGGTTGCTGACAGGCTGCGTAATCCTTCCAAAATATTCCAATCCATTAATGGCGTATTGCCCGTTGCCATTAACACAATCATGGTTTCACCAACAGCGCGTCCCAGCCCCATCATAATGGCAGAAAAAATACCCGGGCTTGCGGTAAGCAAGACAACATAGATTAAAGTTTGCCAAGGCGTGGCCCCTAATGCCAAAGAGCCATCCGATAAATGCTTCGGCACAGAGAAAATGGCATCTTCAGCGATGGTAAAAATCGTCGGGATAACAGCAAACCCCATCGCTAACCCCACCACCAATGCATTACGTTGATCGTAACCAATGCCATGCTCGGTTAAGAACAAGCGCATATCGCCACCAAAGAACGTCTGCTCAATCGTAGGCGAAATCCACACTCCAAGCCCAATCAGTACCAATATGACAGGCATGAGCACTAAAGCATGCCAACCATTAGGCAGACGATTTCGCAAAGGTTGCGGTATTAACGCCCATAACCCGCCCATAATCATGGTGCTCAAGGGCAAAACAAACAGCATGACGACGATCGTAATCAGGTGGTCTTCGACAATAGGGGCGAACCACAACCCCGCGAGGAAACCAATGATCACCGTCGGCAGTGCTTCCATTAGCTCAATCGACGGTTTTACGACACGACGCATGCGTGGTGACATAAAGTACGCCGTATAAATAGCACCTAACACTGCGAGCGGTACTGAAAACAGCATCGCAAACATCGCCGCTTTTATCGTCCCAAACGCAATAGGTACTAGGCTGAACTTAGCCTCAAAGTTATCGCTCGCCGAAGTCGATTGCCACACATATTCAGGCTCAGGATACCCTTCGTACCACACTTCTTGCCATAATGAGGACAATGAAATTTCCGGATAGGCATTGTCCACTTCCGCAACATTTAACGCATTATTTTGCCAAGTGATTAAGTAGCGTTCATTGTTAGACATTGCTGCGATTGCGGGCGCTTGATTGTACGCACGCTTAAACAACACCAGTTTTTCACTGGTTGTATAATGGCTTTGCAACGTGCCGTTGGTGTAAAAGCTATAAAATCCTTTGCGATGAGAATCCGGCAACAAATACTTAAGCTCTGATGCCAATTTAAAATCACGAATATGCGTTAACGTGCGTCTCTCTTCTTGCAGCGTGTCAAACCATTGCGACACCCGACCATCGTTGTGTGTCACCAAAAGCGAGTAAGCACCAGCCAGTAGGTCCATTGTACGAACGGAGTGCTTCTTATCACCTTGAGTGAGGTCGACCACCTCTCGCACAGCAAATTTACGTGCGGTTTTCTTTAATACGATCAACTCAGAGCCATCGCGCAAATAAAGCGTTTCACCATCAGGTGTCAATAACATTTGCTGAGGTGCATCAAAGCCTGAAGAGAACGTAAAATCGATCGTTGTCGGAGGCGTACCCAAAGACGAAGCCACTTGCCAACGAGCCTTCACTTCACCGCTTTGTGTCTGCCAAACAATTGTTGGTAAGGGCGTTGAAGCTGCAAACACAAACTGAGTCACAGGATCTTGAGGCGTACTCAGCGTCAGATCCATGCTGGTGTCTAGCTCAATCACTTCCGGAGGACGTGTATTTTCTCTCAACGTGGCATTAAATTCAGGCTTGAAAAGGTGCGCTTTACCCTGCCCATCAACAAACCCATACCAACCTAGTCCAGGAGCAGATTGAGAGAAAGCGACGGGTTCCTGGACGATTTGCTGTTTATACACCGCAGGTTTCGTAGGATCGTCCATCGACAAATATTGAATCTCACCACTTTGGGTTAGAACGAACGCGAGCTGAGCGTAATCATCCACCGAAATCGCCAGTGGTGTTTCAATATGGGTGGCTCGAATGGCTTGGTTGGTTTTGATCTCCGCATCAGAAAAAAGCGGAATGATCACCATGGCGAGGTAGACAAAGATCAAAATAAGCGCCGCGAGAACGCCGACACCACCGGATGTCACTGCAAGTCGAACTAAACGATCTTTTATCAGTCGTTTCTTATCTTTTTCCTGCAATGAAAACTCGGCTTGTGCCATTTAAATCTCTACCTTTTTTGACTTAGTACTAGAATATGTCGTTAAGATGACAATTATATTACAGATCACATTAAACACCTGAAAAGAATACAACTCTTATGCAATGCGTGGTATGAAATAAATCTGTAATGAAAATCTCATAATGTTCTCACTCATCCATTTTTCCAAGATGAGTACGTATTACTTCAATTTTGGCTAGGTAAGGTTATGAGCGCAGAAAAACTATATATAGAAAAAGAACTTAGTTGGTTGTCTTTCAACGAACGAGTATTACAAGAAGCTGCCGATAAAACCGTCCCTTTGATCGAACGTATTCGCTTTCTTGGGATCTTTTCCAACAATTTAGATGAATTTTACAAAGTACGCTTTGCTGACGTGAAGCGCAGAATCCTAATCAGCCAAGAGCGCGGTGGCAGCGATAGCCCTAAACGACTGTTAACCAAAATGCAGTCGAAAGCACTCAAGCTTAACGAACAATTTGATGAGCTTTACAGCGAATTGATTCGAGAAATGGCGCGACGTCGCATTTTCTTGGTCAACGAACAACAACTGGATGAATCGCAACAAAAGTGGATCGCGAAATACTTCCGTAGAGAGGTCATGCCGCATATCACTCCTCTGCTAATGAAAGACGAGATCGATGTTCTGCAATTTCTCAAAGACGAGTACGCTTACATCGCTGTAGAGCTACGTAAAGAAGAGCATTACCAGTACGCTCTGATCGAAATTCCGACCGATCACCTTCCCCGCTTTGTGATGGTACCAGAACAGAAAGGAAAGCGTCGAAAAACCATCATCTTACTTGATAATATTATCCGCCACTGTTTGGATGAGCTGTTCAAAGGCTTTTTTGATTATGATGAGCTTAGCGGCTATGCGATGAAAATGACGCGTGACGCCGAATACGATTTACGCAACGAAATCGAATACAGCTTGCTCGAACAAATGTCTGAAGGTGTCAATCAGCGACTGACAGCAAAGCCCGTTCGCTTCGTCTACGAACGTGATATGCCGCCCCAAATGCTAGAGTTTCTTTGTAACAAGCTCAATATCTCTAATTACGATAACCTTATTCCCGGCGGCCGCTATCACAATTTTAAAGACTTCATTGCGTTTCCAAATGTTGGGCGAGAGTACCTTGAAAATAAACCGCTTCCGCCAATGAAATGCGCCGATTTCGAAGGTTACGCTAACAGCTTTGATGCGATTAAAGCGAAAGATATTCTACTCTATTACCCCTACCACACTTTTGACCACATTAGTGAGTTGGT
The DNA here is from genome assembly GCF_003123985.1 of Vibrio sp. T9. NCBI lineage: Bacteria > Pseudomonadati > Pseudomonadota > Gammaproteobacteria > Vibrionales > Vibrionaceae > Vibrio > Vibrio sp. T9. Next base: position 237,489 of record NZ_NIGY01000009.1, read on the forward strand.
GCGCCAAGCCTCCTTCGATCCGAAAGTACTTAGTATCAAGATTAACATTTATCGCGTCGCGAAAGATTCTCGCTTGATGAACTCATTAATTGATGCGGTGCACAACGGCAAAAATGTCACAGTGGTCGTGGAGCTGCAGGCTCGCTTTGATGAAGAAGCCAATATCGAATGGTCAAAAGTGTTGACCGAAGCTGGTGTGCACGTCATCTTCGGAGCGCCTGGCCTTAAGATTCACTCAAAGCTACTGATGATCAGTCGCCGTGAAGGTGAAGAAATTATTCGCTACGCGCACATCGGCACAGGCAACTTCCATGAGAAGACGGCACGAATTTATACCGACTTCTCTCTCCTTACCGCAGATCAAGAAATCACTAACGAAGTTCGTAATGTCTTCGGTTATATTGAGAATCCATACCGCCCAGTGAAGTTCAACCACCTCATGGTATCTCCACGTAATTCTCGAACCCAAATCTACCGCTTAATTGATAATGAAATTGCGAATGCCAAGCTAGGAAAGAAAGCCGCTCTTACGATCAAGGTCAATAACCTAGTCGATAAGGGCATCGTCAATAAGCTATATGGAGCAAGTACGGCGGGAGTGAAAATAAATATGATCATTCGCGGCATGTGCTCATTAGTACCGGGCATTGAGGGGATCAGCGACAATATTCGCATCATCAGTATTGTTGACCGCTTTTTGGAACACCCACGCGTGGTGATTACCCATAACGATGGCGATCCGCAAGTCTATATCTCTTCTGCTGACTGGATGACAAGAAATATCGATCACCGCATTGAGGTGGCGGCGCCAGTCCGTGATCCACGTTTGAAACAGAGAATTATTGATATAACGAATATCCATTTTACCGATACAGTAAAGGCTCGTTTTATAGATAAGGAAATGAGCAACGCTTATGTACCACGAGGTAATCGCAAAAAAGTTCGTTCTCAAATCGCTATCTATGACTATCTTAAAAATATAGAAAAGCAAACTAGAAAACAAAATTCAGATGCCTCAAATACTTGAACAAGATACTCGCTACATTGCCGCGATAGACCTCGGCTCAAACAGTTTCCACATGGTGGTGGCCAAGGTTGTAGGCAGTGACTTACAACTGGTTAGCCGTCATAAACAGCGTGTTCGCTTAGCATCAGGACTCGACAGTGAATTGAACTTAAGTCATTCCGCGATGGAACGTGCGTTAGAGTGCTTAGCCATGTTCGCTGAGAGACTGCAAGGGCTTGATGAGTCGAATGTGCGTATCGCCGCGACACACACACTAAGACGCGCTAAAAATGCTCATCTATTCATTGAGCGTGCGAAAGAAGTGATGCCCTTCCCAATAGAAATCATCCCAGGGGAAGAAGAAGCCCGCTTGATTTACTTAGGTGTCGCTCACACTCAAGTAGAGTCAAACTCCAAGTTGGTCGTTGATATTGGCGGCGGCAGTACCGAAATGATCATTGGACAAGAGTTTGAACCTGAGCTTCTCAACAGTAAACAGATGGGATGCGTCAGCTTTACAGAGCAATATTTTAAAAACGGCAAACTGTCTGGGAAAAACTTTAATAAAGCGATGTTAGCCGCCGAGCAAAAACTCGAGTCCATCGCTTCAGCATACCGTAAAAAAGGCTGGGATATCGCTCTCGGCTCCTCAGGAACCATCAAAGCGATTCAAGAAGTGCTAGTAGCATTAGGTTTTGAAGATGGCCTGATCACCGCGAAGAGACTGGACACGCTTATTGAAACTCTGTGTAATTTTGATTCAATTGAAGAGATTGAACTGACAGGTTTAACAGAAGAACGTAAGCCCGTATTCGCGGCAGGCGTGGCGATTTTGTCCGCAATTTTCAAAGCACTCCGCATTGAGCAGATGTTTTTCTCCGATGGTGCTCTGCGCGAAGGTCTGTTGTACGAAATGGAAGAGCGTTTTGCGCGCTCCGATATACGTATGCGCACAACTGAAAATTTAGCCAACAAACACCGGGTTGACTTAGAGCATGCTGCTCGTGTTAAAGGCCATGCACGTGAGATGTTATGTCAGGTGCGCTCTGAACTAGGCATTAAGAAAAAGAGTGAGTTATTTGACTTACTAGAATGGGCAGCATTGCTTCATGAAGTCGGATTAAGTATCAATTTACGTAGCTTCCATCGCCACTCTTTCTATATTCTGTTGCATTCCACTCTACAAGGCTTCAACCGTGAACAGCAATTAGTGCTCGCAACATTAGCCCGCTTCCAACGCAAAGCACTTAAACTGCAAGAACTGCCAGTTTTCAACCTCTACAAACAAAGTGACGTGATAAGCCTCATCAAAATATTACGACTTTCTATCGTATTAAATGGACAGCGTAACGAAGATCCATTGCCTGACATCACTTTATCCATCAAAAATGATGAATGGATTCTTACGTGCACAGATAAAGCATGGCTAGAAAACAACAAATTGCTTCATGCTGATTTACAGGAAGAACAAGAACGTTGGGACAGCGCGAAGTGGACACTCACTTTCTGATCTCGTGCTGTTCATACCTAAACAAAAAGTCGGCTTACAGGCCGACTTTTTTTAATTCTTCTTCTGCAAAATCTGCTGTAATGGGCACATAGCCATCTTTCTCAACCAACGCTTGCCCCTGAGCGGAGAAAATAAAGCGAATAAACTCAGCTTCAATTGGTGTTAATGGGTAATCCGGGTGCTTATTTACATATACATATAAGTAACGTGATAGTGGGTACTTACCACTAACAATATGTTCTCGCGTTGGCGTCACATAGTCATTCCCCGTTTTTGCCACCGGAACTAAGCGTACGCCTGCTACTCGATAACCAACACCAGAATAGCCAACTCCACTGATAGTAGAGGCAACAGCTTGCACAACTGACGCTGAGCCTGGCTGCTCGTTAACTCGGGTTTTAAAGTCGCCGCCACATAAGGCATTGCTTTTGAAGTAACCATAAGTTCCAGAAACGGAGTTACGACCAAACAACTGTACGTTGCGCTTTGCCCACTGTGATTCAAGACCGAGTTGCTGCCAGTTCGTGATAAATTGACTTTCACCACAGCGTAGCGTGGCAGAAAACAAAGCATCTAACTGACTAAAGTTAAGCCCTTGAATTGGATTGTCTTGATGAACAAAAATACCGATAGCATCGATGGCCACCCTAAGCGCCGTTGGCTTGTAACCATGTTCACGTTCAAACGCTTCAACCTCTCTTAAACGCATAGGGCGGCTCATGGGACCAAACTGAGCTGTTTGTTCGGTCAATGCTGGAGGGGCAGTAGAAGAGCCAGATGCTTGGACTTGCGCATTAATATTCGGGTAAATGGATTTAAACTCTTCAACCCAAAGCGTTGTCATACCCGCAAGTGTATCGGAGCCAACAGAGAGCAAGTTCCCGACAATCCCCGTCGTTTTATGATAAGTCGGCAATGGTTTATCTTGAGCGGCAGCCATAAAAGAACAAACAAGCGCGAATAAACTGAATGTTTTTGCCAATCGTAAAGCCATTATTTCACCACCAAACGCTCAGGCAATACGAAAGAAAACTTACTGCCCACACCTACTTCACTGTGAATTTCTAAATGAGAGTCATGGTGACTCAGCGCGTGTTTTACAATGGCTAGCCCTAAACCACTTCCACCAGTATCACGTGATCTTGCTTTATCCACTCGATAAAAACGCTCAGTAAGTCGATGGAGGTGCTGAGGTTCAATACCATCACCACTATCTTCCACCTCTAAGCATGCGCCTTGAGAGGTCTGGAACCAACGAACATTAATGTTCGCACCAGGCGGTGTGTATTTGACAGCATTATAAACGAGGTTAGAGATAGCACTACGTAACTGGTCATCATCGCCCAGTACGCGTAGGCTAGCATCAACATCAAATTTCAATTTATGTTGGTTGTCCCCGCTAAGGCTGACCGCCTCTTTTTCTAGCACTTCGAGCATCGCAGGTACATTCACGACATCTTCAAGCTCATGCATAGGTGCCGCTTCAATTTTAGATAGCGTCAGTAGTTGGTTCACCAAACTGTTCATGCGGTTGAGCTGCTCCGTCATAACACCATGCGCTTTGCTCCACATTGGGCCCACAACCATGTCAGGGTCTTCTGTCATCTCTAAATAACCTTGTAGCACCGTCATTGGTGTACGCAGTTCATGAGAAACGTTAGCAAAGAAGTTGCGGCGCATTCCCTCAAGTTGTTTTAACTGGCTAACATCACGCACCACCATCAAATGTTCACCTTCGGTATACGGTACGATACGTAGTTCTAGCATGCGTTCGACATTGAGTGGTGAACGCATTTCCAATGGCTCAGAGAAGTCTTTCTTGTTGAGGTACTTGATAAAGTCAGGCGTACGGATGAGGTTGGAGATAGGTTGACCAGAATCTTCTGGCCAATGGAAACCCAATAAGTGTTGAGCCAGTTTGTTACACCAAACGATATTGCCTTCAGCACGGAACACCACGACGGCATCGGGTAACGATTCCGCACCATTTCTGAATCGGCGAATGAGATTAGTAAGCTCTTTGCGTTTACGACGTTGGCGCTGCTGTAAGCGATACAAGCCATTGAACAAAGATTCCCAGTTACCGCTACCAGACGGTGGCGTGAGGCGCTTTTCATCCCATAACCAAGAAGATAAACGTACTTGGTTATGCAAATGCCACACAAGCTGCAATGCCGTAGCAGCCAAAAGCAACCACGGCATATAACCGAATATCCAACCTACTATCACCCATGGGGTGTAAAAAAAAGCCAGCTCCCAGGCCAGCTTTTTCCACGTTAATCTTTCAACCACTCATAACTCCAGAAATGGTACCGATAAGCTGCGTGTTAATTTATGCTTTTGTCGAGAAGCGGTATCCAGCACCACGAACAGTTTGGATCAGCTTATCATGACCTGCGGCTTCCAATGCTTTACGCAGGCGGCGAATATGAACATCGACCGTACGATCTTCGACATACACGTTAGTACCCCAAACATTGTTTAATAGCTGCTCACGGCTGTACACACGCTCTTGATGCGTCATGAAAAAATGCAGCATTTTAAATTCTGTTGGGCCCATATCTAATGGTGCATCATTAGCCGTGACACGGTGTGATACAGGATCAAGCTTCAATCCCTGCACATCAATTACGTCTTCCAATGCGGTCGGGGTTACGCGACGAATCACCGCTTTTAAACGGGCAACCAACTCTTTAGGAGAAAATGGCTTAGTAATGTAGTCATCCGCACCGACTTCTAAACCGCGCACTTTATCTTCTTCTTCACCACGAGCGGTAAGCATCACAACTGGAATGTTGCGCGTTAATTCCTCTCGCTTCATATGCTTGATGAAGTTAATGCCGCTGCCGCCTGGTAACATCCAATCCAGTAAAACTAAATCAGGGAAGGGTTCAGCCAGTTTGGTTACTGCAGTATCGTAATCTTCCGCTTCTACCGCTTGGTAACCTTTCTGCTCAAGTACGAAGCACAGCATTTCGCGAATAGGAGCTTCGTCTTCAACAACCAGAATCCTTCTAGACATAATTGAGTAACCTTATGTTCGTTGAGCTAATGAATTTAAGAGACAAAGCGCCTCTCTATGCATAAGCATTATCACTACCAATTATGACACTTTTGTGACCTTTGAAAACAAATTTTCATATAACTTTCTTTAGAGGTTCATTCGGATATTTTTCATTTCTATTAAGACATCAGCACAAAAATTCCCTATGATTAGTCCCTTGTCATCAAGCCTAGAGAAGATTTATGTGGTTTAAAAACTGTCTGGTATACCGCGTTAACCGCGAGGTTACTTTCAACGCCGAACAACTAGAAACTCAACTGTCTGAATTCCGATTCACCCCATGTGGCAGTCAAGATAAACAGAAATTTGGCTGGGTCAGTGCAATGGGTAGACATGGCGACATGATGACTCACGTGTCAGAAAACCGCATTCTGATTTGCGCCAAGAAAGAAGAGAAAATGCTACCTGCCTCAGTGATCAAAGAGTCATTGAATGCAAAAGTAGAAGCAATGGAAGCGCAAGAAGGTCGTCCTCTGAAGAAGAAAGAGAAAGACAACCTGAAAGATGACATCGTAATGGATTTACTGCCTCGCGCATTTAGCCGCAGCAGCCACACTCACGTGCTCATCATGCCAAAAGAAGGGTTCATCCTTGTTGACGCAAGCAGCTACAAAAAAGCGGAAGACGTATTAGCACTACTTCGTAAAACCATGGGTAGTTTACCTGTTGTTCCTGCCATTCCAGAAGTAGCGATTGAAACAACGCTAACCGAGTGGGTGAAAACGGGCGACACACCTCAAGGTATCACCATGATGGACGAAGCTGAGCTAAAATCCGTGCTTGAAGAAGGTGGCGTGATTCGTTGTAAGAAGCAAGAGCTGACCACAGATGAAATCCGCAACCACATCGCAGCAGATAAAGTCGTAACGAAGCTTGCACTTAATTGGCAAGATCGTATTGAATTCATCATGACAGAAGATGCGGGTATTAAGCGTCTAAAATTCTCTGATGAATTGAAAGATCAAAATGACGATATTCCACGTGAAGATCAAGCAGCTCGATTTGATGCAGACTTCTCTCTGATGTGTGGGGAGTTCAGTGCTTTCCTACCCAACCTATACGATGCGCTAGGCGGCTTACCAAATCCCAACGCTTAATATTGTATAAAGGTTAACCATAACGCCCTCACTTTTTTTGAGGGCGTTTTTCTATCTGAAGCACAATTACCCTAGTCACAGTTCACATTTTGACGTAAAATTTGCGCCCCATTTCCATTAGGTGGAATTGGCCTGACTTGTGATCAGATAAAAGAGAATTGAGCAATGACAACTGAGAAAGCATTCGTACCTGAGCTACTGTCTCCTGCGGGAAGCCTGAAAAACATGCGTTACGCATTCGCCTACGGCGCAGATGCAGTTTACGCTGGCCAACCTCGCTACAGCCTCCGCGTACGTAACAATGAGTTTAACCACGAAAACCTAAAAATCGGTATCGATGAAGCACATGCTCTAGGCAAAAAGCTTTATGTGGTATGTAACATTCAACCACACAACTCGAAGCTAAAAACCTTCATCCGTGATCTTAAACCAATCGTAGAAATGGGTCCTGACGCATTGATCATGTCAGATCCAGGCCTAATCATGATGGTTCGTGAAGCTTTCCCAGAAATGCCAATTCACCTTTCTGTACAAGCAAACGCTGTAAACTGGGCGACTGTTAAGTTCTGGGCAGCGAATGGCGTGGAACGAGTGATCGTTTCTCGCGAGCTATCTCTAGAAGAAATCGAAGAAATTCGTGAGCATTGTCCTGAAACTGAACTTGAAGTATTCGTTCACGGTGCATTATGCATGGCTTATTCTGGTCGTTGCCTACTTTCTGGTTACATAAACAAACGTGATCCTAACCAAGGCACTTGCACCAACGCGTGCCGTTGGGAATACAAAGTGGAAGAAGGCAAAGAAAACGATGCTGGTGATATTGTAGAGAAGTTTGACCCATCTGAAGCACAGCCTGTCGAAGTACAAGACGAACGCCCTGAAACCACAATTGGTCGTGGTAAACCAACGGATGAAGTCGTTCTACTTTCTGAAGCGCACCGTCCAGAAGAAAAAATGGCAGCGTACGAAGATGAACATGGTACTTACATCATGAACTCTAAAGACCTACGTGCGGTACAGCATGTTGAGCGCTTAACTAAGATGGGTGTGCACTCGCTGAAAATCGAAGGTCGTACTAAATCATTCTATTACTGTGCTCGTACTGCACAGGTTTACCGCAAAGCAATTGATGACGCTGTAGCAGGCCGACCATTTGATGAAAGCCTAATGGGTACACTAGAGAGCCTAGCTCACCGTGGCTATACCGAAGGCTTCCTACGTCGTCATACTCACGATACCTACCAAAATTACGATTACGGCTACTCAGTCTCTGATGCTCAACAGTTTGTCGGTGAGTTCACTGGTAAACGTCGTGGTGATATGGCTGAAGTAGAAGTGAAAAACAAATTCCTTGTCGGTGATAGTCTTGAGCTAATGACGCCAAAAGGTAATGTTGTTTTCACGCTAGAAGCGATGGAAAACCGTAAGTCAGAGTCTATTGAGGATGCCAAAGGGAATGGTCACTTCGTCTTCATTCCAGTACCAGCAGATCTAGATTTAGAATACGGTCTATTGATGCGTAACTTGAACTCAGGGCAGGACACCCGTAACCCGACTGGTAAGTAATCATGGCCTTGCTCATTACTGACAAATGCATCAACTGCGACATGTGCGATCCCGAATGCCCCAATGGGGCAATCAGCATGGGAGAAAGCATTTTCGAGATTGACCCAGCTCTATGTACAGAGTGTAAGGGACATTACGAAAAGCCGACCTGTCAGTCAGTGTGTCCGATTACAAAATGCATCATTACAGACCCGGATCATGTAGAAACAGAAGAGCAGTTACTGGAGAAGTTCGTGATTATTCAAGGGTTGGCATAAGAACAAGTAGGTTCAACTTTGGAGACAAAGTTGAACCTTTTTTTAACCCGACTTTTCAATAGGATAGATATTACAAAACAACTCTTTTTCAAAATGAGACTCTAACCTATCTCGCCAATTTTCTGCTTGGGAAACCGGCACAAGATAAAAGTTTTCTCGGCTCGTATCCGTAACGAAAGCCATTCCATATTGCATCAGCTCGTAATGCACATCATTAACAAATCCGGGATCAAGACGCTGACGTCCTGTCAGGTGATTTACATCAACCCGAGTCAATAAGACCCCTTTCGTTTCACTGCTAAATCTGTGTCTTAACCACTCTGCAAATTCTTTTGCACAAATCATAGTCATGGTTTTATCCTTGATTTACTCTTCTAGCAGGAGAAGTATCCATTCCCGCCTCACACACTTGTCTGCCTTGTTATTGCTTCGCTAGCCAACTGACAGACATATTGCTAAGAAACCAAAGTATCGTGACGAAAGATCTTTCTAAACAGAGAAGTTACGACTTACCTATACTACAACTCTTTGTTTAATTTAGATTTCTATATTATGTCACCAAAACTAATTAGGTTAGTTTTTGTATTGGTATTATTCACTGTAGACAAAAGTATGATGTTTCTCCAGTTTCATAAAAGAGATACGTAAGGGAATATAAACCTATAGAGTCACTCTAGTTAGTAGAGATAAGTGATTGGCATTGCGGTGGAATCGCTTTTTTTCGCTTGGGCTTAGTAATAACTTTCGCAGACGGAGGCTTATCGATAGGCTTAACTTTCGGTCCCCAACTAGCAAGCTCTACCCCGCAACCATCACCAGCGGGAGGCAGAGCTTGTTCAACACAGTAGCCACTCGACTCAGGACAAGATAACCTGACGTGGAAGTGGTAATGATGCCCCCACCAAGGGCGAACTTTACGTAACCAAGAACGTTCTTTGCCTTCTTCTTGCGAGCAAAGCTGCTCCTTAATGACAGGATGTACAAAAATTCGTGCAACATCCTCACTCTGAGCAGCATATCGAATCAGCCTAAAGTGCCTATCTTCCCAGCGATGGTTAAGTATGGAATAACCTTTTAAGTCCACCACACTCATTGGCTTAGGGAGTTGTAATTCGTTATAAGAAAGCGGTTGGTCAGCGAGTCTTAACCAGATATCAATATCTAACCCAGTTTGGTGACTAGAATGGCCAGAAGAAAACCTTCCTCCTCTTGGTAAAGACAGGTCACCTATAAGCAGCGTTGTGTTGAGATTTTGATGAGCTTTAAGCGCTAGGTTTTCAATAAACTCTATCGTTTTAGGGTGCCCATAGTAGCGTTTCGTTTTACTGCGTAAAACTTGATAACCAACGCCATCAAGAGGCAAAGGTAATGCACCATCCAAACAACCGTTAGCATAGCTACCAATAGAGGAAGAAGAGTTTTGGGTAGGGTTAGCAACAGACTCCCAAGGAGTAGAGTATACAGAAGCTGAGAAACATAAACCCAAAGATACAATGAAACTCAGCTTCATAGATTTTAGCCTTTAGTAGTGTTCGCCATTATCGTAATAAGCTTTAGGGGATAAAGCTGAAAAGATAACTGCAACATCAATATCCGCACCAGCAATACCACGAACTTGCTGTGTAATAAGCTTAGCAACTTTATCTTGTACTTCCTGACCACGATCAAACCAAAGCACTTCGACAAAAGGATATGCAGCACTCACCTCGCCCTCATTGAAAAACGTAGTGTAGATATACTCAAAAGTAAAATCCTCACGCGGACAGTCCATCAGAGGCTGAAGTTCATCCGTCAGAGGCTTTGATAGTGCCTGAACAGCTTGCGGCTCTACAGCACGGAATCGAAAATGTGGCATAAACTTACTTCCTAATTATTAGCATTAACTCATGATAATAACAGGAACCAAGTCAGTAATCATCCAAGCCAATGTAACCACTAACCTTTTCTATACACGTCATATAGATCAAGTAGTAAATCAACTAGCTCACTAACGAAGAATAATGGGAGTATGAAGAGAGGTAAGAAGGGGTAAAATGATACACCGAAGCTTAGTGAGGCAATCTATTGCAAGGGAAATAGAATGGCTTAAGTCACCGATGTAATATGTTCTTAAGATCAATATGTATCAGATATCGACAACTATTCGTTAGAAACGAAAAAGGCTCCGACCTAAGTCAGAGCCTTGATATATGGCAGGGGTGGAGAGATTCGAACTCCCAACACGCGGATTTGGAATCCGCTGCTCTGCCAATTGGAGCTACACCCCTGCAGTTCGTGTTTAATGAGACGACTCTCAAATAAGTGGCGGAGTGGACGGGACTCGAACCCGCGACCCCCGGCGTGACAGGCCGGTATTCTAACCAACTGAACTACCACTCCGCAGTGGTATCACCCGCTTGTAATCAGCAAGTGTCCATAATTTAAAGCCTGGCGATGTCCTACTCTCACATGGGGAAGCCCCACACTACCATCGGCGCTATTTCGTTTCACTTCTGAGTTCGGCATGGAAATCAGGTGGGTCCAAAACGCTATGGTCGCCAAGCA